>DATNPL010000103.1:0-17016 GCA_036703255.1 Coleofasciculaceae cyanobacterium
GTAAGATGTCGAGCAGCAGGGGTTCAAAGATTTCCCATTCTGCATCTGTGAGGTCGCTGGAATAAGGCATGGCATCTCAATGAGGGAAGTTGGAGCACCTAATTCCTATTCTAAAAGATCTCAAATGGGTTCTATAGAGAACTTTGGCACCCTGATTTTCAAACTCAAGGGTGTGTGACACAAGATGTATCAACAGCTCCAGCTTTTTCAGAACAAAATACATGCTTGCTCCTAGATGCTAAGCGAAATCTGGCCAAACAATCAGGGTGTGTGACAAAGGATATATCAAGGGTTTCAGCGAATCTTGAAGAAGCTCCTACAATTGGGGCGATCGCTGAAATTCAGCCAGAGCAGGCTGTCACACCCTCTGCTCCACTAAGTGTTATTAGTGGCTCTGGCTCGGAAAGTACTCTATTGAGCAACAACACAGTCAGATCAAATCTATATAAGGTTTCACGCCAAAGCTCTAAATTTCCCGTTCACAGTATTGTCAAGCGCAAATTAGACAACGAATTGTTCAGAATCACTCAATTCAATTTGGACGGAACTTATTGGGCTAAGTGGCTCAATCCGCCAGTTCCAAGGGTTGCCGTTATCTTGCGAGAGAATGAAATTGATTTTGTCAATCATCTTCAGATTGCTCAATAAATAAGGAATTAAGGAATGGTCTGCTCTCCAGAACAAGCACAATTAAACGGCTCAAAATCAAAAGGAGCAATTACCGATCGAGGAAAGGCGATCGCTAGCCGTAACGCGACAAAGCACGGGTTACTGACAAACCAGCCTCCTATTTTAGCGAGTGAAGACCTAGAAACATTTCAGGGTCTGATTCAGAGCTTGATTGATCAGTACAAGCCTCAGACTCCAGTTGAGCATTTGTTAATTCAGCAGGTGGCGATGTGTTGGCAGCGGCTTCATCGATTGTGGGGTGTGGAAGCGGCGATCGCAAATTTGGAGATGGCGAGACTGGAGAAAGCCAGAAGGTTTCCTAACCAGAGCCTACTAATTTTTGGGGAGAAAGTTGAGCGTCCAGAGGTGGCTGTAGAACTAGAGCATAATGCTCTAGAACGCTTGCTTGTTGTGCTTGAGGATGAGATAAGCGGGCAAATTCCAAAGCGTGGTTTGAAAAAATGGTGTGAGTCGGAAGAGGCTGACCATTTAGTTAAGGTGCTCAACAGAGCCATTAGTCAAGCGATAGAAGCTTTTCCTCAGGAAAGATTGCCTGTTGCAGATGAGCTTAAGCGAGGACTCCATGAGAATCATATTTGGTCAAAACTGATCCGCTGGGAATGTTCAACAGGCGAGGAATGGGGTACTGCTTGGTATGTCCTGATGTGGACAATGCCTGAAATTCAGCAAGCGTGTCAGCAACGGTTAGAGGAGCTTAAACAAGCATTAGCAGATTTGCAACGACTAGAACAAGCTGAGCAACAGGCAGCAGTTGCGTCTGGAGGAATTCCTCAAGACATTGACAAGCTAAGTCGGTATGAGCGGCATATTTTACGAGGGCTGAATGATGCCCTCGATCGGATTGAAACAGTTCAGCAGCAACGGAATAATGCAGTTTCTATAGGTTCGTTTCGTCAAATAAGTCATGACATAGCAAGTAGCGAGGCGGCAATGCAGCGGTGCTGATTCGTGCGTGATTTAAGAGAAGGAGTTTAAATTGCACACGAATCAAGTTTCTCAGTTGCGAAGCCATACTGAGCTGCTACTAGAGGTGAAAACTCTCGCAATCTCAAAAAGAAGAACGCTAGGAATCTCGACAGAAGAAATTTCTGCTCCATGATTCGAGTGCAATTTCTAATATTTCAACACATTTGCACTAGCAATGATGAAATACCAAATCCTCAAGGCAAAACTGACAGAATTGGAAGCTGAAATCAGTCGTGTCAGAACTGTAGAACACTACCGAGATGCTTGGGTGGGGGAATGTCGTCCTGCAGGTAGTGCTAGAGGGCAAGTCTCGAAACAATATCAGTTGCGATCGCGCCAAGCTATCTTCAATGGTAAGAAATCTCGCTATTTGAAAGCTTCTGAAGTGGCGAAGGCAAAAGCGGCAGTGGAATGGGGACGAAAATTAGCCCAGCTTGAGCGAGAAGTAGAACAGGTTAGATCGCAAATCACACGGGCTGAGCGGGTAGCCAGTGAACATGGTTTGGCTTTGCCTAAGCTCAATAGCTTTGAAGCCCTGACCCAGAGCAAAAGTAATGAATGGTACACCAAGCCGGAATATATTGAACTTGCCCGTACTGTCCTTGGAGAGATTGACCTTGATCCAGCGAGCAATCAACGGGCACAATCTTGGATTCGAGCAAAAGCTTACTACACCCAAGAAACAGATGGATTTAATAGGGCATGGCAGGGGAGAGTTTGGCTAAATCCTCCTTACGGGACTAAGACCCCTAAAGCTAGCGACTGGATTTTGAAAGCGATCGCAGAGTATGACGTAGGCAATGTGACAGCGGCAGTATTGCTTGTCAGAGGGGACAGCAAGGGCATTAAGGCGCTAGAGCGGAGGTTTCCATGCTGCAACCCAGCTCACCGAATTGCGTTTATTGATGCTAGCGGGCAAGAGCAATCCAACCCTCCACCTGGATACCGCTTCTTCTATCTGGGAGCCGCCCAGGGAAAATTTAGGCGAGTGTTTTCTGCGATCGGAGTTGTCACCATTCCAGCCTGAGCCGTTGCTTTTCGGCTGCCTCAATATCAATTCTGGGAGGGTGAGCAATGCCATTACGATTTGCCCAAGGTTTCGATCTATGTCCTAACGATAAATTTATCGGTTAGTTTGGGGTAGTTTGGCATACTTAGTTAGTACTCTAATCACTTTAGAGCACTAATCAATCAGCAGTAATTTTCGTTGCATCTTAATGGATCACGCACTACAAAACAAACTTGTCTCTTTTATCTGGTCGATCGCTGATGATTGCTTGCGGGATGTCTACGTGCGAGGGAAGTACCGGGACGTGATCCTGCCGATGTTTGTGTTGCGGCGGTTGGATTGTCTGTTGGAGGGGACGAAGGACGCTGTAATGGAAGATGTGCGCTTCCAGCGAGAGGAAGCAAAGCTTACGACCCTCGACCCGATCGCCCTGCGGGGTGCCTCAGGCTATGTGTTTTATAACACTTCAGATTGGACGTTGAAGAAGTTGGTCAAGACTGCGACCAACAACCGCCAGATCCTTGAGGAGAATTTCAGAGCCTATCTGGATGGGTTTAGCGACAACGTTAAGGAGATCATCCAGAAGTTTGACCTGAGAAGCCAGATCCGCAAGATGGTTCAGGCGGATGTGTTGTTGGATGTGCTGGAGAAGTTCACGTCGCCTTACATCAACCTCAGCCCTAACGATGCTTTAGACCCAGATGGAAGAAAGCTGCTCGGTTTAAGCAATCTGGGCATGGGGTATGTGTTTGAGGAGCTGATCCGCAAGTTTAACGAGGAAAATAACGAGGAAGCGGGGGAACACTTTACCCCCCGTGAGGTGATCAAGCTGATGACCCATGTGTTGTTTATCCCAGTACAGGATCGGCTCCAGCCTGTAATTACTATCTATGACGGAGCTTGTGGATCGGGAGGGATGCTTACAGAGTCCCAAAACTTCATCATTGCTCCTGAAGGGGAAATCCGCTCGAAGGCGCGTATTATCCTCTATGGCAAGGAAGTGAACGGGGAAACCTACGCGATCTGTAAATCGGACATGATGATCAAGGGCAACGACCCGGAGAACATCAAGTTTGGCTCTACCCTCTCTATGGATGAGTTTGCCGGGATGAGGTTTGACTTCATGCTGTCAAATCCGCCCTATGGGAAGTCTTATAAGTCTGAGCAGAAGTTCATCTTGGATGGAAAGGATGTTCTAGATCCTCGCTTTAAGGTGACGCTGAAGAATTTTAAGGGGGTTGAGGAGACGGTTCCGGCAACGCCGCGATCGTCGGATGGGCAATTGCTGTTCCTGATGGATATGGTCAGCAAGATGAAGCCCCTGAAGGATAGCCCCTTGGGAACCCGGATTGCATCGGTTCACAATGGCTCATCGCTGTTTACGGGGGATGCTGGAAGCGGTGAGAGCAATATCCGCCGCTACATCATCGAGAATGATTGGCTTGAGGCGATCATTCAGTTGCCCAACAATATGTTCTACAACACGGGCATTACGACCTATATCTGGGTTTTATCGAATAACAAGGCACCTCACCGGAAAGGGAAGGTGCAATTGATTGATGCGTCGGAACTTTACCAGAAGCTACGGAAGAACCTGGGGGCGAAGAACTGTGAGTTCTCAGCCGAACATATTGAGAAAATCACTCACCTCTATCTTGATATGCCGGATCAGGGCATTTCTAAGGTGTTTGATAATCGTGACTTTGGCTATTACAAGGTGACGGTGGAGCGTCCGTTGCGGTTGGCGGCTCAGTTTACGGATGAGCGGTTGGCGGCTCTGCGGTTTGTGCCTGCGTTGCGAGAGGTGATGGAGTGGGCATACAAGAAATGGGGCGATCGCCTCTACTCAGAACTGGCAGACCACAAGACCGCGATAGCCACTCACCTGGAGCAGGAAGAAATTGAACTCAACAAGAAACAGCAGGATGCGTTGTTTTCGGTGAAGACCTGGGAACGCCAACGGGAATTGCTGGAAGTGGGCAAAACGCTGATGGCTGAGGTTGGGCAAGACCTGTGGATGGACTATAACGAGTTTTTGGTTAAGGTTGAGGCGGCTTTGAAGAAGCGGTCGATTAAGCTGCCAGCGGGTGAGAAGAATCAGCTTTTGAATGCCGTGAGTTGGCGCGATGAGGCGGCGGCAAAGGTGGTCAAGAAGGTTCATAAGCTAAAGGATGCTGCCCTGCCGGATCTGTTGGTGGAGTTAGATACTAGCGAGGAACACCTACCGGATTTTGGCTACTGGCAAGGGAGCAAGCCAGGGCTAAGGGTGGAGTATGAGCCGGATAGTGAGCTACGGGATACGGAGAATGTGCCGTTGAAGGATGAGATTCACGCTTACTTTGTGCGGGAGGTGCGTCCCCATCTGGAGGATGCCTGGATTGCTCTGGACAAAACCCAGATCGGCTATGAAATCAGCTTCAACAAGTATTTCTATCAACATAAGCCGTTGCGATCGCTGGAAGAGGTAACAGCAGAAATTTTGCAGCTAGAGCAAGAAACTGAGGGGCTGCTGAAGCGGTTGGTGAGTTTTGGGGAGGTTAAGGAGTTATCAGCCCTCTAGTGCAGAACAAATGCTCTAAACGCTAAATGTAGAATTTATCTCTCAGCCGATTGATTCAAAAATGATCTTATTAATGAAAAGGGGGTATTTTTGATAATATGTGCTGCAATCTTATTCAGTATTAACGGAAGCAATAATTAATGGTGGAATCTACGAGAGCAGGTCGGTACATCAAACAGGTGGAGGGGTATAGAGCATTTATACCTGCTCCTTTGCCTCCTGAACCTACGATCGCAATAGATCCAGAAATGTGGGAGCTTCTCTCTCAGGCAGATCGGGCATTAGGGCGGTTGGATGGTGCGACCGATGCGTTACCCAATCCTGATCTGTTTGTGTTTATGTATGTCCGCAAAGAGGCGGTGTTATCCAGTCAGATTGAAGGGACACAAGCCTCACTGATTGACATTCTAGAATTTGAGTCTCAATCTTTGGAACCGGACAACCCTCAAGATGTGGCTGAGGTCGTTAACTATATTGCTGCCATTAATTATGGATTAGAAAAACTCTCAGAGTTACCTATATCGTTACGGCTCATTCGAGAGATTCACCAGGTATTGCTCACAGATGTAAGAGGTGCTGAGCGTAATCCAGGGGAGTTTCGGCGGAGTCAGAATTGGATTGGGTCGAGTGGATGTTCCTTAAATGATGCAATTTATGTACCACCCCCGCCCTATGACATGATGCAAGCTCTCGATAACTTGGAGAAGTTTTTGCACAGTCCAGAACCAATGCCAACACTGATTAAGGTTGGGCTGGCTCATGCCCAGTTTGAAACAATTCATCCATTTTTGGATGGTAATGGAAGAACAGGACGATTATTAATCACCTTTTTGCTGTGTGAGCAAAATATCTTAAAACGTCCCTTGCTCTATATTTCTTACTTTTTCAAAAGGTATCGTTCTGAGTATTACGATCGCCTCCAAGCCATTCGAGACAGCGGTAACTGGGAAGGCTGGTTGAAGTTTTTCTTGCGGGGTGTCTATGAGGTTGCCCAAGAAGCAACAGCAACAGCCAGAAAAATTGTCAGTTTGAAAGAGGAACACCGCCAACTGTTATTGGAAAAAATGGGGCAAAGATCGGGAAAGGCGATCGCACTGCTTGAGAGCCTCTACTTCAAACCTATTTTCAAGGTTGAACACGCTCAAGAGATCACAGGTTTGTCTTATCCCAACGCAAATACGCTCATTAAAGATCTCTGTGATATTGGCATCCTGCAAGAAATTACAGGGCAAAAACGGAACCGGGCTTTTGCCTATGACCCATATTTACAGGTTTTTCAAGATGATTAGCTTTAATTGCGGCAAACATTCATCTGAAGCGGTGAAGGTTAAGTAAATGGTGATTTCGCAACATCAAACTTATTTATATAGTGTGATTGAGGAATTAGGAGAGGTTGTCGTACTGCGATCGCTTGAAGAAGTCACCGCAGAAATTTTGCAACTAGAGCAGGGAACTGAGGGACTGTTGAAGCGATTGATTAGCTTTGGAGACTCGAATTAAAATGGCTTTCCCAAAGCACCAAGATTATAGGGATAGTGGGGTTGACTGGTTGAGGGAGGTGCCAAGTCACTGGCAAATAACTCCTTTAAAGCGATTTTTCTCAGTAAGTAGTGGTGATTTTCTCCCCTCTCAAAATCAATCTAATGGAGGGTATTCCGTTTATGGAGGTAACGGATTACGTGGATTTGCTAATACATTTAATAATTCAGGGAGGATGCTGTTAATCGGCAGAGTTGGTGCCAAGTGTGGAAATGTTCATTTAGTAGATGGTAAGTATTGGGTATCAGAACATGCTTTGCGCGTACTTCCAAGGAAGAAGTTTTGTCTGGATTTTTTCAAGTACCTTTTAGAGGCTATTGACTTTAACAGGTTTGCTATTAGAACTGCACAACCTCTAATCAATTCAGAAATTGTTCTAGTACAAAAAGTAGCTATACCGTCTTATGAAGAACAAGAAAGAATCGCCAACTTTCTCGATCGCAAAACCTCTGAGATTGATCAAGCGATCGCCCAAAAACAACGCCTCATCGAACTCCTACAAGAACAAAAAGCTATCCTTATCAATCAAGCTGTCACTAAAGGGCTAAAACCCAGCACTCCAATGCGTGATAGTGGAATTGAGTGGCTTGGTAAGATTCCAGAGTATTGGCAGGTTACTAGATTAAAGCGATTATTTTTAGAAATTGATGATAGGTCAACAAATGGATCTGAAATATTGCTGTCCTTGCGAATGTATGCGGGGTTAGTTCCTCACAATGACGTGTCAGACAAGCCTATTGAAGATACTGCCCTAGTTGGGTACAAGCGTGTTTATCCTGGTCAAATTGTCATGAACCGGATGAGAGCCGCTATCGGTCTTTTTGGAGTTGCCAGCATCTTTGGTATTGTCAGCCCAGACTATGCAATCTTTTGTCAAATTAGAGATCTAAGAGTTGACTATTATCTAAATTTGTTCAAAACCGAATCAATGAAGCAGGAGTTTTTATTAGAGTCAAAAGGGCTGGGTACAGGCTCATCTGGGTTTCTTCGCTTGTACTCAGATAAGTTTGGGATGATCAAAGTTCCTTTTCCACCTTTAGAGGAACAAGCAGAGATATGTAATCACATTCAAGAAATTGGTAATCAGTTCTCAACGGCTCTTAAAAAAGTTGAAAAAGAAATCAATTTACTTAAAGAGTTAAAGAGTATTTTTATTTCACAATCTGTCACTGGAAAGATAAAAGTCTAAGGTCAAATTTATAGTCAGTCAAATCAATAAGCGATCGCTTATTGATTGTATTGGAGCCGTACTAATAACTTTAGTTTATTCGTCTTTTTGCTTGGGAATGAAAATCTGATTCAAGGGTAATCACATGGAAATAATTTTATCGTCTATAGCTGTTTTAGTCTCTATCGCATCATTTACATGGTCGGCAAGAACTGGGCGATCGCAACGTCGAATAACTGCCCTGATGACAAACAATACTAGCCTTGTCAGTGTCGAATCAAGAATTTCTGAGACTCCTTCCGTTCTTCGGTTTCATGGAATTGAAAATCCTGAAGAAGAACTAAAGCGTCATGGAGTTACGGCAGAAGAGTTTGCTTATCTTCTATGTAGCTTTAGTCTTGGAGGAGCCTATTATAGAACAGCTCCAAATACGAGTGGTATTACTAAAGGATCTTATCGATACAACATGTGCCAATCACTTTCTACACGTCGTGCTTGGCCGCTATTGCGTCAAATGCTAGGGCCAGGTCGATACCGCGATCAACTAGATGCAATTTTTGCAGAACTCGATAAAGAATCTCCCCTTACACTTCCCTTTGAAATATCTGCTCAACAGCTTGATGAGCAACAAGAAGAAAAGCCTCAAATATTAAACTCATAATTTCTAGGAAATTCCATAAACTTCAAAACTGCTCAAATTCTTACTCACTAATGTGTGTCTGTGTTATGGTCAGTCAAACCAATGAACGAGCGCTCGAAGATTGCATCGAAACGTCATTAATTCAGGGTTCTCGCTACGAAAAAGGCAACCCGGCTGACTTTGACCGCGAGTTTGCCCTTGATCGCGAAAAGTTCTGGTGCTTCCTAGAAACGACTCAACCCGAAGAATTGGAGAAACTAAAGGATCGCCCCAACTGGCAACGGCTCATCCTGGAACGGCTCGATCGCAAGATCAAAAAAGACGGCATCCTTTCCGTATTAAAGAAGGGGTTATCCATCGACGATGCCCACCTCACCTTGCTTTACAGCCTGCCTCAAAACGATAAACAATCCGCCATTCTGGAAAACTTCGAGAAAAACATCTTTTCCGTAACCCGTCAGGTTCATTACTCCGAAACCGATCCGGGACTTTCCACCGATATGGTGCTATTCCTCAATGGGATGGCGATCGCCACTCTGGAGCTAAAGAACCTCTGGACAAACCAGGCGGTTTACCACGCGAAGAAGCAATATAAGGGCGATCGCGATCCGCGAGAACCGCTGTTTCAGTTTGCCCGGTGTATCGTTCATCTGGCTGTCGATACCGATGAAGTTTGGATGACCACCAAACTCGATCGCGCCAACACTTCCTTCCTTCCCCTCAACAAAGGCGACAATTTCGGCAAAGGCAATCCACCCAACCCGAATGGGCACAAATCCGCCTATCTCTGGGAAGAACTGCTTACTCGCCAAAGCCTCACCACCATCATCGAACACTTCGCCATTATCCCCGGCGATACTCGAACCCCTCTTCAACAAAAAGCCCTCTACTTCCCCCGCTATCACCAGCTTGATGTGGTGCGCCAACTGCTCACCCATGCCAAAACCAACGGGGTTGGGCACACCTACCTAATCCAACACTCTGCCGGATCGGGCAAATCCAACTCCATCACCTGGACAGCCTACCAACTCATCGAGCTGTATGCTCCTGGCTCTGATTTGCCAATGTTTGATTCGGTCGTCGTCGTTACCGATCGCCGGGTTCTCGACAAACAGATCCGCGATACCATCAGAAACTTTTCGGAGATGAAGAACATCATCGCCGCTGCAACCAGTTCCTCAGAACTCAAAACCGCTCTAGAGACAGGCAAGCGGATCATCATCACTACCGTCCAAAAATTCCCCTTCATTGTTGAAGGAGTAGAAGATTTGAGCGATCGCAACTTTGCCATCATCATTGATGAAGCTCATTCCTCCCAAAGCGGGCAAGCTGCCGACAAAATGAACACGGCATTGGGCAGCGACGACGAGGAACCCGAAGACCCGCAAGACAAAATCCTCAAGGCAATGGAAGGGCGAAAGCTGGGGAAAAATGCTTCTTACTTTGCCTTCACTGCAACCCCCAAAAACTCCACCCTGGAAAAATTTGGACAGCAAGACGCTGATGGGCAGTTTGTCCCCTTCCACCTGTATTCCATGAAACAGGCGATCGAAGAAGGCTTCATTCTCGATGTGCTGGCAAACTACACCACCTATCGCAGCTATTACGAGATCCAAAAATCTACCCTAGACAACCCACTATTCGACACTGCCAAAGCCCAAAAAAAGCTGCGAGCTTTTGTGGAAGGACATAAGGAGACGATCGCCACAAAAGCGGATATTATGGTAAGCCACTTCATTGAGCAGGTCTGGAAGCCTAAGAAGCTCAAAGGGCAAGCTAAAGCAATGGTCGTCACCCGCAGCATTGAGTCCGCTATCCGGTACTTCTTCGCTATCCGAGAGATCTTGACGCGAGAGAATGCACCTTTTGAGGCGATCGTTTCATTCTCTGGAAAAAAGACTGTAGACGGTATTGAACATACCGAAGACACCATCAACAACTTCCCCAGTCGAGAGGCTTACGGCAAAGACACCCCAAACGATATTCCCGGATGGCTCAAAACTGATAAATACAATATCCTGGTCGTTGCTAACAAATTTCTCACCGGGTTCGATGAACCCCTACTCCACACCATGTATGTGGATAAAAAGCTGCAATCGGTCTTAGCCGTCCAGACCCTATCCCGGCTTAACCGTTGCAACGACAAAATGGGCAAGACTGATACCTTTGTCCTAGATTTCTTCAACACTGTTGATGAGATTAAAAACGCCTTCGACCCCTTCTATACCTCCACATCCCTGAGCCAGCCCACTGATGTCAACGTCCTACACGATCTGAAGGAAGCCCTAGATGACGTGGGCGTTTACGAGTGGCATGAGATAGAACAGTTTAACGATCGCTTCTTCAGCAACGCCGATGCCGATCAACTCAGCCCTCTGATCGATACTGCTGCCGCTCGTTTCAATGAAGATTTAGGGTTGGAAGAAGAAGCCAAAATCGACTTCAAAATCAAAGCCAAACAGTTTGTCAAAATCTACGGTCAGGTTGCTTGCATCCTCCCCTACAACAACATCCACTGGGAAAAGCTGTACTGGTTCCTAAAGTTCCTCATCCCTAAACTAGCAGTCAGAGATCCAGAACAAGACCAACTTGATGAACTACTGAATAGTGTTGATCTATCGACTTATGGACTAGAGCGGGTACAACTGAACGCTGCGATCGCCCTCGATGACTCCACATCTGAACTAGACCCTCAAAACTCTAACCTGCGAGGTTATCGTGGCGATGACCCTCAGCAAGACCCTCTCGACCAAATTATCACTGCGTTTAACGATCGCTTCTTTTCCGGTTGGGATGCCACCCCCCAGGAACAGCGAGTCAAGTTCCTCAATATTGCCCGTCACGTCGTCCAAAATCCCAACTTCCAAAATCAGGTTGTTAACAACCAGGATGAACAGAACCGCCGGATCGCTCTAGAGCAATTGATTCAACAAGCCATCAACCAAGAACGTCGCCGCGAGTTGGATCTCTATAAACGTTATGCCTCTGATCCAGAATTCAAGCGAGCGTTCGATGCCAGTATCATGAAAATGTTGTCCCAGATAGATCAGCAGCAATTACAGCAGTTATCAACATAACAACGAGAGAGTTATAAACACAATTAGGTAATCTCCTCAACCATCAATAAGCATCATGAAACCAAAAATAGAGATATTTAGAGAAAAGCTACAACTGATTGAAAATAAATTTCCTTTAATGGTTTTAGCAGGATTAGCAAGTATTCTGGCTTACTCCCTACAATTTTCGTTTTCTCAGGGGGTTTCCGTATTTGCGGTAGGTCTTATTACAGCAAGTGCTTCATTCTTAAGTGGAGGTTTCCTTGGTTTTCTATTTGGAATCCCAAGAACGTTACAGGGTGAGCGAACCGAAATCATACAGAATGAAAATGGCGAAAGTTTTCCTTCCAATAATTCCCGAATAGTTAACTATCAAGCAAATACTAACCTTGAACAAATCTCAGATTGGTTAACAAAAATATTAGTTGGTGTAGGACTTACTCAAATTCCAGCTATTCGAGAAGAGCTACATAACTTAATCAATTACCTTTCACCAGGCTTAGGGGGGACTAGTAGCAGTTCTGCCTTTACGCTTGCCTTACTAATTTATTTCGCAGTTTGTGGATTTCTGATAGGGTTTCTATGGACTCGTCTAAATTTAGCTATTCAATTAAGACAAGCAGATGAAGTTCTCAATCGCGTGGCCCGCGTTGAAGATGAGAGCAAACACCTTCAGCAACAAATTGAAGAGCAGCAGGAGATTCTTGATCGCCTTACACAAGTTGAAAGCATTCAACAACAAGAGAAAATTCAGAAGGAAATTGATGCTAAAGCACTGTCCTTAGTGGAGCGTCAGTTAAATCCAGGTGCACCCGAAGTTTCGCAAGAAGATCTCGATAATGCAATTACAGCCGCATCCCCTGCTATAAAAGTCGATATCTTTAATCAGGTGCATTATTTTCGTGCAGCTACTTGGCGACGACAGAAGTATCAAATGGAGCGCTCAATCCCTATTTTTCAAGCATTTGCGAGCAATAATCTTGAAGGGCACCGCAGTCATGGTGGACTCGGTTTTACATTGAAGGATAAGCTTGAACCTGACTGGGAAAAAGCTGAGAAAGAGCTTGATATAGCAATTCAACTACGAGGCGATTGGCAAACGCATGGGATAACGTTTTATGAACTTAGCCGCGCCCAATGTAGGATTGCACAAGGTCAGAACACTGAGGAGATGAATAAAAAAATTTGGGAAGATCTTGCTGTAGCCGCTTTGGATGGATCATTTACAGAAGAACTTCTCGATAATCCAATAAACGTTTCAGTTAAGGATTGGATGTCTCAGAATCGAGTTAACTACTCAGATTTCTTTACTTAAGAAATGAATTAGTTCAAGCCACACAACATAATAATGTTATGACGTTTTTGGGTTGATGAGGGACAAATTATTTTTTGAAAGCAATAGTATAAGAAGCTCTATTTTAGTACAAACACTAAAGCGTTTCTTACTCAAGTGAAGTATGGATATTGAGGTTAGGCTCTAGTGCAGAGGGAAAGCCTCTGTACCGGGTGTATGCTAAGGGCTTGAGCGACGAATATATTTTGAAATTATTGAGAAGAAACCCGGTAGAGACTACCGGGAATTGGTCAGCTAAGATACTCCAGACTTAGTTACTCAGGAAAATTTACCCGTTTGGTCAGAATCCGCATAACCTCACTGGGGTTAACGGTTGGAAGCGGTCTAGACCAGTCTTCTGGTCTGGCGTAGCCAAGTCGAAAGAGAGTCATTACACAATCGTTAACCACTTGAGGACTGCCGATCGCCAAAACTCGCAGGATCTCAGGAGAAGGGCGATCGCGTAGATCAATGAGAGGTTGGTCAGGACTTCTAAATGACATGTCTTACGCCTCCCTGCCCTGAAAGTGTTTCCAAAAAAGTAGAAGACTCAAGCTCTGGCTCCATATCTAGCCAATGAGAAATTGACCGAGGGTTAGTCGATCGGTAGCCTACATTTTCTGCCATTATGTCTTTACTCCTTATTGGGGTAAACCGCTGCAATTGCCAACCAAAGCTGAAGCAGCGGTTTTTGATTGCTCTTATGTTCTCATTTTTTAGACATAGCGGCAATATGGGAATACTGGCAACATTAGGGGATGGGAGCAAAAAACCTCATCATGGAACTTCTGAGCCAGCAGGGCATCACCCGGTATCGTTTTTGGCAAGATACTGGGTTAAGCCGAGCAACCGCTTATCGGTTGTGTGACGATCCAACCTATATTCCTACCGGAGACGTTATTGAGAAGATCTGCCGTGCTTACGAGTGGCAACCAGGAGACTTCATTATTTACGAACCGGATGACCCCGCATAAACGAGCGGGTTTGTGAAGCTGAGATGAAGCAGCGGCTTTGGGTGTAAATTGGGTGTAGAAATAATTTTTAGAGCTTGAAAACCTTTACCAGCGAGCATTTACACTCGATTCGTAATCGAGCGGTCGGGAGTTCAAATCTCCCCATCGGCTTACGTGATAAACCCCTTGAAACTCCTGAGTTTCAAGGGGTTTATCACGTAATGGGCAAAATCAGGGAATACGCTATGTTCTTAAAAACCTCTACGGGTAAAGCTTCCAAAGGTTCTGCTCAAAGGTCGCTTCTCACGATCGCCCATAGCTACGATTTAGGGTTGGGGGCAAGCGGCATTATTCGCCTCTGCCCTCACTCTCATCCGGGCTTCCTCAGATATTTGACTCAATGCCTCTATTAATCCACGCTTGACAGCCTTGCTGAGGGCAGTTGCTTTTCGCAGAAGTCCCTCTTGATAAATTTGCATTAGGGTTTGTGAGCCATGTAGAAAATATCTGTAAGTGTTGTCGCTGTAACGTAGCCAATGGCTTGTTCTACATCAAAAGTTTCTAATGTTCATAACATCAGGATTAATGTGCAAGCTCTTTTATTTTTTTATCGTTATAAGATATCTTGTTCTCTGAAACTGTTACTGCACCTTATGTTGTTAATAATCTAAAAACTTCTGCTGCTGCCCCAGGAGACTCTTTGAACTTATTTTTAATGCTATTGAGTAGAGTATCTTTCTTGGCGGGTCTATTTTTACTGTAGGTAATGAGATGCATACAATATATTTTGATAGGTGAGAGCGAAGCTGTAGCTTCAACTGTAGTTTTTATGGCTTCAGTCGTTTCTTTTTCTTCTTTTTTGTTACCCATACGTTCTGCTGAACGTCCTTGGCTTTTAAGTAAATTTACAACATGATCTAAGTCAGTATCATTTGAAATAATTACAAAGTGTGTTTCTTTGGGAGATTGTTGCATTAAGACTCCGGCAAAAAAGCAGATACCAAAATCTGCTGCGTTTTTACCCCCATTTGCCATCTTAAAAATTCTCAGCTTATTTGAATTCACCGTTACGCTTAACGGGATGAGCCAATCAAGAGGTATTTTTGCTCCAGTCTGTGCATAACAAATCACAACTTGTGAGAATTGCTCCAACTTTTCTTGTAGCTGATGAATTTGATTAGGACAATTCTCTAAGTCAATTAACAGTATTCTGCCTATATCATCATTTCTATCCGTACTTTGGTTGTCCTCAAGCATCGTTCTTTATAAATAGAAGTTTGCAAAATAAGCTAACAAAAACAAACATCAGTTAGCTGAAGGGAGGTACTTTTATTCCACCAATTTTGACTTCTTCAACTGTTGCTCCCTCAATCGATGAACTTCCTCGTGGCAATCGAGCAATGAGTATGCCTGAGACTTTTGTATATCCGTAAATCAGAGCATTTGATTCATCCTCATCATAATCTGGTTCAATTACATGTAAATCTGCAAGCTCCAAACATTCAAGTGCAGGTTTAATTTCTGTAATTGGTACAACAATATCAACGAGTGCATTCCCATCAAATCTAGCTGTCACCTGCCTTGTATCTGCCCCTGTAGATATGATCCTCTCAATGCTTATTTTAGGTGGCTCATTAAATTCAGTAACAATGACGCGAACCCATCTACCAGAAGAAACAAGATCTGTAACCTCGCCCAATAAATCACTTTCAAGCAAGATTTGAGCATGATTTAGAAAATCTTTTCTCTCGGTCTCGCTCAAAATTGCTGGAGAGAACTTCAACTCCTTCTCAAGAAAATCCTCATTTGCTGATGAGAAAGACCTAGTAATAACTAATCGATTTGAAGGAATTCTTCTCGCTTCTAGATCCTTAATGAGATCTTCATGAAGCTGATTACCTTTCTTTGTACAAAAATCATTACTATTACTAGTTACGAAGAGTACAGTCTTATGAGATTCTGTCGCAACCTGTAAGACAGAGAGCCAGATAAGAAAATCTCGATAACCCTTATCCTCTGTTCCAGAAAATGGACGGTATCCAGCCAATAGCCTCTTCACTACTTGCTGATGGTCTAAGATTGGATAGCAAATGAGGCGGTCAGCCACTTCTAACAATCGCTGCCGTAAGGATGAATTTTTTATATCTTCTGGTTTATTGGGAATATTGATATCATCTGAGCCAGTAAGTTGCCGATACCGCTTAATTGACTTCTTTAGTTCTCCGAGATTCTCTCGTAACAACTCATCAAACTTACGTTCAGCTTCGTCAACCACTACTTCAGGGATAACAAGTTCCCCACCAAGTTCCCTGAGATTATCTCTCAGCTTGAGTGCCTGCCTGCTTTCTAAGCGAAAATCACCATAGAGTGAATTGGTATCAAGAACTACGATGAACATCAGAGCATCTCATAGTAGATTTTCTGTAAGAATTTGTATTACGCCACGGCCAAAACCTCTAGGAAACCAGGTGGATTTTCCGCTGTCCTAAGTATGAAACCACCTTGGCTTCAGCCTCAGGCAACAGCAAGTTGAACCGCTTCCATCCAAAAATCAGCGCGTCCAACTATTATTAGGTAAAAAATTCCCTCATAACACCCCAGATAAAGCGGACATACCGCATGTTTTTGAATGACATCCCAATTTAGATAGTTAGGCAGAAACTTTCTACATAGTATGCCGATTTAGCGAGATAAACAGAATCTTTCCGACTATTCTCAGGATGCTTTCTTAGAGAGAACGGAAAACCCCTCGATCGCCCTATCTACCCGATCGCCCCCCTCAAACATCAAAGAATCCTGACAAAAGCTGTAACAAATTTCTCAGTACGCTTGCATTGATGCCCGCTTTTATTTTATGCTTTCCCGAACTGGTGAGACGCCAGTGAATAGGCTTAAGGTATGGGCGCGGATGCGGGGGGCTTCTCACACACCCCCACAACCGCTAACCTGCTCTCTGGATACGCAGAGGCGCGGGCTGAGTTGATTTTAGATCATCGAATGCTTCGCTAATGCAAATAAGTGGTTGGGTGAACCACGCCTTAAGCTTTTCTTCTCTACAAAAACCCATTAGCGAGGTAATAGATCATGACGACAGAGTTCAAC
>DATNPL010000247.1:0-37154 GCA_036703255.1 Coleofasciculaceae cyanobacterium
ACCCCCGCAGAATACCTCCAGATGGAGGAACACAGCCCCACTAAGCACGAATACATTGATGGGCAAATCTATGCAATGGTTGGGGCAAATGATGCCCATGTAACGATCGCGCTTAACCTTGCCGCCATCCTTCGCAGCCATGTTCGCGGCTCTGGCTGTCGGGTCTATATGGCTGACATGAAAGCCAGAATTGAATCTCTCAATCGGTACTTTTACCCCGATATTCTGGTGACGTGCGACCCTCGCGATCGAGAGACTCCGCTAGAGAAGCGATTTCCTCGCCTGATTGTCGAAGTTTTATCCGACTCAACCGAAGCATTCGATCGAGGCGACAAATTCGCCGACTACCAGACTCTAGACAGTCTGCAAGAATACGTCTTGATCAACACCAAACGCCAGCGAGTTGAATGCTTTCGCCGCAATGAAGCAGGGCTATGGGTGTTGCAGTCCTACACCGATCAACAGGCAACCTTCCAACTGCAAAGCATCAACTTTGAAGGCGCGATCGCAGACCTTTATGAAGACGTTACGTTTGCCTCCCCGTAAGTTTACGGTTTCCCTCGCAAAATTGGGAATGTTGCAGTAGAAGCAATCTTTTGGTGAGGGTAATGGCATCTAACTTTGACTTCTTGCGCGATCGCTACCCCGATCTCTTCAAACACGCCACCCAATCCGAGAGTCTGGTCTATTCTGCTCCTCGCGCTAGCTGCTTCTATGCCCGCTTCACCCTAGAGCAAGCCGTCCACTGGCTCTATGCCAACGATCCCTACCTTCAGCTTCCCTATGACAACAACCTGGCTGCCCTCATCCACGAGCAAACCTTCAAAGACAACCTAAAACCCGGACTCTTTCAGAAGATTCGCAGCATTCATAAAGTTGGAAATCTCGCTGTTCATGATGCCACGACCATTGCTGAACGCGATGCGCTCCATATCGTTGAAGAACTCTTCCACTTTCTCTACTGGCTCTACCGCTACTACGCACCCGATGGCAAATCCCTAACTGCTCTCAGCTTTGACCGAGCTATCATTCCCCACCCTGCTGCTGTATCCCAAGATCTCTCTCGCCAACAGCTTCAGGCATTGGAAAGCCAGCTTTCTCAAGTCGATGAAATGCGCCGCATTGCCGAAGAGCGGCGACAGCAGACCGAGCAGCAGTTAGCAGCCCTGCAAGCCGAAATTGCTGTCCTTAAACAGCAAAATGAAGCAGTTCCCGACACCCACGACTACCACGAAGCTGACACCCGTCGATATCTAATCGATGTCCTGCTCAAAGAGGCAGGTTGGAACATTCATCAGCCCACATGGACAGAATACGAAGTCCAAGGGATGCCCAACCCAACAGGTAAAGGCTACGTAGACTATGTGCTTTGGGGCGATGACGGCAAACCCCTCGCCCTGATTGAAGCCAAACGCACCACCGTAGATCCTAGAGACGGCAAACGACAAGCCGAACTCTACGCCAACTGCTTAGAGGCCCAATTCGGTCAGCGTCCCATCATTTTCTACTCCAATGGTTACGATCACTGGATCTGGGACGATCACAGCTACCCACCCCGCAACATTCAAGGCTTTCTCAAAAAAGACGAACTTGAACGGCTGATTTTCCGCCGCACCAGCCGCAAACGGCTTCATCTGGTGCAAGTCAATCCAGCGATCGTCGAGCGCAGCTACCAAACTGAAGCGATTCGCCGGATTACCGAAGAATTTGATCCCAAAAAGAGCCGGAAGTCCCTGCTGGTGATGGCAACCGGAACCGGAAAAACTCGCACTGCGATCGCTCTAGTTGACCTGCTGATTCGCGCCAACTGGGTCAAGCGAGTTCTGTTTCTAGCCGATCGCACTGCCCTACTCACCCAGGCTTTTCGCGCCTTCAAGTCCCATCTCCCCTCTGTCACCCCGATCGACCTCACCAAAGATAAAGCTGTCGAGAGTGCGAATGTGGTTCTCTCCACCTATCCCACCATGCTCAACTTCATCAACCGGGCAGACGGAAACGGGCGGATCTTTGGTTCTGGACATTTCGACCTGGTGATTGTGGATGAAGCCCACCGCTCAATCTACAAGAAATATAGCGCCCTATTCGACTACTTTGATGCCTTGCTGGTCGGCTTAACTGCCACCCCCCGCGATGAAATTCACCGCGACACCTACGGCATCTTTGAACTAGAAAAAGGTAACCCCACCTTTGCCTACGAACTCGAAGATGGAGTCAAAGATGGCTATTTGGTTCCTGCGAGAGGTGTAGACGTTCCCTTTAAGTTCCTGCGCACCGGAGTCAGATACGCCGATCTGCCCCCCGAAGAACAGGAAGAATACGAAGAGAAGTTCCGAGACGAAGAAACCGGAGCTATCCCGGATCAGGTGAATGCTGCTGCCCTAAATCAGTGGCTGTTCAACATCAACACGGTAGATCAGGCGTTAGAACTGCTGATGCAGCGCGGACTAAAAGTTGAAGGAGGCGATCGCCTCGGCAAGACCATCATCTTCGCCCGCACGAAAAAACACGCTGAGTTTATCGTCGAACGATTCGATGCCAACTATCCTCACTACAAAGGTAAGTTTGCCCAAGTCATTCACAGCGAAATCTCTCAAGCTCAGAGCATCATAGATGATTTCTCAGGTGCTACGCAGCAGCCGACAATCGCCGTCTCTGTCGATATGCTCGATACAGGCGTTGATGTTCCTGAAGTTGTTAACCTCGTCTTTTTCAAGCCCGTCTACTCACGGGTCAAATTCAACCAGATGATCGGGCGTGGCACTCGCCTTTGCCTTAACCTCTTTGGCATAGATGACCACAAGAGCGAATTTCTCGTCTTCGATCTCTGCGGCAACTTTGATTTCTTTAAGCAAACCATTCCTAAAGCCAACCAGACGCTACCCGAAACCCTCACCAGCCGCCTTGTCAAAACTCGACTAGAACTCACTCAACTCCTGAACCAACAGGAAACGCCTGATTCAGACCAAACTGAACTGCGATCGACACTTCTCAACGACCTTCACCAGCATGTCGCAACGATGGAGCGAGAAAACTTCTTGGTGCGCCGCCATCTTCAGCAGGTCGAGGAATTCTCGAATCGAGAGCGGTGGGAGCACCTAAACCCTGAGGATGCTGAGGCGGTTGCCAAATCCTTATCTAGTCTCCCCAACGGACTTCCTGCTGAAGATCGCTTAGCCAAAGAATTTGATCTGCTCTGCCTCAAGCTACAACTCTCAATCCTTAAGCGAACCAACGATTTCATCCGACTCCGTGACCAAGTACGAGATCTCCTCAGCAAACTAGAAGCAAAGCGAGAGATTCCAATGGTCAAAGAGCAGCTCTCCTTGATTGAAGAAGTCCAGGCAGAAGATTGGTGGACAGATGTAACGCCCTGGATGATCGACTACATGCGACTTCACCTGCGAGATCTGATTAAGTTCATCGATCGCCAGGAGCAGCGCATCGTCTACACCAACTTCGAGGATCAGATGGGGGAAGTCCAGGAAGTCGATGTTCCGAATCAACAAACTGGCTTCAGCCCCTATCAATACCGCAAGAAAGTTGAGGCATACATTCGGGCCAACGAGAATCATGTGGCGATCGCTAAACTAAAACGAAACATACCCCTAACCGTCTCCGATCTAGAATCCTTAGAGATCATGCTCTTCGACTCTACAGAAATCGAAAGCCGAGAGCAATTCGAGAAAGTCTTCGGCAAAGACCTTAGCCTCAAACTCTTCATCCGTAAACTGATTGGACTCGATCGAAATGCTGCGAAACAAGCCTTTGCCCAATATCTAGAGAGCAGCACCTTTGGAGCCAATCAGATCCGCTTTATTGAGAATGTGATTGATTACCTGACTCAAAATGGAGTGATGGACCCTGGGCAACTCTATGAATCCCCATTCACTGAAGCCCATCTTAATGGTCTAGATGGTGTATTCGGCGATGATGATGCAGACCAGATTGTAACGATCGTGCGATCGTTCAATGAGGCAGTGGAGGCGGGATTTGAAGTTGCGTAAGGTTTAGACGTGCTTATTAGAAGGCATTGAGCATTCAGTAGTACCAAAACCTGTGCTAGGGCTCCTTAAGGATGAGGTATACCGTTGCTCGTCCTATGCCCAACCGCTTGGCGATGGAGTAGTTGCGTCCCGCGCAACTACTCTTATTTTGAAAGTCTGCCATAACGTCGAATTCATTGCACGTAGGTCTCTTCAGTGCGATAGGAGTGTGCTTGAGGCAAATGGCACCCGCACCTGATCTAATAACTTTTAGGTCGATAGCTGCGTAAAATGAGCAGATGTGCTGTGTATTCAGTAGTACATCTGCTCATTTCGTAGGGAATCTGAAAATATACAGAAAAATTCGGGCTATCTAGCTTGAGCAGCGTATTATGCAGAAGCAATTCCCTTAAACAGTAAATTCAGGTTCTTATGCCGAATCTTTCTGTCTAAGATCCCGCTGCAGGATCTTAGACAGAAACGTTCAGTCTATTAATAGTTAGCCTGCTAGGTCATCTATCAGGGTGCTATCAAAAAGTTATCGGTAGGGTGCGTTGCAGCTATCTAGTCAATTTTTTGGAGAAAACCATCATGAGTATTCGACGCTGTGGTGTACCTGATGATCCGTCAAATCCTCCTACTCTTAATTTCACTACTACTGGTCAAAGGTGGAACCAAACCAACCTGACTTACAGATTCGGTAGTTTTACGCCTGATATTCCTCAAGCAGATGTTAGAGCTGCAATTAGGACTGCATTTGGCTTGTGGAGTAACGTTACTCCGTTAACATTTGCTGAAATAAATACTGGTACTCCTGATATTTTGCTTAACTTTGTAGCATCTATTCCTGGTTCTACAGCAGCTCGAGCTACTTGGAATTCTGTTAGTGGCATAATCACTAATAGTCAAATCATTTTTGATGACTCCGATATATGGGCATTAACCATGCCTATAGGGGCTCCTTCATCCGACTTGGTCGATTTTGCAGCTCATGAAATAGGACATTGCTTAGGTCTAGGTCATAGTCTTATTGCGACTGCAATTATGCGACCTACTTTTCAAAATGGCACTTCACAACGTTCTCTGGCTCAAGATGACATTAATGGAATTCAATCTATTTATGGCTTCCGTGGAGTAAGAGCTAATGAGGTGATTGGTAGAGGTGGTTGGAATGGATCTATTGCCGTTGCTAATGGTTTTGTTTATTTAGCAAATGCAGCAGGGGAGCTGAGAAGAGGTGTACTTGACAATTCTGTAAACACCACACTAATCGGTAGAGGTGGTTGGAATGGATCTATTGCCGTTGCTGATGGTTTTGTTTACCTAACAACGCCTAGTGGAGATTTGTTGCGTGGGAGGCTGTGACAGTTTAGGAGATATACAGCCTAATCGGGTAACAGGGAGGTTTTCCCTCCCCGTTCCCACAGCACCCCGCATGCGGCTCCGCACGGGGCGCTTCCTCAAAGAGGTTTAGACACTTCAACTCCAAGAATTGATGTCCAGGACTGGTTACGCAATTAAGCGCCGACAAATTAGCTCCCCCCTCCGGGTTCATCGCCACGTCGAGCTTTACGCCTCCTCCCTGCTCTTTGAAGTTCAGCCCTTCACCCTGTCTCATCCATTACGATGAGCGTTTGGCTACTATGGCGTCTGCTGACTTCTGCTCAATCACTCCTGGTATTACCACCAGACGCGCTGCCTGAGTTTCCGTAGGGTTCTGTGGCTCCCTAGCCGTTTCCAGCTAGACCTCAATCAGACTCCCGTAGACACTCAGACCGCCTCTTGAGCAGATCTCCCCAGATAAGAGCGTGAACTGTCCCTGTACAACCGCATCATTTACTGTGTTCCCTGAACCAAAAGGCTTTGTGATGTTGTGCTCACTCGCCACAGGAATCTCAGCCTTCTATGACATTTCTGTCCGTCGGCTCGCAGGTTTGCCGCTGGCTTCCTTCAGACCCTTCCTCGCGGAAACGCCCTTGCCTTAAGCTAGTCGTTGTCGTCACTCGGATCTATAAAAGTGACCATTTGGACGTTGGTTCTCCGACAGGGGACTTTCACCCCATTAGTTCACGCCCATGCTGGGCGTACACAACCCTAGTGCAGCGGATTGACCGAAACCGCCTTGTGTCGTTATAGAGTCTCTGGCAACCGCTGACCAGGAACGTTGAGGAGTAAATGGCTTTATAGATTCAGTGCACAAACGTTCATTTATGCATCGAATTTCAAGCAATGAGCGCTCAAGCGTTTTGGCGTTGCAGAAACCCATTGCAGAACATGATTCAATGGCAATGGGTTTCTGCAACGCTAGATTACTTAAAGTTCTAGCTCATAGATTTGCGCGATCTCATCGGACTGAATTCCCAGATACGCCAACGTCTGCCGCTGAGTTGCATGGCCGAACGCCTCCATCAAAAGTGGAATAGCCGTGCCTCGCTCCATCCGCTGCCAGTAGCCCCAAGTCTTGCGAAGCGTGTGGCTACCATAATTTCCCTTCAATCCAACGTCTTGGCACCACCCCTTCACCATCGTGCTGACGGTAGTCACGGTCAAGCAACCTCGCTGCCCAGAGAATAAATTATCCTCATCCTGAAGCTGGCTATCTTCCAGCCAAGTCTGAATGGCCGAGATCGCCGTGCCGTTGAGTGTCACGGGGCGATACTTGTTCGTCTTGCGCTGCTTCAACTCTAAGACATCCCCCACCCGCTGAGATCGCACCTGCTTAACTTTGATCGACAGCAGTTCATTTGCCCGATATGCCGTGTTGATGCCCAGCGTAAACAAACACAAATCACGGGGACGATCTGCCAGCACTTTTTTGATGCGACCGATCGCCTTCTTATCTCGAATGGGTTCTACTTTAATAGTTGATCCAGCGGCTGGATGGTGGGGATTTTCTCCTTTTTGGAACGGCATCACGCCCCTTTGTATGTTTGACTAAGTTTTACTATTATTGCGCGAAAACTTAATGAGTTAGAAAATAGATATTTTTACATACATTAAGTAGAACAATACTCAAAGCTAAGCTAGAGGCTCGTTTAGCGCGATCGTTCAGCCCACTAACTTCTATTTAGAAGTTAGTCAGCTCAACGATCGCGCTAATCTATGAGCTAGAACTTTGAGAGATTTAATCGGTATTAACCCATTGCCATTGGATTACGTTCTGCAATACGTTTATGCAATGCCAGAACAATTGATGGCTCGTTGCCTGTAATTTGGTGCGTAAACAAACGTTTTTGCAAGGAATCTATAAAACCATTTACTCCTCAACGTTCGTGGTCAGCGGTTACAGGAGCTTTGTAACCTCACCTGCCAAATAACGACAATTCGCTGCACCACGTTTGTAGACAGCATAACTTTACAGTTTCAGGAAATAAAGCCTTTTTGCAATCAAATTTTTACTCTACTCGAAGTCAAGATTGGAACTTAACTGAGATGAGAATTTAACCGTCTTTTTAGATTCAAGGTTGAATGCGAATACATCAACAATATTATTCAGGGACTCCTGACGAATCATTTGTGTTGTGTAGGGTGAAAGTACATTAACTAGTTCTTGTGTCGAAGAGACAACTACTCCCTGTCTGCAACTCAGTAGACTTTCATAAAAAACTGCCCATCGGGTGTAATAGATATCGTTATTAGCTGGAAACTTATCTGGAATAGGTTTCTGATTTTCATATACTCTCAAATAGTGAAGGCTGTTTCTAAAGTCTGACGTTTTCTTGAGATCTGAAAGACCATAGTAAATCCAGGGGAATTGGGTAAGAGTTGTATGTTGACGTTGATAAAGTTTCCAGTGGTCAACACCATTGTGATACAAAGCTTTGTACTGTATGCCAAACATCTTTACAGAAGTTCCCATATTGTACAAAAAGTCAGCAGGTAGATATCTTTCAGTTCGTTGGTCAATAGGATAAACAAGGATTTCGTGACCAGCATTTAGAAGAAATTCTTCTATTTGTCGGCTTGTCCAGTATTCAACTTGCCGCTCAGCAACATAAGTAGCATCTGCCATGTTTCAACACTGAAATTAGGTCATCTCTACATTACTCTAGCTAATAGCTTTTGAGCTAATTGCTGTCTAACGTTCGCGCTCACCAGACGTTAATAAGTTTTGTATCCCAACAATAGATTAAATTTGTTTCGGTGCAGCGGGCCTGTTAGCTGGATTTTAGCTCAACGGCTGTGCAACATATCCTAATGCCCGATAACCATCAATATCGAACTCACAAGTGTCAATATGCCGATGTGCATTTATCACTCTTAGCAGAGTTCTGACACTCAATACAATATCACTACTTTCAATGTCAGCCTTAACAAAATAGAGATCACCACATTTATACACTGGTGGCGCATCGCTAGAGTTGACTGAAATTCGATATATCGTCCAACGCTGACCAGCACCTTGAATTAAACGAACTATTTTGTCATCTGCAATTTCTTTCGATGTCAGTAATACTGTAGCGCCAGTATGTAAGGCAAGACCACGATCTAATGTTTTTCTAACATCCTCACCACTTATACCTCCTGTTTTGCATTCTATATAAAGCAAACTAAGATCGCGTAGAACTGCTAGGACATCATAATCTCCTGCCGCGCCACCATTGCTACTTCGGAATATATCAGCTACTTCAACACTAAAGGATGACGAAAAGGCACCAAAACGACGAACAAGTAATTCGCCGACGTACCATTCAAACGTCGTGCAGAAACGTTTGTCATCACCTTTAAAGGATTCGTAATTTACTAATTTGCGGACAGCCTCACAAGGTTCACTAGCCAACCCACCTTTAATTACAGCCCTAAGTTCGCCCCTTAAATGAACGTTATCGAAAACGTTGAATACCATTTCAAGCTCACTTGGCTCCCAGAAATCTAAGTTTTTGGGCAACAAGGTTTGATTGGTTGCTCCTTCAGAAACTACATCAAAGCCTCGCGAGGCAAGAAATTTATCAACAGGAATAAGTGTTTGTTGATCGAACTGCTTAGCTTTCAGCAAACCGTTACGAATTGGAATTGACACAAGAGATACCAAATTTGAGCGTAAACAATATTAACTTAGAGCCTATCCGAAAACCCCAATTTTGGGATGAGCAATGCCTTCCCTGTATGGGTTGTATGAATTGTGAAGCAGTTTTCGGATAGGCTCTTAGAAGATTGAGCTTACTTAGGCGCTACATGAACGGATTCTCGGCTATGTTCCTCTCGCCGAAACGGAGCCAGCTAACGGTGAAGCTCAACGGCGGCAGACAACCTTTGCATCATCACCAAGATCGCTCATACGTCCGTTGCAGCGTAGTGTTGGGCGGCTGGCAACTACTCGACTGTCGTTAACTCTTCATCAAAGTCATCAACTAGATTGGCTTGACCTTTCCTATCTACTTCTTGTTTGATTATTCTTTTTGAAAGCTCACAACTAACAATTTTTGCTCGTTCATCGAAGAACTTGTCATAGTTGTCATCCCATATGCCAAAAGTATTCAAATCCCCGATTAAGTGAGTCATCATAGTACTAGTTAGATCAGGATTTGATTGGAATTGAGTCATATATATTGAGGGTGCTTTTGCTCCAATCACTCTTTTATTGAGAAAATCATCGACTATCGTGATATTTAAGATGTGATTTATACGAAAATCTCCATAGTCTCTCTTTTTCAAATGTGCTTTTGGGAAAAAGTGATGATAGTTTTTGCTGTTTGCTTGCTTAAGCCAGTAATTGTTAATGTTGACAATCGCATTATCATTGAAAGACTTCGGTTGATGATACGAATATATGCACAGTATTGCTTTGATATAGCTTCTCGCCGCACTAAACCATCCGTTGTTTTTAATGAACTCTTCTGAAGTATCAATTGACCAATCGTAACTTGGCAGTTCCCCCGCAAGAATTTGATCAATTCTTTTCACATCTTGTGCTAATTTACTCTCCACAGCAGAGGAATAGCGCCCGGACAATGAACATCTCCAGAAAAAGTCTTCTAAATACTTTTGCTTATCGCCAGTTGGCTTATCTCTATGATGAAAAAAGAAGTATGAAAAGGCAACTACTAGCGCATTGTATGGTAGCAACTGAGAGACTGGAATTCGATACGAATCTCTGAAATACCCTACCGTTCGTTTTATAGAGTCCATTGTTTGCTCCCAAATGCCAATGAACTCATCCTTGTTAAGCTGTAAAATTACCTGTCTCTTACATTCCTTGGAAAGAATTATGGAAACAATTTGAAGGACTGTGGCATCTGAAATTGTTTCGTAGTTAAAAGGCTTCAGATTATCTATCAGTTCTTGAAACTTTTCTGATAAATCAAAATTTTTCTCATAGTCAAATGTTTTTGCTGCCATGATCTCAAATAAAGACAATGGCTTCCCACCAACATTGATTCTCGTGAAAATTTCTGTGGCAATGTCTATAGGCGCATCCTTAACAAGGATTATCGAGTATTGATAAGCTTCAATCCTTTGTTTGTAAGTGTCAAGCTTGTCATGATAATGCTCAGGATATGTTCCAAGAAGCTTCAATCCACCCGTCAAGAGCTTGAAAATGCTGATCAGAGAGCTTACGTCTTTGCCTTCAATATCTGTGATAACTATTTGATCGGAGTCTTCTGCATTCAGATCAATAAATATTTTTGAAAAATCGTCTTCTTTACCGTCTTCTCTTATTATTGTAACTCCTCGTAGACTTGCAAATAAACTAGTTAGTCGTTGTTGCCCATCTAAAACATAATCAACAAGTTCACCTTGCTCAGGATCTGGCAGTACTTGTTTGCCAAGATCCTTTACTGATCGAAGTCTTTCTTTGGTTCTCCAAAAGATAAAAGTGCCAATCGGATAGCCTTTAATAATGCTATCTACAAGACCAGCCGATCTCTGCATTGTCCAGACGAAGTCTCTCTGAAATTGCGGGATTTTAATTTGCCCCTTCTCAATCTCAACTACTAAGCCTGCAAACGTCCTTGTTTGTGGTTCTGGCAAATTCATTTCAAACTCCTAGAGAGACTCAGCCGTATCGATTGCCTCATCATAGCCTTGCTTAGCTTCACGCATTCAGTCTTCCCTTACTTGTCACTTATAATGCTGAACCCAAACAGGCAAGGTTGGGGTACCGTCTCCACCAGCAACTTAAGCCGTCCAACGATTCCGCTCACCGGATGCAGATAACCTTTGCAACTCAGCCGACTATATTAATACGTTCCGGTGCAGCGGGCTTGTTAGGCATTACTCAGCACTTTAAATTGTTGGGGCTTGATACCATAGAGTGTTTCAAAGTGAGATGAAGCCCAAGTTTCGAGATCACCCATGGAGTGTTTACTAGTCAGCCACCAATAGTCATAATTGAAATCACCATCACTTATTACCCATTGACGACATAGATCATATGTCGCAACCCAGCCGTAAAACGTGTCAAATGCTTGCTTAGTAGATGCCTCATCCTTTCCAGGGAAAATTCTCGGGTATATGTCACCATCAGCCTTATCTTGAAAAATTGCTTCATGCTCATTAAATAGCCGAATGCTCTCCTCTGTGCACTTGTCACCAGCAGAGTAAACTCCCGGCCAACAAAAGTACGCAGGGTTTTCTAGCTTATCTTGCTGAAATCTAATAAAACGGGAAAACATCAATCTTATTGGCTGGTTCTCATTACTGAAACTAAATGATTCTTCTTCTTCCATAAGTTGTATAAAGCTTTGCTTATTTTCTGCCCACTCAGATATCAAGCTTGCAGCATCCAATGGGGATGGACATACAATAGCTTTCGACAACCGTGTTGACACTTCAAAATATTCAGATGAAGAATAATCCTTAATATAACCTTTAAGCTCAGGATGTTTCAAAGCAATCATCCGGCATAGAAACATAAACCTCATGCCTGGATCAACAGACTCTATGAAAGACTCATAATGTAATATCTCAAAAGGAAAACCATCCGTAGGGTTCATTGCCAAATCAAGGACAAGAAGAAAAAGCGCAACTAATGGGCTATCTAGTGAGTCCGGTCTATCAGATTCGGTAAGTTCTAGGAATGTAGAAAAAGCTTTGTAATAAACACCTGAGAGCATACCAAGCTCATCAAAATCCTCCCAAGTTAGACTCTCTCCAGAAGCAAAATATAGATATTGCATCTGTGAAAATCTTGCCTGACCTTCATATATATCTTTCAGTCCTACAAGAGGTAAACGGATGCTAGAGCCATAATAATAGCCCTCTATTTTTTTGTCACGTAGCTCTCTAAAACCTTTGTGCCATTCTTTTGCATTTGGCAAAAACTCAAGCTCTTTGTCAAAACTAGACGATATTAAATTCACAAAAGAAGAGTAAGCAATGTGATATGAGTGACCTACTGACTCAAAAAGGGGGTCACCCGAAAATTCCTTTGCGGTTTCAGGAACTATAATCCTGTATTTAAAGAACTCAATATCATGGAAATTATTTAAAATGACATTAATTATTTTAAACTCATCGTCTTGAGGGTTAAATTCCTTAGCATTTAATTGATTGTATTTTTTTATAGGCTTTATTGGTCCAGTTATATCAAGAAACTTTTTCAGCTCTGGATGGTTAATGTGTGCTTGAGATGGATAGCTCAGACTCAGAATAAACCCAGAAATTGAGCCTATATGCTGCCACCAGTGGATAGTCTCGTGAAAATAAGTAGAAAAAGCTTGTATGGTCTCAAAATCGTAATCGCTAAGATTTACAATTCCAGTCTCTACTTGGTCTAAAAGATAGTGCAAATCTGGTCTTAGCCTCAATACAAACTGCATTGAGTCATATAACCCCCTTGCATTCAGGCAACTTTTATAATCTTCCGAGTATTCACTTGCCCATTGATCCTGAATAAGTTTCTTAGTTAATTTCAAGCACACTCTCCGTATTATGTTTTGCCTAACTATTATTTAGACGGAATTGATTCGGGCTATCTACCCTGTAGAGGTGATTAGCCCGAATCAATTCCGTCTAATCCCCCAAATCGGACATTAGCCCGACGATTTTTCCGTATAATACCCCTGATTCCAGGAATTAGCCCGAATTGTTAAGCGTTTCTTCGGTCTATTTTCGCCTCTAATTCTGCCTAAGATCCCAGAAACCGAATTAGACGGAATCTAGGGTGCTGGCATGGAACCACGACCTCGAAAGTTATTAGATCAAGTCCGCGATGTTATTCGCATGAAGCACTACTCCTACCGCACTGAGGAGAGTTACGTGGCTTGGATCAGGCGGTTCATCCTCTTCCATAATAAACGTCACCCCAATGAAATGGGAGCAGCAGAAGTTGAGCAGTTTCTTAGCCACCTGGCAGTACAGGAACGTGTTGCTGCTTCGACTCAGAATCAGGCACTCAGTGCCTTGCTATTTCTCTACCGTGAAGTGCTGCGACAGGAATTGGATGACTCCATCAACTCAGTGCGAGCCAAGCCATCTCGATATTTGCCCACCGTGCTCACTCAAGCAGAGACCCATGCCGTCCTCGATCGCATGAGCGGTGTGCCGCAACTAGTCGCGCAATTGCTCTATGGCAGTGGTCTGCGACTGAGTGAGGGTTTGCAGTTGCGGGTCAAGGACTTAGATTATGCTCAGTCTCAAGTGGTGATCCGGAACGCAAAGGGTAATGAGAGCCGGGTGACCATGCTACCCAGTCGCACGATTGAGCCACTCAAGATGCAGCTACAACGGATCAAACGATTACATCAGCAAGACCTAGAGCAGGGGTATGGCTTGGTGGCTTTGCCTTATGCCTTGGAACGAAAATATCCCAATGCTGGGCGGGAGTGGCTCTGGCAGTACATCTTTCCCTCGATTGGCATCCCGCTTGATCCACGGAGCGGGTTGCGCTGCCGCCATCACCTTCATGAGAGCAGTGTTCAGAAGGCGGTGAAGCAAGACACGAGGGCGGCAGGAATCCAAAAGCGGGTAGGGTGTCACACGTTTCGTCACAGTTTTGCGACCCATCTGTTGCAGGACGGGTATGACATTCGGACTGTTCAAGAGCTTCTGGGGCACAAGGATGTGAAGACAACGATGATTTACACCCACGTCCTAAATAGAGGCGGACGAGGTGTGAAAAGTCCACTTGATTCATGACTGAGCTTCGCTAGGTAGGTATCCAAATTCTTGGGAACAGCAACATTTTTGAAGATTTTGTGCAAATCTAAGCAAAGATAGGATCACGCTACAGATCTTTAATCTCAACGAAATATCGCCAGTTCGCTTCATAATCTGAAGCCATCACCAGCTCTTTTGCGTCGTCCCAAATTGCGGTCAGGGTCATTGCAATGCAATTTCTCAAGCTCTCCTTCTACTATTCCCCAGTTGCTTGTCTAGGGGTTGAGTTAAACTCAGTGGAGTCAATAACTGCTCCGCTGAGTTTAACTCAACCTCATATTTGTTTGTGGTAGGAGCAACATAGAAATTAGTCAGTACCTTTGCACTATCTTCATTCTGCCAAAAGGTTTTAAAATATGCCCTAGTGCTGATTGGCACTCCAACTGAGAACGCCATTGTATAAAGACGGCAAAATGAAGCGGTAGCTTGATCGTGGAAAAAGTAGCATGAATCACAGCGCGTCCCGTGAAGAGCTGACAGCAGTATCCCTTTGTGATCTACCTGATCAAAGGTTGCTTGAACAAGCAGAGACGCAAGATCAACAAGACTATTGGAGCCAGTTAAGAGCCTTTTACTCAATAGTCTCGCTATGCTGGTGCTCTAGACTTCTTAACGCATCGGCAGAACTGGCGTCTTTAAATGATCCTCTCTATGAATTCCTAGATACTAAAGAAGTAGACAGAATCTATTACGAAGCCGTATGGCGACGAGTTGATAGGCTGCAAGCCTTCTACAAGCTTCTTGAGGCTGGAGAAAAATATATTGCTGAAACAGTTTTAGAGCTGGGATTCTATTATCCCCACTCACTTTCCTCATTATTTACCTCAATCATCAAAAATGATGCAGACAACCTTTTTAAGGTCTGCCTCGAACCTTATAAAAATGTTTCACCTCAGAATGTCTTGACAGCAGCCAAGTTCGTAATCGCTCTCAGTCATGATCAACCCTTGAAGCCCCAGGACATTAGAAAGTCTAAACACCTCAGTAATCAATCACATACCAACCCCCTCTATGGTCTGGCTATGTGGGTATGTGCTCAAGAAGCTGAGCATGACGAGCAATTACGGCAACTGGTGTCCAACTATATTGCTGCCTTCGGTCAAGAAGCTGAAGTTAATAAAACTGCTATGTCTCGTACTCGAGACTCTAAAACCTATAAGAGACCTCGCTCTTCAATCTGGTCGAACGGTGAGATTGTATATGCCAACCGTTATGGCGGTACATATGACCTTAACAAAACTTAGCAACAGATTGCAATTGCTTTTGGAGAAGTCCACATCCTTTACATTTTTGATAGTGAATTCTTACATGAATATTCACTATTAAACTGTGGAACCATCTGAGAACAATGAATCAGTCTATGAATTACGGGCAGTTAATTGCCTGGTCTTTTCTTAGATTTACCGTCTGTAAAAAGACCGAAATCAAGAATAAATTTCACTCAATAATTGAGACAATTGCAAAACTTTGGAACGGCTTTTTTCTCGCCCTCTTTTCATTGATTATCTGGGTTTTGTGCGCAACCAGCACAAGTGGTTTATGCACAAAAAATAACGTAATATCAACTCAGGGAAACCTTTCCAAAACCATTGATATTACCGAAGAAGAAATGACCGAGCAAGACGTCGCATACGTTCGAGTTTCTTCGCGAGAACAAGCAGAAAATACGAATGCGCTCGTGCAACAGCGCCATCGTGTCCTGGATGCAGGTGCCAAACAAATCTTCCAAGACGTTCAACAGGGAAAGAGAGACGATCGCCCTGCTTTTCAACAGCTTCTGGCACTTGTTAAACGCGGAAAAATCCGAAGAATTATCATTACTAGAATTGATCGAATTTCACGTTCTTTGATCACCTTGAAAAAGCTGGTTGATACTCTTGCCGAATATGAAGTCAGCCTGGTGATTTTAGATCAAAAGATGGACTTGGGCACCGCCCAAGGAAAACTCTTGTTCAACATGTTAAGTGTGCTGGCTGAATGGGAGGTCGATCTGCTCTCAGAGCGAGTCCAAAACGGCAAGAAGCATCAGCGGAAGCAGCAATGGGCAAATGGGCAAAGCCCCTGGGGGTACCAAGTGATCGACCACAAATATGTGCTGGATCAAACGCCGTTCCTTTGCCTGCTTACCGATCGCCCTGACAACTATTTGGAACTGAGCCAGGTTAAAGATCCCAAATTGCTTCCTGGTCGCACCATTGCCGAGTTAGCGAGAGACTCTATTGACATCTTTTTCGACAAGAAGGGAGCCCGGCGAGCGCTGAAAGTCATCTTTGAGAAATATGGCATTGTCAAAACCAGTGCAAAATTCAACGGGACTCAGAAGATCTTTCATTGGACCATCCCTGGTTTTACGCTTTGGCTGACGAATGTCGTCTTGGACGGACACACCTCCTACCTTCACTCCAAAACCATTAGCGATAAGCGTAAAGCTTTGCCCCAAGAGGAATGGCAGATAATTCGGGATACTCATCCCGACCAGCGGCTCTTCAGAGACGGTGAAGCGGCGGCAGTCAAGATAATTATTCAGACCAACATGAATAACGGGAGCGGTTGCTTCAAACCAAGCCTGACTGGCTCTGACAACTATCGGAAGTTTGCCTACCAAATAGGGCTAGTTTATTGTAGTGAGTGCAGTTCTCGTTGCACTTCAAAAGGCTGTGACACTAACAATCAAGAGTACCTTTACTATGCCTGTCGGCATGCAGGGATAGGCTGCAAAAACCATAAGTCGGTCAAACGACGGCACATTGAGGAGGCATTGATCGAAGCATTGGTTGAGAAGTCTCAAAGCCTCAATTCATCGGACTCAACCTCGGCCGAAGTTCCCCCTGTCTACTCAGAAGCATTAGCCTGCTTGGAGGCTCAGTTAGCAGCTCTCGAGCAAGTTCCTGGCTTCAATCCTGATATTGATGATTTGAAAATCAAGTTGTGCCAACAGATTGAGGAGGAGAAAAACCCGTTCCTCTCTCAGGATCAAATCCTCGACAAATCTGTTGATGATTTAATTCGAGCAGGTAACAACTTGGCAATCTGGCATCTGCTCAACAACGACGAGAAGGTTGAGATCTACCGCAAGCTGGTGAAAAAGATTTATATCCGAGACGGCAAGGTCGCCCTCATTCTCTTTAACTAGTAGGAGCTTTTCATGGTGTATCTTCAAAACAAGCTTCTTGCCAAGAAGCTCCGCTACGAATTGGCGATGCAGGCCGCTTTGAAAGGATGGCGACGGGAAGTGATCGAACTAAAGTGTCCTGCATGTGGGTCCAAGAAGATCACAACTCGTCCCGGGCTGACAGGCAAGTTCCCCCGTTTCTGCCCCACTTGTAAGCACTACTTCGACCAGCCCGATCATTTTGTCTGCGATTGCCTAGAACCTGGCAACCAGGGCAAGTGTCATGCTTGCCCCAATTTCCGCAGACTAATGACGGTAATAAAGGCAAATGCTGAGGCTCTAGAGTCTTTTAGTCTGGAAGAGATGCAAAACCAAATTGACAGCCGTTTGTAAATGGGATTGAGTTAGACCGTACTTCCGAGCACTGTCGAGCACTGTATTCAATGATGAGCTTACTAGCAGAAATGGGTAGTGGTATTTAAGTAAGGATTTTGGTGGAGCGGGCTGTGCCCGCCCCACCAAAATCCTTACCAGTTTAGGGCCACCCAGAAATGATGGGGCACTTAGTCAAAATGGCTGACCATATTTGCAATCAAATGACTAGCCGCAATCTCACCAAGAAGGTTGCGAAATGGTGAGAAGTACCAACCTCCAAGTCGGATAAAGCTACTGGTTAATTGCTGGGTCATACGATCGCCCCTGACAGTGTTCTGAGCCGTGACAAACTTCTGACGTAACCCTGACCCCAGTTCTGACAGGCTCTGACATCGCGTACATCAGGGGTTGAGCGTCTACTCTGACATCGGATTTAGATCGTCAAAATAGGTCAAGTTAGAGGGTATAACGCCACCGTGTGGTTTTGCCTGACGTGTCAGAGATGCCAAAGCCGTTAGCGGTCAGCACCTCAAAATCAGCAATCAGTTCCCGGCTGACGATGCCTCGGCAGATCCTGAGGTTTGCCTGCAATTCTGAAGGGGTAATCCAATCACTCTTCTCTGCCGCATACTGCACAATCGCCTTCTGCCGATCGCTCAGATCATTTGAGCTTTGTCCCACCGTCTCTGGTTGTTCAATCGGTAAGTTGATCAAAAACTCCAGTCGCTGCCGATCGCGATTGCCCATCGTCTCTGGAGTCACAGGGGGAAGCTTTGTTTCTGGCTTTAGCCCTAGCTGAGTATCGCTAGCTGGGTTGATTTTGCTGTGTGTCTGCGTCAGAAACTCCCGTTTCCACTGCTCTAAATCAGGCACATCGTACCAGTACCAACCATCCTCAAATGCTACCAGGCAAGGACGCTGACATTGACTCAGCGCGGCTCTGAGGCGATCGGCTAAATCTTTAGGCTTCACCAAATAGTTGAGGGCATGGCTCACCTGCTTGAACCCCAGATAAAAGGTGGCAAAGCTAGTCCGCCACTGATCCGGCTTGATGCCGTTCAACTCAGGGTCACGGAACTGCGTCAGCAGAATGGTGATTAAGGCGCGCTTTCGGGCACGGCTGGTCATCATGAAAGCCCATTCTGTAAACGGTTTGGGAATCTGCTGTACTGTTGCCGGGGTCTCGTCGAGAATGCGGACAGCAAAGGGAAAGCGATCGCCCTCAATTCGCTGCTGAGTGCGCTGCTCAAACAGGTCTTTGTCTGCCTGCATCGCACCGGCAATCTGCGAAGCATCATCACCAGTGCCCCAGACCGGCAGGTTGCCCCAGGTCTTGCGGTCGTCATCGAGGTCGTAAACCTGGATATCAGGAGACTGGAGGATCTCCCCAGCAATATAGAGAGCCAGTGTGGTTTTGCCCACGCCCTGCCCTGCGACGATGGCAATGTTCTTGCCTTTAGTCGGGTCTGAGGGATTGAGACGAGTGATGTCAAACTCAAATTCATCGCTGTGCTTCTTCGGCTTCTCTGCATTGCCTGGAGTAATCGATTCTTGCTGAGTTCCAGCCACCTTATCAGATGGATCGATCGTCCCTCCTAGCGTCTGAGTGCCAGTCAGGTAAGGCGTTTCTACCTTCCGCAAGAACTCAATATAGTCACGCTTCTGTTCTTCGGTGAAGCCTGCCGTCTGTGCCTCGAACTTGACTTCCTCTGCTTCCAATTGAGCAATCTCAAGTTCTGTTTGTCCCAGAAGTTCAGCGTGTCCCATGCGGATCAGATGCTCATGCCGCGCCAGCTCAACGTCTGCCTCAAGCTCTGCCTGTCTCAACGCTGGTTCGCGAGCTGCTTCCAAGATGACGGCACGAGCATTGAGTTCAGCGATCGTTTCATACTGCTGCTGGGCAATTGCTTCCAACGGAGCCAGCTTTGATTCTTCATGCTGAAGGTGGCGGAGCATCCAGCCAGCAGCGGCAAAGCCTGCAAACGCTCCAAATGCCCATGCAGCCTTGTAGGGGTTGGTGGCTGGCACTAATCCTTGATCGTTGCCTGTCTTAACGTTAGGGATGATGTTGGAGGGCATTCCCTGTTCTTTCCAGTTCTCCCAATGGTGGCGAGTCATCCTGAAGGGGCGATTATGTTTGTCGAAGCATTGCTGATCTTTGACGGGATTGACTAGGCAGAAGTAAACCCGATCGCTGCTGGTTCCAGTCCATGCCAGGGCGGAGCAGGTTAACCCTAGCGCTGCTGATGCGGCAATAGCCAGCATCCTTTGATCAAACCTGAAGCCGCTAAATCTTTGCATCAGCTCAGATTGCTGCGCCTCTGCCAAGTCTTGATGCTGCCCACTTAGATAATTCATGACCGCCTTCTGTTGCTGTTCTGTTTGCCCTGACTGCCGATCGCCACTAGCGCTATACCTGCCACGCCGAACAGGATAAGAGCTGAATGACCACCGATAATTAGGCTGCTTTGTGGCGAATACCAAGCCTGAAGCTGTTCCTCTGCCGCGCTCTCGCTCTGCCTTGCCTCAATCCATTCACCGATGGGTTCATTCAAAGCTGAAATACTTGCAACGCCTGCGGATGCACCCGTCATGCAGTTTGCCAGCAGCCGATCGCGTCCTTCCCCGAATGCCGTTCCCAGAAAGTAGAAGTGGGATACTCCCAGGGCCACAACTAGCCCTAACGGATGCACTTGCAACAGATGAAACAGGAAAATGATGGCACTGTTAAGGCTGGCTCCGGCTGCGACCTCACAGGCATTTCCCGATCGCCTGAACCCTCTACCCTTGTTTCGTTCTGGTATTGCCGCTGGTACGGGTTGCTGTTGGTGTTGCTGTCTGATAGGTTGCCCTAGCCCTTCCATAGAGAAAGGGCTAGGAGTTTGCTGCTGATTGTCTCTGCTCAACATTTCCTAGCCCTCTGTTTATCGTTTACCTAGCCCTGCCCAAAGTCGTCCCCAGAATCCGGGCTGACCACTGGCAGAAATGCCCGTACTTTGAGCGCCACCAGACTGATGCAGGGCGACGGGAATCTTCTCAACAGGTGCAGCGCTTAGCCCTCGACTGCCATTGCTCACCCGATTGAGTAAGGCTTGCCGCTGCTGCCTCAGATTGGATTGAATCTGCTGCCGATCGCGACTGGCTTGCTGTCTCAAAGACATTGAGTCGAGCCTGTTCTGATGCTTGAATGCTTCAAGCTGCAAAGCATGATTCAGCTCAGCCGCCACTTCAGCGATCGCGTTCTTCCGCTTGGTTTCGATTTGCAGCATCGTTGAACGGTCACGAGCGTCTAGTTGCTCTAGCTCACTGCCAAACTCAGCGTTGAGCTTGCGAATCTTGGCGATCGACTTACCCACGACACCGCTGAACTTCTTCCTCAGCTCCGTCCATTCAACCTGCCCTTCTGCAACCTGCTGCATCGACTCAAAGTAGGTGCGAGCATTCGCTAGAAATGGCTCGATGTATGAGGCAAGCTGTTCCGCGTCGTTGGCGCTGTTGGCGAATTCCTCTAGCCTCTGCACATCTGATAGGTAGCTGAGGATATCAGCGTCAACGCCTCCCCATTCCAAGGCTTTCGCGTCAATTGTGGGAGAGTGTACAGCGGTTGGATTCTTGATGAGAGTGTTGCCGTAATCCATTGTGATGAGTCCTCTTATGACGAGCGTTGATTATTGATGCGACTTGAATGGGGTGCTACTCATTCTTCAAGTCGCTACAGCCAATCGCGGCACCCACAACGCCACCCAGCCCCATCAGTACGGCTAGCTGAGCGTACTCATCCTTTTGGGTCTGACTCCCAGAGACAGCGGCTCCAGCAGCAAGAGTCACGGCAAAGCTGATTGCGATGAGTGCCACGTAGCGTAGGAATTCGCTGATCTGATGGCGACGTTTGAATCGTTGGATGGCTTGGCGATCGGTTGCCTCCAGGATGCCTTCGAGCGTTTTAAGTCTTTCGCCCACTTCATCCTTGAGTGTTTCGAGATTGAATACGAGGGCAGACGTCATGACTTCGCTCATGCCAATGCGCTCATCGTGGTCAGTCAAGCGGCTGTCAGTGCTGGCTTCCAGGGAATTTAGGTCAAAGCGTAGGTCAGCGCTCATGCTGTCAGATTGGTGCAGCTCCGTGGTACAGCGGTCGCACAGGGTTTGAGTCAGGCGATCGCCGAAGATGCGGCCGATGTCTTTTCCAGGAATCTCGCGAGGCAGGTAGGAGCGATCGTTATCGTTTAGCATTGGGCAATCCTCTGATTTTGCGGTTAGTGGATAGATAGCCAGTCCTGACCGTGCAAAGTGGGGGCTGGCTATTGCCTTGGGGACAAGTCTCGGAGCTTTGCAGCGGCTGCATCCTTTGATCCGTGTTGCAGCTCCCACAGCGCATCATTAGCAGCGCGATCCAGTTGCTGATAGCGGTAGAATGCACCTGCCAGGGCACAGATTAGGATAATGGCTCCGATTCCCCATCCGGCTTTTTTGTGAAGGCTTGCAGCGCTTCCAGTGCGGTTGTTAGCTGAGTAGTAGCCTGAGTTTGTGCCTGGTCGATCGCGTTGGCGTTTTGCTGATACAGGCGGCTCTCAAACTTCAGCTCTTGTGCCTTCTGTGCGATCGCCTCTTTGGCAGTAGCAGTCTGCTGTAGTTCCTGCTGGCGACGTTGCAAGTCCCCATTCATTGCCGCAATGAGTGCATCTGCGTTTTGCAAAAAAGATGCTGCAACATTCAGAGGATCGGCAATCGATGTAACGGAGCCACTGCGAAGGTTTTCAAGAGTTAGCGTTGCTGGAAGACTTGGGGCAGAGAGGACGATGTGATGATTGCCAGATTCAATATGAGGGTGAGTGGGCGATACTGCTTCAGGAATTATCTGAGCCTGAACTGGTTTGACGTTGAACTCGCGGCAAAGACGAGCGCAGTCATCAGAGGATAGACCGTCGCTAGTACTGATTTCTAGCGACTTGCAACGCTCGTAAACGGTTGATTTTGCCAGTCCATTGTCGCGGCAAAAGGCATGAAGGCTTAAGCGATTCTCAGATTCCATAGCTTCCTTATTTCTGCACAGGCTCGAACATTGGTAGAACTGGCGGCGAACGCATCCGAACGCCTAGAGCGATCGTTTTCCGTGCGGGTGGCGTTCTATTGCCGTCTGGAGGCGTTCGCTGCCTATGCTAAGATGCTAACACGTAAAAGTGAAATTTTGCACACTTGAATCAACAGACGGTGTAATATAGCAATATGTGCATCATTGCACAGCTAGAACGTACTATCGTGATGGAGACTTAAAAAGTATGCATATGAAAAGAGTATGGGCAAGCCTGCCGGACAAAGTGTACGACGACCTGGAGCGATGGGCGCAAGAAGAGGGGCGCAATCAGTCAAACCTAATTGCAGCGCTCTTGGAGATCGCAGTCAAGACGAAGCAAGGTGAGCGCGTCTATTTGACGCAATCAAAGTCGTCCGAGCAGTTGCAGAACTAGGGTGCGATTGCAATGTTGACCGACCCAGAAAATTCATCGGATGAATGGTCTGATGAGGTATGGGCAAAATCTATCGAAGAGGCTCAAAAGCTTTGTCAGTCAATAGCTGGAGAATATTTAACAGAGGTGTTACAAGTCACTCAAAAGACCAAGACGCCTAATAGAAAAGGAAGTTATAAATTTATTTGTTGGTTCAAAACAGAGGCACCCTATGACGACGGCGACAGCACCAATTCAAGGAATTAAGGCACTTTCTTATCCACCCCAGCGCGGTGAACACTGGCTATCTATCAATCTGGCATTGGTTGACGATGTTGCAGGCGCTTTTGCGATCGCTCAAGAATTGGGCTTTAAGCCTGAACTGGTACAAGTCTCTACTCGCTCCAGCATCGAGATCCATGCGTTGCTTTTTCATGAGCAGCTTAGCGGCAGTCCGTTAAACACTGCTGATCTAGATGACAGAATTGACCAACTGGCAGACCGAATTAGTACTGCTGCTATCCGGCACACATACGGTGGGCGGTTAGTTGCTTAACCTGGCGAGATTTTAAGGGAGAGGCGATCGCACCAATGGTTCAAGCGCTACAGAAACTAATTACGTTTGACGAGTTCACTGACTGGCTCCCAGAGTCTTCTGAATACCGGCATGAATTGCACCGTGGAGTGATTATCGAGATGCCGAAACCGAGAGGGAAGCACTCGCTGGTTGCAGGTTTGACCGCTAAGGTGCTGAACAACGCCATTGACGCAGCACAACTGCCCTATGTCATTCCCAAAGAATGCATTGTCCGATCGGCGGACGGTGCATCAGGGTATGAGCCTGACGTGATCGTTCTAGACGAACAGGCGCTTGTTGATGAACCCCAATGGGAAAGCGGATCTATCCTCACCGCTGGGAAGTCCATCAAATTGATTGTGGAAGTCGTCTCTAGCAATTGGCGAGATGACTATTTCACCAAGCAGGGAGAGTATGAGGCTCTGGGTATTCAAGAATTCTGGATTGTTGAATACCTCGGACTAGGCGGACGGCGCTACATCGGCAACCCCAAACGACCTACTTTCACCGTTCTCTCTTTAGTGGACGGTGAATATGAGCCACAGCTATTTCATGGGGGCGATCGCGTCGTATCCCCTACTTTTCCAGATCTAGTGTTGACGGCTGAGCAAGCATTTGGCGCGGCGAGTTAATTGCGACAGGCATTAATTAGAGAGCGATCGAACCCATGACTAGCACACTTCAAAAACCCACTGACCAGCGCATTGTCATCCAAGGGACGTGGGAGAAATTCAAACTGATTCAGCAAGCATCTGCCGATTCTCCGGGCATCCGACTGGCTTATTTTGATGGAACGATCGAAATTCTCATGCCTGGACAAGAACACGAATTTTTCAAATCAATCATCGGCATGTTGATTGAGCAATTTTTTCTGTCAATGGAGATTGAATTCGCCCCAACTGGCTCCATGACACAGGAAGCACAGGAAGTCGCATCCGCTCAAGCGGATGAGTCCTACTGCATCGGGCAGTCGAAGCCCATTCCCGATCTTTCGATTGAGGTAGTGTTTAGCAGCGGCGGAACAAACAAGCTGGCTCGGTATCGGGCGATCGGCGTACCGGAAGTCTGGTTCTGGCAGGATGGAGTATTTAGCTTGCACCGCTTACGCAGTAATGGATACGAGCAAATCGATCGCAGCGAACTCCCTGAGCTTGCAGCACTTGACCTTGAACTGTTGAGCCGATGCGTTTTGATGGCTGAAACCTCTCGATTGGAAGCGATTCGAGCTTTTCGCAAAAGTCTTTAAGGAGGCGATCGCAAATGACTATCACCCCTGTCAAGTGCTCAATTGATGACTATCACCCCATGATTGAGTCGGGGCTGCTGGAGGGTCGATCAGTTGAGCTATTGAAAAACTGGAGGAGAAAGACCTCCTAGCCGTTTAGTCAGAGAAGAAGGCACAATCCAAATGACTGATTTAGTCAAAGCTAAACGTACTAAAATCATCCTCGGTTCTCTGACGCTCAACGGCTTTGTGCTGCCAGATGGATCGTTTCGGATGTCTCTCTCTCAAGCTGCTGACTCTGTTGGGCTGACTGCCAGGAATACTTTCGATTTTCTGCGCTCTAAGGCATTCAAATCCTCGATGAAGGACAGCTATACTGTTCCAGTTTGTGAGATTGAAGCTGCTGAACAAGGGCATCCAGGACAGACTCGGATTAGAGCGTTGCCCTTAGTGGTGCTTCACAAGTATTGGCTATGGCAAACTTCTAAAGGCAATCGTCAAGCCCTGGTCTTGGTGGATGCGCTCTTGAGTGAAATCCCTGAATGGCAGTTCGATCTACAGGCTGAATCCACGCAGGCACGGCAAGACAAGAACCGGGGCGATCGGGTCTTGAATCAACCGGATATAGAGGATGGCCAGATCGCCATTCCCACCTATTGGCTGAGTGACCTGCTGGAATTGAATGGTCATGGCTGCGTCAGTTCTCTGGCGCACGCGGTTGCGCCACTTTACATACTGGTGCGCGAAGAGTACCAAAACCTGACTCTTACCATCCCCCAAATTGCGACGACTGGACAATAGCCGAGCCGTCGATTACAACTAGATTCACTCAACCTCTGTGACAAACGGTTGATCTTTTCTCTGATTTACAGGTAGCGTTACAGGATGCATTCTCCAGCGGTCATGACTCAACTCCACCTTTTGCCCCATAGTCTGTTACTCACCCTCTCTGCCCTCTACATCTGCGAGGGTGAGCTGCCGCTGGCTCAGGTTTCCACCTTTGAAAAACGTGAGGTCATTTCTATGGTCTAGAAACCCTAGAAAGCCAGAATCCCCAACTGCTGGAAACAGATGAGGATCGACGGCTGATATTCAAAATTTGTTTGGAACGGAGCGGGGACTCTAACTTACATGCTTTCGCGGGCGGTAGTTAGGTACCCAAATTGTCATGCGTCTATATTAGGCTCAATTGGCTGGAGTTGACAATACTCTTGTCATGAGGTGGTATTAGCACCATGTCTCTCTGTTCCTCTCTACACCTGGGATTGAGAGCTTTTTTGTGTCTTTCAAAAAACTTTGCGATCGATCAGCCGTTGATCGATAACCAAAGCTGATCGAGCATGACGCTCTTGCTCCCGCCCCTTCACCCGGACGGAGAGTTTTGTATGCTTACTTTTCCTCATCAAGATCAGCAGTACTATCTGCTGCTTCTAGATCAAGGCATCCTTCTCTGTCCGATCGCCCCCCTCAAGGACAGAGAACATCATGGTTCACCGCAAACCCCTGTATTCATTCACTCCAACCTCAAAGCCCACATATGCAGTAGAGCTACCTGACAGCCTCGAAGCTTTCAGCCTCAAAATCAACCAGGAATTCATTCAGGGTTCCGCGATCGACCCTGCACTACTCCAAGCCGCCGTTCACGTCTGCCAAGACCTAGAAACCACCGCGACCGGAGACGTGGAAACGCCCATCCACGAAGCCCTCAACTGGCACTACACCCGCTTTGGTCATCGTCATCGAGATCCCCTCCAAGCGGCATTGCTGCTAAATGAAGACCGCTCCTGCTGGCAGGCAAAGCTCAGCCGTCCGCTGGTAGACTCCATCAAAGGCAAAGCCCGCAAGTACGAAGCCCCTAAAGGTAAAGGCGCTAGAGCCTTCCTCCCCCCGGTGCCCCCAAAGATCAGACGGCGCATCGCCGATCGCTATGGCATAGAGGTGCCCCTGACGGGCTCCTTCTGGGACTGGCTAGCCGATCACCCTGAGATCCAGATCATCCTCACGGAGGGGGGAAAGAAAGCCCTGGCTCTCCTATCGCTGGGCTATGTGGCGATCGCCCTCTATGGGGTGAACGGCGGCTATCGCAAAGCGGTGGACGGTACCCGCAGCCTGATTGCTGACCTAGAACGCTTCGCCCTGCCGGATCGCTCTATCTGCCTCGCCTTTGACCAGGACGCAGCAGCAACCACCCGTCATCGGGTCAATGTCGCTCTCTTCCGCTTTAGCACTCTCCTCAAAGCTCAGGGCTGCGCTGTGACAATCGCCACCTGGGACGGGCAGCAGGGCAAAGGCGTGGATGACCTAATCGTTAATCAGGGGACAGAGGCGTGGGCACAGTCCTACCAAGCCGCCCTCTCTGTCGAGCATTGGCAGATCTGGCAGCGGCTAGAGGGACGACTCACCTATCCTGTTCACCTGCGGCTCAATGCTCAAGACCTCTCGCAGTTGCAGTTGACTGACTTCCCAGAAACCGGGATTCTGGCGATCGCCAGCGGCAAAGGCACGGGCAAGACTAAGCTGATTGCTCAAACGATTCAAGGGCAGGAGAAGGTGTTAGCAGCGGGGCATCGGGTAGCGCTGATGCGCAATCTCTCGGCTCGCTTGAGGCTAGAGTATCGGGGCGATCTCGATAAGGTAAAGGGGCAGTTCATCACCAGTGCGGGCTACACCCTGCGCATGGGCTTCTGTGTCGATGCTCTGCTGGCCATTAATCCAGCACAGTTCACAGGCTGTGTGCTGGTGCTCGATGAGGTGGTGCAGGTCTTGCGGCATTTGCTCACCTCTAGCACCTGTGCCCAGGATGGGAAGCGTCCGGCTCTATTGGCACGATTACGGCAGATCATAGCCGTGGCCAAGCAGGTGATTATTGCGGATGCTGATTTAGATAATGCTTCGATTCACTACATTAAAGAGTTACGGGGTGAAGACCATGATGTTTTCCTGATTCGTAATGACTACCAGGCAGAAGGCTACGCGGCTCGATTGATTGAGTGTGCCGATCGCTCGGCTATCGTGGCGGATCTCGTTGACCATATGGGGACGGTGGCTCCAGGACAACTGCCTTTTGTTGTCACAGATTCTAAAGCCATGAGTAAGGCGATCGCTCGGTTACTGCTCAAGCAAGATTCAGACCTGCGGGTCTTGCTGATCAACTCGGAGACTTCCAGCGGCGAACTGGAGCGATCGTTCATGCAGTCACCGGATGTTGTGTTGGAGCAAGATGCCTATGACGTGATCATCTGCTCGCCTTCGGTGGCGACTGGGGTCAGTATTGAAGCTCAAGGCAAGATCACTCGCGTCTATGGCCTCTTCACAGGCGTGAGTTCAACTGATGCCGATATGGCGCAAGCGCTGGGGCGGGTGAGAGAACCTGTAGAGCGGGTGATCTGGTGTGCTAAGGCTGGCTCTAACTTCTCTAAGGTGTCTCGTTCCACCAATCCCCTAGAGCTAAAGCGGCAGCTGCAAGATCTGACCAGCACCACCGTCAGCCTGGTGCGATCCAGCTTGCGGGAAGATATTGCTGGGGCGATCGCCTCCTATGACTGGCAGAGTGACCCCCATGTGAATTTGTATGCTCGCCTCAGCGCGGCTCAGAATTTCTCGATGTATCACCTGCGAGAGGCTTTGCAGGTGCGGTTGAGGTATGAGGGGCATCAGGTGGCACTCGTGGAGCAGCAGAGCCATCCCGCAATGAAGCTATTGCTGCGGCAGACCACCCAGGAGAACCGGGAGATCGATGCGGAGGCGATCGTCTCTGCGGCTGATCTGACGTTTGCTGAGGTGCTGCTGCTAGAGAACAAGGAGAGCACCAGCCCAGAGGAGCAGTTAGCGATCTCTAAGTTTTACCTAAAGGAGTTTTATGGTCTGACTGTGCTGACGGTTGCGGATGTGCTCTGGGATAGGGAGGGCAGACGACGAGCTGAGATCTTGAATCTGGAGGCGCAGATGTTTCCCCAGGTGGCGATCGAGCGGACGGTGAAGCCGATAGAGAAGCAGGCGCAGTGGCAGCAGGGCTATTGTTCTTGGGATTTGGCGCATGTCGAGTTACGCCGACGGCTGCGGCAGATATTGGGGTTCGAGGGGTTGATTGAGCAACTCCAGGGCGGCTGGGAGTGGACGAAGCATGATCTAGCGGGCTATGCGGCAAAGGCTAGAGCCTTAGCGTCCGAGATCAAGCTGGCGTTGAATTTCACGATTAGTGACAGGGTGAGCGATGTGCAGATTGTGCATCAGTTGCTGTTGCAGCTGGGGCTAAGGGTGAGATTTTGCCGCTGGTCGCGATCGGTTGAGGGTTCTTTGGGTGAGAAGCTGCGGGTTTACAAACTGGATAGGGAGCATTGGCAGGTGGTGTCGGAGATTTTGGAGCGACGACGGCTGAAGCGGGCGATGCTCCATGCAGTTGATGCTGAAGAGCTAGAACGGAACGATGAGGCTGGATCACCCCGGTTTATAACATCTATTAATCAGGGGGGAGATCCAACCGAGCAGTTCCCTGAAAAGGGTATGGGTGGGGAGGATTGGCTGACGGTTGCGGCGCTGGCGGATGTGCGGCAGATGTGGCGTTCGAGTGAGACTCCAGAGGAAAGGGACTGGGTGAGAGCAAACGTTCCGGCTGAGGTGTTGGAAAGGGCGATCGCTTAGCCAATTTGTAGATAAAATCGCGCGGTGCAGAGGGTACAAGGTCATCTGGGCAGAGTTCCCATGTCGTTAAGCGACTCTAGTAATAGAATGGCTTAATCCTCAGACTCTTCATCATTCAGGATGGCATCAATATCCTGGACTCCATGAAGAACGCGCAGGATCTTAATTCCTGCTTTGATTGGACGATAAAAAATTAGGTATTTGTCGAAACCGGGAATAAACCAACGGCGAGTTCCCACTAGTTCGGGTGATTTGAACTGCTGGAGCTTTCCCTTTTTTGGCATCTGAGCCAGATTCTCAAAGGCTACCTCAGAGGTTTCTATGAAGTGCTCTGCAAGATCTGGATTGATTTTGGCAAGGTAGAGGACATGCTCCAGCAAGTCCTGTTTTGCTTTGGGAGTTCTCTTTATTTTGGGCACGACTCAGTCTATCCAAGCCCTCTTGCGTTCCGCACCACTTGACGGAGATCGTCCCAGTCTGTTTCACCCATGTCGGTCGCTTCACCGCTGGCAATCCCCTCTAGCAGAAGTGTTTCAATCTGTTCCTGAGTAAACCCAGTCGTTGGCACCGCGATCGCCGGACGTAGTAAGATTCCTTCGGCTGTTTCCTCGGCAATGACGAGTGAGCCTTCTTTCAGCCCAAACCGTTGGCGCAGCTTGGCGGGAATTACCAGCGTTCCGCGCTTGCCGACTTTACTAGTTTCGTTAGCAAGATTTGCCATAACTTCAGATAATCTGATTTTCAGATTTTCATACATTGGTGGCTTCTATCTTAGGTGATTTCTCGCTGAAATGTATTGCTTTACGGCTCAGCAAATGAGGCTATTGAGTCAACACTCGTGATTTTATAGCTCAATTTCTGCTGAAATGCCCTACACTGATGCCGTTATTCCCTATGAGTGATTTGGCTGTGTCGCCCAAAATCATTAGTCTTTTCAATCAAGCGGGTGGAGTTGCTAAAACGACGTTAGCCATGAATTTGGGCTACCAATTGGCTCAACGCAAGCATCGAGTTTTACTGATCGACCTTGACCCACAGGCTTCTCTGACGGTGTTTATGGGATTGAAGCCTTTTGGGCTAGAGACAACGATCGCCGATTCGGTGCTGCGATCGCTCCCGTTGCCGATTCATCCAGATATTTATGGAATGGATTTAGTGCCTGCAAATATTGCTCTGAGCGCCGCAGAGATTCAGCTAACATCTGCGCTGGCGCGCGAGTGGAAATTGAAGCAGGCGTTGGAGTCGGCCCAAGAGGACTATGAGTTCATCCTGATTGATTGTCCGCCTAGCTTAGGAATTTTGAGTATTTTGGGGTTAGTTGCATCTACCCATATTTTGGTTCCTTTAGAGACGCAGTTCAAAGCGTTCATGGGGGTAGAGCTATTGCTAGATACCGTGAATCAAGTACGACAGCAGGTGAATAAAGGCTTAGAGATTGCTGGATTTGTGCCTACAATTTTTGCAAGCGCTAATGCTCAAGATAAGCAGATTTTGGAAGCAGTGCAGCAGCAGCTATGTACGGTTGGAACTGTGTTTTCACCCATTCCTCGCGCTACTGCATTTGCTGATGCCTCGATGGCACGACAGCCGCTTGCTGTTTATGCTCCTAAACATCCGGCGATCGCGGTATTAAATGAGATTGCTCAAGCTTTGGAGGCGATGTAATGGTTCGGAAACGAGTTGAAGTTCCTAAGATCGAGACAGTTGGAGCATTTCTCAGCCACTCTCCTGATCCAACGGCAGATCTTGCCCAGAAGGCACACATTTCGGAGATTCATCTACCGCAACAGCAACCCCGCCGCTATTTCGATCCTGAGAAGCTTGATCAGCTTGCCGCTTCAGTTCGGGAGCATGGCATTCTGGAGCCGCTGCTGGTTCGCCCGCTGGCAGCAGGGGGCTATGAACTGATCGCTGGAGAGCGCCGACTGCGGGCAGCAAAAGCAGCAAGCTTGATGGAGGTGCCGATCGTCAGTCGAGAGATGACAGATCAGCAGGCGCTACAAGTGGCGTTGATGGAAAACTTACAGCGGGAAGACCTAAATCCACTGGAAGAAACGGAAGCTGTTTTAGACCTGCTGGCATTGGGATTAGAGGTGCCGAGAGCCGATGTTATATCGCTTTTGCATCGAGCAGAACTGGCTCAGCGGCGAAATCAGGAGTTGACGCATAACGTTATGCGTCAACTGGAACAGGTTAGTTTGATGTTTGAGGAATTGGGGCGATTTACAGTAAATAGCTTTCGGGCAAACCGCTTGCCGCTGCTGAATTTGCCAGAGGAAGTGCTGGATGCGCTGCGGCAAGGAAAGCTGGAATATACCAAGGCAAGAGTTATCGCAAAATTGAAAGATAGCTCACATCGAAAATTGCTGCTTCAGGAAGTGGTTAAGAACAACCTGTCGCTCGTGCAGATCAAGGAGCGTCTTAAAGAGCTGACTCCCACAGCTTCTTCTGAACCAACCGTGAGTGATCGCCTAGCTCAGGTTTCCCGTAAGCTTAAAGGTAAACAGTCGCTGGTAGATGCTAAAAAGCAGAAGCAGGTGGAGAGGCTTTTGCAGCAATTGGAAGTTTTGGTAGAGGATCTGTAGAAGGCTAGACTTTGCTTGTCAGCCATCTTCGCTCGCGTTACGTGAAGCCAACTTATACCGTTACAGTCAGCTTTAACTGTTTCGCAATTGGCAATTGAGCGGCAGAATCGTGGAGATGAGGCCGGAACCCTGCTCTTAGCATTTGCACGATCGATCGCGGGGTTAAAACGGTGACTTGTTGAGTTTTAGGTCTCTTGAGCTGTTGGGTGTAGCCTCCTGGAGTCCAGACCAGTAAAGCTTCCTCAAGAACTAAGCAGGGAGAAGCATCTGGCTCCAGAAGGACAAAGCTACCGACTGGCAGAGCGTTGAGGTGCTCTGTGTAAGTAGATTTCTGTTTGTCACTGCTGATTCGCTCACTGTGGAGGATTTTATCTAGCTGAACTGCATTAAAACAGGAACTATCGACAAGATCGGCATTAGCCTTGACCCAGTAGGAACGGAATTCGTTGTAGCGATCGCGCATACATTGGGCGCAGGGGCGATGTCCGGCGGAGAGGGCAGTTGCTTCGTCTAGGAAGAATAATTCTGTGTAGTGGTTGGGAAACATGATCGTGCGTCGGTTGCCCTTGAACTGCAATTTGCAAAAAATCCAAGCTTTACTCTTATAAAGATGGGTAAGCTGCTGGTGTTCATCATGCAAACATCCACGATTTCCCATTAAAGTGCCCCTTTCTGGTGTAGCAATGATGTTTCCTGAAGGAGTAACGCGGTTTTGCTTGGGCATGGGTTTGATTAGCGGCTTTACTCTCTTAGATTGCCCAAATGCCGCTATGGTTTGCTGTTAAGTCTGCTGAGAAGTAGAGGATTTGCTACAGATTAAAAGAATTTGGGCTATGGGCATCTAAGATATAAGTCGGTTAGCGTGTAGCAGCCAGCACAAAAGTGCTTTGCTTAGGAGTACGTGCATGATCACAGGTGAGCTGAAGTCGAAAGTCGATAAGCTGTGGGAGACTTTTTGGAGTAATGGGATCAGCAATCCGATTTCGGTGATTGAACAGATCTCGTACTTGCTGTTTATCAAACGGCTGGATGACCTGGAGCTAACAAAGGAGAAGAAGGCACAACGGCTGAATCGTCCTGTGAAAGATCCGATCTTTTCGAGCAAGGATGATCCACGTCGCTGGTCTTATTTTAAAAATCTAGATAATCCAGAAGAGAAATTGGTGGCAGTGCGCGATCAGGCATTCCCGTTTATCAAGCATTTGCGGGGAGAAGCAGGCGATAGCACCTATGCTCACCACATGAAGGATGCCATCTTTTTGATTGCGAACCCGGCACTGCTGGCGAGTGTAATTGAGCAGATCGATAAGATGCTGGATTTGCTGGATAAGCAGGCGCAGGTTTCTCAGGATCAGTCTTATGTGGATTTGATGGGAGATCTGTATGAGTATATGTTGTCGAAGCTGACTCAGGCGGGGCAGAATGGGCAGTTTCGCACACCTCGCCACATTATCAAGATGATGGTGCAGTTGCTAGAGCCAGGAGCGAGGGAGATTGTTTGTGATCCGGCTTGTGGAACGGGTGGCTTTTTGGTGGCGGTAGCGGAGTATCTGCGGGATCTGAAGGATAGCGATGGCAATTTGGTGTTGAATGCACCGGGAAATCGGGAGCATTTTGACCAGGACATGTTTCATGGGTTCGATTTTGATGCGACGATGCTGCGAATTGGCAGTATGAACCTGATGCTGCACGGCATTGAGTCGCCCAAGATTGAGGCGCGAGATTCGCTGTCAGAAGATCATGCAGCAGTGGAAGAGGCGTTTACGATGATTCTGGCGAATCCACCGTTTAAGGGATCGCTAGAGAAGTCTACGATCGCCAAAGACCTGACGAAAATTGTCTCGACTACCAAGACTGAGCTTTTGTTTGGGGCATTGTTTTTGCGGTTGCTAAAGAAGGGCGGTAAAGGGGCGGTGATTGTGCCTGATGGGGTGCTGTTTGGCTCTTCGACTGCGCATAAGGCGCTACGAAAGGAGCTAGTAGAAAATCACAAGCTGGACGGGTTGATTTCAATGCCGTCGGGGGTGTTTAAGCCCTATGCCGGGGTGTCTACTGCGGTGCTGATTTTCACCAAGACTGGAGCCGGAGGAACGGATTTTGTCTGGTTTTATGACATGGAGGCGGATGGACTGTCGCTGGATGATAAGCGGCAGGCTGTGCAGCAGAATGATATTCCTGATCTGTTGCAGCGGTGGAAGCAGCGCAACCCTGAAGTAGACATCAGCCGCGCTGCCAAAGCATTTTTTGTGCCCAAGGCTGAGATTGCTGCCAATGGCTACGACCTCTCGATCAATCGCTATAAGGAGGTTGCCTATGAGGAAGTGGAGTATGAGCCGCCGAAGGTGATTTTACAGAAGCTGCGATCGCTCGAAGATGAGATTCGGGCAGATTTGGATGCGTTGGAGGGGTTGTTAGGATGAACAGTATCACTCAACTGTGTTTGCTGGAGGCTGGGCAATTATGACTGTTGCATCCCAGAAGATGACGCTAGAGGAATACCTCGACTATGACGACGGTACAGATACTTTCTATGAGTTGGTGAATGGGGAGTTGGTTGAGATGCCGCCAGAAAGCGAACTGAATCGTCGAATCGCCATGTTTTTAGTGATTTATTTTGCTCAGCAAGGCATTCCATCTCAACGTTTGACCCTAAAGACAGAGATTGTTGTGAGTGGCTCACGGGCAACAACTCGGTTCCCAGATGTGATGATTTTGTCGGAGGAACTAGAAACAGCATTGGAAGGAGCCAGCCGATCGACGGTGATGCTAGATATGCCGCCGCCGATGTTGGTGGTTGAAATTGTCAGCCCTAAGCAGGAAAACCGAGATTATCGCTACAAACGATCGGAATATGGAGCGCGAGGCATTGCAGAATATTGGATTGTAGACCCGATGCAGCAGAAGGTGACGGTGCTGGAGTGGGTAGAAGGGCTGTATGAGGAGAAGGTATATGAGGGAGACAGCCCGATCGCCTCTCCGCTGTTTGGAGTTCTAAATCTCACAACCTCACAAATTTTACAGGGGCGATAAGAATTGATGTTTTTAGTCTGTAGAGGGCGATCGCTCAAAGATGAGATCTGGGCAGATTTGGATGCACTAGAGGAATTGATGAGATGAAGTATAAGTGCGTTTCAATTGGCTCCATAGCTGAGGTTGTAACGAAGGGAACTACCCCTACATCCATTGGTTTCAGCTTTGTTAAAGAAGGTATTCCGTTTCTGAGAGTGAACAATATTCAGAATGGGAAACTCCTCAATGATGACATTCTTTTTGTTGATCCAGAAACAGACAAAGCACTTGCACGTTCCCGCATTCAACCTGAAGACGTACTTATTTCTATCGCTGGCACAATCGGACGGACAGCTGTTGTTCCATTGGATGCACCTGCAATGAATTGCAATCAAGCCGTTGCAATGATACGGCTTCGTAAGGATGTTGATCCCTACTATGTCAATTACTGGCTTAATACAGACGACGCTATCAGGCAAATCACTGGTTCAAAGGTTACAGCAACCATTGCCAATTTAAGTCTTGGTTGTATAAAAGAGCTTAAAATTCCCCTCCCCCCGATCGCTGAACAACGCAGCATTGCTGCCATACTCGATCGCGCCGATGCAGTTCGACGGAAACGACAGGAGGCGATCGCCCTAACCGAAGAATTGTTGCGATCGGCTTTCCTGGAGATGTTTGGCGATCCGGTTAGAAATTCCAAAGGATGGGAATTAAAACCACTTGGAAAAGTCGCTTCAGTAAACCGTGGCAAGTTCACTCCACGTCCGAGAAATGACCCAAAATACTATGGTGGAATTTATCCTTTCATTCAAACCGGAGATATAGCTGCTGCAAACGGGTACCTTGCGAATTACAGCCAAACGCTCAACGACCTTGGCATTGGTGTCAGTCGGTCTTTTTCCCCTGGAAGTATCGTGATTGCAATTGTTGGTGCAACAATCGGCGAAACAGCAATTCTTGCTAAAGAGATGTATTGTCCAGATAGTGTGGTAGGAATTGAGCCACACTCTGAACTCTGTTCTGAGTACGTTGAGTATTCTTTACGATGGTGGAAAGACATTTTCCGTGCTAGAGCACCAGAAACAGCACGAGCCAATATTAATTTAGAAACTATCCGCCCATTATCAATAGCTTTACCACCGATGACAACACAAAAGGTTTTCAGGGAAATATATCAACGAGTTTATACTGAGATATCTCAAGACAAGTTAATTGTTTACGATGATCTCTTCAATTCTCTTCTCCAAAGAGCCTTTTGGGGAGAGCTTTAGGTTGGAGGTTAGGAGCGATCGGAGCAAAATGGCAAAATAGAGACAGACTTAGGAGAGAGTTCACCATGAGCGTGACGATCGCTAAATGGACGCTGGACGAGTATCACCGCATGATCGAAGTCGGTCTTTTAGACGATCGGCGAGTTGAGCTATTGAACGGGGAAATTATTGAGATGTCGCCAGAGGGTGAACCACACGCCTACTATTCCACAGAAGCCAGCGATTATTTGAAGGCATTACTGGGCGATCGTGTCACAATTCGTCAGGCTAAACCCATCACTCTCCCTATTGGCAATTCTGAACCGGAACCCGATGTGGCGATCGTTCAACCCTTGGGTCGAGAGTATCTGCAACACCACCCCTATCCTGAAAACATTTTCTGGTTAATCGAATTCTCTAACACCAGTCTCTCAAAAGACACTGAAGTGAAGCGCAAAACCTATGCTGCCGCAAACATTAGCGAATATTGGGTGATGGACTTAAAGAACCAACGGCTCAATGTTTTTCGTGACCCAGTTAATGGAAATTATCGGTCAGAGGTTGTGTTCACCACCGGAGAGATTTGCCCTCTAGCCTTCCCAGGTATTTCTGTCTCAGTCCAACGGTTACTAGAAGGATGAAACGCATGAACGGCCTAGCTTTAAGAATTGACCCATGATGGCCTCCCCCCAACAGCCCTACCTCACCCCCGCAGAATACCTCCAGATGGAGGAACACAGCCCCACTAAGCACGAATACATTGATGGGCAAATCTATGCAATGGTTGGGGCAAATGATGCCCATGTAACGATCGCGCTTAACCTTGCCGCCATCCTTCGCAGCCAT
>DATNPL010000248.1:0-4563 GCA_036703255.1 Coleofasciculaceae cyanobacterium
CCCCCCCTAAAAAGAGGTCTGGTCTGAAAGGCGATCGCGCTGCCCAGGTGTTGTGCGATCGGGATACTTCCGGAACTACGTAATTTGCTACTACCGAATGTCCGGATCGGGCGAAGCCACCTTCACTAGAATTATGAGGGATAACTCTGATTCGCTTGAATCGGTGTTATCCCTTTACTGTCAATACTTACAGAGATTTTAAGCTGTCAATCCAAAAGGCTAACCCCGTGATATTGTTGGAGTTACCACACTGCCAACTGAATATCACGGGGTCTTTGAATGCCTGATTGCCCAGGTGTGGGCGCTGCTGTCTCTAGCATAGCGCCTTCACCTGCTACATCCAATAGTCAGGAGATAGCCCTATCAGAGATAAGCCCACGGGACAAGCCCTGGGATAAGCATCGTGCTTTCGCTGATAGGGCCGCATCCTTGTACGCAGGCAGTGAATTTCAAGACTACAGCAGCCGTATCAATTTCTGCTCTGAGTTCTTGAAATTTGGGCTAGTGTCCGATGATGATGAGACACTTAAGCTAAAGCTGCGAGCTGCACGATTTTGCAGAGTCCGGCACTGCCCCGTCTGCCAGTGGAGACGAAGCCTCATGTGGAAAGCAAAGGCGTACAAGGTTTTACCCAAGATTGTTAAGCAGTATCCAAAGCACCGCTGGCTGTTCCTAACACTGACCCAGAAGAATGTTCCAATAACAGATCTGCGGCAAACATTGACTGACATGAACCGTGCATTTCAGCGGTTGAGCCAGCTAAAGGCATTCCCTGGAATTGGTTGGCTCCGTTCAACTGAGGTAACGCGAGGAAGAGATGGAAATGCTCATCCTCATTTTCACTGCTTGCTGATAGTTCCTCCTGGCTACTTCAACGGAAAGAATTACATTAAGCAATCTGACTGGGTTGAGATGTGGCGTAAATCTTTGAGGTTGGACTACAACCCGGTTCTAGACGTACAGGCAGTAAAGCAAGGAAGTACGCCTATGGAACTTATCCCAGAGTTATTGAAATATTGCACCAAAGAGAGCGATCTAGTTGCAGATCGAGAGTGGTTTTTAGATCTGACTCGCCAAATGCACAAGATGAGATCGATTGCTACAGGTGGAGTCCTGAAGGAATACCTTAAGGAATTAGAGGATGAACCAGAAGATTTGATTGGTGAGAGTGATGAGCCTGATCAGGTGGATGAAGGTAGCCTCTATTTTGGTTGGAAGCGTAGAGAAAGTCGCTATAGGATGGTGACTGACTAACCGTATTGCCGTGTAATACTCGGTATATATAGTGCTTTGTTCGGTAATCCACACCTTTCTGAGTGTATCGATCGGAGGATTTTCTCGATCGATTGATTTTGAATGGGCTAATATACTTTATCAAGTATTTAGTACAGGCGAATTGGAGTGTTTATGGCTAGTCTTCCTCAGATGCCAGGTAACTTTAGTTACAAAGGAGTCAATATTCGTCGTATACCTGAGGATGATTTGATAAACGTCTCTGATCTGTGGAAAGCTGAAGGCAGACCCTGGTCACTAAGACCTGATTTGTGGTTTAAGCAAGAAGAGAATCAGAGATTCATTGATGATGCTGCGAGCCGATCTGGTACTCCTGCTTGGAAGCCGTTAAAAGGTGGAGCATCAGGACTTCAAGGTACTTTTGCCAATTCAGAAGTTGCTGCTAGGTACGCATCCAGTCTCTCAATGGAGTGTTACGACTGGATATGCAGTGTTTTGGAGCTTACTGCTGGAATCCAGAAAGCTAAACGTAGGACTATTCAACTTGGAGCCATCTCTTTAGAGGTCTTTCAACTTCCCAGCGGCGAGTATAGGTTGAGTCAAACGCAGGTTGCTGAAGCGATTGGAGAGAAGGAAATTTCATTCCGTCGTTTTTTGTCTTCAAAATCGCCAGAAGCTTTGGCCTACAAGGGGTTTCGTTCCGTCAAAACGCCTGTGGAAGATACTAATGCTCCTATCAAACCCATTCCTATCAAGCTTGCTATTGCTTATTGGACTAAAGAGTCTCGAAATGGGAATCAAGCTGCGATTACCATCCTGGGGGCTTCTGCTCACGAAGCTATTGAACGAAGGGCGGACAAAGCATTTGGGATTCACCGATCGGAGGAAGAATACAATCGGCGATTTACTGCTTTTGAACTGTTGGCAAAGATCTTTCCCGAATACGATCAGTCTAATGACCTCGTAACTAACTCAGATTCAATGAGCTTTGTAGAAGTTGAATCTGACATCCTTAAGAGACTAAAGCGTAAATTTCCATTGGAAATTTTTTCTTTGCCTAAAGCAGATCTCATCCGTGACCTTTTGTTGCTTGGTGCAGAGACGGATGATTGGCATTTAACAAGGGAAAAGGCATTTGCTTATCCTGACGGAGCAGCAAGCCGTAATGGTTATCCTGACTTGATTAGCCAAGTTTCTGAGTGTCTTGTAGATGGTAAGAAGCAAAAAATTGTATTGCTTCTGCAAATCGTTAGCGGTATTGTTCACGAGAACCATGTTAAAGAATCTTTTTATCTTAGAGAATACATTGAACTGGTTAAAAATCATCTTCAGGTAGATCACGCTCTTTTGTTTTTTGTATCTCCTTATGGTGTTACTCAGTATGCTGCTAGTTGTATCAAGCAGCGTGATGAGTTACGTAATTGTGTTGGCGTTATTACGGTAAAACAATTGGCTAAGTTTCTCGTAGAGAAGGCTGTGCAAAACAAGAAAGACAACATTAGGGTGGGTAGGCTTAAGAAGAATTTTAAGCACTTGATCGCGTACAAAGACTTGAAAGATTTGCTTGAGCAAGAAAGCTCAAATCAAATCTCTGTGCAGACAGAAGCACTGCCTGGAATTCAGCTAGACCTTTTTTCAGCTTAATATATAACCGTGTATTACTCGGCAATGTATGGGTAAACAAGGGCGTACTCAGAGCGGGAAGTTTGCCCCCAAATCAGATAAGCCTCGATCGGTTAGGACAATGAGGCTTACTGATTCTGCATGGGAAAAACTGGGTGAAATGGCAGAATCACGGAGTATCACACGGGCAGATTTACTAGAGGAATTCGTTGGACAGGTTTCTTTAGATCGACAGAGTTCTCCAGAACAACCCATTCAACTAGGAATTTTTAATTCGACTCCAACAGAATCTCCTATCGCCACAGAGATAATTACCGCTGATACCCGCAAGTCAGGAACAGAACTTGGTTATCGGCTAAAAACTTCGTCTGCTTCATTCACTAACTGGATAAGAGAAGGAAAAAGTATTGCTGAAAAAACAAAAGCTAAAGATCCTGATGGCATTTCTTGGGAGCGTGAACCAGGAACTAAAAAGTATCGACCAATCTTTCGATAATCTCCGCGTATTACACGGTAAAATCTAAAGTAATACGCTCTGCTGAGAAGCAACGTAGGAACGAGCATGACTCTCCCAGAAGGTTCACTTATTGGAAACTGGGGGAGCTGCTGCCTATGCTCGTTGGAAAATCTACTCAAGTTTTAGGTATGCAACCTTTAACCCTTGACAAACTTGTCAAGGGTTAGTTATAACTTTTGTTATTACATGGTGTTGACACCTAATCAAATTCTGGCTATCCCTTATGGGAGTGACATTTATGTACCAACTCAAGATTCGGAAGATTGGTAATTCTCTTGGTGCCACCTTGCCTCAAGAAGTCTTAAGAAAGCTGAATGTGGCTGAAGGTGATAGTGTATTTGTCACTGAAACTCCTGGGGGTCTTCAAATTACTCCCTACAATCCTGAGTTTGAGGCAACCATGCAAGCCTTTGAGAAAACTCGTAAAAAGTACCGCAATGCTTTACGTGAATTAGCTAAATGACTGATCCGGTTTGGGTTTCAGAAGCTGCTGTTAAGGCTATGCAAGCTGAACTAATAGCTGAGCATGGTGGTGACTCTGGAATCCTCAACTTGGGTCAACTCTCGTCTACTTTAGCTAGACCTAAAAACCTTTTTGCCTATGGAACTGCTCCAACTCTTTTTGAGCTGGCAGCAGCCTATGGGTATGGTCTTGCTAAAAATCATTGTTTTGTAGATGGGAACAAGCGTATTGCTACTGTTGTCATTGACGTATTTCTCCAGCTCAATGGTCATGAGTTGATTGCGGAGGAAGCTGAAGTGGTTTTGCTTATGTTGGGACTGGCAGCTTCCTTGAAGATACCTGAGGAAGATCAAGCAGAGTTGGCGATCTGGATTGAGTCAAACTCAATCCCTTTGACTTAGCTGGTATATGGTCGCGTGAGAGCTAGCGGCGTATAGTTGTTTCTGTCAGCTAACTTATAGATTTTCTAGCGAGCATCCCAAATCAACCTAGAACCGACTGATAAGGAGGTAAGAGGTTAAAGTCCTGACTGTGAGAGGCTGGCGCAACCGCGCCAGCCTCTCCTTGGCTATAAGTGAGAATTTCACCCCCCCTAAAAAGAGGTCTGGTCTGAAAGGCGATCGCGCTGCCCAGGTGTTGTGCGATCGGGATACTTCCGGAACTACGTAATTTGCTACTACCGAATGTCCGGATCGGGCGAAGCCACCTTCACTAGAATTATGAGGGA
>DATNPL010000249.1:0-2037 GCA_036703255.1 Coleofasciculaceae cyanobacterium
GCCCCCCGGATTATGCTGTGAGACTCTGAATGCTCTAGCTTCGCTTGCACCGCATCCGTGGAGCAAGGCAGATTATAGCGTTCATCTTTCAGCCACCCAGCTACGCTCTAGTTCGTCTTGCGCGGAACATCGCGCAAGACATCAGGGTTGCTTCAGCTTGTGCTAAATTTGGCGATCGCGTGTATTTATTCCCCGCTTTGTATCCTCTAACGTTCTCTACTCTGTATCCCCATCAATCCATTTTAGCAACTCTTCTGTAACCTCTGGCATATCCTCATTCATCATTGCTAAAGCATCTTCACCCGTTAGATTAATTGCACTTGACTTAGCACCAACTCTGTAAATGATGTTGACGGCAAGTTCACGACTTGAATTAATACGGTAACTTTTCTTGATAGACAGAATCTCGACATAGCTCCCAAGTGATGCAGGCTTCATAGCAAACTTCATCCTGAAACCTCTGGAACGTAGTCATCAATCAATGATGCAAACGTGAAATAACTGGAACCGGGAAATGGCTTATCGGGTTCCAATTTAGGTAACACATCATAATTCATCTTGTGCAGATGCATGATTTTATGGGCTTCTGTAGTTCTGCGACTCTTGCCACTTTTCAGCAACTTGTGTAACCAGGGAGCGAAGTCACCTCCCATCGCCTCACGAATCATGGATAAGGATGTAGCGACCTGTTTTTCTATCCAAGTCTTCTTTGATGCGAGATGTGAAACCCTACGCTCGGAAGGTATACGCATACCACCAGCCGACTGCACAAACTGCACAAACTTTTCCCACCAAGGCAGCAATGGGCATCTATCTACTCTCTCTCTTTTGCCATCCGCGCCAACCTCTGACCCCCTCTCTATAAACTTAAACCCGCCTATGATTGTTTCACGCATTAGCTCAATCGCTAACCTTTCTGACTCATCTAAGTCTTCCCTGTCATTAGTTGGAATCATAGTTAGCATTTGCCAAAATGACTTTGCTCGATTGCCTGACAGAACCAATTCCAATCTGTGGGAATTGATTAAACCTAAACTCTCTAGAAACTTGTCATAAATGCGTCCAAACATTTCTGACTGACGAGAGCCGAAGTAAACAGTCTTACCCTTCTTTGTAAACAGTGTATAAGCATCTCGGAAGTAAGCGTAATTTTTCTTGTCAACTGCTTCTGACAGGTTTTCAAAGGAGAACGACTTAGTAAAGTCATCTAGTGCGACATCTACTCTAGTCGCTTTCAATCCAGCTAGCTTAAATTCTCTGAATGCTCGGAGCTGAAGACGGAGAGGAGTCCTAGCCAGCGCTTTAGCAGGGATTGACGCGAAAAATGAGTAGTGCCCTGATGACTGCTCTTTGTGCCACAGAAAAACCGTACCGTGAGGAGTTTTAGCGCTGTGGTCATACCAGCGACCCTTTTTCATTCCCCTGTCTGTCTGCCACACAATAGCCCCATCTTCACCGAAGCTATAGGCTATGTCTTCCATTACTTGAAGCGCTTGTGCCTCTGTTTCAAATGTCCCAGTAAGGTTAAGCCAATCAATTCTTAAAGTGTATCCGCTTGTTACCGTTTGTCCATTAGACCCTGTATTACCACAGGGGTCTGTTGCCAGAGCCGATGTTAGAATCATTTCATTAGGCGCGTTATCGCCTGATAGTTTTACGAGAGGTTCCCGGCCAGGAACCTCTTTTGCCTTTTATGGCACTCACCCGGTACAGGGCAGAGGATAGTTTTCTGGTTCAGCGTTCTATGAGCCTGCTGATTACGCCGTAGCTACCAAAGATTTAAGTTAAGCATAGCTAGGGACATAGGTTCAAGCATCCGTGATATCACGCCAGCGCAAGCGCTCGGCTTCTCCCTGGCTGCGCCAGGGCAACAGCCGGACGCTCGGCACTGGCCATGCCCCCCGGATTATGCTGTGAGACTCTGAATGCTCTAGCTTCGCTTGCACCGCATCCGTGGAGCAAGGCAGATTATAGCGTTCATCTTTCAGCCACCCAGCTACGCTCTAGTTCGTCTTGCGCGGAACATCGCGCAAGACA
>DATNPL010000132.1:0-14341 GCA_036703255.1 Coleofasciculaceae cyanobacterium
GTGCCGCGCTCCGCGCGGCACTTCCAAAAAACTATCCGGCTTTATTGTGTGTGCGATCCTTCGGAATCTATAGCCAGTTGCCGATCAAAACATAGGCAGCCCAATAGCCAGGGCGACTGTAATTGGGATACTGCTTGAGCAACATGACCTGCGCCCGTCTCAGCGCTTCAGCTTTCGTCACCTTAGAGGTGGCTAACTCCTTGTAAAACTCCCCCATCAGAATAGCAGTCGAGCGATCGCCAATGTTCCACAACGAAGCCAAGGTGCTTCTTGCCCCTGCCCGGACAGCCGCTCCCGCCAGACCGAGCGTTGCCCGATTATCCCCTGCTGCCGTCTGACAAGCGCTCAAGACCAAAAGTTCGATTGCGGGCGATCGCGTTTCATCTCGACGGCGCAGAAATGTGTCAAATTGCGTCACGTTAATCGGGCCATCTGCCGCTAAGACGAAGGTATCTTCTGCCCGCGAGCTAAACTGCCCATGTGTTGCCAGATGCAGAATATTAAATGCTGCCCGATTCACTTGATTCTCTAAAGTCTGGCTTGTAAACTCTTGATCGAGCAGGGTCGTAATCGGTACTCCTGCCGCCGAGATCGAGTTGAACTCTGATTGAATTTCGGGTAGCGGCGGAAAGTTTTGGAAATTTAATGGCGGCTGCACAAGACCTGCGGCCAGAACCTGTAATCGCTCTTGGGCGATCGGCTCCGGGTTCAGCAACTGTAGTCCAGGACTCAGGGCAACGGCATATTTCTCCACCAAATACTGCTGACCATCGTATAAAGCCGCCATCGGCACACTCCGCAATGCGCCATCTAGAACAAAAACGAGCGTCTTGATGCCGTTTTGTTCCAGCACGGATTCGGTCGGTTGAATTAACCAGCCATAGAGCTGCTGAGAGAGTGCCTTCACTTCTGCGATCGTGTCAGGTTCAGTTAGACTTTGCCGCAGTTGACTCAAAACTCGCTCTATCTCGGCCTGAGGCTGATTCACTGCATAGTGATGCAGAGGCTGTCCCGGAACTTTAGCAATCACCTGAAGCTGATCAGGCAGGATGATGGGGTAAAGAATCGCCGTCGTCGGATTATCCTGGTCTACAACTTTGTCCAGCAAAACAGTGGATGCATTTAAGCAAGATTCCCGAAAGAAGTTATCCAACTCCGCTAATTGCAGAGCCTCAATTCGTTTCCGAGCTTTATCCAAATTTTGTTCACTCATTTGTCCCTCTGTCGTCATCTGAGGTCGCAGCAGCAATTCAACCGACTGCCGATAAACAGGTTCCACACTGTCTCTAAAGGAAAACTGCACCTCTCGATTAACTGCGACCAAATCATTCCGAAGGAACTGTAATTCATCGATCGCCGCATCATAGGCAACAATGGCTGCCGCAATATCTCCCTGCTGTTTCAGCAGGCGACCCATCTGCCAGTGCCAGCGATAGGCAATATCGGAAGCATTCGCCCTATCTGCTAGCCGCAACGCCTGTTCGGTCAGGCTCTTGGCATCAGCCCATTGTTCACTGCGCTCATATAGCCCTCCCAACGTTCCTAGCGCATCGGCTTCTGCCCGCGGGTCGCCCAAGCTGCGAGCTTGCTGCACCGCCTGAGCCAGGAGTTGAGCAATAGCATCCGGTTCAGCCTGCGGATATTCCTGTTTCTCTAACTTGATCAGCGCTTGAGCAAAATGAATCGTGGCATAGACAGTCGCTTGACTCATAGGCAAGCCAACCAACTCAGCCGTAATCACGGATAGGAGTGGCTCATCTGGCGCTTGATTGGCATGAACAAGCAGGCTAACTTGATTAATCTGAGCCTGAACTTTAATTAGCGGCGAAGGTGCTATCTTGGCAGCTTGCTGATAAAAAGAAGTTGCCCCTGGGATATCCTGCTGCACCCTAGCGGTATTCCCCAAACTCAACAGCGCTGCGCTGATCTCTCGAGGGAGATGCAGCCGTTTAGCCAAATCTAAGCTAGCTTGCAGCGCTTGACGCGATTGCGCCAAATCTCCTGTAAACTGGAGGGCTTCTCCGAGCGATCGCAAATCCACAACCTTCGCTAAGGAATCTGGCTGAGATTGCAGCCTCTGGCTTAGCTCAGTCAGCAGCGTCAACGCTCGACGGTAAAACCCCAGAACTTGCAAAGCTTGAGCTTGGTTAATCTGACTCCGGAGGATGCCGCTGCTGTCGTTAATTTCACGGTTAATTTCACGATGGAATGCTTCAGATTGCCGCCAGGTTTCCAAAGCCAGTTCCGCCTGTCCCTGCTCTAGCTGCAACGAACCCTGAATCTCAAGCGTCTGCGCTAAAATCTGGGAGCGATCGGCTGTTTCCTGATCTGAAAGTAGCCCGCCCTCCAGCAGCTTTAAGCTGTCATTAATTGCTTGGGTTGCGTCTGCAAACAGCCCTGATTGTTGATAAACCAAGGCGAGATTGCTCAAAGTCATCGCCTGCCTCAGCGTATCGCCTTGTTTCTGATAGCTTTGAGCGGCCTGTTGCAATATCTCCGCTGCTTCAGTGAGGCGTCCCGTGGCGTAAAGCACCTTACCCTGCTGGACTAAGTTTTGTGGATCACCGATATTCAACCCAAGCGGCACGACAGTTTGAGGCTGGGAAATGGCTAAGCTCTGAGTCAGCCCTAGACATAGCAAAAGGGATGCGATCGCTAGCAGAATATGCCAATAGAAAGAAGCTCTTATCTCTTTACCTTTTATAGAAAAATATCTTTTCTTTACCCATTTCAGCCTTAAAAAGGCTACTAAGCGTGGAATAAATTTTGTACGATTTTTCACTATTTATTGATCTCAAAAAAAAGCCGATGATGGATAAGTCGTGCCAACCAGCTTATCACCCATCTACATTCAGCTTATAACTCCAATCCTCTCAAACAGCTTATAACTCCAATCCTCTCAAAGTTAGGGTAGAAGGTCAAACCAGTAATCCGTCATTTCTTTAGAGTATTCACCTTTTTTAGCCAAGCTTTTGCCATCCTGCTCTAATCGCGGAACCCTATAGACCGAAGTGGCTCAAGGCTGCGCGGATTGCGATAAACCAAACTGCGAGGGTAGACAACAGATACAAGTAAAACCGCAGCATAACGTGATTAAAGGTACAGTGAACAGCGCTATGCAAGACGCGAAACACAACGAAGATCCATGCAGCGTTTACGTATATCGAATCGACCTGATTTGTAACAAAAAGGTACAATACAAGCGCATAGAAAAGGACTGGGATCTCAAACAGATTCTTTAAATTATCAGATGGATTAGATACACAGGGCGGCCAAGTCTGTCCAGATGCAGTGGGAGAAGCTAAGTCTTGCGGGTTGATCTTTTGATGTTTGATGAAGTTAATTCGACGAATGTACATATAGATCCAGACAAGGAGTGTCAGAAATAGGGTTGCAAAAAATGGGCTAAAAATTGCATCTTGCATAATTTCCACTGTTTAATTTGACTTATTCTACTACTGAGTTGAATCACGATTTTCATGGGAAGAGTCTTCGCCAACCCAATCTGGGTAGCCATACCAAGCGATCGTTGAGATTCAAGCTGATATTAGACTAGGTGCCTTTATCCATCAAGTCCCCGAGCGGGTACCCTCTAGCTCCATCCGCCTCATGGGAAGCTTTTGTAAAGTCTCTGTTTTAAGCCAGCAGAACGCGAGTGCAGTAGCGCAGAACAGCCACTATTCCAGAAATAAGCTGTGCCTATAAAATCAGTGCGTTTAAAAAGTGACTGTGCCCAATTTGAAAAGCTGTGCTATCTCTTATATAACCGATAGAGCGTATCCCCACCTGAAAGTTAGCTATGAGCAATGGCCAGGATAAACAAAGCCGTAAAGGATTAGGACAGTATTATTCAGAGCCAAAAAAGCCAACCATGATTGGTCTAACTCCCACAGCCGTTGAACAATTAGACGCACTAGCCGCAGAGTTTCACCTCTCTCGATCGGAATTTATTGAGCGAATTGCGCGACGGGTGATTCCCGTAGGCGCACCTTGGCTCCACAAAGTTTCTTCAATGGATGAGCACAATGCCACGTAAAACCGAGGGTAGACCGCCAGAGCCTGAAGCTTCCTCTCAGTTAGAGCTAACCGAAGTAGAAGTCCTTCCGCCCCAATCTACCCGCACCAAAATTCGTAAGCCGCGTAACTTGCCGCGCACCGAGCCACCCCTATTCACGACCAAATCGATCGAGATGATGGCCAGTGGGGCACCTGTGATTAGCGCTACACAAGCTTTTCTCAAACCACCCGACTGGAGCGAGTATGGGCAAGATCGCCTCTACTTCCAAAAACAGTTTGGCAAGGGGCGATACATTGAGTTCTACGTTCTCAACAAGCAGAAGCACCAAGCTGACTCCATTTCTACGCAAGCAGAACGCGAGATTCTAGAACAGTACGGGGTCATGGCGGCTCGTCTGCATGCCGTATTTGCCACCTATGCTTCGCTCCAGTCTGAACCCTGGAAAGAGCCGTTTTATCTGCTGGGGACAGACCTGATCAAAACGCTCAAAGTTCACAATAGCAACAAGTTCACCAAGTCACAAAAGCTCAAGGCGATCGCCGATCTGGCCTGGGTCGTTGGCACTTTAGGAGCTGTGATCCACTGGTTTGAAGGCGATATGGATCTTTGCGTTCGAGAGCGCAGCCTGCTGTGGATTGTGAGCGTTCAGGAATATACCCAGCCGCATGTAGATGGCCAAACTGAAGAGTTACATGAGGTTGTGATTCGAGTCCAGCCGGGACTCTGGACGCATAGCTTCCTTAATCGGGAGGGCGCACAGCAGCGCAAGGCGCTCTACCAATACGGACTCATTCCCAAAGAAGTTTTTGATATTGACCCCCATCGGCGCAAGCTGGCAACGGCTATGGCGCTGTACTTGATTCAAAATAGCCGCGCCCGCCCCAATGGCCTCTACACGATCGAAAGTTTGCTGGAAAGCGTTTTATCTAGCAGCGAAATTGAGAAAGCGTTGTCTGATCGCCGCTATGGCTGGAAGCTGAAAGAATCCGTTGATAACGCCCTTCTGGCGCTCAAAGATAGCCTCAAGGTAGAGATTGACTTTGATGATGAAACCTATCCTCTCTGGCTCAGACCCGTTTGGAGCTTGCCGGATGAAGTCGCAGATCTACCCACCAAAGAGCGCAACCAAAAGCTTTTGGGGTCAAAGTGGCTGCCTGACAACTATATTTCGAAGCACTGGTTCGCAGCCAAACTCACCTTCAAACTGCCGTCTCAAATTCAGGAATGTCTAGATGAGATTGAAGCCAGACGGGCTGAAAAAGTAAGCCGAACAACTGCTTCTAAACGGGGCAGTCGCAATGGGGTCGCCCAAAGCCCACCTGCGATCGCCCAGCTTCCAGCCTCTGAGCTAACAGGAGCGGCGGTAAAGGCTGCTCGCCAGACGAAAGGATGGACGCAAGCTCAACTGGCCTCTACAGTGGGTAAAAGCGTCAGTTGGGTGAAGTTAGTCGAAAGCGATCGCCGTCGTGCCGTTGACAACGATCAAAGCTTGCTTCGTCAAGTTCTAGGGCTGTAATTAGCAAAGGTTGTGGTTACAAAAGATGTAACCCTACTGTAACCATTGCTATATAAGAATTTTAGCCTGAATTTAGCATCAAAAATTCCTAAAGTCGCGACATTAGCTTCCCCCAGTCGTGACTTTGGGCTTAAGATGCACTCTGCTTTATGCTTGTAACCCTCTGTAACTACTGATATATCAGCGTTTTCGATCGCTATTGGTTCTCAAATGTCCCCTGACTTTGACAACAGCCCCCCTTCTCGTGACTTAAGCCCTGTCTGGCGCGATTTTCCTTAGTCTTGGTTACAGGCACTTTGAGCAATGCTAAAGCCAGGAAAACGCTGCCTATAGCGTCAGATTTAACCCATTGCTCTAGGGATAGGCCGATCGCCCCAGTCGCTAGCTCAATGAGGCAGCCAAGGCTCTCCAGATTTGATGTCTCTGTAACCTAGCTGTAACTCTGCTGTAACCATTGATTTACCATGCGTTCAGCCCATTTTAGCTATGGTTACATATCCCCTAGCGATGACATCAGCACCCCCCAGGGGTGACTTGGCGATCGTATTTCAAGTCCCATTGGGTTGTAACCCTGCTGTAACTAGCGTCAATCCTCAGTTTCAGCCCATTTTGGTTACAAATTCACGAAAGTAACCTCCTTTGGCAGTGACTTTAATTTCCCCTACCTCTGACTTCAGCATCCCCTGAAGGTGACTTTAGCTTCCCCTACCTCTGACTTTAAAAATTCTAGACAGCATATACCGTGAGGCATTTCAGGATCGTTACAAACCTGATCAGATCAATCAGATCGATCAGCCTGTAACCCTCTGATCCCTCTAGTCAGGAGAGTACTCTTTAAACACAAGAAATCTATTGATCTTGTCGTGATGCAGTTTTAATCATTTCTCTTTGTTTTAAGTAGGGTGGTTCGCATTCATGGATAAAGCCAAAATAAGTCTGACGAAAAGGAGAAAGCGTGATGGATTGAAAGCAACCTCTGAAACCTGAAGGCTTCACATAAGCGATCGGGTCAATTCTCAGAACTCAAGCAGAGTTCGTTATGAGGATAGGTTGTAAAACCGCTTCTAAATGTCAAAGGTTGAGATCGTCAACGCTAAAAAGCTCATTCCAACTGAGTTTTCTCAAAGCTTATTAATCTTTGGGACTATTTCTTTTGCTTTTCCGAAGAAGCGCCGAGTATTTTGCTTTACACCTTGTTGGGAGTAGCAAAAACCTGTATCGAGTCTCGGCTAGCTTGATGTCTTGATACGTTGTGATCAAACTCTGAATAACCAATCTCTTCTCTGCTTGGGATTGGTGAAGATTCTTTTGACGATTTTTTCTAGGAACACCCTCAGTTCTGCCCTAAATCAGGGTTGAGCACTCGAGTGAATCCCATTGGGTTTACTCGTTGCTCTATTTTCATTCGTCTATTGAGGACAAAACACAGTATGAATCTGCATCTTCGCCGTCGCAGCTCCGAAGCTTTACCTGGCGATCCGCTAGGGCAACGGCTGTGCCAAATTTTCACCTATCGATGGCAGGCGATCGCCAAAAGCAATGATCCTGAGGCACCTTGGCAGACGATTACCCGATACCCGCTCACACCCCGCAAGCTATGGAATCTCTGGCAAGATGCAGCGCAGATTGTAGGCGTCCGATTTGGACACAGCACATCCTACGCCATGATTGATATAGACAGTAACAGTCCCTATCATCCTCAGCAGGATAGGCAGGCTATTTCTATGCTACGCGCTGCGCTAGAGACGATCGGCATCACGCGAACTTTCCTTACACAGTCGAGCTTTAGCGGAGGATATCATCTCTGGCTACCCTTGCCAGAGGAAGTTCGAACCTTTTGGTTAGCAGCAGCCCTCAAGCAATGTTTGGAGGCTCAACATTTTGTGATCAAACAGGGATGGCTAGAAATCTTTCCCAACTGCAAGAGTTACGCTCTGGCAGGTCACTTTAGCGAATATCAGGGGCATCGACTCCCGTTACAATCCGCGACGGGTGCCCAACTCATAGATGATGATTTGACCCCCATCCTGGGAGGGCTAGAACGCTTCTTTGAGCTGTGGGATCACTGTGCTTCTGGGCAGTATATGGATGACTTGTCTCAGGCAATTCATCAGGCTGAAGCCAACAAAAAAGGTCGGTATACGCGTCGCCATTCTTCCGTTGTGCAAGCATGGCGTGATGACCAGGAACTAGAGATTAGAGAAGGGTGGACAGGCGCAGGGCAGACGAACCATTTACTCAAAACGATCGCTTGCTACGGTGTCGTATTTCAAGGGCTAACAGGTGAGGCTCTGATTAACTATGTGCAGAACACTGCCACAAGCTGCCCTGGATATACCCAATGGTGTCGGCATCAGCATGAAATTAGAATGCGCTGTGGCATCTGGGCCAGAGCGGCTGAAGGCTACTATTGGTCATTGGGCACTGAAGGAAGCCGCCAAGAAAACATTTATCACGAACAGGGCCGTAACTCTGTCAACAGCTTCAATCAACAGCGATCGCAGGATGCTCAGTCAAGAATTCAAGCTGCTTATAACCGACTGCGATCGGAAGGCAGATTACCTCAAGGGAAGACGGCCAGAGAGAACTTGATTGTTGAAGAAGCGCATTGCAGCAAACAGACAACTCGCAAGTATCTGCACTTGTGGTATCCCGAACAAAGTGAAGCACAAGAAGTGTGTACTGCTGATGCCAAGCCAGTTTTAAGCCAATCAGAGGCTAGTTCAGATATTGAGTTCAAATCTCTGAACCCCTTGCCAGTCAACAAAGTACAGACCTCATCCTATATGAAGGGTTTAGCGGTCTGTTCTAAATCTGAGTCTACTCCTTCTCAACTTTCTCTAGTATTGGGGGGTGTGGGGGGGTTATCCACAGCCGAGCAACCGCCGCCAAGGCTATTGTCGCCGCAAAGACTGCCTTTGTCCCGGCAATCTCAATCTGCCATAAAGCCTCTGACTCGCTCAACAAAGCTAGCGGCATCTGCCAAACGCTCTCAATCTTGGGGTGTTGAAAGTACGAAGCTAGAGTTTGGAAACCTCGTTAGGCAACTAGGATGGTCGCTGGCTGAGGTCAAGCAATTTATAGGTCAGATCCTTGGGAAATCTCTGCAAACTTTAGCAGAAGATGACTGGATTCTACTGCTATATCAGATGCGAAACCTTGTATAGCCCCTTCTTAGAAGTGCGATCGCTTCCGTAGATAAGTGGATAAGAGTGCGTAGGGCTTATGCAGGGAGGAATGGCTCTATAACCTTGACTTTGAGGGCTATTGAGGTGGTGCCAAAAGAGATAGTTTTCTGTCGAATTATCTACGCATCGACAGAACTATGTGAGTTTCACAAAGGCATCCATCTGGCGAAGTTAGCATAGCTCTATTAGCAGGAGAACTACTTTGATAAGATGACATCAATTTCTGCAAGCTTTTGCTGAAGGACTTGCCGAAGTTGTGCCAACTGTTCTTGATTAATGGCCTTCATTGCATCTGATGACAGTTTTTCAAGCCCCTTGGTGGCGATCGCAATCTCCTTCGACTCAATAGGCTCAGAGTTGAGATACTTTGCCTTAATCTGGCTGACTAACTCACGGGTTTTGGCGACAGTTAGATCTTGATCAATCGTCTGTTGCGTAGCAGCAAGACGCTCTTTAGTCGCTTGCCGTTCTGACGTTCTTAAGGTCTTAGCAGAGAGGCTGGCTAGCGCCAATGCGTGAGCACCCTTTAGCCCCCGCTCACGAATGGCCTGCTTAAGATCAGTGGGCAAAGCCAGCATAGATAGCAGATTAGCTTTAACTGAAGCTGGATTTAAACCTAAATCCAGTAAAGCTAATAAGAGACTCATCTCTTTTTCGCCAATATCCAACTGCTGCAATCCTTGCTGTTGCACTTCAGGAGTGCCCGCAACTAAACAAGTTAGTTGGTTAATCAGTTGCGCACGTTCCAGCCGACGCAGCACTGTAGACAACATTGTTGGAATCTCATCAGCCGTGATACCAGTCGATTCGGCAGTTTCCTTAACGATCGCTTCCGCTTTATCTAAGGGATTTAAATCTTCGTGGTGAATAAACGTTAGCAAGGCCTTACGATGCAAGTCCTTGGGCATGGGTGCTGTCACAGCTTGCAAGGTTTGCCAACCTAATAGCTTGGCGGCTTCCCATCGACGCTGCCCATCCCATATAAGGTAGTGTTTGCCACGAGGAATAAGGATCAACGGCGTAATCTGACCGTCTTTTTCTAAACTCTGAGCGATCGTCTGAATGCTCTCTACCGTGATCGTCTGACGCGGCTGATGTGGATTGGCCTGGATCAATGAGACTTCAACAGCAAGTTCTCCAGACTGAAGCTTGAGCTGCTCCCGTAAGACTTCTAGCTGTGCCTCTAAGTCAGGAGACTGAGCCGCACGCAGATGCTCCACTTCCGACTGAAGTTCTACAATCTTTTGAGCCTGTTCGGTGGCTTGATAGGCTCCTGTAAAACGCTGATTAATTGCAGGAATTCGACCCATTACCATTTTCCTTTATGAACAAGTGCAGCAAGATCGTGAGCTAGATCTTCAAAGTCGCGATTCGCAGGATGTGCTGGACGATATTTTTGCAAAGGCAAGCCGTTGGCGCTAGCGTTCTTGAACTCAGAGGAGTCCCGAATTTGAGGATAAAGCTTTATCTGTAGCTGCTCAGCAACATCTGGTAACTGCCGTAAATATTGCCGATGAATGGCTCGATTATTGTCATACAGACAGGGAACTAAGCCCAAAATAGGAGGACGTGGTTTGAGTTGTAGATCATCTGAAATTGCGATCGCCCATTGGACTAAATCTGCAACGCCCGAGACAGATTTCATTTCTAGCTGGATAGGAACTAGAAGTCCTGTGCTGGCCGCAATCGCATTTTCACAAATCATCCCTAATGTAGCAGGGCAATCAAGAATAACGACATCATGGCGCAATGGATGACTCTGTAAGCGATCGGCCAAGGTGTATTCGCCCCTTCTGCGAATCACCAAATCATCTGAAATTTGTGAGAGAGCTGGATGCCCCTGACAGACTTCAATATTGGGGATATTCCAAGCCCGTACAAGCGGCCAGCCACCCGCGAAATCTTTAGAGAGAACGCGGACGAGGCTGTCTTCAGCTTCCACTGAGGGAAGTCCACAAAACACATCTAAGGCACGCTGTGGGTCAAGATCAATCAGGGCTACAGAACAGCCGCGTTTAGAAAGTGCATAGGCCAGATGGACGGCCAACGTTGTTTTACCAACTCCACCTGCATTAGCAAGAATTCCTACAACAATTTGACGGGATTGTTGTTTTGGCATGGTCAATCCTCTCGTTGTCGGATTTCATCATACGACATATAGCTTGCTAATAATACTGTGGTATTTCAAAATGCGACGAGAAAATCTTCTGTCTGGGCAGATTTTATAGGTAGCTATCCGACTCTCACCTTAATGACTGAACCCAGCTCTGCCACTGCTTTATTTAATCCATAGCAGAGCATTTAATACTTTTCAAACATCCTCTAAACAGAATGCACTACACCTGAGATACCTCGATCGCGGTAGCCGCCTGTCGATCGATTAAGATCTGAAGCATAGAAAGCTGCTGCTCTAATTCAGAAATAGCCACTCGCCGCTGAATCCTAGCTTTCCAGTCTCGATACTTGATGCTGCCCATCTTACCTAAGTGCTGATTTTTATAGGCAGGATTCTTACTGCTAAGCTTGTAGTAAAGATACTCACCCTTGGGAGTCGGGCTAATCCACACATTTATCGGTGCTACGCTGCCAGAATTGCGAATGGAATGAATGAGTTGAAGAAGGCGATCGCGTTCGGCCTGTAGGTGTGGGCTGATCATTATTTTCTGTCGATTTATTAACGAATCGACAGAAAATAATAGAACAAACTATCCTGCCGATTCAAGCACTATATTGACAGGATAAAGCCTGTCCGCAAAAGCAAAGCCTGATCAACAGGATTAATTTTACTTAGCTTAACTCGTCCTACTCTAGCAAGTTGATCGCTTCAAGAGGCTCTAGATTCGCTGCTAGCTGAGTCTCCTGGTTCGCGTAGCGCTTAACGCTGCGAATATCGCGATACCGAGAGAGCTGCATCGCTGAAGCCATGTCTGACTCTACCTGTGCAACCAAATTGGCACAGAAAGTCTGTCGCCCACGATGAGCCTGGAGGTCAATTCCAGTATGGAGGGCAAGCCGCTTCATCACCTCTTGTACCCCCCAGTACGTTAGGCGCTGGCCTTTGCTGCGGTTTGAGTTTGAGGTGAATAACGGGTTTTGCGGGAAAAGTTCCTGAGCTATGACCTGCCGCTGGATGTGAGTATCCAGATCTAACCTTGCTTGCTGCGTTAAAGGCACTTTCCCACCGCTATGCTGTTTTGTTTCTTGAATAGTGACCTGTCACCCATCGTAGTTTTCAAAATTGAGGTTGACCGCCTCTTCTGCCCGTAAGCCATGCAGCAGAACAGAGAATAAAGCGCGATCGCGTACTGGATCACAACTGATTTCAGCAATGGCTGCATAAATCTGCTCAATTTCTGCCTGTGTAAGAGCTTGTGAGGGAGGTTGCAGTACCTTCTCCTGCGTTATCCCATGTGTGGGATCAATCGAGATGTATTCCGATAGGAGCATCCACTTGTAGAAAGTCTTAAGCGTTCGCAAAATTCGATTGACAGAGTTGGGAGCGAACTTCCTATCTCGCAACAAATATTGCTTGAACTGAGCCACATGCCACCGGGTTACATTGCTCCATGCCTGCTGTGTCCAGTCCATGAAATGCTGCAAATCCCGTCGATAGGCTTGTTCAGTTTTGAGACTGAGCGATCGCCCCTCCACAAACTGATTGACCTTAAGCTGCCTCAGATCAGCAGGAGAAATGGCCTGAGCCGAGATTCTGTGGGCATCTTTGCTAGTGAAATCGCCGCTGAGAGACACAATGACTGGATCTGGGATAGCTGGACGTTTCATAGCACTCACAGGTTTGGGGCGATCGGCAGATCCCAGCGTTTATGCTCTAAAGCCCTACTCTTGGTAGCTAACAAATATCTGGGATAAGACTAGTCTAAGACAACTTGAGAATTTAACTCTAGAATGTCAAAGTATAATGCTTCTAGCCTGTTTAACTGAGACTGCCTAGCTTGGAGTTGCGCGATGCTGTATCTGAACAAGAGGTTTGATGGTGCGAACATTGCCAGAGAAATGCCGCAGATGTGCCATGCTGTCGGCAGAGCAGGCGCAAGTGTTGCATGGGGTAGAGGGCGATCGCTGCTGGAATCCGGAAGTTTGCTATAGTCGCAGATCCTACGCAAGAAACCGCGATCGCATTAACCAAACCCGCAGTCGCAAACGAAAAGCAGGTGAGTTAGAACAAATTTCAGTAGAGTTTGATCCGCTGCATCAGCTAGTATTTGGGATTCTGGTCGTCTATCGCAAAGCGGGAACCGATACACCCGTTCATGCCGTTGGGGCAGAAATTTGGCAGGGACAGGCGAAGGTGGCGATCGTTCCTCCCATCCACTGTATCGGCATGGTTCCCAGCCAAGTGCATCAGTATGTCGGTAAGATACTGAATGTGCTGGAAGATCGCTACAGGATCAAGAAGTTTGCCAGCCAAATCCGGCTTGACCCTGAGCTATGTCCGCTGCGTCCTTGCTCACTTCATGAATAAGATGCGGCATGAATGAGGTGTGGCATGAATGAGGTGTCTAAGTGGAACCGATAGAGCCATTGGAGTTGCTACTGTGGGAAATGTTGCGGGAGGCGACGATCGCCCCAGCTGAAGCAGATTTGAGGCAGCTGCTTGATGGACTGGAAACGTCTTTACTGAAGCTGAATACGCCTGAGCAGTTGCAGGTCATCGCAGAGGCAATCACCCAAATTGTGCAGGTGTTTCAGGAGCGATCGGTGCTGGCGTTTGAAGAACTTGAGGCGACTAATAGCGATGAAGGGCCAGTGATGCCTTCTGATGCCTTCGATCGCTATGTGCGGCAGACGATGGAGGTTGATTTTGAGTCCTTTATTGAGCCATTGACAAGGTTGCCCAGAAAAAGTCCAGAGCGGCTAGAAGCGGGTGATTCTGTTATTGGAGAATTAGATAAAGCGGCACTGCTACAGGTGCTAGATGAGCAGATGAGCCAAGAACCGGAGCTAACCGAAGCAGAAATCTTCAATCGGACGTTGGCGTTAGCACATGATGAAGATGTGTCGGCTTGGTCAGCGGCAGTGACACAGTGGATGGCAGAGCAGCAGGTTGCCACAATTTCTCTGCTCGGGCTTCAGCAAGCAATGGGGGTACCGCTGGTACAGCTGTGGCTGACGTTGCTGCTAGGAGGATATGCGATCGAACAACGCGGAGAATTTTATCAAACGGAACAGCTTTGGGTATTGGGAAGATACTGATTGATCTTATAGCTTTATAGCTCTCTCCTCAATCACGGGCTAAACCCACCCCCATCATGGCACCTTATCTAATCCATGATCCTTAAGGCTCAGCATCTGTATAGAACCCATTTGAGATCTTAAGGAGAGGCTGCAAGCCGCTTAACCATTAGCCGAATAAAGCAAAGGTTGATTTTCGTCGTGGCATTGGCAAGCGTCCGCTCAAAGTTCTTGACCAGGATTTTACACCGCTCCATCCAAGCATTCGATCGCTCAATGACCCACCGGGCGATCGCGGGAACAAATCCAGATTTGCCTTGTTCTGCCTTTTCTTGCTTCGAGGGCTTGGTTGACAATTCAAATCGGATTTTCGTCATGATCTGCGGATACACCTGCTCAAGCGCATGCGTCAAATAGTCAACGTGA
>DATNPL010000138.1:0-7159 GCA_036703255.1 Coleofasciculaceae cyanobacterium
CTCGCACAAAAAATAAACCCGAATAGTTTTTTGGAAGTGCCGCGCGGCACTTCCAAAAAACTAGATCCTAAGAAGCTGCGAGAGGGGCATAGCGCAAACTGCTCACCACAGCTTCATCCTTAGAATCAGCTATGCCCCGAGAAGTTTTAGCCAAGAGGTCACAGATCTTGCCAAACAGCGGTCGCATTGCAGGAATAGGGTGCATGCAGTCATGCTGTAAGCTTCGCAGCATGGCAATCGCCTCTTCTTGAGCCAGAAAATCTTCCGGCTGGCATCGATCTAAGAGATCTTCTAACAGACAGCCAAAAGCCCTGACTTCTAACTGTTCTAGAGCCTGACTCGTGAAAACATCCCGGCGATCGTAAAAAGAAGCAGCCCCAAAGTCTCCCAGAAAACTGTGTCCTGTTTCATTAACCAAAATATTGTGGGCGTAGAGATCGCTATGCATGATGCCTCGGCTATGCAGGTGTGCAGCGGCGGCAGCAATGCCCTGTGCGATGCGTAAGATCACGGCCAAAGAGAAGTCTGTCTCTGGGCTGTAGGTATCTCGGGTGCAAGACTCAAAATCGGGCGGGTTGCCCAAAGTTCGATAGTCTGAGGGAATAAAGGGCAACACCAGCCCTGCCTTATTCTCAGGGCTAGGCTGTAGTTTTCCCAGCACTCCCACGATATTTTCGTGCGATCCCGCCGCTATACAGGCCCGCATTTCATCTAGGGGCGACCCGTCACTTGTGATCTCCCCTTTAAATATTTTGATGGCAACTTCTTGAGCTGAACACTGTTTTGCAGACCAGAGACCCCGAGAGATGATGCCAGAGGCCCCTTGACCTAACGTATTTCCTAGCGTTATGTCAGCCCAATCGATATGAGGGAGCGATCGCTCAGGATAGGGAATAGCTTGACAAAAGGGGTTGCCAGAATAGGCCAGCCAAGACAGGCGAGGCAGCGTAAGTAACCATTCGGGCAGTTCCGTCAGCCGATTGGCCGCTAGCCGAATCAGCTCTAGATTTCGGCATAAAGCCAGCTCATCAGGGAGCGATGTGAGCTGATTTCCGGCCAACATCAGCTTTTGTAAGTTCTTTAAGTTGCCGATCGAGGCGGGTAGCTGCTCAAGCCGATTATTCGTGAGAATGAGCCAACGGACGGTCGGCGGTAGCGCGTTCTCTGCAAACTTTTTAATCGGGTTTGATTTAAAGCCCACCATTGAAAGATTGGGACATTGTGAGAGGATTTCTGGAACTTCCTCAAAAGCATTGTTGTTAAAAAAACCGATTCTGAGCTTTTTGAGCTGAGCAAATTCTTGGGGCAAAGAGGTGAGATGGTTATCTGATAGATCTAAGATTTCTAAAGAATCTGCTAAGTCAAGTATTTCTGTTGGAAATTGAGTAAATCCTTCGTGAAGATTGAGTCTTTTATCGCCTGTTAATTGACCTGAACGAAGCAGCTCGATTGTTTCCATATGCATGCGTTAAATGAAATGCAAAATCGAATGCAGCCTAACACAAACATTGGGCTAGTGAATTACCATCTCAACCCCTAGAATTCAGTACCAGTAAGCGATTCAGGATTTATTTAGAAACTTTAAGAACAGAATTGAGAGCCATGTGTGAGGGCTTCGCGCCACATCATCCTCAGCAGCGGCTAAAAACCCTGGAATGATACGACAGCAATTGCCTGTCTGCTGATGACGGCTGATCTCGTGCCTAGAGATTATAGACAGGTCATAGACAGGACTAAGTAGCAATTATCACCTGGATGTAGACATAGCTTGCGACAAAAAAGGTACCCTTACTGGGAATGCGATCGCACGCTTAGCTGTTCGATAATTGAGTAAGCATCGACAATCACTCAACACCTTAACCATCAGAGGAGTATCTCCATGTCTCATCCATCAGCGTCATCTCATGTTTCAAGCTCTGAACCCAGCATGTCTCAATCTGTAAGCAAAAATTGGAAAACTACAGCGATTGGCATTGCCCTTGCCCTCAGCGGCTTTGTGGCCTTTTCACCTGAAGCGTTTGGGGGAAATGATGCCTTTATCGTCAAACTCTGTAAGTTTATCAATGTCGGCGGATTGGCGGCTTTGGGTGTTACGGCTAAAGACTTTGATGTGACGGGCGGCAGCAAAGACATGACGAACTGAACTCGCTGTCTTAGAAAAATTGCCCATCGAATTCAGAGCGCCAAGACGTTAGGATAGACCTAATGCTTGGCGCTCTAACCGTGAACCTGTTTAACCGCACCTCCAGCCCTATTTCTAGTTCCCCAGATCTCAGGAGCACCGATCGATCGCCTTCTGCCCTGCTTTCGGCTGATGTGCTTGCCCCTGTAGCCGTTGGCCTTGCCGTCCTTGTCTTTTGGGAAGTGGCGGTTCGCGTCACCCATACGCCGCCCTACCTGCTGCCTGGGCCTCTTTTGGTGGCTCAAACGCTAGTCTCAGACTGGAATACGCTATTTCCATCTCTACTGATTACCCTGCAAATTACTATCGTTGCCTTCATTGCTGCCGTGGTTTCGGGTCTGTTGGTTGCCATTCTGTTTGCCCAGAGCAAATGGATCGAGCGTAGCCTGTTTCCCTATGCCGTCATCCTGCAAACCACGCCGATTGTGGCGATCGCCCCGTTGATTATTCTCTGGGTGCGGCGCGTTGTGCCCGACGAAAGCTCTACCTTTGTCTCGCTAGTCATTTGCGCCTGGATTGTTGCCTTTTTTCCTATTCTTTCCAATACCACCTTGGGGTTAAATAGCGCTGACCACAACCTAGTCAACCTGTTTCAGCTCTATAAAGCTTCGCCGTGGCAAACGCTGCGCTACCTGCGTCTCCCCAGTGCCATGCCCTACTTTTTGGGAGGGCTACGCATTAGCGGTGGATTGGCGCTAATTGGTGCTGTCGTCGCAGAATTTGTGGCTGGAACAGGAGGAACGCGATCGGGCATTGCCTACCAAATCTTGATTTCCAGCTTTAATTTGCAGATCCCGCGCATGTTTGCAGCTCTGATTATGACTACGGCTCTCGGGGTGTTTATTTTCCTACTTCTCACACTTTTGTCTGATTTGGTGCTGCGTAACTGGCACGAAAGCGCCGTTAGACGAGAGAATTAGAGCCGAATTTCCCACTCATTCATAACTGCCCCATGTCGTCTAGTTTCCCTGCTTCTGTTCGCTGGATCAAAAATGCCCATATTCCTGTGGCTTTACTAAGCCAGCCCGATGCCACGATCGCCGCTCAACAAACCTTTGAGGGGTTATCCTGCGTTGATATCGAAATTCGAGAGGGTGCGATCGCTCAGATTGTACCCGCCAACAGTTTGCCTGAGACGCCGGGAGATACGATTGACCTGCGCAAAGGCATGGTGTTTCCCTGCTTTGTCGATATGCATACGCACCTGGATAAAGGGCATACCTGGGGACGATCGCCCAATCTTGAGGGCACGTTTGATAACGCTCTGACGACCGTACAGGACGATCGACAAAAAAACTGGCATGTGGAAGATGTCTATCGCCGCATGGAGTTTGGCCTAAAGTGCAGCTATGCCCACGGCACCCAGGCGATTCGCACCCATATTGACGCCCTCGGCGGACAGGCGGCCGTTAGTCTGGAAGCCCTGAAAAGACTGCAAGTCGAATGGCAGGGACGGCTGACCTTGCAGGCTGTTTCACTAGTGCCGCTCGATGTTTTTCTTACACCAGAGGGCGAGGAGTTTGCCGATCAGTTTGCGGCCGCAGGCGGTGTCCTGGGTGGCCTGGTGCTGATGAACGAAAATCTCGATCAGCAGCTCGATCGCGTCTTTGCTTTGGCAAGCGATCGGGGCTTAAATCTTGACTTCCACACCGATGAAAGTGGCGATCCCCAGGATATTACGCTGCGCCATGTGGCAACAGCAGCGGTACGTCATCAGTTTGCAGGCCAGGTAGTTTGCGGCCATTGTTGTAGCCTCTCGGTGCAGCCCCCTGATGAGGTGAAAAAAACGCTGGATTGGGTCAAACAGGCAGGCATCGGCATTGTGAGCTTGCCCATGTGCAATCTCTATCTGCAAGATCGTAACCAGCAGTCCTCTCAATATTTTGCCCAAACTCGTTCTGGCTCTGCTGCTTTTACGCCCGACGCAATGCCGACCCACACCCCGCGCTGGCGAGGGATTACCCTGCTGCATGAGCTGAAGCACAGCGGCATTCCGGTCGCGGTTGCCAGCGATAATTGCCGCGATCCTTTCTACGGATTTGGCGATCACGACATGCTGGAAGTCTTGACGCAATCGACCCGCATTGCCCACTTTGATGCTCCCTATGGCGACTGGTGCCGCACCGTGACCCAGACTCCGGCAGAGCTTATGGGGCTATCGGGTATCGGTCAAATAGGGGTGGGTTTGCCTGCCGATCTGGTGTTGTTCAAAGCTCGTTACTATAGCGAGTTGCTGGCACGCTTCCAGAGCGATCGCACTGTTCTCCGACAAGGAAAAGCGATCGACCAGACGCTGCCTGACTACGCCGATCTAGATGACTTGGTGCAACCTGAATTGGTATAAAACCCTGGCTAGAAAAAAGAGGGGTTGTCCTTGGGCAACCCTCTCTTTGAGGAGAAACACTTTTATGGGTGCGCTCCGCGCGTCCATAAAAATGTCCAAGGAGTCATGGCTACGGCTGTAGCTGAATCTCTCGATCGTATTCAGACCGTTCCAGCTTACGGTAACGCGCTTATGCCATAACTAGGTCAAGCTCGCCTGCGGCTAGGGTGAACTGATAATTTGCCAGAGTCTCGGCATTGAAAGGCAAAACCACTTCCTCAGCAGCAGTTTTGGCCGCGATCAGCGTATCAAAGCGCCAGTGCCCATTTCCCATCGGGCGGGTAGAGGCATTAATCGTAGCGCCCGTCAGCTGATGCAGCTTTGAGAGAAATTTAGTGCCAGATTCTCCGTGAGCAATACGACAGCCATAGAAAAATAAGGACGGTGTAGTGGAAAGATGAGAGAACCAGGATTGCAGATCCCAAGAGTGGCGATCGATCGTCTCTGGGGAAAGTTGCGTATTGCCTAAGTACAGCGTACTTGGTTCACCGTGAGAGACAATATGGAGGCTAGTAACGGAGGGACAAGCTTGCAATAAAGCTGTGATTTGTGTAATGCCATCTTGATCGGCTGTCAGAATAGCAACACCAGCGCCTTTCACGATTCCTGACGCTAAATTAGCCCATTGATCAACGCCAGAATCAATAACAACAAGTACGGTTTGAGAAGTATTGAAAGCGTTGTATGGAGATAGCTTAATCGGTTGGGATAGGTTGCAGGAGCGTGGATTTGGAATTGTATCTGGCGTTGTAAGTGACATAAGAGAGATGCCTTAAGAAGTATCGAATAAGTTACGAAGACTGTTTTTTTAGGTGAGGGCTAAATTACCGATGCATTGACAGTCTGGAAGCAGTTTGTAGAGAAAATAGGCAACACAAGTCGGCTGAAAAAGGTGGAGGAGAGTTAAAAGAATTCTTTCAATGAAGGAATCTTTTGCGCTGATGCCAATCTAAGCTGTGGTATCCTGATGCGCTCTCAGTATTTCTAATGATTTTTTCAGCGGTTTCTACTGAGAGAGCGGCTGATCATACGGTGGTCTTACCGTGTTTTTGCCTGAGTTACGCGATCGCCATCAACTTAACTTTATGGTTGCTGTATTTGGCATAGGCTATAGCGGAGACGCAATTGTTGGCTCACCAGATATGGATATGCAGAAGTCCAGTATTGCGGCTTCTACAGATAGAGTTTTCGCGCCAAGATTGCAGATTTCCCTGCCGCAAAAATCATTTCCTGTTTAAGCCCTGCCGATCGCCTTTTGCAGAGGGGCGTAATCACGCAAGACAGAGACTTTGCAAACCGACTAGCTTGGTGTTTACTACAAGTCATTCGGAGATTTTATGGTCAGCAGCTTTCAAAGTAATGCACGTTCATCGGATGATCTTTTGAGCGGTGCGCGTAACATTGGCATCCTCAAAGGGAAAAACCTATTTAAAGGCTTTGTGGGTTTGCCCGATCGCGTGGACTACTATTCGTTTAAGCTAACGGGGCGAAGCAGTTTTAATTTATCGCTAACTAAGCTTCAAAACAACGTTGATGTTTCCCTACTCCAAGGCAAGAAAGTCATCTCTCGCTCAGCTCAGGGAGGCAAAAAATCGGAAGCTATCAAGACAACCTTGGGATCTGGAACTTACTACATTCGAGTCAACCAAAAGCGCGGCAACAGCAAATATCATCTCACGCTCAATGCATTGCTCTCCGATTCAGGCTCTAGTCCCAACCCTAACCCTAGCCCAACATCGCGCAAGTTATTATCTTTGTTCACATCAGGATCTTCAACAGCCTCTAGACTAGGCTTAATTGATCTCAGCACAGGTAATATTTCACAGCTACCGCTGGGTAATATGGCGGGTACTGTATTGCAAGACATCGCCACCTTTGGCAGTAACACCTTTGCCGTTGCTAATCCCAACAACCTCTACAGAATTGATCCCAACACGAGCACCTATACGCTCGTCAGCAATTTAGTTTCTATTGCAACTTCCAATATCACTTCACTGGGCTTTACATCGTTCGGTACGCTGTATGCAGCAGGTTCAAATGGCGACTTTTACACGGTTGACACGACCACCGGGAAAGCTACGCTGATTGCTACAATTCCAGGATTTTCAGCCAGTGGAGATCTGACCTATGATGCAACATCGGGTCGTTTCTTTGCCACATCCCGTAATTCAACGGGTAACGATTCTCTGTACTCTATCGGTCTGACAGGTGATGCTAGGTTGATTGGCGATACTGGTTTTATAAGAATTTGGGGATTATTGGTAGAGAATGGCACTCTCTACGGCTTTACCCCGCAGCAGCAGATCAAAATTGATACAACAACAGGAGTTGGAACTTTTGATAAAGCTGTGACATGGGACGGATTAACCAACAGTATTGGTGGTGCAGCCTGATCGTAGATAGCTAAACGCGATCGCCCTCATTTCAGGAATAGTTTTTTGTGTTAGCAAGATCTACAGCAATCTTAAATAGGAGGTGAACAGATGATAAGCTTAAAGCATGCATCTAAGTCTACTCTACTTGACTCATGGAAACGCTCGAACAATTCATTGCAAGCAATCGTGACTCGATGGAACTCAAACGCGCCCTTGCCG
>DATNPL010000143.1:0-4436 GCA_036703255.1 Coleofasciculaceae cyanobacterium
GCAAGGGCGCGTTTGAGTTCCATCGAGTCACGATTGCTTGCAATGAATTGTTCGAGCGTTTCCATGAGTCAAGTAGAGTAGACTTAGATGCATGCTTTAAGCTTATCATCTGTTCACCTCCTATTTAAGATTGCTGTAGTCACCTGGATGTAGCCAGCGGCTGAGGTTAATCCACAGATCTCGATAGCGCAGCAAGTCTTCCTCTAGAGCAGGACAACCGCTGAGAAATGCTGCGATCGCCCGACGCTGAGGCTTGCTCAACTTTAGCCCCTTGAGATCGATCTGGGATGCCAGGGAGACATCTTGCTCTCGCATGAAAGCAAACATCCGCAACAGGTCAGTCGGCGTCTGCACCCTGATCTCATTAAACCGTTCCCACCGATAGGCAGCCAGACGAGCCAGCGTTTCCTTGACAACAATCTGGTTGAAGTCGATCGCGATCTGAAGCTGAGCCAATACCGCAAAGATATCGTCCCACAGAGCTTCTTTCACCGGGCTGGGGCTGTAGATCAGCGACTGTGCCCAGGCGCATAGCGCCTCTGCTGCGGCTGTTGGTGTGGCAACCGACAGGACAATCCATTCTACATGGCTATCTTGGAGCCGCTCTGATTGAATCAGAGCAGCACGGTCATACAGCGCTTGCACCTGTCGTTGGGAGATGGGGTCAGCGCCATAGTTGCGATCGTCAAAGCTATCCAATCCCAAGTATCCCAAAATGCGCCGAATCAGATAGATATGGTCATTGGGTAACTCATCGGGGAAGCGGGTGAACAACGGCACATAGCGGACATTGCCCCCTCGCATCTCTGATAGGGTGGCGATCGCGCTTTCAAAAGTGAGGCGATCGATTGAGATGAATGCTTCTGGATTGGAGAGCCTAAATCCTAATTGACCCAGCTCAAACTGAAGTGCCTGAAGCTGAATGTCATTTTTCTGAATGTCATTTTGCTGCCCCCCTTCAAGCTGCCCTCCTTCAAGCGTTAGCAGCCTCAGTCTCCGCAGGGCGATCGCTTGAAGCGTTGCATTCACCATAAGGCTCTCCTTCAGTAGGCAGCATCAAAACAGGCAGCATCAAAACGCGGCAAATAATAGAACAGCCTAACCTATCAAACCAAATCTAGAACCCTATCAAAACAAATCTAAAATGGGGATTGCTCTAAACAAACGCGATCGTTCCCTTGTGCGGTAACGGCCTCTTCTGTCTGCGTCTGGGCAACCAGAACAATTTTGCCACTGGCATCTCTACTAAATTCATTGGCTTCCATAATGGCGTCTCTAGAAGAACCCACTTGTTCTATCCGGCGCTCATCTTGATAGCGCTCGTCTTGGCTCTGCGGTTCTGTAGTTTGCCGATCGCCCCTCTCGGAATCTAGGGCAACCCAACCGGGAGAGACAATCGCGCGATCGCGCAAGGGTTGATCGGGGCTGAGGGGCAAGCCTCCCCGCCCAGTGGAGACAAAGCGACTCGATTCGTGACTTCCAGGAGTACAGCCGCGTGCTATTTGGGTGGCGCGATCGACCACCTCGGTGGGAAGTTCGATCACGCCTCGGCTGGGGTCAATGTCAGGTTGATTAATCGTGACCGTACCCGATTGGTTAAATCGAGAGCTGGCATCAATGTCGTTCGTTTGATTTTGAGGGCGCGACTGCTGTGACTCCAGGCTAAAAATACCTTGAGCCGTGACGGAAATATTGCCGCCTCTGCCCTGATCCGCGCTGGCAATGATGTCATTATTTTGTCCTGGCACAGCGACAACAAAGCCGTTAGGGGCATCCACCGTTACGTTCCCACCTATTGCCCTATTAGCAGCTTGAGCTGAGATCAAGCTATTGTTTTGCAGAAGCAAGCTGTCTAGTTCCTGTAAAACAATTCTGGCACCACTGCCAGATCCCGCTTTGGCAGTGAGGCTCCCTCGATCTAAACTGATTTGATTTGCAGCGATCGTTAAGTTCCCGGCGCGTCCGGTGGGGCTACTCACCGTAATTTCAGCGCGATCGGATACTACCAGTTGATGCGTTGTGATATTGATACTGCCGCCTCGTCCCGTTGCATTTCTCTCTGTGCTAGCAAACAGTCCGCTGGTTTGACCGGATAAAGTAATGCGATCGCTAACCCGCAAATCAATATCTCCCGCAGGTCTGCTGCCCGCTGTTGTAGTCAACAATTGTCCTCCGCCAAACATTTCTAAAAGATGGGAATCGATGCGAATATCGCCCGCCGTACCGTTGCCCCTCATATTGGCTTGGAGTAACCCTCCGTTACTAACCGTCAAGCGATCGGTTGTGATTTGAATATCATTCGCATTCCCAACTGCATCTGAATTTACTCGAGTCGCAATATTACTGACTTCTCCACTGCTGCCTCTGCCATCCACCAAGACGCTATCGGCGGCTGTAATGGTTATACTTCCGGCATTACCACGACTGCCAGCGATAACTGACGTTCCTAAAGCAGCTCCATTTCGCAGGATGACTTGGTTAGCTGAAAGGTAAATGTTGCCACCATTGCCAACTGCTGGAATAGTTCCATCGGGAACGATTTCTCCGACCGCACTGAAAACACCACTCCGAGCCACTCTATTGCTGCCATCAAAGAGGGCTTTTCCTCGTATCTCAAGGGTGATATTGCCGGCATTGCCTCGCTCGAAGGTGTTTGCTGTCAACTGTGCGCCCTTCAAGATCGTTAGATCGCCAGCCTGAATGTCAATATCACCTCCATTGCCTACTCCATCCGTTCCCACGGCAGTAAAGATACCCGTGAAATTTTGATTGCCCCGATCGAGGAGAAAGCGATCGCGCACCCGAACGATAACATTGCCTGCATTTCCTTGTCCTCGTGTATTGGTTTGTAAGCGTGCCCCGTTGGTGAGGGCAAGGAAACCAGCGCTAAGACGAATTTCTCCCGCATTGCCAATACCTCCGGGTCTAACAACATTGAGAATGCCACTTGGATCACCTTGAGAATTCACACCGCTCAATCTTGCGTCTCCACGTACTCGAACGATAATATTACCGACATCGCCAATACTGTTGGTGTTCGCAACCAATTCAGCCCCATCTGTCATCGTCAGTGAGCCTGCTTCTAGAAAAATGCCGCCTGTCGAGCCGATCGCATCCGGCTCAATCGTGTTAAAGACGGTCGCACTTTCTGTGAGGATAACGGCATCTGTAACTTGAATCGAGACTCGTCCTGCATTGCCCTGTGCTAAGGTGACGGCAGCGAGACTCGCGCCCTCATCCAAAGTGAGCGATCGCGCCCGAATGGCTAGATCTCCGCCTGTGCCGCGACCTGAGAGTAAGTTTTGAACGGCACCTCCTGAAATTTCGATGGCTTGGGTCGCATTTAAGGTGATATCTCCAGCTTGGCTGTTTCGATTGCCTAAACTCTGATCGATGCCAGCCAGTAAGAGGCTTCCAGATTGAATAGCGATATCTTTAGCGGCAATTTGGATGTCTCCACCGCCAGCCGCCGCCACATTCAGGAAGGCATTGGGACTGATCAAGACATCGCCACGGACACTTGGAAGAGGGAACCGTTGGATTGTGGGACGCTGATTCCCGGTCAGTTCAACCTTTGCTGGCGCTGCTGCGGCGATGACTCCGAGTTGTCCACCCAGAGCATGTAAGCCCCCTGCGATCGCCACCTCTCCCCCGATCAAAAGCAGGTTTTGCCCATCGGCCACTCTCAAGCCCAAAAGCGGATTTCCCGCTAAGCTGTTCCCGGCCTCCGCAACAGACTGCGATCGAATCTTTCCGGGTGTGGCTTGGTTGAACAGGAGGGCTGAGGGATTAATCGTCAGTAAGGGGGGCGATTGCGGATTATCTGTACTGAAGAAGCCCTGTGAGCCAAATTGCAGTCGATTTGCGGTCGTTGCCACAAAGGAACCGCGCAGATCTAACGTAGCGTTACTGCCAAAAATTATGCCATTAGGATTCATCAGAAACAGATTCGCATTGCCCTGTACCCCTAACGTGCCTGAAATATTGGAAGGATCTTGACCCGTCACCCGACCGATAATATTGAGGACACCCGTTGGATTGGCAAAGTAAAGGCGTTGTCCATTACCGACATTAAACTGGTCAAAACTATGGAATAAGTTAGTTCCTCGTCTGGCTCCCCCCTCAATCCGATCGCCGTTTCTACCATTAATCGTGACATTTCGGTTTACGGTAGACTGCTCTGATCCGAGGGTGCGATCGGGCGTGACTTGAGCCATGACAGCAGGCCCCGACACCACAACGGCATTCATCGCGGCAGCAATCAGGGCGATCGCGCTGGTGTTAACCCATCCGTACTCAGGGACTGCTTTCATGGTTCTTCTGAAGTTTAGATAGAGGCTCATACCTTTGCTTTCCCCTTTTATGCAGCCTTTTTTAGGATCGCAAATTAATTAATCTGTGGTACTTTTTTGGAAGTGCCGCGCTCCGCGCGGCAC
>DATNPL010000167.1:0-5881 GCA_036703255.1 Coleofasciculaceae cyanobacterium
AGATCGAGTTATGGGTCTAGATGCTGGAGCCGATGATTATCTGATTAAGCCCTTTGGCATGGCAGAGTTGTTAGCGCGACTGAGAGCACTGCAACGGCGATCGCCTCAACTGCAATCCTCTCAATTGCAAGTCAGCAACCTCATCCTTGACTACAGCACCTCGACCATCTCAATTTTCACGCTTGAGGGAGAGCCACAGAAAATTACACTGACCGCTAAAGAATTTCAATTGCTGGAATACTTTATGCAACACCCCAACCAAATCCTTTCCCGTGAGCAAATTATTGGGCGCATCTGGCAAGCGGAAGCAGATTTTAACAGTAATGTGGTTGCGGCTCAAATGCGACTCTTACGGCGGAAGCTGACAGAATATGGTTATGGTCATTTGATTGAAACAGTCTACGGCATGGGATATAAGCTCAACACCCATGAAACATAGCAAGGTTTTCTACTCCACTCAGCTGCGGTTAGCAGGGCTGTATGCCGGAACAATGGGCATTATTCTCACCATTTGTGGGGTGGGCTTTTATGAGGCAATGGCGCACAGCCACTTATCTGAGTTGAACCATCGCATCGAATCGGTAGCCGGAACCCTGCACGATGCATTAGAAGCTTCTTTACGAGAACCGGGCAGGTTAGAACCCGTTATGCAAAAATTTGTACCCAGCTTATGCGTGGCTCAAGCAACCTGCTCAGGTCAAGAGTCTACAGGGATGCATTATTTGGGAGTGTTTCAACAGGACGGCTACTACATCCGTTTTCTCGATTTGTCAGGGCAACTGTTAGCCAGTAGCGGACAACTCCCAGCTAACCCCGCAGAACAGATTGAAACTGAACCCTGGCAAACTCTAAAAGCACCTGATGGCACTCGCTATCAACAACTTTCTTTATTGCTTAAGACAGCGAATCAAACTCCTTGGGGCTATATGCAGGTGGGGCGATCGCTCCATGAGCTAGACGGACATATGATTTGGGTTCAGTTGAGTCTGCTGATCGGATTGCCAAGTGCCATGATACTGGTCATAGTTGCCAGTTGGTGGATCGCCGGACAAGCCATGAAGCCGATGTACAGGTCTTATCGCCAAATGCAGCAGTTTTCAGCCGATGCAGCGCATGAATTACGAACTCCTCTGGCTGCCATTCAAGCCAATTTAGAGTCTACGCTCACTCCAGAAGCAACCGACGCAGATGCCTGGGATACCCTCCGCACTGTTGAACGACAAAGTGGTCGCTTGTCCAGGCTGGTTCAAGATCTGCTGATTCTCTCCCGCATGGATTTGCAGGGACTTCCTCCTAAACGACAGCCTTGCAATCTTAATGATTTAGTCAGTGATTTGGTTGAGGAGTTTACGGCACTAGCGATCGCCTCTCATATTTCTCTAACTGCCGACATCAACAGTAGTCACACTCTGATCGTTATAGGAAGTGAAGAACAACTCTATCGCTTGGTTGCCAACCTGATTACCAATGCAATTCAATACACTCTTGCCGGAGGTACGGTAGTTGTTCGTCTGAGGCGAGATGACCACTATGCTCTTATTCAGGTTCAAGATACAGGAGTTGGAATCGCCCCAACTGAGCAGTCCCGTATTTTTGATCGATTTTATCGAGTTAGTAGCGATCGCTCTCGTCATACTGGAGGGGCAGGGTTAGGGTTAGCGATTGCTCAGGCCATAGCTCAAGCCCATCAAAGCAATATTGAGGTTAGAAGTAAGTTGGGTGAGGGTAGTATTTTTACAGTTCGACTTCCTTCAAAATCAGGGTAAAATTCTTCGCCTACTGCCCTATTCGAGGGTTGCTGCGCCTCTAAATTTCTCGACGTTTCAGCATGAATCTCCTGCCCCAGCCAAGTCTAGATTTTCTGCTGCTTCTCCAAGTTCAGACGGTGTAAAGAGTTGCGGAGTGTGTCTAGCGAAGGTTGAGGCGGCATGATGATGGCTTGTATAACTTTTCAGGTTTTATCTCCCTGATTGCACAAGATTCTCAATAAATGGAGGGCAATGCGGGTTGCTGTGGTTTAAGCTCAGGTAACGTCTCTCCGGTAAGCTTGAGAAACTCGCATAGGCAGAGAGGGGTACCGACAAGCAGCATCCCTCTCTCTTTGATAATCCGGCGATCGCTACAACTGAGAGGATTACTGCTCTCGAATGACGATGCAGGCGGCTAAGCCTTCCCATGTTTGTGGGCCAACAATGCCATCCACCAATATTGAAGGATTGTGGTCGCTTCCTCTTCGTTGCAGTTCAATAACGGCTGCTTCAGTTTTGGCACCAAAGAACCCGTCAATCTTAAGCGGGAAGTTATAAGCGTTCAATCGACGCTGCAAAAACGCTACCATCTCGTCTGGCTGCGTTTGCCGATCGTTGCGACGTAACACAGGCATTCTATGGCAAGGGGTTGTGGCTGGTATGGGTTTAGAAGACGTTTGCATGGTAGATGTCCTAAAGGAGTTGGATGGCTTGAGTTGTCTACTTTCTTGCATCTTCCTTTTCCTGAAAGCTTTGCCAAGAGTACCCACAGGGGTAGGGTCGTTGTGTGGGAAAAGCGATGCAGCCACAAAGGCATTGTCAACGCTGACAATCTTATTGCAGCCGATCGCATTTCCAACGGGTTAGACTCGGTGACGGTGAAGTTTGCTATGGTGAGTCTCCTAAAAAAATGAGGCAATGGCTGAAAATGGGCTGAGCGCTATGCGATCGCCAAGTTGGTCAAGCTACCGCTGTACCCGGTAATCTCAATGACCCCATCGTTAGCGGCTTGGAACCCAGCGCTACCGTCGTTGAGCGCCAGGAAGGTGCGATCGCCAAAGCTAAAGGTAGCCGCTTGGTTAGCCCTAAAGCTACCCGCCGTCAGCACGCCGCTCAGGCTTTCCTGAGTGAGGCTGGCTACTGCATCCAGTTCGGCCACATTGGCGGTGCTGACGGCGGTAGGGCCATCAATGGTGTCATTGCCAATGTGTAGGTCGGTGATGCGATCGAAATTGGCTAGCAGTGAATCGCTCAGCGCAAAGCGGAAGGTATCGGGGCCGTTATCTCCAGTGAGCAGGTCGCCCCCAGCTCCGCCAACTAGGGTATCGCTGCCGTTGCCGCCCACTAACGTGTCACTGCCCGCGCCGCCACTGAGGATGTCCTCGCCATTGCCACCGTTGAGAGTATCTCGACCCAAGCCGCCCGTGAGGGTGTCTCGACCGTTGCCCCCATTGCGGTTGATGCCAGCTACAGAGGCTACATTCACCGTGACATTGCCGATATCGATGAGGCCACCATCGCTGAGAGTGTAGCTAAAGCTAGCGACTCCGGTAAAGTCATTAGTGGGTGTGAACAGAATGGTGCTGCCATTGATGCTGATGGTGCCGCCCGTACCCGCACTCACGTTGGTGATGCTGAGGGGGTTGCGATCGGGGTCAGAATCGTTGCCTAGCAAAGTTGAAAGACTGATGCTGATGGGCGTGTTTTGGCTGGTGTTGAGGGCATCGGGGTTGGCGATCGGGGCTTCATTAACGTTGTTCACAGCGATCGTCAGCGCTTCTTCGTAAGAGGCTCCCTTAGAGTCAGTGGTTTTAACGCGGATGCTGTAGCTGGCATCGACCTCAAAGTTGGGCGAAGCATTGATTTTGAGCTGGTTGCCGTCGAGGGTAAAGGCGGCGTTGTCGGTGTCACCCGTGCCGGAAACAAACGCATAGGTGAAACTGCCACCCTCAGCATCGGTGGTGATAAACGTGCCCACGGGGGTTCCGGCGGCTACGTTTTCATTAATGCTAGTAGCGCTGAGACTCAAATCCGTAGGCGCGGTGTTTTCGTCTACGTCAGTGATGCCAATTGTGAAGGTTTCTTCGTATGAACTGCCATCCTCATCAGTGGTGCGGACTTTGATGCTGTATTCGTTATCTGTCTCGAAGTCAAAAGGAGCATTGACTTTGAGTTGATTCCCATCAATGGTGAAGGCGGCGTTATCGGGGAAGTTAGCAGCATCGACCAGGCTGTAGGTAAAGCCAGACGCATCATCGGGATCGGTGGTCGAGAAGTTGCCGATGACAGTGTCAATGGCAGAGTTTTCGGCAATGGTGGTATTGCTCAGCGCTAGGTTGGTGGGGTTGTCGTTGACGCCTGTGATGGTGAGGCTGACGGTGGCCGTGTTGGAGGCAACGGTGCCATCACTTAGGGTGTAGGCAAAGCTATCGTTGCCGTTGGCGTTGGCGTTGGGGGTATAGGTGAAGCTGCCGTTGGCGTTGAGCGTCAGGCTACCGTTGGCGAGAAAAATGGCGGTGTCCACATTCGCCGCGCTGCCATTCACAGTGGCGATCGTCAGTGGATTGTTATCTGGGTCGCTGTCAGCCCCGTTGGGATTGATGTTGGTGATCACGTTGCCGACGAGCAGGGTGTCTTCGTTGGTGGTGAAGCTGTCGTTGCGGGCGATGGGAGCGATATTGGGGGGTGGGACAAATTCAAAGGCACCGATATCATCCGCGCCGCCTTGGGGACGAGTGATGCCGCCCCTAACAAATCCGGGAAGACAAAATCCTCGTTTCGTAAGCGGTACTTGTTGAAATGCTTAATCAGCTTCTTCAAATTCAGGTCAGAAATTCGGCTTCTCCCCACCTGGCGGTTAAAGTCAATATGCCCCAACACCCCAGTCAAAGACTGATTCTCTTCCTCCAGTGCCTCCAGCGCCTTATTCAGCCCATCACTTACATTAGACGATCGCTGACCCACATCATCCCGGATATACGCCCATCGCGCCTTCTCCGGCACAAAAAACGTCTCTCGATAGCTCAAGGCACTCTCTGCTCGCTTTCTAGCTTCCTCCTCACTCCGCCCCCGTGCCAAATTTTCTTGAATGATCTCCTGATACCGCTTCTCAAACACATCCGAAGCCCGCTTCAGGAACAGCATCCCAAAGATGTACTCCTTAAAATCCGAAGCATCCATCTTGCCCCGCAGAATATCCGCCGCCGCAAACAGATGCCGCTCAAGTTGAGGAAGTGTGAGTTTTGCCATTTGCCCCGCAATTTATGCCGACCCTGCTAGCCCGGTCATCCAGCTAAGCCCTTATTTTCTCACTTCTTAAGCTGTTGCTGCGCCCATTCCCGCAGTTGCTCGTCAGGGTCATTGATGGCGCGATCGTGCATGAGTTCGATCGTCTTTGGATGGGTAGGGTAGTAAGTAATAAGAGCTTTAAGAGCTACCAAGCGGGGGTTTCCTTCCCAATTCGATTGATCCTCAAGTTCATAGGGATCGTTCTCAGCTAGATAAAATATCATTTCGGTAATTTCAGGTAAATCTCTCCAAACCTGATTTTTCACTAGGGCTGCTAACGCCTCTCGCCTGACCATATCGCTTTCATCTTGTGAACATCTTTTTAGAATAGGGAGGGTATCTGGGTCATCTTTCCAGTCTCTAGCTAATGCTTTTACGGCTGGCCATCGCATATAAGGATCTTCGTGAATTAGACAATCCTTAAGAATAGATAGAGTCTCTGGAGAATCTCCCCAAATCTTGAACAATCCAAAGATTGCAGACTGTGAAACTGGGGAAATGTTTTGTTGATATAAAGATTTCAGAATGGCAAATAATTCCAAATCACCCTTATCACCATTAGGAGAAGTTAGTGCAATAACAGCCGCTTTTTGAATTCTTCTATCTGCTGAATTAGTTGCTAAATCTTTAATCCACGTTGACACTTCACTCTCGTTTTTCCAGCTCGTACCTAAATCTCTTAAAGCTATAAAACTAGATGATGAACTAGGGCGTGTTTTAAAACCCTTTGGAACGATTAGCTAGCCTAGATCTGATGGGTTCAGCCTCCTTCCATGATTCTTCCTCCAAATTCAATTCACCGTCGGGGTGACTTAAACGAGTCGCAATGGCAACGACTCAGATGT
>DATNPL010000054.1:0-58946 GCA_036703255.1 Coleofasciculaceae cyanobacterium
CCCCCCCCCCCCCCCCCCCCCCCCCCCAAAACCCTAAAAGCTGGATTTCAAAGGCGCAAAGCGCCTTTGAAATCCAGCTTTTAGGAAAAATAGGAGGACTTAGCAATCTACTGAGGCTACTTGGGGCTAATATCTACCAAAAAGTTTCTCAAGAGCTGCTTTCCCGAATGGGTTAACACGCTTTCAGGATGAAACTGAACACCTTGAATGTGGGGATACTGACGATGGCGCACCCCCATGATAGTGCCATCTTCTACCCAGGCAGTGATTTCTAGGGCTTCTGGGCAAGTCTGGCGATCGATCACCAAGCTGTGGTAGCGAGTTGCCGTTAAAGGATTCTCTAGCCCTGCAAATACGCCCTTGCCCGTATGGTAAATCGGCGAGGTCTTGCCATGCATTAGCTCAGGTGCAGCGGTAATTTTGCCGCCAAACAAATGACCGATCGCCTGATGACCCAAGCAAACGCCCAAAACTGGCGTACCGATGCCCAATTTTTGAATCACCTCTAGCGAAATACCGGACGCATCCGGATGGCCAGGGCCAGGGGAGATCACAATGCCGTCTGGCCGCATCTGATGAATTTGTTCGAGGGTAATCTGGTCGTTGCGATAGACTACGACCTCAGCGGCGATCGCCAATTCTGCCCCCAACTCTCCTAAATACTGAACGATGTTGTAGGTAAAGCTGTCGTAGTTATCAATAACAAGAATCATAGGGGCTAAGGCAAAAGGAATCTAAAAAAAAGGCCGCTTAAAAAAAGCTGACCTGGAGGCGATCGAGCAGCGGCGGCAACAGCAGCGATCCTGCCACAATCACCGCAGCCAAGGAAGATACCAAAACGGCTCCGGCAGCACAGTCTTTAGCGATTTTTGCTAGCTCATGATAGGTCTGGCGGACGGTTAGATCGACCACTGACTCTAGCGCCGTGTTCAACAGCTCCATCGTCAACACGGCTCCAATGGTCAGGCCAATGATGGCAACCTCAACGCGGGTCACTTGGAGGTAGATACTCAGAGCGATCGCCAAGCTGCCCACAATTACATGGATGCGGAAGTTTCGCTGGGTCAAAAAGGTATAGCTCAGACCTGCCCAAGCATACTTAAAACTGACAAACAAGTTAGAGGCTACCCGCCAAGAAAGCGCCCGGTTGGGGTTTTCGAGAGGGACGGGGCGCAGCGGAGTCTCCGTCGGGACTTCTGGAGTCATAGTCATAAGCAACTCAAACAGATGCGAAGTGGGACTTGAACCAATTAACCGTAAAGAGCCGTGTTACCAGAGGGATATGATTACAACTTCTTAAGAACTTCATTCAAGCGATCGCTAGGTTAACCCATGTTAAAGCCAATGGTCTGTATCTACAGCATTCAAGCTAGAGCTTTTGTCTGAGCCTTTTTTTTCTGAGGGCATCACCTCAGGCTTGCTGATAGTCGTTTTACAAGATGGTTTACAAGACGGTCAGAGTCATCCCCTGTATCCCCACATCCTGGAGTAAAGATTCCTGCCGCTTGAGCATCAGCATTAGGCTTGCTTCATCCGGGTGATCCCATCCCAGCAGGTGCAGCAAGGCATGAGCGCCCAGCCAAGCCAGCTCTTGTCGCAGAGAATGATTTTGCTGCTGCGCTTGCGCTTGAGCCGTTTCTACCGAAATGACAATATCGCCTAAGTAGAGCGGCTGTGCGGTCAGGGGGTCAACCTGAGGGCCATCTGTTTCTAAAGTGGCAAAAGCCAGCACGTCAGTTGGCTGATCTTTATGCCGATACTGCGCGTTCAGCGTCTGAATTTCGGCATCGTCCGTCAAGCGCAAACTCAGTTCATACTCCTGGTATTCTGCAAGAATCGGATGGAAAGGCTCAGAGTCTAGCGCTTCTAGCCAGCGCTGAAACCAAGATTGCCACTCTGCCTCAGTCACCGCAGCAGGCAGGTTGGACGGTTCAAAAAAATAGTCCTGCACAGCAACTTCAACTTGTACAGGCAATGATTTCACCATATCTGGCTCCCTAGCGAGTCAAGTAAGCAAGACCCACAAACAGCCCCAAAAGCGCGATCGTGCTTAAGGCAAAGTGGTAGAGTGATTTGCCCCGCTTTCGCACCATATTGCGCATGGCGAGTTTGACGTAGCTTGGTGGAGCCGTTGCGGACTCTGGCGAGGCAGCACTAGAGGCATCAGAGGGGATTGGTTCAGAAATAGATGTCTCAGAGGTAGTTTGGGACTGGCTCATGGAGCGATCGCTCTCAATCGGTATAAGATTCTACTCCGACTGTAACATCTGGTAACAGAGAAGGTTGGCATACATAGCAATCTTTTATCGATCGAGCTTGGAAGGGAGCAGGCAAAATTGAATCTCACAGCTTTACGTTACTCTCATCAAAAACTGGCGCTCATCAAAAACTGCGATCGAATTTGCCAGCGCTGACCGTCGTGGAGCAGGAGAGTAAGGCGATCGCCTGCAAACTCAAAGTCCACCTGTCTGGGTTGTAGGTCAGCCCAGGCTTGGGCAAAAGTCACGGGCGTTAATTTGCGAGAAGCCACGGTCATATGGGGTGCAAAAGATCGGTGCTGTGCGGATGCATCCACCAGGCCCAAATGAGATTCAAGGTGTGTCCTGAGGCCAGCTTGCAGGGTCAGAAGTTCAGGAGTTTTTAGCACATTAATATACAAAACGCGCGGGGCGAAATGCCCGAAACCGCTCAGCTTTAGGGTTACGGCAGGCTGATTGGCAGCAAATTGGCTCAGGCAGGCTTCTAGCTGAGAGAGCTGATGCATCGGCCAGAGAAACGGAGCCTGCAAGGTGATGTGAGGGGGTGACGGGGAGGTGCGGGTCTTGTAGCGATCGCTCAATTCTTGAATCACACGATTGGCATAATCCTGAATTTCGGCAGGCGGAATCAGGGCAATGAAGAACCGAGACTGGTTGGGGACAACGGCTGAAGTCATAATAAGAGAGGCAGAGATATTTAAGGTGACAGGTTGCGCTGCAAATCGTGGAAGCCCTAGAAGTTTGATAGAGCCATAAAGCCACAATTAGGGATTTAGGGCACTATATATAGAGTTTAATTCGCTCTTCGCTTCAGATCATTTTTACAAAACAACGACCTTGCCCTCTCGCCTGATCTCCTGGTTGTGACCTATGAAATCCCGCTTTTTGCCGCTTGTGGCTCTCTTGTCCTTTAGCCTTGCTGCACCTGCCCAGGCTGAAAACCTTCAGCATACGCAGCAGTTGCTTAGCACCAAAAGCTGTGAACGCTGCGACTTGAGTAAGGCAGGGCTAACCTATGCCAATCTGTCGGGCGCTAATTTGAGCAGGGCTAATCTCAGTCAGGCAAACCTCAGCCGCATTATTCTCAGGGGCGCAAATCTAAAGGGAGCCAATCTGTCGGGCGCGGTTTTATTTAGCGCTGACTTAACCGGGGCAGATCTCAGCGGAGCCAACCTAAGCGGCGCTGACTTGCGGGGGGCAACCGTCACAGGCGCAATTTGGACAGGGGCAACGCTCACCCAAGCCAATTTGCTCGGAGCCGTGGGCTTGCCTGCCGAAATTGCGACGCCCGATCGCCTCTATGCTTGGGGTTTGGCAGAGGCCGAGCGCGGTAACTTTCAAGATGCCATTGATAACTACAATCAGGTCTTGAGTCAGCAGCCCGACTTTGCCCATGCCCTGCTAGCCAGAGGGGTGGCGCGGTTTCGGCTGGGCGATCGCTCGGGTGCAATGGCAGATGCTAAAGCGGCTGAAGAGATTTATACGGCACAGGGCAACAGTCAGGGTCAGGAAATTTCCACCCAGTTTTCTGAGGGCATGCAGGCCATGCAGGAAGCAGAAGAGAAGCAAGATCGGCGGGGACGTGGCGGCAATTTCCTGAGCTTTTTAGGTTCCCTGGCTGGCCTATTGCTGCAATTTGTCACGCCGGGACTCTAGACTCGCTGGCGGACAGTTTCTGCCAGCCTGAGCCTTCATAGACGCTCGGAAGGCTGGGATGCAAAATTTCCGCCAAGATCTCTAAAGAGTCTACCAGTCGAGTACCGGGACGATTGAAATATTGGTTGCCGTCCGTAACATAGACCTGATCCGTCTGAACGGCTGTGAGGTTTGCCCAGGCGGCATGACGGGGGAGCGATCGCGCCTCTTCCACCGTTCGCGCCATATCGAAACCACAGGGCATGAGGATAATCACCTCTGGATTAGCAGCTACGAGCGCTTCCCATTGCAGCCAAGGCGAATGTTTCCCGACCTCGCCAAACAGCGATCGTCCGCCTGCTAACGCCACCAGTTCTGGAATCCAGTTTCCGGCAGCCATTAGCGGTTCGATCCATTCGATACAAGCAACAGTAGGGCGATCGGACGTTTGCGCCGCAGCCTGGGCACAGGTGGCGACCCGCTGCTGAAGGGCATCGATCAGGGGCTGACCCGCTACGCCAAAAGCCGCCGCCACCCGCTCGATATCCGTCCATAAATCTGCCAAGACATTGGGCTGAAGCGAAATAATTTGCGGCTGGCTCTGGGTGAGGCGATCGGCTGCCTTTTCTACATCTGCCAAGCTCACGGCACAGACTTCGCATTGGGCTTGCGTCAAGATATGAGTCGGCTGGAGCTGTTCTAACACCTCGGTCTTGACGCGATAAACGCTCAACGCCGATTGCAGTAGGTCAGTGACGCGATCGTGAATTTCGGCGCTTGTCCCTTGTGGATCAAACTTAGGTTCGGTGCAAATCGGCAGGCTGGCCACCGAGGACGGGTAGTCGCATTCATGCGATCGCCCTACCAAGCAGTCAGCCAGTCCCAAAGCCGCCACAATTTCTGTAGCGCTAGGAATGAGAGAGATAATTCTGAGCGGATGCGTCATGGTGCAGAAGATGAGAACTGAACGGGCGCGGAGCTTCTAAGGGAATAACTATGATATTGGCCTGCCACTATCAAACTGGCTCTACCCTACTTCATCACTATGGAAGCTATGACTCGCAGCTATTTGGATGCCGCCCGCGAAGGTAAGAATGATGGGTGGCGATACCTGGTAGGACTGATCGTTTTTCCTAGCATTTTCGTTATAGGTCTTGCGATCGCCCTCACGCTAGGTCTGCTGCTGCTGGGAGTCCGGGATCTAGAAGAGTTGAGGAGTCCTGGCCTGAAGCAATATATGGAAAGTTGGCCAACTTGGGTGGCTTATACTCTCTTTGCTATCACAAATTTGAGCATTCTAGCGGGGTTGGTGATCGCCATTGAGAAATTGCATCAGCGCAGTCTCCACTCTGTCGTTGATCCCCATGCTCCATTCTGCTTTCGGCGGCTCTTGACCGCTTTTGGTCTATGGTTTGCCCTAGCCTGTGGGAATGTTCTGCTCAACTATTTGCTCTATCCCAACCGCTTTACCGTTACTTTTGACCCCTCTCAGTGGTTCTTTAATCTGCCTTTCGTAACGATCGCCATTTTAACTGGTGTGACAACTAGCGAAATTGCCCGAGGATATGCACTACAGGGTTTAGGGCTAATCACCCGCCAGCCTGTACTTCTTGTGATACTGAGCGCGTTACTAGCAAGCTTTAGGGGATTTGATGTTCAACGCCCCTACCTTTCTCTTGGCGAGTATATCCTGAACGCTGGGCTAGCCGCGTTTATCCTTAAAAGCCATACGTTAGAGCTGGCTTTGGGGATTCAAATAGCGAGAGGAGCCGTATCAATGGTTGCCCAAATCAAACTGCCCGATTCTGCTGGTTCTTCTTTGGCTTTACCCAGTGTTTTTACTGCCAACCTTGACGGCTACGACTTCTCAGCAATCGCCAGCTTAGCCGTAAGGCTAGCGATTTTCTACGCCGTATTTTTCAGAACCCAAGCGCCTACATCGTCAAAAAACGCTCAGGAGTGAAGCTACCATGCAGTCCGTAAGGCACATGGTGTTTGAGGCTCAGCTTTGCCAGAGGTTCGCGGATGTCGTGGGCATCGTGGATGACTAACTGCGATCGCTCCAGTTCGCCATTAAAGATCAGCGTCAGCAGCCAGCCGTCATCTTCCGCTAGGCCGTTAGGACGGGGCACAAAGATCGGTTCGCCCGCAAAGCCGTGGGGGGCAGCACTCCAAATCTGGCGATCGCCCGTACTCACGTCAATTTTGAGGACGGCTTGTAGCGGCGCATTGCCCACTGCCGCATCGGCTGCACCCAGGTAGACATAGCGATAGGGACGACCTACGCGATCGGGGTGCACGACCGGAAACTCACAGCAGCGGCTTTCGAGAAGCTGACGCTCAACGGTCTGAGTCTTGAGATCAAATTGGAAGCGCCAGAGCTGCCCCGGAGCCAGATCGGTAAATTTGACTTCGCGATAATCTTGCGTCGGGTCGATCGTCGGAAAATCGGCATAGCAAATGGAGTCTACATAAAGTGCTCCATCCTGCTCGAAGGCGTTGGCGTGATGGAAGACAAACCCAGCATCCACCGGAATCCGTCGCACAGGTTCTGTGCCCTGCCGAGGAATGATAATCACCTGAGTCGGCTTGTTGGGCTGAATTTTGAGGCATTGTCCTGCCCCCCGCATCCCTAGCAAAAAGGGCACCGGATTAAAGCTCATGGGAGCCTGAAAGAAAATATAGTGGTGGGGCGTAATGGCAAAGTCATGCATGAAGGCAAACCCAGGCACAGAATGGGTTTGCTGCTGCTCTAGCTTGCCAGAAGAACTGAACTCATAAAGCGTAATGCTAGTCGAGAGTCCTGGCTTAACGGCAAAATTGACCAAGAGAGGTTCGCCATCGCCGCCGCTGGGGTCAATGCGCGGATGTGCCGCAAACGCCGATCCCGTCTGCAAGACACCCTCAAGATCGTCTATGCCGATCGTTTCCAACGTCGCCGGATCGAGCCGATGGGGTTCTGCTGCCTCCCAAAGCGCCAGCAGCTTACCTCCCCAATAGAGAATATTGGTGTTAGCAATATTCTTGAGCTTCAAATCAAAGGCATTTGCCAGCCAGCCACCCGGTTTTTGGGTGCCAAACACGCCTCGATAGAGAATTTTGCCCGCCTGCTGTTCTTCTACAAAAGCCTGGGTGCGGACAAAGCGATTGCGGAAATGCACCCGTCCCTCAGCAAAGGTAAAGGCGCAGATCATACCATCACCATCAAACGGATGGTGGAACGGCTGCCCTTTAATATCGAGCAGACCTGGGCCATTGCGAAACAGCGTGCCGCTTAGCTCAGTCGGGATCTGCCCCTCTACTTCATCGATCCAGTAGTCGCTTTCTTTAAGAAGCGATCGATAGCCTTTTTGCCACTCTTGCAGGTCATAAGACGCAGGAGAATCTTTTTGCTCAAGCTGAAAACTTTGCATAGATGCCTTGTGCTATTGCTTTGTCATGCGAATGACCTTATGGGGCTGGCGATCGAAGCCGCTCCATAAAACCAGAAATACTATTTCACTTCTGTGACTAACTCTTGATCGGCCAGGGCGATCGGCACCTCTAGCGGTAGAGAGATTGCTGCCGGAAGCGAGGATTGGCTGGTTTCTGCGCCCACCTTCTCTGCACCGGGCAAATCACTGTGCGCTCCAGGCAACCAGCCCAGCAGCGGCAGCGGCAGCAGTGTCGTCAAGTTCGTAATCACGACCAAAAGCCAGAGTTGATCAAAATTGGACTCATTGATGCCCAATCCATGCATTAACCAAGCGCCTAGCTCATAGGAAAGGAAGCCCGCCAGATTATAAATAGACATCAGCAGCGCAAACAGCGTCGCCTCAACGCCAGGAGGACAAAGCCGCGCCGCCAAAATCAGAACAGGCATAAAGGCGATTTGTCCCATCACCGTCAGCACCAGGCTATCGCCCAAGCTAAACCAGTGATCATCAATGCCGATCGCTCGATTGGCATGGGTTACCAGCACCAGCGTGGTCATGCCCAGCGCCGCAGAAATGACGGTGCTCCAGCCAAACATCACCCGCATGGGAATTCCCTTAAGAAATCGCTGGAACACCCAAATACCGAGCAATGCCGCCAAACTCGTCACCAACCGCACTCGCCCCAAAAACTCAGGCTGAAACCCCAGCTCGTTGGTGGTAAAGAAAAAGAAAGCAGAATCTGCGGTCGGAGTGGCCTGCCAGAGAAACACGAAAGCCGTCGGCATCCAGATCGATTTTTGGGTGATGGCTCCCTTGAGCTGTTTGACCTGACCCCAAATTACCGACCAGTTGCTGGCTTCCGTCACTTTTGACTCGGCAATCAGCCATGCCACCCCAGAGACAATTAGCGGAAAGAGCGCCGTAACCCCAAACACAGTGCGGTTACTAAAGTGCTCTAGCAAAAAGCCGCTGAAGTATGCAGTGATCAACCCGCCCAAGGCCGAAGCTCCCCAAGTGAGCGCCTGTAGCGATCCGGCGTCTTTGACTTCTTCGCTGCGCGCCCGCTCCACCACCAGCGAATCGACAATCACATCACTCAGCGCCACCGAGAGAGATCCAAGGGCGATCGCCAATGTAGCAGACCAAGGCGTATGCACCACGGTCGCCATTGCCACCCAAGCCCCAGATCCCAAAAAACCAGACAGGATGAGATAGGGACGGCGACGATAGCCAAACAGCGGCAGACCATCTGAGATAAAGCCAAACAGCGGCTTCACCATCCAGGGCAGTGCTGCGATCCCCATCAGTGCCGAAACCTGAGCCGGACTCAGCGCCAGCTCATCTTTTAGGAAAAAGCTGACGGCTAGGCGCGCGAGTCCCACAACCCCTTGAACAAAATAAACCAACAGGATGGCGATAAGTTCGGGGGTTGGCTCGTTGCCAAAGAACAGCTTTTCGGTCAGAAAAAGCTTGAGCTTATTGGAACCAGGGAGTGAGATTGTCATTCAGTAAGAGCGTCATTCAGACAGAATCGTTAAGAAATATCACGCTGCCTACTATGATAGCGCCCTGCTCCAACCTGTCCACTTTGGCAAAATGCGAGTCCGTTCCAAACGACGACCCAAATGGCAACCTAGACGGCGACGAAATCGACCGCACTCAGGGTAGTGAAATTGACCCCCTTGAGAATGGCAATGATGTCGTTCCCTACACCGATAGACGTGTCTGCACCCAACGATCGCACCGTTAGATCTTGGAACTCTAGCCGCTCTGAAAGCCCGATGCGATCGATCTGATCTTTGAAATCACGAATCACGTCTTCTCCTGAGGCTTGACCGATGACAAAAATATCGCTGCCATTTCCGCCTGTTAGCGTATCTCTACCGCCATCACCGGATAAAGTATCCATGCCATTTCCACCATAGAGAAAATCGCGATCGGCACCTCCCTCTATCCAATCGCTCCCGCTGCCCCCATACAGCGTGTCATTGCCGTTGCCGCCCCATAACCCATCATTGCCGCCGTACCCTTTAAGATCGTCATCGCCGCCCTGGCCGTACATTCTGTCGTCACCTGCTGTGCCCCGCAGGTTATTGTCTCCCTCAGAGCCTTCAATGTTGCCGGAAGGGAGTGGCGTTGCGACCTGATAACGCTGAGCAGAAATATCCGTATCAGAACCCTGGCTATTTGTGGCCCAGCCCACAACAAAGTCACCATTTGCAGCCATGCCAATGGCCGGATCGGTTTGAGCCTTATTTTGAATTTGATTGACCCGAAATTCGCCGCCAGACCGCTTGCCCTCTGAGTTATAGCGCTGAGCATAGATATCGTAGCCATTGCCCTGTCCGTTGCTGGCCCAGGTGATGGCGAATTTTCCTTCAGGCTCCATACCGAGCGATGGCGTCGTTTGGCTGTCGCTCTGGGTGGAATTGACTTGAAACTCTTGGCCTAACGGGTCGCCACTCGCGCCAAACCGTCGGGCATAAATTCCTGAGCCATCACTATCCGAGCTTCTCCAGGCAATGACAAAGTTTCCGGTCGCATCAATTCCTACAGTCGGCTGGTTTTGATTGCCCACCGTTGTGTTGGCTACCTGTAACTCAGAGCCAACTCGTCTGCCGTTGCTCTTATAAATTTGAGCATAAACGCCCTTGCCGCTGCCGTCCTGTCCGCTGCTCTCCCAGGCAATGACATAATCGCCCATAGAGTTCATGGCAATCACCGAATTTTCCTGGTTAGAGTCTTTGGTCGTATTGACTCGGAACTCTCGACCGACCGATCGGCCATTGGCGGTAAACTGCTGGGCATAAACGCCCGTGCCGCTGTTATCTTTGCCCTTTGTGCTGGCGTTCGGTCGCCCGTTGCTTGTCCAAGTGACCACAAAATTGCCATCTTTATTCATCGCTACGGCAGGAACAGTCTGATCACCCGCCGTTGAAGAGCTGGCTAAGAGGGTTGCCCCTACTTGCCGACCCGCTGCATCCAGCCTCTGGGCATAGACGTTTCTGCTGCCATTTTGAGCTGTGCTTGCCCAGACAACGATCGCGTTGCCTAATCCATCAATAGCGATCGCCGGATCAGTTGGGTTACTTCCAGCCTGACTAATTTTGAATTCCGAACCTATGCCGCCACCATCAAATTGGTACAAGCGCCCACAGATATAGGAATCATTCCCGTTCTGGCTTTCACTCTGCCAAGCAATTGCATATCGACTTGAGGAGCCAAAGGCGATCGCTGGGCGATCCTGATCGTTTGCTGTAGTGGTGTTAACGCCGAACTCAGAGCCAATAGGTTGGAAAGTCATGTGTTTTCTCCCTTCTGGGATGATTTCGTAAGACAGTGAATCTCAAAAATGGAGACTAGAAAATGCTGACCCTGAGATGACTTCCTCAGATGGCTTCGCGCTAAATGTACGTAAAATCACAGGCGACTAACCGTGACGTAGCGCTAAATGTAGTACTGCTCAATCAATTTTTCAATAGCTTCCTAATTTTCTATCGCCATCTCAAGCTAGTGGATGTTGCCATTGTGCTCACATTCGCAAACGCGCTACGCTCCTAGAAGAACGTCTCCGTCTTAACCCGTTTAACTTCAGAGCTGGCGTTGAGACGCCCTTAAAATTTGAGCACTGCTTGATCTGGATGCAAAACCATTATTCTTCGCGCAGAGCACAGCATGACGCTCATCTTCAGCTCAAGATTTTGTGATCAAATGCAGAATCAGGTATTACAAGTCTGTAAGTTTTTGTAACAATAGGCTTGAGACGGTATCTTTAGGGCTGGAGAGTTCTCAAGTATCCGTTCACGCAGATGCTGTTAACCAGCCATCTCCGTCAACCAAGTCTACAAAGAGGATAGACCCGTGGCAGTCGAAACCATTCAACAACAGTCAACTTCAACCATTCGCAAGCCTGCTCCGCGCTACAAGGTGCTGCTGCACAACGACGACTTCAACTCAATGGAGCACGTTGTCCAAGCTCTGATGAAGAGCGTGAGCAGTCTCACCATGCCGCAAGCAGTCAGTATTATGATGGAGGCGCACACCAATGGCATCGCCTTAGTCATTACCTGTGAGCAAGAGCATGCCGAATTTTACTGTGAAATGCTAAAAACTCACGGTCTAATTAGCACGATCGAACCTGAAGACTAGCCTTGAGCTAATCTCAGAGGACATCTCAGAGCTTTGGGCGCTCTATCAAAACGCAGCTTGAGACCGTAACCTGAGACTTTAATTTGAAATCCATACTTGCCAATTTAGCTTGCTACCCTGCACCAGTCCGTATTGTGGGTCTGCTGCTCGTTCTGTTGGTTTGCTGGCTACCGATCGCTGCCCCGATCGCCTTTTGGGTCAAAGATCCCAACACGGTAACTTTGGCCACAATGCCGCTACTGTTTTTGGGATTTCTGCTGCTGATCGGGCGCTGGGGCAAATGGCTCTACCGCGATCGCCGCATTCTCAATACCTATGGGCTAATTGCGACCCGCCAAAACGGCAAAGAGCTTTTGCAGGGGCTGGCGATCGGGCTGATCAGCCTCTTGGGTCTGTTTGGGATTCAGGGCGGGTTGGGCTGGCTCAACTGGCAGATTTCTCCCTCGCTGTTTAAATCTGTCCTGGAAGGTTTGGTCATCGGCTTGGGCACGGGTTTTGCAGAAGAGCTGGTGTTTCGAGGGTGGGTTTTAGATGAACTCCAACGAGACTATGGGGATGAGATTTCCCTTTGGGGCAACAGCTTGTTGTTTGCCTTGCTGCATTTCATCAAGCCTCTATCCGAGGTATTCCGCACGTTTCCCCAGTTTCCAGGCTTGGTGCTGCTGGGCTTAACGTTGGTTTGGGCGAAGCGATCGACACGCAAGCCGGGGCAACCGATCGGATCAGTTCATCAAGGGCGGCTCGGTTTGCCGATCGGACTCCATGCCGGACTCATTTGGGGCTACTACATTGTTAACGTGGGGCAGATTGCTCAATACTCAGGGCGAGTGCCCGAATGGATGACTGGCATCGATCAGAACCCGCTAGCAGGAGGCGCAGGGCTGCTGTTCTTAGCGGGTTTGGCGGCTTATATGGGATGGCGATCGCGTCCTAGCTCAATGTTTTACTAGCTCGATCTTGAGCAACTCAATAGAATCCTTGAGAGCGCAAATTAATTCACCTGTAATAATTTTTGAAAGTGCTGCACTTCGGAAAGCTATTTGTTTTGAGTGTCTGAGCCTGACTTTAGGGGTTTGGGTTTCCCGGTTGGCTCAACCGTAGCGACGACCTCTCCCGTTTGGCTCGTATCATAGCCACCCAGCGCTTCTAGCTGCGAGAGAACGCGACGATGCCCCAAGGTGCTCAGCAATTGTTGCAAGGGCGCTTCTTCTAAATAAGGCTTGAGCACCACCAGATCATAGCGGGCACGGCGCAGGGAAATGAATCCTAACCCAAACGCTGCCGCCACCGCTGCCGTACTCACACCTGCCGTTGCCCGTCCAGAGGCTACGGCCTGGGCAACCTCAACGTGGCTGTAGGCCACCTGTTCAAAACCCTTGATGGCCGCAAAGGGGATCTTGTGCTGCTGAAGCGATTGCTCTAATAGCTGACGGCTGCCTGCCCCCGCTTCTCGGTTAACGATCGTCACCTGAGGCTGGGCGAGATCCGCCACCGTTTTTAGGCCGCGAGGGTTGTGCGGCTGTATTAGCAATCCTTCCTCCCAAATCCCTAGATTGATCAGTACAGCTGCCGTTCCTTGCAAGGCAGCACGGACAAAGGAAACATTGTGTTCTTGGGTGGCAGCATCATACAAATGCATCCCCGCTACATGCACCTCTCCTTGCAGGAGGCGCTGCAAGGCTAAGGTGCTGTTGTCTAACGTCCAATGCACCCGAAGATTGGGATGCCAGCGCTCGGCGGCTCGCGCCCACAGGGATAGGGCAGGGGTGCAACCTGCCAAAACAACCGTATGCTGAAACTTCTCGGCGTCATCCAGGAGGGTAACGCGCATCGCCTCAGAGCCAGAATTCCAAGTGCCCTCACCATCAGCAGGAATCATTTCTGTCCGGAACGCCCCCTGACCCACCAAGGGATGGGCAATCCAGCGTCCACCGACCTGCGCTAGAGTTAGCCGGAGATTTTTTCCCTCCGGCAAAGACTGAGCCGGAATCGCATCCATTTCTGCTGCACTCTGATCTAACCAGAATAGATTTTCAACCTGGCAGCCCAGAGCCTTAGCGAGGCGCAAAGCAACTGTGGTTGAGGGGGCATACTGTCCCGATTCGACGCCGCTGATCGTTTGTCGAGACACCCCGGCGATCGCCGCCAAATCTTGCTGGCTCATAGCCAATCGCTGACGGGTTTGCTTCAAGCTATTGCACAAATCATTCTCGGGTTTCATAGGCTGGGTTTATTGCCATTTCTAGGATAGGGAATCATGTAGCAGCGCAAATTAACCTGTAGTAGTTTTTTAGAGGTGCCGCGCTTCGCGCGGCACTTCTAAAAAACTATTGGGTTTTATTTAATCCACGATTTTTAGCAGCATTAATCGCGCCGGATCGAGCTGAACATACCAGGGAAAGGGCTTAGCTTGAAGGGTTGCCCAAGTTTCCTTCAGCACTTCAGCTTGCAAATGGGGCTGCTGATTGGCAAGCGGCGGCTGTAAGGTGAGATAAAGCGTCATGCGGTGGGGCGTCTCACGGGTTTTGACCAACCAGCAAGGGAAGGTGTTTTCTAAGTCAGGGCGATCGCTAAATCGCAGGTGATGGGCACGAATACCTAGGGCAAGCCGATCGGCACGGGCAGCCTCGCGACCTTGAATCTCACGAACCTGAGCCTCGCTCAGCTGAAGGGTACAGCCCCAATCGATCGCCTCTACCTGGCCGGGTTGGGGTAGCGCTCGGGAAATGTTTTTGCATCCGGTGAGTTGAGCCAGACTCACTGTACTAGGACGCTCAAAAATAGACTGCTTGGTGCCACAGGCAGTGACCTGACCTTGCTCCATCACCACCAGCGTCTCTCCCACCCGGTAAAGTTCTTCTAAATTATGGGAGACAAATAGCGTCACGCCGGGATAGCCAGACAGGGTTGCCATGAGTTGCTGTTCAATCTGGCTACGCAGGTGGGTATCTAGAGCCGAAAAAGGTTCATCCAGCAGCAGGGCTTCTGGCTCTGTCACCAAGGCGCGAGCGATCGCCACACGCTGCTGTTGCCCACCCGACAGTTGCTGTGGGTATCGCTGCTCTAATCCTTGAAGCTGCATTTGAACAATCTGTATACCCACTCGCTTGCGTCGTTCCCAAGGCGAGATTTTTTGCAGCCCGTAGGCAATGTTTTGCGCCACCGTCATGTGGGGAAAGAGGGCGTACTGTTGAAACAGGAAACCTACATGGCGATCGCGACTGGGTAGATTAATCTTTTGCGCCGAGTCAAACAGCACCCGGTCATTCAGCACAATACGACCGCGATCGGGGGTGACTAATCCGGCAATGCAGCGCAGCGTCATGCTCTTGCCCGAGCCAGAGCTTCCCAAAATGCCCAGAGTCCGGCTGGATGAACTGCCGACAAAATCAAAGGCGACATTTAACGTAAAACTAGGAAGCCGTTTCTGAATATTGACCAGCAGATTCATGGGGTTTCTGGATTGCAGCATTGATGTGCAGCGGATGGCTCGATCGCTCCAGCGCACGCACCCACCACAGCAGTAAAAAGGCCGCAGCCGTCATCACCAACACCATGATATGGGCAGCGCCATAGTCTTGATTTTGCACCGCATCATAAATAGCCAGGGGCAGGGTTTGCGTTCGTCCGGGAATGCTAGCCGCCACCATCAAAGTGGCTCCAAATTCGCCAAACGCCCGAATGGTTCCCATCAAAAAACCTGCCAAAATACCCGATCGCGCCTGAGGCAGGGTAATGCGCCACAGCACCTCTAGCTCAGACGACCCTAACGTTCGTGCAGCCGCTTCTAGCTCTGGATTAACGTTGGCGATCGCCGCTCGTGAAGTTTCCAACATCAAGGGCAGCCCCACAACCGCAGAGGCGATCGCGCCAGCCTGCCAGGTAAATAATAGATCGATGCCAAACCACTCCTTTAGCGGGCTGCCCCGTCCTAGAAGAAGCAGCAGAAAAAAACCCACCACACTGGGCGGCAAGACTAACGGTAAATTGAGCAGGGTTTCTACCAGGAGCTGACCCGGAAATCGGCTTCGTGCCAAAGCTACGGCAAGCGTTAGCCCCACAACCAGAATTAAAACCGAGGCTACGGCTGTCACCTGTAGCGACAGCAGATAGGGAAATGCATTCATGCAGGCAGCTCTTCTCCGGGCAAAACAAAGCCATATTTCAGCATTAACGATCGGCCCTTGGCTCCGTTAATAAAGGCTGCAAACTGTCGGGCGATCGCTGGATGAGGCGTATTTTTGGGCACCGCCAACATTTGCTCTAGGGGCTGATGCAGATTTTCAGGAATTAACGCCCATTGACCTGGCTGATTCATACTGATGGAAAGGGCGGCGATCGCCACATCAACGTTGCCCGTTGCGGCATACTGCTGAGTTTGCTTGATGTTTTCCCCCAAAACGAGCTTAGGCTGAATCTCATCCCAAATCCCGATCGATTGCAGCGCCTGTTTTGCTGCCACGCCGTAGGGCGCATGATCCGGGTTGGCAATGGCGATCCGCTTGACTTCAGAACGGGTTAACTCTTTCAATTCTTTGAGATCAAGCGGGCTATCTTGTCGTGACCAGATCACGATCCGTCCGCGCCCATATAGCGCCTTGGTATCAGACAAAATCAGCCCTGCTTTATCCAAATCCTCAACAAATTTCTTGTTTGCTGCCGCAAATAAATCGACTGGAGCACCCCGCTCAATCTGCTGAGCTAGCTGCCCAGTAGACCCAAAGTTAAACGTCACGCTGTTGCCTGTCTCCTGCTGCCACAGCTTGCCAATTTCTGGGAAAACATTACTGAGATCGGATGCAGCCGAAACAGTCAGCGTTACAGCTGCTGGTTTAGGAGCAGAGGCGCTAGGAGGGGAAGCGCTAAAGGTTGAAACTCCACAAGCCGTTAGCAAGCCCAATAGCACCAACAGCAGCCCATGTTTTGATACCCAGCGCCTTGAAGCCATACAAAATGCTCAACAAACAGCTCATGCAAGTATATTGGCATATCGCCAGAATATTTGCACTAAAGCGTTTCACCTCGCAGCAAGACAAACTTCACCTGCTGAAACTCGTCACGGTAGGCCGTCACAAAGTCCCGCAGCTTTGCTTCCTGATCAATCAACTCAAGGCATTGAGGCCAGCGATCGCCCCTCTCCAAATCACCTTGATGCCGATCGCGATCGGCTAAAGTCTCCCCATCAACCCGGTACAATACAGCCTGTTCAATGCCAAATTCTTTGGCCAGACGCAGCAGTTCCATAGACAGTTGAGGAGCAGCCTGACGAGCGTTATCCGGCGGCTCACCCAAATCTCCAGAATGCCAATAGAGCCTGAGCGTCGTTAGAGGCGATATGGCTCCGTCTTCCGCTTCTGCCCTCGGTGCGGGTAAAGGGGCAATATCGGCTAAAAGACTCGCTTCTGGGTTCAGTCGGAGGCTGGGAAACATCGCCAAACTGACTTCTTTCTCCACAAGCACTCTAGAATATTTGCTCAAACCAATCCGCTGAGAGCGATAGATGCCAGCATGACCGGAAAAGAGATAGCTGACGACACAGGCCAGACCCGCAAAGGCTCCTGCCGGAAGGCCAAATAGCTCAATAGCCATCAGGGTCGAAGCGAGCGGCGTGTTGGCAGCAGCGCCAAACACGGCCACAAAGCCCATCCCCGCAAGCAGAGAGGTCGGTAACGGCAGAATCAGCGATAAGGCATTACCCAAAGTAGCGCCAATGTAGAACAAAGGGGTGACTTCTCCGCCTTTGAATCCGGCACCTAGCGTGAGCGCTGTGAATCCCAGTTTGGCTGCAAAATCCCAGGGATTGAGCTGCGTGTTAAAGGCATCCACAATAGTTGGAATGCCCAGCCCAATATATTTTGTAGTGCCCACCGCCCAAACTGCGATCGCAACCATCACCCCACCCACCATCGGCCGAAAAGGCGGATAGGCAATTTTGGACTTAAAGAAATGCCCAATGGTGTGGGTCGCTGTGGCAAATAGCAGGGCGACCCAGCCAAAGATTGCCCCGGCAAAAACGGTTGAAAGCAGAGCGGCTGAGCCGCCTGAAAAATCTGCCATATTCATCGACGGGACGCTGCCCAGCCGATAGAGCGTATGGTGAAGACCCCACTTTAAGGTGACATAATCTCCTACGATCGCCGCAACCACACAGGGAAACAGGCCGTCATAGCGGATCTTGCCAATCGACAGCACCTCTAGCCCAAAGACCGCACCTGCCAGCGGCGTACCAAATACAGACGCAAACCCGCCGCTGATGCCAGCCATTAACAAAATGCGGCGATCGCTGCTCTTGAGCTGCAAGAGTCGGGTGAGCTGATCGGCAAGGGAGGCTCCCATCTGTAAAGCCGTACCCTCACGCCCAGCAGATCCACCAAACAGATGGGCGATCACCGTTCCTAGCAGCACAAGAGGTGCCATGCGCAGCGGGATCGTCTGCTGGGGATGGTGAATCTCCTCAAGCAATAAGTTGTTGCCTGCTTCGACTGACTGACCCCAGTAGTGATAGATCAGCCCACTCAGCAGCCCCCCGAGCGGCAGTAAAGCAATGATCCAGAGATGGGTTTCGCGCCAGTCGGTTGCCCATTCTAAAGCAGCTAACAGAACAGCAGAGGCCGTACCCGCCAAAATGCCGACGAGAGTGGCGATCGCCAACCATTTAGCCGTTTGCGACAGGGCTAAAACCTGCTCGATGTTTCTCAAACCTTTCATATCAGAACCAAGATTTCGTACTTCAATAACGCTCCCAAATCAAGAAGCATCAATCTGACGATGAAGTAGAAACTATCAGCCCTGGAGGCGGTTTACTGGTCGCGCCAGAAGGTGAGTCTCATCACCCGTAACGAAATCATAGCAGCAAGAATAGCGGTAGTCTTCACAAGGATAAGGATTTTTGTGGCCTACCCCATAGCTTGTATAGCGCTACGCGCTTAGATTCAAATGGGTTATTTTTTGAAAGCCTCACGTCGCGAGGCTTTCAAAAAATAGCCTGTCCTAACCTAATGATGGAGTGCCATACAAACTGCATCAATCTGGAATTGCCAGAATCTACAGGATAGACCTAAGCTCTGTGGTATGGGTTAATTTTCCCCTCATCTCCAAAGCTTGCCCCATGTGTTGTTTCGCGACGGTCTTCCTCCATGCATAAAATTCCAGTTACGGTGATTACGGGGTTTCTAGGCGCAGGTAAAACAACGCTGGTGCGCCATTTACTCCAGAATCCTCAAGGGCGACGAATTGCCGTTTTGGTCAACGAATTTGGCGAAGTGGGCATTGACGGCGATCTCCTGCGCTCCTGTCAGGTTTGCCCAGAGGAGGATGCCGCCGATCCCCGCCCTGAGCTAAGTTTAGGCTCCAATTCAGACTTTAATATTGTCGAACTCACGAATGGCTGCCTGTGCTGCACCGTGCAAGAAGAGTTTTTGCCCGTTATGCAAGAGCTGCTAAAGCGGCGTGACCAAATCGACTGCATTTTGATCGAAACCTCAGGGCTGGCGCTGCCTAAGCCCCTCGTACAAGCCTTTCGCTGGCCTGAGATTCGCACGAGCGCCACAGTCGATGGCGTCATCACGGTTGTAGACTGTGACGCCTTGGCACGAGGGCAATTTGTCGGCGATTTGGACGCACTGCAAGCCCAACGCCAAGCTGACCCCAACTTAGAGCATGAAACGCCGATCGAGGAACTCTTTGAAGATCAATTAGCCTGCGCTGATTTGGTGCTGCTGACCAAAGGCGATCGCGTCGATATAGAAACTCAAGCCAAAGTGCAAACTTGGCTAAAACAAGAGTTGCGTCCTGGCATCAAAATCTTGCCTTGCGATCGCGGCGAAGTAGATCCTGAGGTGCTGCTCGGCTTTAATGCCGCCGTAGAAGAGAATCTGGAGAGCCGCCCCAGCCACCATGATGACGCAGCCGATCACGAACATGATGACGACATCAATTCGGTGCAAATTGTGGTGAGTGAAGCCTTTGAGCCAACTCGCCTGATCCAACGGCTACAAGCCCTGGTTCAGCAGCAAGAAATTTACCGGATCAAAGGGTTTGTGTCGGTACCCAACAAGCCAATGCGCCTGGTGTTGCAGGGTGTAGGCGATCGCTTTGACTATTTCTACGATCGCCCTTGGCAGCCCAGCGAAGTGCGCCAAACCAAGCTAGTGCTCATCGGTCATGGGCTGGATCAAGCTGAGCTGACGGCCAATCTCATGGCTGCGTCCTAACCGATTATTTTAGAGTCCGCAATTCTTGAGTCAGTACAGCCCTTCGTTCTCTGTGGACTCTCGCGATCGATAATCATGCTTTAGGCTTGGGTTTAAATTCAGGTTTAACTTGTCCGAGCTGCTTTCTCGTCCTGTTGTCTAGGGGGTTATTTGGTCTAGGGGTTATTAAGGGCGGCGGCATGCGCCTTAATAACCCCTAGATTTCATCTCATAGACAGATTATTAAAACGCCCCTTATTTTCAAACCTGCCGTGCTGCAATCCTTCAATGTCATTCGTGAAGCGCTTCCCAATCTGTTGCTGGGGGCGGGTGTCACATTACAGCTAACGGCGATCGCCATTGTGCTCGGCATGATCATCGGATCGCTGATTGGCATCGCCCGCCTGTCCTCTTCGCGACTCGTCAGCCTTGCCGCCCGTTGCTATGTAGACTTTTTTCGTGGTACGCCGCTGCTGGTGCAGATTTTCATGATCTACTTCGGCTTGCCTGTGCTGCTGCGAGAAACAGGACTGAAGTTTTCCCTGAGTCAGTTTGCAGCGGCGATTCTGGCGCTGAGCCTCAACAGCGCTGCCTATATTGCCGAAATTGTCCGAGCGGGCATCCAGTCGATTGAGACAGGACAGCGAGAAGCCTCTGAGTCACTGGGGCTAGGAACGGTGCAGACCATGCGATATGTGATTTTTCCCCAAGCCTTTCGACGCATGATTCCGCCGCTGGGGAATGAATTCATTTCCATGCTAAAAGACACAAGCCTAGTGGCAGTCATTGGCCTTGAAGAACTGTTTCGTCGAGGTCAAATTGTCGTTGCCAGCAACTATAGAGCCTTTGAACTTTACCTCAGCGTGGCGATCGTCTACCTGATCATGACGCTGATTTTTTCCCAGCTCTTTAGCTGGCTAGAGCGGTGGCTGAATCCGGTTGAGCAAGCCAAACGAAAAGCGATCGCCCTCTCTACAGTTGTGCGGGATCAGTAGTTGTGCGGGATCAGGGATTTTTAGCCTCAGATATCCGCCTCATATTCTCTCAGCAAAATCTCACCTTGTGTTCAGGGCTGCATCACTTCTGCGATCGCCCTAGCCCCTACAGTAAAGGCAGGAGTTAATGCAGGCATCAGTGCAACCGTGACGGCAGACCCAAAATCGCAAATCTAAAATCACATGGGTATGGACTTTAATCCCCAGGCGCTTTTGCAAGCCTCCCTGGAGTGGATTCAGGGGTTGGGTGCTGTGGGGGCGATCGCTTTCATTGCGCTCTATGCCGTAGCGACGATCGCCTTCTTCCCTGGATCTGTGCTAACGCTGGGAGCGGGTGTTGTATTTGGCGTAGTTCAGGGAGCGCTCTATGTGTTTAGCGGTGCTTGCTTGGGCGCAACTCTGGCTTTTTTGATTGGGCGCTACCTCGTGCGCGAGTGGGTGGCTAAAAAAATCGCAGCAAATGCCAAATTCAAGGCGATCGATCAGGCGATCGGACGCGAAGGCTTCAAAATTGTCTTGCTCACTCGGCTCTCGCCTATCTTTCCCTTTAATTTGCTGAATTATGCCCTGGGGATCACGGGCGTTTCGCTGCGGGACTATATTCTGGGGTTTGTCGGCATGATTCCCGGCACCCTTCTGTATGTCTATCTAGGTTCATTAGCGGGAAATTTGGCGGCAATCGGCTCTCCCACTCAGGCAACCTCTACAGTGCAATGGGTGATCCGCATCGTTGGCTTCATGGCTACCGTTGCCGTGACGATCTTTATCACTCGCATCGCCCGCAATGCTCTAGCCACGGCCATTCCCGACTCAACAGAATCAACGCCCTAAACTTAAGCCAGATATTTAAGCCGCATATTTAAGCCGCATCGCTCAAGGAGCTGCATCTATGACCCGTTTTGACGTTCAACCTGTGACGCTGCCGCCGATGGATGAGGCCAACCAAACCCTCATCTCTCAGGTGCATCCGCCAGATTGGGTGAATCCCACGCCGCAAGCCCTGTATGACTTAGTGGTCGTCGGTGCCGGAACGGCAGGGCTAGTGGTCGCTGCCGGAGCCGCAGGGCTGGGGCTGGGGCTGAAAGTGGCCTTAGTCGAGCAGCATTTGATGGGGGGTGACTGCCTGAATGTCGGCTGTGTGCCCTCTAAATGCATCATTCGTTCGGCGCGGGCGGCAGTTAGCTTACGCGATGCCGAGGCTTTAGGCGTGAAGGGCGATCGCCCCCACATCGACTTCCCTGCCGTCATGGCGAGAATGCGCCGCATCAGAGCCGAAATTAGCCCCAATGACTCCGCTCAGCGGTTTCAGAAGCTGGGGGTCGATGTGTTTTTGGGCGAGGGTCACTTTGTCGATGGGCAAACCTTGCAGGTGGGAGAGAAGGCACTACGCTTCAAGAAAGCCGTGATCGCTACAGGGGCAAGAGCCGTTAAGCCTGCGATCGCCGGAATCGAATCTGTCGGCTATCTGACCAACGAAACCGTCTTTTCCTTGACCGATCTCCCCCCTCGATTGGCAGTCATTGGCGGCGGGCCAATTGGCTGTGAGCTAGCGCAGTCCTTTCAGCGGCTCGGCTCTCAGGTGGTGCTGTTTCACAAAAATGCCCAGCTACTCAACAAAGAAGACCCAGAAGCTGCGGAGATCTTGCGCCAGTCTTTGCTCCGGGATGGGGTACAACTGGTGTTGAGTGCTGACCTGCAACGGGTCGAGTCCACATCGGAAGGCAAGGTCATTTACTTTGAGGCCGCAGGCAAATCCGAAACGATCGCCGTAGATGAAATCCTAGCAGGAGCAGGGCGCGCCCCCAACGTTGAGGGACTGAACCTAGAGGCGATCGGCGTGCAGTACTCGAAGCGCGGCGTAGAAGTCAACGATTTCCTGCAAACCAGCAATCCCAAAATCTATGCGGCGGGCGACATCTGTATGGACTGGAAGTTTACCCATGCCGCCGATGCTGCTGCCCGTATCGTCATTAAAAACGCGCTATTTTCCCCCTTCGGCATCGGACGATCCAAGCTCAGCGGCTTGGTCATGCCTTGGGTTACCTACACCGACCCAGAAATTGCCCATGTCGGTCTGTACGAGGCAGAAGCTCGCGATCGCAACCTGGCGGTAGACACCATCAAAATTCCGTTTGACAGCGTCGATCGCGCCTTAGTGGACGGTGAAACCCAAGGCTTCCTCAAAATCTTGCATCAGCAAGGCTCCGACAAAATTCTAGGCGCGACGATCGTAGCCTCCCACGCAGGCGAGATGATTAGCGAAATCACCACGGCGATCGTCCATAACCTTGGGCTGAGTAAGCTCTCTAGCGTCATTCACCCCTATCCGACTCAAGCAGAAGCCATCAAAAAAGCCGCCGATGCCTATCGCCGCACGCTTCTGACGCCGCGATCGAAGAAACTGCTAGGGATTGTAGCCAAGCTGCCATAGAGGGAGAGCTACTTTAGCGCTCTCCCTCCATCACTCCCTTACTCTCCCCATCCACCCCACCCCACTGTCACAACTTCCCCCCTAATGACAATGGGACACGATAAATTCAAAAGAGCGTCACCTACCATTCACAGGTTTTCTCTAAATTAAGACTCATGGCATCCATCGCACGCAAAAACCTATTTGAGGACATTCCTCGACTGCTGGTGGCGCAGGCGGGCATTATGTTTGCTGTGAGTTTGGTAACGATCCAGACTGGGATTCTCAACGGGTTTACGCGATCGACAGGGATTTTGATCGATCGCTCCGAAGCCGATATTTGGGTCGCCAATGAAGACATGGTTGGGTTAGAGCTAACGCTGCCGATTTCTGCCGCCTTCCTTCAGCAGGCTCAGCAGGTTGAAGGGGTACAGCGAGCCGAAGCCTTGCTCCTCAGCGGCGGCACCTGGCGCAGTCCCCAAGGCAAAATTACCTCAGTGCGGCTGTTTGGCTTTGATTCGGCTGGAACGCTGTTCAAACCCTTTGAAGTGACGCAGGGCAACCTCGCAGATCTGAAGCAGCCCTACACCGTGATCACAGATGCCACGAACTTGGACAGCTTAGATGTAACGCAAGTAGGCGAAACGGCAACCATCGGTTCCCTCAGCGTCAAGCTGGTAGGGTTGACCACAGACGTGCAATCGATCGCCTCTGGCACCTTTCTGTTTAGCTCTCTGGAAAATGCCAAGGCTTATGCCACAGGCAACCGAACGGCAAACCTCAACTGCCGTATGCAAGAAGGAAAATTTCAATGTACGAACGTTTACCAGCCGTCGGCAGGTTCTAACCCTGCTTCGCTGCAACCCATGCCGCTAACCTCGACCGATGCCATCAGCTATATCCTGGTGCAGGCACAGTCCGGTCAAGATCTTCAGGCACTCAAACAAAAGCTAGAAGAGGCATTGCCTGACACCCGTGCCTATACGCGCCAGGAGATGGCAGCCCGGACGCGAAATTACTGGGTGCAGCGCACGGGCATTGGCTTCATATTGGGATTAGGCGCTACAGTCGGCGTCATCGTCGGTATGGTAATCGTAGGACAGATTCTTTATTCTTCGGTTGCCGATCACCTGAAGGAGTTTGCCACCCTCAAGGCAATGGGCGTTCCCGATCGCGTCGTCTATGGCATTATCATCCAGCAAGCTCTGCTGATGTCGGTCATGGGCTACGTTCCTAGTCTGGGGCTTTGCATCGGTCTGGGAGCCTGGACATTTGCGACTCAGGGCATCACGATTTTGGTGACTCCGATCGCAGCGGCAGGCATTTTTGGCATCACCGTTTTCATGTGCGTTGGCTCAGCGCTGTTCGCCATTCAAAAGGTGACTCGCGTTGATCCAGCCATTGTCTTTAAATCTTGATTTATCAGATACAAATCTTAATTCATAAAATACCGACCTTCCATGAAGATACACCGCAATGAATTTCAGCCTGTTAACTCTAGCCTTTGCAAATGGAATAATGGTCTTATGAGCGTTACAAAGTATTAACAAATTCGTAATGATTTTCTAGGGCACAAAAAGCGGCTAAGCATAAAAATTGAATTAGGCCCCGATGAAATAAGCAGCGCATTCAATCAGCTTGAATTTAAAAATCGCCCTGAAAGACCTCAATTTTGCGAAACCTGCACTTGACAAGCCGTAGAAACAAAGAACGCCTCTGCCCCGTCCGGAAATCGTAGTCTCCCTTCCAGTCTCTCAACTACTGACTACTCCTGAGCCATCTTTCAAACCCAATCTGCTTCACCGTCGCTTATCTGCCTGATTCCGCCCTCCAAACCCTATATCTCATCCATCGAACTGCAATCATGACTGCTACACCGATTAACTTTCAAATGAATTTGTCTGCACCAGCGACGAAGGCAGCGGGTCAGTGCATGGAAGCCGCTGATCCCTTCAAGACCGGAGCAAAGGCGATCGTGGCGCGGGGTGTTGAGATGGTGTTCCAGAACGGAACACAAAAGTTCTACGGGCTAAAGGACATCAACCTAGATGTGAATCGGGGCGATATTCAGCTCTTGATGGGGCCTTCTGGCTCAGGCAAAACCACGCTGCTCTCGATTCTGGGCGGCATCCTGACTCCATCTGCGGGCAGCGTTTGTCTGCTGGGGCAGGATCTAACTCGGATGAACCGGACGCAGTTAGCGAAGTTCCGCCTCCACAACATTGGCTTCATTTTTCAGGAGTTCAACCTATTTCCAGCGCTAACGGTGGTGGAAAACGTTGAAATCGCCCTAGATATGAAGGGGATCAAAGGTAAAGCTGCGCGTCGAGAAGCCCTGCATCTGCTAGAGCAGGTTGGTCTTGCCGATCGCGCTCACAAGCATCCTCGTGATCTCTCAGGCGGACAGAAGCAGCGCGTGGCGATCGCTCGGGCTTTGGCAGGCAATCCGCAAATCATCATGGCCGACGAACCGACTGCTTCTCTCGACTCTCAGAGCGGCCATGCCGTGATCAACCTCCTGCGGAAGTTGGCTAAAGAGAGCGGTCGCACTGTACTCATGGTGACCCATGATCCCCGGATTATTGATGTGGCCGATCGCGTCACCTACCTGGAAGACGGCATGTTGCAAAATAGCTCTAACGCCGTTACCCACTCGTTTTCTATGTAATACATCCTGCAAATCTCATCAATAGAAAGGGGCGCGAAGCGCCCCTTTCTATTGATATCGCACTAAAGCTACTTCTTACCGTTTTGGGGCGTCTCTGCACTAGGCTCTACCAGGCCAAACACTTGGTCAAACACCTTGCCGACCTTATAGCCAGAATCGATCGACTCTAGCGGATCTTTGCGTAGACGATGCCGCAGCGCCATCACAATCACCCGCTTAATATCGTCTACCGTTACTTCAGTGCGACCATCGAGAGCAGTCAGCGCCTTGGCCGTGCGGTTGGTGACAATATCGCCGCGCAAACCGTCAACATCTAGCTCTGAGCAGACCTGAGAAATTTTGATCTTTAAGTCATGGTCGATCGTCACAGATCTCAGGCGCTGCTGTGCCCCTACCAACCGCTGCTGCAATTCTTCCTGCTGCGGACGGTACGCCTCTAGAAAAGCTTCCGGCTCCTGGTCAAACTCCGATCGCTGTTCCACAATTTGCACCCGCAGCGCCGGATCTTTGACCGTGCGAATCTCGGCATGCAGACCAAAGCGATCGAGCAGTTGCGGCCGTAGCTCCCCTTCTTCAGGGTTGCCAGAGCCAACCAGGACAAATCGAGCCGGGTGGCGAATCGAGATCCCTTCGCGTTCTACGGTATTCCAGCCAGAGGCCGCTGAGTCTAGGAGAACATCTACTAAATGGTCATCCAGCAAGTTGACCTCATCCACGTAGAGAATACCGCGATTGGCCTGAGCGAGCAGACCTGGCTCAAAGGCTTTCACACCCTCAGACAAAGCTTTTTCAATATCGATCGTGCCGCAAACGCGATCTTCGGTCGCGCCCAAGGGCAGATCAATCATCGGCACTTTTTTCTGAGCCAGCGGCAAGGTTTCCCCTGTCTCAATTCGCTGTTTTACCACATCGCTCATGAGGCCAGAGTCGCTAGGATGGCTGTTGAACGGATCGCCTTCCACCACTTCAATCGCAGGCAGCACATCTGCCAAAGCGCGAATCGTCGTGGATTTGCCCGTACCGCGATCGCCCATGATCATCACCCCACCAATTTTGGGATCAATCACATTCAGCAATAGCGCTAGCTTCATTTCTTCTTGACCGACGATCGCCGTGAAGGGAAACACAGCACGACGAGCGACTTTTGGGGCGGCAACCGTAGGACTCACAGCTCTAAACCTAAAATGCTAAAGAAACATTAATGACTGCTTCTCATTTTGACATACGCCGGACATTGCCACGAGCGCGTCTTTTTAATTAATTGGCGATCCGAGATAGACGCTTGACCTACATGGGGCTAACCCATGAGAACGGCCGGAGCTGTTGCCAAAATTTGTGCGCCTGCACTCATGCGATCGATATCGGCGGCCGTCCACTCGCGAGGAGATTGGCAATGGTGCGCCGTCAGCAAGCCCCACAGCCCCTTAGTGGTCAAGATAGGCACCACTAAGTTTGCCTGCACGCCGATTTGGCGCAAAAACTCGCGATGGCAGTCGGCAATTGACTCTTGCTCAACATTGGCAATCGCCCGAACCCGCCCTGCCAAATACAGGGCCGCATACTCATCGTTGAAGCATCCATCAGGGCCTGTAGACCCATAAATCGAATAGTCTGGAGAACTCAATGACTCAAAGGTGACTTGCCCTTTCCACTGGCTATAAAAGTAATAGAGAACCACGCGATCGACTTGAAGCGCTTCACGCAAGTCGTGGGTCGTCTGCTGAACGAGGGCATCGCGCTCAAGCGTGTGGCTGAGATGACCCAGCACACGCTTGAGGCTATTGTGATCAGAACCCTGAGGCAAAAAATCAAACTGGGGGTTGGATTCCGTTCGCATTATCAAGCTAAGTTCTTACACATTGGAGTTGCAAAACTCACGAGGGCGTTTTGTCTCCTCCTCAAAATAACATTCTCAGCTTGAAGGCTGAAGCCTCTAGCTTGCTCCAAAGAGGTATTTTTCCTTAAAACATACCTCCAGGACTATTTGCTGACGAGTTGATGACCAGCTTTTGATTTTCAGCCTGACTGAGCTTTGAAGACTCCTTGATGATGTTCTAGACATATTGTTGATTTTTTTGAAACACTACCGACTTCTTCCTCTAACACATCTCTCCGACACATGGCTCAATTCAGATGTAAATTTGTTTGCAATTGATCTAGCGAAACCCTCAGGAGTCTATCTTTATAGGGGTGGCGTGAAAGATAGAACTGTTTTGGACTTGCTGTTTATTGCTGATCGGACGTGCGGAGTCACCCTGGCAAAAATAAACGGCACATTTAAACCATCTTCTTGAATCACGTACAACGTCTAAATTCTTCGAAAACCCTTTTCAGCCGTGCAGTTAACGCCTTTTACAAAGCCGCCCACAGGTCATGCATCTTCTCGTTTCAAACCACGGGTTACGCTATGGGGTTTAGTCATTCTCATCTCTGCTGCCGCAGGAGCAACAGCGCAGCAGACCTTGCCCGTTAGAGTCGATCGCTGCTTAGAAGTACGGCAAATAGAGGGAAGCGTTACCTATCGCCGAGGCCAAAGCTCTAAGCCTGCTGAAATTCATAACTGTCTTGAATCTGTGGGGGATGCCCTGATTACAGGCCGAAATTCTAGTGCCAGACTGGTTGTAGACACCGGGATCGGCACCATCAATGTTTCAGAAAATACCACCTTGCAGGTGCAGGAATTAGACACTGCTAGCGATGGCGGAAAAATCACTCGATTGGAAGTCACGGGTGGGCAAGTGCAGTTCCGTGTGCGTCCGTTTACCCATCGCGGCTCTGAATTAGAAATTCAGACGCCTGCGGGAGTCAGCGGTGTCAGAGGCACCGAGTTTGGGGTGAGCGTTCAGCCCAGCGGCACGACAGGCGTTGCCACCCTCGAAGGGAGCGTTTCTGCCTCGGCTCAAGGGGAGAGCGTTCAGATCGATGCAAATCTCCAAAGTCTCATTGTTCCAGGAGAGCCGCCTTCGCCGCCCAGCCCTCTCAAGGATGATCCTTCTTTGGATATCACATATTTTGCGGTGGTGGGGCGAGGCGGCTTGGGCAATAGAGCCGTGAAGCTTGCAGGTCAGATTGATCCCGTCAATTTACTAGTGGTTGACGATCAACCTCAAGATATTAGTCGCAGTGGCGAATTTGACCTACAAGTTCCCTTGCCTAGCGATCGACGGATTGAGGTAACAGTCATTACACCCTTGGGAACTCGACAAGTTTATGAACTCGTTGTCCCCTAACTACTTTACGTTGAGCGTTTTTCAAATGGTTACTCAAAGCACTCAAATCTCTCTGGGGGCGATCGCCACAGCCATAGCTCTCGTCACTTGGAGCATGCCAGCATCCGCTCAAACTTCTGACTCCTCTGAACTCTGCACCTTCCACAATGCCGTAGAGCAGCACGCGCCTGAATCGCCGCCTGAGCCAGTTGAATCTGATCTAGATGAATCTGATTTAGATGAATCTGAACCCAGCAGCGTCGCCCAAGCAACCGTAATTACACTCGGAAAGATACCCGATGCCCCCTACGTAGTTGCCGTACTGAATCAAGATGATGTAACTTTAGATACTGTGCGTCAATGTGTACCCGACGCATTCCAAACGCGATCGCGAATAGGATCTTATATTCGTGCTGGGGCTTTTCCACAGCGATCGACCGCCGAGGCTTTGTCTCGCTACTTACGCACCCTGAATCTGGAAACAAGGGTCATATATCTTCCGTAAGCTATCGCCGGCAGATTATATTCCAGGTTCACTGTTAATTGTTCTAAAAGCTTGCTCTACGCCCTTTCAGAACAGTCATTTCAGAACAGTCAATGGTCAAAACATGTCCATCACTGAAGGACGGCAGGCAGATGAGATGGCGGCGCTCTCTATACCAGGTCTGGCAGAATGCGGAACCCATTCTGCCCGGTAGTTTTGCTTCTGTGGTCATTATCAGCCTGCTGAAACTGGGTACATGGCAATCTTTAGATTCTCTCGCCTACAGCACCTTGTTTCGCCTGAGAGGGTCAACAGCCTGGGATGACCGGGTGGTAGTCATCGCCATTGATGAGCCAAGCCTAAAGACCTTGGGGCATTTTCCCTGGTCTCGTCAAAGGTATACCGAGCTATTGCAGATCTTGACCCAAGCAGAGTCCAGCACGGTTGTTTTAGATCTTTTACTCTCAGAACCCAGTCCAGAGGATTTGGCTCTAGCAGCCGCCATGAACCAGCAGGGGCGAGTCGTCTTGGCTCAAGCCTGGGACTCAATGGGCGCTCCCCTGTTGCCCAGCTCGACTCTACAAGCGGCAGCGGCGAACCAAGGGCATATCTACCAGCGGCAAGATCGAGATGGGCTGACTCGCCAGATTGAGCCACAGGTGCAAGACGTTCCGGCCTTGGGGTTAGCCGCGACTCAAGTCTATAGCCTGGTGGCAGAAATTGTGCCCGAACCGGATCTGAGTCAACCGCTCTGGATTAACTGGCCGGGTTCTACAGCAGCAGCCCCCACATATTCTTATGTGGATGTTCTTCGACGTCAGGTGCCTGCCCATAAGCTACGAGACAAAATTGTTTTGGTCGGCATTACGGCGATCGGTTTTGATTCCCTGCGAACACCCTTTAATCAGAGTCCACCGACGACGAATGTGTACCTGCATGCAGCTCTGATTAATAATCTGTTGCGACAGAATTTCCTCAAAGTCTTGCCGGAAAGCTGGCTGCTCGTCGGTTTAGCACTGTCGGGTTCGGGGATCAGTCTGGCGCTGTATCGCTGGCGACTTGAGCGCCAGTTAGCCGTGTTGGGCGGCCTGTGCGGCGGCTGGGGGATTACCAGCGTTGTGATGTTTCACTGGGGCTTCTGGATTCCCGTTGCTTCACCGATCGCCCTGCTGGTTTTAACCACAGCAGCCGTAGCGATCAATCAGCAGCTCAAGGCTAGATCTCTGCTTCAGCAAGAGGTCGATCGCCTTTGGCAAACCTATCGCAGAGATTTGGTGGTGCGCGATCGACAAGAGTCAGCGGAACAGACTGGCTTGATGGCTGGCTGGCTTAGAGGCGAAAATAGACCGCTGCACCTGCCGCAAATGGAAAAATTGGCAGCTTTAGCAGAGCAGTTGGGGCGTTCTCAATCGGCTCAAGCGGCTGTGGCGCGTAGCCTGTCGCTCGGTTTGGTAGCGGCTGATTTAGACGGATCAATTTGGTTTTGTAATCCCACGGCAACCCATCATTTACAGGTTCAAGTGGGCGATCGGCTTGAGAGCCTCATTCCCCAATGGCTGAGCCAAATCCAGTGGCAGCAGCATTGGCACCTGCTGCAACATGCCCATAGCCCTGTGTCTTGGGAGATTCAGCAGGGCGATCGCTGGTTTGAACTTAAGCTTGAGCCGCTGACCTATCGCACGTCTTTGATTCATGCGCCAGGTTTGACCCACCCATCCCACGACGAAATTCATCCGCTCATCCATCCGGCCAATCCGCTAGATGGTCTGCTCCTCGTGCTCGAAGAAATTACCAACCGCAAACAGGTAGAGCAAAGCTTGCAGCAGCAAATGCAGGAATTGCAGCATCTCAGCCAGCTCAAGGATGATTTTCTCAGCACGGTTTCCCATGAGTTGCGAACGCCCATGACCAACATGCGGATGGCGATTCGTATGTTGCAGCTAGCGGCTTCTGATGAGCGCCGCGCCCGATACCTGCAAATTTTGGAAGATGAATGTACCCGCGAAATTAGCTTGATCAACGACCTGCTCGACTTGCAGCGGTTGGAAGCCGGGGCAAAAATTCCTGATCTTGAAGTTATCCATTTGCAAGATTGGCTACCTCAATTCACGGAGTCCTTTTATGAGCGTGCGAGATCTCGCCAACAAACGCTCCATCTGCAAATGACACCTGGCTTGGACTCCTTGTTTTCAGATAGCAACGGCTTGGAAAGAATTTTGGCAGAGCTAATTAACAATGCCTGCAAATATACTCCTCCAGAAGGCCAGATTGAAATCCAGGTGGAATCAACCCATGCCACCCCTGAACCCCAGATCGTTTTTCGGATCAGCAACACCGGATCTGAAATTCCTGAGACAGAGCTAGACAAAATCTTCGATAAGTTCTATCGCATTTCTAGCGGCGATCGCTGGAACCAAGGCGGCACAGGGCTAGGATTGGCCCTAGTCAAAAAATTAGTGGAGTATTTGGGGGGAAGCATTCGGGCGACTAGCACCTTGGGAAAAACCACCTTTACGATCGCCATTCCTGTCGGCACAATGCCAACCGATTCAGTAACCGAGCAATCGCAGCTTTAAAGTCTTTTTTGAAATCTGTGCTGCCCCTACATGATTAGGTTAGGACAAGTTATGTTTTGAAAGCCATGCTACGTGAGGCTTTCAAAACATAACTCATTTGGATCTAAGCGCGTAGCGCTATAGAATTGCTCTTGTCGCATCAAGGAAAGCTATGACATCCCCAATTCCCGTCGTTGTCAACGGTGCAACTGGCAAAATGGGTCGTGAAATTATTAAAGCCGTTGCCGCAGCAGAGGACATGACTTTGGTGGGGGCGATCGCCCGCAACCGCGATCTTCAGGGTGAAGACATTGGCGAGGTGATTGGCTGTGGCGCATTAGAGGTGCCGATTATTGCCGACCTGCAAGCCACGCTGGCAATGGCTGGGCAAGAACGAGAGGCTGCCGTCATGGTCGATGTTACCCATCCTGACTCAGTGTATGACAATGTGCGGGCTGCGATCGCCTATGGTGTACGTCCTGTAGTCGGCACCACAGGCTTAACGCTAGAGCAAATTCAAGACTTAGCCGAATTTGCCGACAAAGCCAGCATTGGTGGCGCAATTATTCCCAACTTTTCGATCGGTATGGTGTTGCTACAGCAAGCAGCAGTGCGCGCCTCACAGTATTTTGATCACGTTGAAATTATTGAGCTGCACCATAACCAAAAAGCTGATGCCCCTAGCGGTACGGCCATTCAGACGGCACAGCTGCTAGAAGAATTTGGCAAGCTCTACAATCCACCTAGCGTTGAGGAAACTGAGAAGCTAGCTGGAGCCAGAGGCAGCCAGACTCAAGACGGAATCCGCATCCACAGCATTCGCCTCCCCGGATTAATTGCCCACCAGGAGGTGCTGTTTGGCGCACCCGGACAAATTTACACTCTGCGTCATGACACAAGCGATCGCATCTGCTATATGCCAGGTGTGCTGCTCTCTATTCGCAAGGTCGCACCTTTGAAATCGCTCGTCTACGGGCTAGAGAAACTGCTGTGAGCGATCGTCCCAGCTCCGATCATTAGGCGCTGTCTAGCCAATATCCAACGAATATTTACTGGGTAAAGCCGCGCTCCGCGCGGCTTTACCTATTTGGGGCGAGTTACAATCCCCCAGGGTTAACCCAACAGTTACGGTTTCTACGCTCTAGATAAGGTTACAAATTACCCCGTTAGAAGTCTTAGGTTTGACCCAACGGTTACATCGATAGGCGGGGCGATCGCTCTCCTGGCCTACATTTCAGCTATTTGTATGCCTTAAAACTCACGCTCATAACAAGACCTACAGGTTACACCTTCACCTCCCTGGTGTGACCTAAAAATACCCCTCAAGTGACCTAAAAACACCCTTTGTTCACTCTAAAAGTTACATTACACCCAGCTGAATGCCTTACCCTGTAAAGGTTTTAAAAAAAGGTTACAGGTTTGATCTCTTGATCATTTGATCGCCTGTCGTTTCTGGCTTCATGTAACCTCGCTGCTACAGTGACGCTGGATTAACAGATCAAAAATAAAGAAATGAATGATTCGAATCTGCAACAGGCAAATGTAATTCCAGATTGATCAATCTTCGTTTTCGATATTTGAGATTTCTCATCCCATTAAAAATCCAGGTTTCATAGCCAGGATCAATGTCTATCAGCTTTGCAGAATGGAGACAAGGACTTAACTTCAGTTGAGCTTGGCGGCCTTGAGGTAAGTTCTATTGTCTTAATACGTCCATATTAGAGTCACCGGGTTAGCGATCGCAATACACCCGGCTGGTTCAGTTTTGTGTTGGACACTCCATTCTGTAACGCTTCAAGAGTGGAGTGTTTTTGTGTCTATAACGATATCTGCAAAAGCTAAAGCCCTACTAAAATTTCAATCTGTTGAGGAGGAACAGGATCAGTTCTTTGCGCTGTTTCCTCACCGATTTGACTTTATCTATGCGGAGTATCCTGAGCTAGGACGATCGCCAGATTGGCAAACGGAACGACGATATCCCCTATCGAATCGAATTTTCCGACAGGGAGATTATCTGTTTGGGGTTCGGTTCGGTTCTCAGACACAATATTGCTTGCTCGATATCGATCGCGGCAGTGCCTATCATCCACAGCAGGATGCACTAGCTATTTCTCGTCTTGCTGCTGCCTTAGAATCAATGGGTCTAGTGGCCTATGTGGCCTGTACTAGCTCTTACTCCGGCGGCTTACATCTCTACTTCCCTTTAGCTGAATCACAAAATTCTTGGGAACTGGCAACTGTTGTAACGGCGCAATTAACGGCTGCTGGTTTTTTGGTTAAGCCAGGACAGCTTGAGGTGTTTCCAAATCCTAAGCTTTACGTTACTGAAGGTCATCCTAGTTTATTCAATGCCCATCGGTTGCCCATGCAGATTGGTTCCTATCTGTTGAATCAGGATTTTCAGCCTGTCTGGAGCGATCAATCTCGCTTTGTTGAACAGTGGGTCTTTGCCCAACGGCGAAATTTACTCGATCGCAAGATCCTCAAGCATTTTCTCAAGCAAGTCAAACGAACTCAGTTTCGAGTATCGGGGAAAGCTGACAAATTCATTGCTGATCTCAATGCTGAGATCGAAGCAGGCTGGAGTGGTTCAGGTCAAACCAATCGCCTGCTGGGTCGCATTACCTTACGTACTTATGTTTTCCATCATGTTATTTCTGGTGGCACACCTCTAGAAGGTAAAGCGCTCATTGATGAAATTGTTCGTGTTGCGCGGTCTCTTCCAGGTTATCGAGATCACTGCAATCACCAGCGTGAGATTGAACAGCGAGCCGAAGAATGGGCAAGGTGTATTCAGAATAGTAAATATTTCCCTTACGGCACTCTTAAAGGTAAGTACAAAGAGAAGCAGGAAGAAGCGATCGCAGACCTGACCCTCGATTTACCCAATTTACCCGGCTGGAATCAGCAGCAGTCTCAATCAGCACGCGATCGCATTTGCAGAGCTATTGCTGATCTGTTAGAGAAAAACAGCTTGCCCATTGGCGCAACAGCAAGATTTCACGCACTCACGGCTTACAGGATTGGTGGTGGTTCTCTCTATCGTCATCGAGATCTCTGGCATCCTAGCGACTTTGCTAGTGATGAATTGGTTAGTAGTGATTCTGCGGGTAGTAACTTTGCGGGTAGTCATTTCGCCAGTTTCGCTGCGGAAATCAATCAACCTGTGGAAAACCCCCCAGACCCCCCAACGGAATATAAGCCTGAAGCGTTTGATCGCGATGAGGTCGCGTCAAACGTTCATAGTCTTACAAGCTTATTATCTAGAGCAGGCGGTAATAGCAGTGTTAGTCAAGAGTTGAGCGATCGCCAACATCTAAAGCCTCCTACAGGCGGTAATGCTTCTGTGCCCCTTGAGAGCCGCAGGCAGCAGTATTTAGAATCGGGTGATCCCATTTTGGTGGCAGAGGCTCTTACCTGGGTGCAGCCAGCCCCTTTAGCCGAGGCTCGACCTGTTGAGCCAGCTCAGACGCTTCAGGTTATGCAGCCTCAAGTTTTGCAGCCTCAAGTTTTGCAGCCTCAGCTAATGGTGCGATCGCCTCATGACCTAACTTATGACCTGTCGGATACCCTCGCGGCACTCTCAGCTCTGACGAGATGGCTGGGCTGGAACCGAGTGCAGGTGCGAGAGAATCTTTTGGAACTGTTTGATAAAGGCGATCGCGCCTTGTTGCTTGAGGGAGAATTACACCAATGGCTAGAGTGGCTGACTCTCAGAGCCGAGGAACAGCAAGCATTAGCTTTATTGGAACTCGATTAGCAATATGGCTGTAAATAGGTTCTAATTAGACGACTTGGGTTCCAGTCAAGCTAGTTTCTTGAAAAATTTAGCCTGCTCTCGGTTGACATTCAATAGGCTGAGCTTGCTATACTTCGGGAGTAGAAGACGATTATCGATTCAAAAAAGTCTTAAGCTCTTAAAAGCCGTTATGGTTCAGGTTCCGCAGCCACTAGCATCGCTGCGATAAGCATTTGCCCATCTTTTTGCATTCATCTCTGTACTCAGTATCAATGGCGATCGTTTAGGGTGTATTTCCTCAAGCGATAATCGTCTTTTTCACTCATTTTTACGTTCTTTTTTACTAATTTCAAGGAGCAATCATGGCAGGACTTGATCATCAAGAACAGCATGAACATCAGGATGCTACTGGTGCAATAGATGTTTCCACGAAGTCTGCGTCTGGTGGTACAGCAGGCGGTTCTAAGGGTTCTTCACTGCAAACATCCGATCTCGAAAAAGATCTGGACAGAGCGCTTGAAACCAACCATGTATCGCTGAATAACGTTCAAACGGTTCGCGGCATCAACATCAAGAAACTGCAAAAAGAGGCTTCTTTTAACGATGATGTGGGAACCAAGGGTGACTTCCTCGTTCCCGGTGCGGGCAAAAACACGGTAAAGGGGACTGCCGACAAAGATCTGATTGACGGCAGAGGCGGTGGAATCAATACCATCACCACAGGTAAAGGTAAAGACAGCGTTCTCCTGGGTGCCGAGACAACCAACCGGGTGCTAGATTTTGACATCAACTCAGATAGACTCCTCTTCACCAAGGAACTCAATCTTAACAATGTTGTGATTGCGCAAGGGAAAAACAAAGATGCGAATAGCATCGATTCAGTCAACAACACGTTGATTATTGATAAGACAGAAGGACATATTCTGGCTTCTCTCAATTCAACGAAGGCATCTGCGCTGCAAAACTTTGAGCAATCTGGCAGAAAGGGCTTCGCCCTGGTTGAAGACAAGGTATTCAATACGCTCAATACGCTGAAGTTTGACACGACTCAAGAGGGCGATGGCCAGCTATCGGGTTCTGCGGGTCGAGATAAGTTGGTCGGTCGCGGAGGCGATGACATCCTGGGCGGTGAAGCTCCTATTGTCACTCCACCTCCAGCCACGGGCGGCGGTACGACAGATCCAGGCACAAATCCGGGCACAGATCCAGGTACAACACCTCCTGTAACTCCACCCGTCGATGACCATGACCACACGGGTGCAGGTGCCAGCAGCGAAAACCACGTCGATTTGAGTAAGGTTGAAGTGGTTCGCAGTCTTGATCTCAAGAAATTGACGAAGGAAATTTCCTTCGGCGATGACGTGGGAGGCAAGGGTGACTTCCTGGTGACGGGTGCGGGCAAAAATACTGTGATTGCCACCGGAGACAAAGATTTGATCGACGGCAGAGGCGGTGGATTTAACACCATCACCACGGGCGGCGGTAAAGACAGCATCTTGCTAGATGGCAAAACCACAAACCGGATTCTTGACTTTGACGCCACCCAAGACAGACTGCTGTTCACCAAGGGGATGAACCTTGACAACATCGTTATCGCTCAAGGGAAAAACCCCGGTAAAGGTGGAGTCAACCAGCCTCTAGATTCGGTCAATAACGCGTTGATTATTGACAAGACAGATGGGCATATTCTGGCATCGCTGGCATTTACCAAAGCATCTTCTCTGCAAGGTCTAGAGCAGTCTGGTCGAAAGGGCTTTAGCGTGGTAGATGACAAAGTGTTCGACACTCTCAACTCGCTGAAGTTTGCTAAGACTCAACAGGGCGATGGCAAACTGTCGGGCGGACGCGGACGCGACAAGATGGTCGGCGGTGGCGGGGATGACTTCCTATACGTGGGTGATGATGGCTTTACGATCGGTACTGCCAAGGGTGATGGTAAGGGAGAGTTTCCTTTCCCCAATGACAGCCCTGGAACCAGTGAGGCAACTGCAACCTTGAAGAATGGTGTGCTTACCTTTAATGGTAAATACCAGAACTTTGATGGAGCACCGCTCTTTAGCCAAAATGAAACGGTAATTGATCCGAAGGCAACGATCCTAAACGGTTCTGATCCTGTTTCTCTGATCAATGGCTTCTTGCAGGTTCCTAACGATGTGGAAGGGAATAAGCTCTCTGGAACCCACCTGCACTTCAGCCCCTCTCAAGATAGCCGAGGCAACTTTGCAGATGCAACGGTCGTTCGCTTCTTTGAGAACACCCCGACAGATGCCAAGTCGGGCACTATTGCTGGTGAGTTTGAACTGACTCCCGAAGAGCAGGCGGCTTTCCTAGCAGGTAACCTCTATGTCAACATCCATACCAATGTTGATACAGATGGAGATGGTAAAGCGGGCTTCCCAACAGGAGAAAACCGCCTTAACTTCAACCAGAATGTGGTGAAGCTGGTATAGCGTCTTTTACGCCGCACATCGTGTGGCGTAAAAAACAGTTTTCAGATGTTTGACAAGACGTTGTGATTTCCTGAAGATGGCTCTTGCAACTCCCTCACTTAGCTATGAACTGAGTGGGGGTTTTACTATGAGCGATATAGCGCTACGCGCTCACATCCAAATGAGTTATTTTCTAAAAGCCTTGCTGCGCGAGGCTTTTAGAAAATAACTTGACCTAACTTAATGGCGATCGAGGGTGTAATTGTGACTTAAACTACCGATAAACGAATTCCAGTTGCATAAGGTAAGGCTGCATCAAAGTTTCATGTGAGAACCGCTATGAAAAAGCAGCTAGGTTGGGTTGTGGGTGCGTTTCTGTTTTGTTTAAGCCTGGGTTTGCCGTTTAGTTGGAGTGCCGCTCAAATCACGTCTGCAACGCCCTCGCTAGTCATCATTGGTGGCTCCTTGCGCTACGACAATGACGAGGTGTTTAACAAGATGATTGAACTTGCGGGAGGGACAGGAGCCAAGATTGCGGTTTTTCCCACAGCAAGCGGTAGTCCTGTGAAAAATGGACAGCAGGTTGTAGATGCCTTCAATCGCTATGGTGCAGATGCAATGCTGATTCCGATCGGCGTAAAAAATATTGACGTGGATTACAAGGTGGCGGTTAACGATCCGGCTTTAATTGCACAGGTTAAAAGCGCCAAGGGAATTTATTTCATCGGTGGCGATCAGGCTCGCATTACACAAGCTTTGTATACTGAAACGGGCGATCGCACGCCGATGCTTGATGCCATTTGGCAAGTCTTAGATCAGGGCGGCATGATTGGCGGATCGAGTGCCGGAGCTGCGATTATGAGTATCACCATGTTTAAGAACTCAGTCGATGTTTTGTCTACGATGAAAGTGGGTGTAAAAGATGGAGACAGTATCGACAAAGGTTTGGGCTTCATAGGTGCAGATGTGTTTGTCGATCAGCACTTTCTGACTAGGGGACGCTTTGCTCGCGCCTTGGTGGCGATGCAAGCCAAGGACTACAAGTTGGGAATAGGGGTGGATGAAAATACAGCACTTGTGGTTTTTCCGATGACAGGAGAGGTAGATGTCATCGGTTATAAAGGTGCGCTGGTGCTAGATTTGGCTGAAGCAAAAAAGGATGCAGCTCTGACTCAATTTAATCTGCAAAATGCCAAATTAACTTATCTCGATCGTGGCGACCAGTTTAACCTTAAAACCAAGGCCGTGACGTTCCATCCCAACAAGCTGAATGACTTAAAGGTAGATACGAATGATCCAAACTATGAACCTTATTTCACCGAAGAAATATTTACCGCAGACATTTTAGAGAATACGGCAGTAGTTGATCTGATGGGAAATCTGATTGATAATAGCCATCCAGAAGCGATCGGCTTGGCCTTTACGCAAGCTACAGATGTTCCTGAGTCAGACTTAGGATTTGAATTCAAATTTTACAAGCAGTCGGATAGTCTAGGATACTATACGGGAACATTTGGGGGAGAAGATTATAGCGTTGAAAATATTCACCTGGACGTAACGCCGATTCAGATGGGCAAGCCGCTGTATCAAAAGCTGTAGCTTGTTTAGAGCTGTTAAAGTTTCTGTCCTAACAGTTGTGACTTTGACTCAAAAAGGCACCGCCCTTTTGAGTCAAAGTCAGCTCGATTTGAGCCACTGCCCTACATACATAAAAGGAATTCCAGCAGCCTTGGCCGCTGCCTCATCAGCGTCAAGGTCGCCAACCATCAGGCAATCTTTGGCTTCAACCTCTAAGTCCTGCATCGTATACAGCAGCATTCCAGGCTGAGGTTTACGAAATAATCCAGAATTTTGGATGCCGATGCGTTTCTTGAGACAGTCAAAAACGCCTAAATGCTGGGGCAGCTGCAATATTTCCCAAGCATTCACCCCCTTTCTATCAGGACAAAAAATGGCGCGGCTAACTTCTGGAATGAGATGCATACAAAATTTCATCTCCGCGATCGCCTCTTCCAGCGTTTTATAAGTCTCACCCGTGTCTGGGTTGACGGTACTGCATCCGCCCTGATTAGAGACAATCGCCATTGTCCATCCCTGCGCTGCATATTGAGCGATCGTCTTTGCTACTCCTTTGATTAACTTTTGGTCAGCGGGATGCTCTACAAACTTGTGTCCTGCCTTGGGACTGACCAAAGTTCCGTCTTTGTCGAGAAGTAGCAGCTTGGTCATGATTTGCGCCTTGATAATTTGGCATTGCTTAATCGGGGGATGAATTTTGTGTCACACAAAATTCATTCCTAAAATCAGCACCGCCCTTCACTTTACCTGCAAATCTGGCTCAATCAGGTTAAGGCAAAGTCAAGATTCTGCCGTTTGCAGGGGGTGAGCGATTGCCTCAATGGGTACATGGCTCACAAAAATCAGCAAGATTGATTACAGTAAGGGGATATTAAGACAAGTATGATTGCGCTTTCAGTCATTTAACTGGGGCACCTGGAGGAGATCATGAAGGTTATTTATGACGCAGCCACTGATGTCCTGCGGTTCGTCTTTCGAGATGCGATCGTCGAAGATTTCAGTGAAGATCGACCCGATGTGCAGCTAGACTACGATACCAACGACAATCTTGTGGCAATCGAGATTCACAATGCCTCAAAAATGATTGAAAATCCGCGCTCGCTTGAGCATATCGTGCTGAATGAATCGCCTTAGCGCGATCGCCTCTGCTCTGAAGGCTTGGGATCGGCTGAGAACTTTAGGATTCAGTTTTGAGTCAGGTACTGGGCAAAGCTCGATCCGGTGCTGCCCGTTGTCACCCACAGCACGGCTCTTGCCCCATCTCGCAGAACTTTATTAAAAGGCTCTGGCGCTTGCTGCGAGGGCACAGCTACAGTTTTAAAGTCAATGCCTCGACTGCCTAACACAATTTCGCCAATGACCGAGGCGCGCGTCATGTGATAGTCAGAGGTGATCACATAAAGGCTGGTAATGCCTTCGGCTTTGAACTGCTCAACCAAAGTAGTGAAATTGGTGACGGTATCAACTGCCTGATAATCCAGGTGCAGCCGCTCTTGCGGAATGCCTGCTTCTGTAAAAACCCATTCAGCATAATCTTGGGGGCTACCCGAAGACACCCAGATCGGCAAATCTGGATGCTCTTGGGCAAAGGTGGCTGCATATTTTTCGCGATCGGGCGAGCCACCCAGCACCAACACTGCTTGAGGCTTTTGCAAGAGGCTGGCTACTTGACGATAGCCCATTCCGAGCAGCGCTAGTAAGATCAGACCTGTCACCATGCGCTGTGCGAGGCGGATAGGTCTGGAAGCGCGGCGATGGGCGGATTTCTTAAGCGCTTTTTTGACAGAAAAGGGCGATCGCGTCACTGAAGTCATTCAGCTAAATTCACTTGATGGAGAGCAAATAAAAACGTATCTGCAATAGCTTACAGCAATCATTCCAGTTTAGCCGCATGATTTTCTCAGAGTGGTTGAGATTTTTATAGCTGACCGGATCAGAGACGAGCTATTCAGGAGCTATTCAGAGGCGAGGGAGTCATCAAACGCCACAATCACAACCGTAATGTTGTCTCGCCCGCCTTTGTCCTTTGCCGCATTCACCAGCGCTACCGCAGCACGATCGCAGGAGCGAATTGATTTCAGGTGTTGAGCAATCAGGTGATCAGACAGTTCCTCAGTGAGGCCATCACTGCACAAGAGGAGGCGATCGTTGGATTGGAGATCAAAACTTTGGACATCGACCTGGCGCAGGTCTTCCCGTCCTAAACATTTAGATAGGATATGTCGCCAAGGGTGAATCCGCCCCTGATCTGCCGTAATATCGCCCAAGCGCATGGCGCGCGCCACCCAGGTGTGATCTTCAGTAATTTGGCTCAGTTTAGCCCCGCGCAGACGGTATAGCCGCGAATCGCCCACATGGGCACACCAAGATTGGTTGGCTCGCAGCATGAAGGCCACAGCAGTTGTGCCCATATCCGATCGCTCTGGGTGCTTTGACTGGTCAGTCAGAATGGCCTGATTGGCCTTCAAAAAGGCGTTCTCTAGGAGTGCCTCAGAAGGCTCATCTGAATCCCAATGCTCATCGAGGCATTCGCGAATAGACGCAGTGGCAATCCGGCTGGCCTCTTGCCCTCCGGCATGTCCGCCCATGCCATCTGCAACCACAAAGAACCGACCCTGTGGATCGAGGTAGTAGTCATCCTGATTAACTGAGCGCAAAAGCCCCGGGTCGGTTAAACCCGTGAAAAGACGTTTCATATGTTGCCGTTGGCATCGGAAACAGGGTGATCCTAAGCAGGGCGCTAAGACATTCGATCGAATCGGTCAAGCCGCACCATAAGGCGGATTAAACCAATGGATGCCATGCCCGCTGCTACTGCTGCTGCAATCGCTAGCCAAAAATAGTGATTAACTAGCAGAATCGTAGCAGATAAGGTGAACGCCCCTATCAGTAGAGTATAGTTAGTCCCCATGTTTACGCTACTGATTCGACGTAAAACGCGATCGGTTTCGGTCGATCGCACCCTCACCCGAATGTCTCCTCGTTCTAACTTATCAAGCGTATCTTCAATGCGGCGGGGTAAACCCAAGGCCGTACTGCTGACTTGGGCAGCCTGTCGTCCGAGTTCGCCTAGCAAACTCTCAGACAAGCCACCGGAATTAGAGCCATTGCCATTTGCCATAAGTTCTGTTGCAAAAGGTCTTGCGACCTCCATGAAGTTGAATTCTGGGTCTAACCCTTTTCCTACCCCCTCTAGGGTGGAAAAAGCGCGCATCACAAACGTAAAAGTGGCTGGAAAACGGAAGGGCTGATCGTAAGCAATCTCGTACAAATCGTCGCTAATAGCAGACACCGACTGATTCTCAAACGGCTGATCCATGAAATGATCCAGCATGTACTGAATCGATCGCCGCACAGGACCCATATCGTCCGTCGGAGCCAGCGCCCCCAGCGCAATCAGAGAGCTAACCACGCGATCGGCATCTTTTTGGGCAATGCCAAAGAAAGTGTCTAGCAGCTTTTCACGGGTGATGGCTTGCACCTGTCCCATCATGCCAAAATCATAAAAAATCAGAGAACCATCTGTGCTGACGGCAAGATTGCCCGGATGGGGATCGGCGTGGAAAAATCCGTCTGTCAACAGCTGATGCAGATAAGCTTTTGCCCCCAGCTTAGCCAAATTGCTGCGATCGAGTCCTGCTGCTTCGATCGCCTCATAGTGGCTGATCTTGATACCCGGCATATACTCTAGCGTCAGCACCCGAGGAGAGCTATAGCGCCAATAGACCCGAGGCACCTTGACCCAGCTTTCCTGACGAAAATTGCGCCGGAAGGTGTCGGCATTGCGCCCCTCGTTCAGGTACTCAATTTCTTCCCAGAGAATTTTGCAGCATTCCCCATAGATGCCCATCCAATCGCGCCCACGCCCCCATTCCCGATGACTCTGGAAGTATCGCGCAATGCCCTTGAGGATCTGTAAATCGATCGTGAACAGCCTCTTTAACCCAGGCCGTTGAATCTTGACGACGACCTCTTCGCCCGAATGGAGCTGCGCTCGATGCACCTGCCCCAGGCTGGCGGCGGCTAACGGAATTGGGTCAAAGTTACGATAGAGTTCTGGGATAGCCTTACCGAAATCTCTCTGGATGGTGGTTTCGACTTGCTCGTAGCCAAAGGCGGGCACTTTATCTTGCAGCTTGGAGAGTTCTTCGACATACTCGATCGGAAACAGATCGGCGCGGGTCGAAAAGAGCTGCCCCAGCTTAATAAAGGTCGGGCCTAACTCCAGTAGCGTTTCGCGAATCCAGACCGCTAGACTTCTCCGCCGCTTTGCTTTGGCCTCATCACTCATGCCGTTGGGGTAAGACCAAGCTTTGTTATAAGACCACCGGGCGGCTAAGAGCTTCAGAACAAAAGTCCAAATATCTACGTAGCGCCTTTGCCGGGAGTAGTTTTCGCGGTTCCAGCGATAGGCTTTACTCCCTTGAGACTTAGCACGACGTTCTCTAATGGGGGCGGCTGGCGAATCATCCTCTTGCATGAGCTGTGGGTTGCTGATCCCTAAATTAGACAAGGTGTGATCAACCTGGGATGATCGATCATCCTGTGGAAAATCCTCTGGAGGCAGTGGAGTAGAGTCATCAAATAGAACAGTCACTTGTAGCCTTAGGGGGTGGGCAATCCATTCAGTTCAGCCGCCAAAGACTAGCGCTCCAGCTCAAGGGTTCTAAATTACGGATTTGCGATCGCTAGCGCACAAAGCTATGGGCGCACAGAAGGCGTATCAGCAAGCATTCCCTGTTTCTTGAAAGAACTTGCGGATTAGACGTGATTTCGGTATCGCTGTACCTCAGCTCGCAGATGCGCAATTTCTGCCCGTAAATCATCGATCATGGCTTGCAAATCTTCTGACTTAGAGCTTGTGTGGACGATCGCGGAGGTTCGCCCCTGATCTGACATCGCTTCAGCTCGGTTCGCCCGCTCTAAAACTTCGGCAGTGAATTGGCGCAGCCGTTCGCGTTGCTCAGCGTCAAATTTTCCCAACTCGCTCAAAGCGGATGTAACTGTGTTTTCGAGCTGTTCGCCTAACGCTTCGGCGATCGCCCGTCCCACGAAAAATGCGTGAACTAAAGGATCATTCATAAATCAAGCTCTGGGGTTTGCCTACAAAGAATTATAACGTGCTTAGGGATAGCCTCGTTAGAGATGCGGAAACCTCGCAAACCTGGGGGCAAATGGGTACGCTGAGAATGATCGGCGCATTTCACCCAGCGCAAAACGCTCGAAACATCAAAAATCCTCAAGGGTATGACTCATCGCCTGACTCAATGGTTGGAAAAGCGCTGGATTGCCCCTGCCTACAGCGGCTGGCTGATGGCAGGGCTGGCTGTCTTCTTCTTTGCGGCTGCCAGCAACACGATGGCGGGTTGGCTCTATGTGATTAGCGGCATCATGCTTGCCCTGCTTGTCATCGCGGCTGTGCTGCCTCTGCGATCGCTCAGGGCTATTCGCGTGGGGCGAGCGGCCATTGACCCCACTAGTGCGGGAGAAGCCTTAACACTAGAAGTGAGGCTAGAAAACCAGAGTTTGCGATCGAAGACGCTGATTTTGGTGCAGGACATGCTGCCTCCAGAGCTGAGTCAGCCTACTAAAACAGCGATCGAGCAGATTGCGGCAGGTGAAACCTATCGCTGGATTTACCAGGTGACGGCTCCCAAGCGCGGCATCTATCGCTGGAAAACCGTGCAGCTGAGAACGGCAACGCCGCTGGGCCTGTTTTGGTGTCGGCGCGATCGTCTGGCTAAGGCTGTGGCGATCGTCTACCCTACCGTACTGCCGTTGGTTCAATGTCCCCTGATTGACTCGATGGGGCTAGACCCCAATACCCAGCGACTCAGCGACCATCAAGCTCATGCGGCCACGGAAGGGTTAACGCGCGCCCTGCGCCCCTACCGCTGGGGAGATGCCATTCGCATGGTGCATTGGCGCACCAGTGCGCGCTATGGTGAGTTGCAAGTGCGTGAATTGGAAACCTATACAGGCGGTGAAGCGATCGTCATTGCCCTAGACAGCGGTGCTACTTGGGATGCTGAAGCGTTTGAGCAGGCCGTAATTGCTGCCGCATCACTCTACTTCTATGCCCGACAGCATCAGGTGCAGGTGAGCCTCTGGACGGCAGCTACAGGGCAGATTCAAGGGGAGGCGATCGTCTTAGAGGCTCTGGCTGCCACCCAAGCCGGGGAGCCAACGACCGATCGCGGAGCCAATTTACCGCTGGTTTGGTTGACGCCCAATGCCCAAAGCCTGAGTGCGTTGCCCCCCGGAAGCCGATGGCTGCTGTGGTCGGCTGGCGAGATGGCTCATCCAGCTCCTGCAAAGACTGATTTACTGGGTCTGACTATTGCTTCTGATAGCCTTTTGCAAGTCCAGCTCCAAGCGCCTTTGTCCTTCAGCTAATTCTTTGTGAAGCCTTTCATGCCCGATCCTGCCCCTCCAGAAAAAGATTTAGAAACGAACTTGCAAACAGATCTAGATTTGGAAACAGCTCTAGAGCCGCGATCGACAACGGGGTTTTGGCTGGCTGTCCATCAATTTAACAGTCAGCAGTTTTATGCTTGCCATGACACCCTAGAGGCGCTGTGGATGGAAGCCTTGGAGCCAGACAAAACTTTCTACCAGGGAATTTTACAGGTGGCGGTAGCGCTCTATCACCTGGGCAACCAAAATCTGCGGGGAGCCATCATTCTTTTGGGTGAAGGTAGCAATCGCTTACGACGCTACGAGCCGGACTATAGTGAAATTGACGTGACTGCATTGGTAACTCAGAGCTTAAAGCTTTTGGCTTGGCTGCAACAGATTTCTCTCCAATCTCCAGACCTAGAGCAGATTAGGGCGATCGCCCTAGAGGTGTTGCAGTCTCCTGCGGCGGGTACCCCTGCCCATACGCTTTTGCCTGTCCTGACGCAAGTTTCGGGGCGATTGCCAGACTAAGCGCCAAGATGGAAGCGCCAAGATTAGAGGTTCTTGTTTCTAGCTGGACACCGTGACAACTCCTATGCCACGATAGAGTCTTGAATTTGCAGTATGTTGCTCACATAGCAACATTTCGACCGATTTTTCTGATTAAATTTTCTAGTTGGCTCTTTATACTTAACTCTTCAGTCTGAAACTGCAATTTCTGTCCCGGTCTATCTAGAGTTGAAGTATTGCTAAAGGCGAGAACAATGGCTAAGTGAACTGCGTTCTTTGCTCTAGGCTCTTGATTGAGTGCCTCTCTTCATCTGGTCATTTCATTGCTTGTCGTTTGCCTGTCGCTAAGACTTTTGTAACCGATTCAACTAACTTTTAATTCAAAAACATTGATTTCAAACTCCGTTTCCAACTTGAGTAAGGTCATGAAGCGTCTCGCTCGATCGCCCCACAAAACTCAGCTCCAGCCCGTTCAGTCCCGTAAGGCTCAGTTTCGTGCCCAGCCGCTAGGCTGGATGCTATTGTCGTTCTCAACCGTGGTGATGGGCGCGATCGCCTTTCCCACCCTGCGTCCTGCTTTGGCGGAAACCCTGCCGCCTGGGCAAGCCCTGACCATGCGATCGGATGTGCAGGAAGCCAACTCGATTACGGGGGTGATCACGGCGCGGGGCAATGTGCAAATCAACTATCCGGCGCGTCAGATTCAGGCTACCTCCATTCAAGCGCAATACTACAGCCGCGAAAAGCGAATTATTCTCACGGGCAATGTCTATGTCCTTCAGGAGGGCAACAGCCTGCGGGGCGAAACGATTACCTATTTAATTGACGAAGGACGCTTCGTTGCGTTGCCCGATAGCGGCCAGCAGGTGGAATCTATTTATCTGGTTCAAGATGCGGCGGCTACCCCCACCCCAGCCGCTACAACTGAGGCGGAACCCTTTAACCCTAAGCCTGAATTCAAAACGCCCATTAGCCCTTGAGGAGCCTTGTTTTAAGTTTGCGGCTAGTTGGAGGCAGGGGGTACGCCTTGCCGGAAAATAGAAGACAGGTTGCCCATTCTCTCAATCTCAAACATCTATCCCTTGAAAATTGTTCTGGAGAACGTTCACAAATCCTATGGCAAGCGCGTTGTGGTCAATCGCGCCCATCTTTCTGTTTCAAGAGGCGAAGTGGTGGGGCTGCTGGGGCCAAATGGAGCAGGTAAAACCACTACGTTTTACATTGCGACAGGTTTAGAGAAGCCAGACCAGGGAAAGGTTTGGCTAGAGGATCAAGACATTACCCATTTGCCAATGTCGGAACGGGCAAGGCTGGGGATTAGTTACTTGGCGCAGGAACCTAGCGTCTTTCGCAATCTCAGCGTTCGGGATAATCTTTTGCTGGTGATGCAGCAGACCGATGTGCCGCGCCAGGAATACGAGAAACGGCTGCATCAGCTCTTGCAGGAGTTTCGGCTAGAGAAAGTGGCCAAGACGATCGCCGTGCGGGTTTCGGGGGGCGAGCGTCGGCGTACCGAAATTGCCCGTGCTTTGGCCTCTGGGGCAGAAGGCCCTAAGTTTTTGTTCTTGGATGAGCCATTTGCTGGAATTGACCCGATCGCCGTTGCTGAGATCCAAACGATTATTGCCAGCTTGCGCGATCGCCACATGGGTATCTTGATCACCGATCACAACGTGCGTGAAACCCTGGCTATTATCGATCGCGGCTATATCATGCGAGATGGGCAAATTCTCGCTTCTGGCAGCGCAGCCGAACTCTACGAGAATCCTTTAGTGCGGCAATATTATCTGGGAGATGCGTTCCGACTATGATTGCGAGTTCCTCTAAAACGCCAAGATTTTCCTGGGGTGGCCTGCCGGGAATTGCGGTCATGGATCGCTATATCGCGATGGAGCTGATTCTGCCGTTCCTCTTTGGCGTCGGGGCTTTCTCATCGCTGGGCGTTTCAGTAGGCGCACTGTTTGATCTGATTCGGCGGGTAACAGAGTCGGGGTTGGCGGCTTCGATCGCCGCTCAGGTCTTTCTCCTCAAGTTTCCTGAGTTTGTGGTTTACTCTTTTCCCATGTCAACGCTGCTGGCCAATCTCATGGCCTACAGTCGCCTTTCGAGCGATAGCGAACTGACGGCGCTTAAAGCCTGTGGCATTAGTCTTTACCGGATGCTGGTTCCGGCACTGGTGCTATGCCTTGCCGTGACGGGGCTGACTTTCGCGTTTAACGAACTCATTGTTCCGGGGGCAAACTACCGGGCAACGATGATCTTAGAAAAAGCGCTGAACGAAGAAAAACCCGCTTTCCAGGAACAAAATATTCTTTATCAGGAATACAGAAAAGTTGATCAGCCCAATGGCAGCTCGACCGATCAGATGTCTCGCCTGTTTTATGCCAAGCGGTTTGATGGACAAAAAATGCAGGGATTGACCATCCTGGATTTTTCGCAGGAGGGACTGAGCCAGATTGTCAGCGCCAAGTCTGCCGCCTGGAATAGTAAGCAAAATATCTGGGATTTTTTTGATGGCACCATTTATGTGGTGTCGGCAGATGGCTCTTATCGCAACATTGCCACCTTTGAAAACCAGCAGCTTAAGCTGCCGCGTGAACCGCTAGACCTGGCCTCTAAGCGTCGGGACTATAATGAAATGAACATTGCCCAAGCGCAGGAATATCTGACCTTGCTTGAAAAGGGCGGCAGTGAAGACAAAATTCAAAAGCTCAAAGTCCGAATTCAGCAAAAGTACGCGCTGCCTTTTGTTTGCATTTCCTTCGGGTTGGTGGGGGCTGCTCTAGGGGCAAAACTGAGCAGACGCACGGGTCGGGCAACAGGTTTTGCAATCAGCATCATCATTATTTTCGCCTATTATCTGCTGGCGTTTATTAGTGGAGCGATCGCCCAACGGGGCTTTATTCCTCCCTTTTTGGGTGCATGGCTACCCAATTTCTTTGGACTGAGCGCTGCTGCTCTTTTGATCTTCCGGTCTTCTCGCTAGAGGGAAATCTCATGCGCCACCTCAAAGCAAAGCTGCAAGTGTTAACCAATCCCCTCATCTGGGGTTCTGCATCGGCGCTGCTGATGATGGGCTATGGGTTATTTCACTACTGGGGCAGCGCTGGGCAAGGAGATAGCGCTGTTTCGAGCGATCGCCCCTATGGGAATAATGCTGCGGCGGATTCTGAGTTAGACAATCCAGAGTTTGGCGATTCTGAGTTTAGCCGCTTGCTAGGATTAACAGAGCCTAGCCCATCTGAGCTGCCCCAACAGACGCCGCCAGCTCTGGCAACGCCAAACCTGACCTCCACAACTCCCAAACCCCGGAGTTCACAGGCAAGACAGTCTAATCCCTTTAATCCTTTTACAACAAATAATTCTAGAGAGAACGGCGCTACGGCCAATGACTCGCCCAGTGCTGCTTTCTCGTTACCCAGCACCATCGGCACAGCAGGGGGAGAATCTCCTGCGGATGGCAAGGCCGAGCCTGCTGGAACGGCTGTCCCGGTGAGTCCGTTGCAGTCAGGGCTAGACCGAAACCTTGCGACCTCGCCGCCCGAAGAAGCAGAGTTGGCCAACGACAGGGCGATCGCTCCTTCAGGGGAAACTCCAGAGGAGGGTGAGGACCCGAACGACGGGTCTAGCCCAACGGCAACACCGCTGTCTCCGGTGGATGGCTCTCAGTTTCAGCCCTCTCAGTTTCAACCTTATACGCCGCGCACCTCTCCGCCAGTCGGTTCTACAGGATATACGCTGCCTCCTGCCTTTAGAACGCCAATGAGTAGCGCCACAGACGACGCATCGAGTTTTAGCAATGTTTCCCGACCTCAGCCTTTGCCCGGATACACTACAACTCCGGCTCGTCTACCGTCGGGCTTGAGCGGAGATTATGGTCAAGGTGGCGATCGATCTCAGCCCCCTCAACCTCAGTTCACTCAACCTCAGCCGCTCTCCCAGCCCGAACCCTTCTCGGTGCCCCGCACGACTCCAGGGCGATCGATCGGCGGGGGACGAATCAATACGTTCTCCGATCCTTAGGATCGCAAAGGAATTAACCTGTCATAGTTTTTTGGAAGCGTCGCGCGGACCGCGACGCTTCCTAAAAACTATCGGGTTTTATTTAATCCATGATCCTCAAAGATGGAATTATTTGAGTGAAGGCCAAACCACCAGCTTGGTTTTCACCCGCTTGATCACCTCATTTGGATCTAAGCGCGTAGCGCTATAAACCCGGTCGTGGTGGCATGTCCCTGTCTACATCACGCAATAATCTCAGCATCTCTTCTGCTGACTGTCGTGCCGACTCATATTGTCCCAAACTGTGTTCGGCCACGCAGCGATATGCGATCGCCTGCCGCTGCATGACGATATCCTGATTCTGTATCCCAAACTCGTATGCCGATTGGCTATGCTCAGCTAGCAATGACCATTCTTCATGGTGCTTTTCCCAATACATTACTGAGTCCCATACTTCTCGAAATTTATCCCGATCGGCTAACTCCTCTAAGGCAATATTCATGGCATGAGCCATGCGATCTTCCATGTCTTTGAGCAATCCTAAGCGTCCTAGAGTGTTGCCATAAGAGAGATAAAACATATACAAATCGGCCATACCTAGCTGACCCGCCAAATAACGATCCATCTCCTCAAAAATGGCACGAGCAGCTTGATCGTTCTCCAATACCTGATGACAATGGGCTTTGCGTAGCTCCACTAACGCCAAAAACTCACCCGTCACAATACCCTGCAAGGACTCCCCTGAATCTGCCTGAAGGATCTCTTGATAGGCGACCAGCGCTGCTGCAATCTCACCTGTCTCAGTTAGTCGGGTGGCTGCTGTGTAGCGCTGCTGCAAAATGGGAGGCAGCAATATATGACCCAATGCATCTGGCATGAATTTTTCACCTTTGGTGCAAGTTAGTGGCGGAAGCAGGGTATTCCTGTAAGGCTTTTTTGACTTGAGCTTTGCCCACGCCACAAAAAATCCTTGCCCTTGCAGGACTACCATAAGGTTAGATATTCCCAAATCGCTATGTTCGACTGGGATAACATCCAGAAATTCAATAATTCCCTATTATCTTAGCCATTCAGCTAAGACGTGATCGCAACTTCACGCTGCCTTACTCGGCCTGACAAGTGCATGGCTTCAAGCCTGCTGATTGTCAGGCGTACAGCGGGCGTAGTTATCGGGCGTAGAGATCAAAGAGACTCTGCGGGGGGGTGAAAACGAGGGTGAAGTAAAGACTCGATCGGTTGATCTGCACAGAGATGCTGCTGGACGATCGCCTCTACATCTTTTGGCTCGACTCGGCAATACCAAAAATCATCTGGCATTACTCGCACGGTTGCCCCCGAAGCGCATTGCCCCATGCATTCACTGCCGCTAGCAAAGACACCCGCAGGAACAGTTGCCTGGAAAGCCGCCAAGACTTCGGCAGAATGGTTGCGGAGACACGATCGATGCTGACACACCAACACGCAGCGCCGCTTGGGAGGGTGTGTCATGCTCAGCCAAGGCTCAAGACACGATTGACCAATGTAGAGACAGATTTTTTGAGCTGCCGCCGCTGCCGCCAGCGCTGGAAGGCTTCTTCATAGTCTTCACCGCCCAGCTGATAGGTTTTCCAGGCATTGAGCGCCATCCCGACTCCCCAGAATAGGCAGAGGTAAATCAAAAAACTCACGCCCCAGCCGTTCAGGAAATTGAGAGCGAGCAAAAAGCCGTTGACGATCGCAAATTTGGCAAAGCGCTGCTGAAACCGATGCCGCCGTTGCAAATCAAATGCGTTGCGCTCAACCGATTCGCCCTGACGAGTAAGCCACTCTTGTTCTGCCGCCTGAATATCGGCAGGGGCGATGTTTAGCTCGGCGGCAATTTCAAATAGCTGCGTGCGGGTCAGTTCCCCGGCTTCGGCTTGGCGGGCGATGGCAATTTGCAGAATTTGCTGCGCGTCTTCCGAACGATATAGCTCCATCATGGCGGTAATCGGTGCATAGGGTGGCGGCGTGCGGGCATGAACCCTTCATCTTAGTTATAGACTATCTCTCTGGTAGACTAAGCTCTAATCTTGGACGTATTCTCCGCCATTGATTAGGGCAATTTCCGCCCGCAAAAACTCTCGACCCAGGTAGGCCGCGTGATCGAGATAGCCGATCGGAGCAGGTTGAGTTTCCTCAAAAATCTTGATGCACAGCTCTTTTGCCGTCCGACCCGTGTAAATTGCGGTATGGGTGTGCTGGGCTTTGCCTTTGGTGGGTAAGGGCTTACCCGTCGCGGGGTCACAGGCTAAGCCTTTGTCATTGATAATGTTGGCAAAGTGCTTGGCGCAGATGAGTTGGGCGGGGCGATCGAGATAAATCAGAAAATAGCCCTCTGGATCAAGCTCAATGAAGCGCTTAGAAAGTTTGTCATCCAAAGCCTTAAGTTCTTCAGCTGTGGGATTTTTTGCGGAAACCGATGAATTCATAGGGTGTAGCTTAAGCTGGATTGATGAACTGAAGAGATCAATCTCGTCATATTCGATCTAGTTTATCCTTACCTATCAGATCCCATCTACTTCTTCCTCAAACCTGTGTATAGCCGTCGTCGTGCCCTATGGCTCTATCCCCTGTTTCAGATTCCGCTCATTTTTCTGATGCTCTGTTTGCTGGCTGCTCTACTGTGCTGGCTTTTGGGCTGGGGCAGACCGAATGTGGCAGCGGCGATCGCCCTCGATCTCAGCAGCAGCACCTACGAAAATCAGGCGTTTAATGCCCCCAACACGATCGTCAATCAAGAGCTAGAGGCGGTGCGATCGTACTTGACGGAAAACGCCCAATTGAAGCGTCCTAACAGGGTGCAGGTGTTCGGCTTCGGGGCTTTGGTCGTTCCCCTAACGCCTGCCTTTGAGTCGGATAGCGACCAAGTGCAAGCCGCCCTCACCCAAACCTTGGCTGACCCTACGCTGAGCCAGCGGGTGCTACCCGGTAGCACCAACGTCAATGCTGCCCTCCAGGAAAGCCAGAAAGCCCTGAATGCGCTGCCTTCCGGCTGCAAAGAAATTGTGCTGGTGACGGATGGAACGGGCGATCGGGTTGAGGATACGACGATTCAAGCCGCCAAAGCTAGCAAAACCCGCATCAATGTGTTGCTCGTCACCTCTGATTTGGTGCAAAACCTCAAGGGCATTGATCTTGCCAGTGCCGCTTTGCAGACGGGCGGCATCATTCTGCCCGGACAGGTCGGCAGCTTGACCACGCTGTTTATCGATCAATTCTTTACCCGCTTTAATAGCAACCTCAAGTGGATTCTCTTCTGGCTGGGGCTAGCCTGGATGGCGCTGATGTGGCTGCTGATTTTGCCGCTCGATCGTTGGATTTTGCAGTCTTTGCTGAAGCTGCCGATGAATATTGCCGGACAAATTGCCCTATGCAATGCCCTATTTTGGACGGTACTCACGCCGATTATCATCTGGCAGGTGTTTGGTATTCCGTTTTTCTCGGCTTGTTGAGTCGATAAACTCCTATATTTCGAGAAAGCGCTGTTGAGAATTGAGATGGCTTCAGCAAAGTTGCATAGTTAAAGTTACGCATTGCCGACCCCCATTGGGCTGATCTAGAATATACGTACTACTTATCGCTATTTATCCTCCGATCGAGCATTGCCCTAACTTTTGCTGCTCAAACATTTAGAGAATCTTAGAGAAGAAATTTCAGAGAATCACAAAGATGTTAAATCGCAACAGCCAGATTAACCCAACTGGAGTGCTTTATCGACAGGGTGATGTTTTGATCTCGCGGATTGCTGGCTTACCCAGCGGGGCACAAAGGCAAGAAGGCGTGACGCTGGCGCAGGGAGAAGTCACAGGTCATAGCCATCGAATGGATCGAGCGGATGCAGTGCAGCTCTGGGCACAGGGGAGTGAGCTGTTTCTGGAAGTGAGTGCTGCGATCGCCACCTTGGTTCATGAAGAACATCGAGCCATTGAGCTGCCGCAAGGGTTTTATCGCGTTTGGAAGCAGCGAGAATATCGTCCGGGTGCCTATGTTGAGGTCATGGACTAATGCTCCATATCATGTCGAACGGGCGCTTGCCCAAAAAATCGGCAAAGCCGCGCTCTGCTGAGGCTCAGGAGGCTGTTGCTGGCGATCGCGCCCGCAAACTCATTTTGGAGCATCGCGCCTGGGAGGGCATGCGGGTTTTGGGGCATCTCAACTTACAGGCCGCCTCGCACCTCTACCATTTACCCGACAACCTCACCTGTGAAAGTCTGGACATTAGCGACTGTGTCAATCTGACGGTGCTGCCTTCTGGGCTGCATGTGACGCACTGGATTGAGCTGGCGGGGAGTGGAATAGCGACACTGCCTGCGGGTCATGGCTTTGTCTTGCGCTGGCGGGGTGTGCAGGTCGATGATCGGATGGCGTTTGCCTCTCAGTCGTTTACCGGGCAAGATATTCTGAATACGGAAAATGTCGAACTCCGCCGGGTGCTGATCGAGCGGCTGGGCTATGAGACATTTTTGCAGCAGGTGGGCGGATTGGTGCGCGATCGCGATCGGGACGCAGGCGGAGAGCGTCAGCTTATCTGCATCACGTTTGAAGATGATGAGCCACTGATGATCTTGAAAGTCACCTGTCCCTCTACGGGACATATCCATGTTTTGCGCGTTCCTCCCCATATGCGGAGCTGTCGTCAAGCTGCCGCTTGGGTCGCAGGTTTTGACAATCCAGATGACTACCATCCGCTGATCGAAGCGTAGTAAGTTAGGGTTTTGTGCTACCCGCCACAAAACCCTAAAGAGTTGGACTTTAACGAATCGAGAGGATGTGATCCACTAAGGTGACGAAGTCATTGTAGGTTGCACAAACCGCTTGATATCCCCACAGGCAATGTAGGACTTGCCATCCGGTGCCGTTTTGACTTCATCCACGACATAGAGCATGCCCTCTTCCCGGATCGATCGCGGAAATCGCATATTCCAATTCGGCTCATAGGCATCGGCCACCACTCTAGCTCGGATCTTGCTGCCCTCTTTGACACACTGCACCAGAATGCCATCCCCTACGGTATCCGTTGTGGGCAGGTCAGCGGCACTGGGCGGGGCTGTGGAAGCTTTGCCCGTGCTGCGAGATCTGGAATGGTGAGCGGTAACGAAAATATCGGCTTCGCCAGGTTTGGCAAACCGAGTGATGCTGCCCTGAACTCGGTAGAAACTGCCATCGCTGGAGAGTTCTAGCCCTTCGGCAACGTAGCGTGCGCCCTCTGCTCGAATAGCGCGGGGAAACTGCACGTTCTTCGCGGCATCATAGCCCTCAGAGATGACTTTGATCCGCAGCTTGCCGCCTTCTCGAACGCAGTGTAGCTCCACTCCTGAGCCGACTTCGCTAACGGTCGGCATGGCATAAACTTCGTCTCCTGCCGTCACCCCCCGACCGCCCAAATCGCTGCGATTACGGTTCAGCGTTTGGTAACTCTGGTCGCGCAGCTCTTTGCGTCCGGCGTTGCCCAAAGCCTTCTGGGCAATGCGATCGGCAAAATACGCTAGCTGATCGATCTCTTCCGCAATTTCAAAGTTTTCATTCAAGCCTTTGGCTTGCAGCTCTTGAATCAGCGATCGCAGAATTTGCTCGGCTTCTGCATGTCTGCCCTGTTCTGCCAGATCCAGGGCTGTCTCTTTGGCTTTGGCGATCGTCAGACGACTCAGCTCAATTAAAATATTGCTCGACGCGGCCTGGGCTGCTTCCTCGATGCTGCCGACTTGGGCGATCACCTCTGCCATGCCTGACACTGACTGAATCGCGTTGTCTTGCACCACATCCGCACTGTAGCGCAGCCGCATCACGGGCAAATCGCCAATTGCAGCCGCCGGAATTTCTAAACTCAAGCCCAAGAGCTTATCTTCGCCCTCGTAAAGCTCTCCTAGGGCGATCGCCGTTGCCCCAGCTGCATCTTGGCTCACTTTTGCCAGACTCAGGGTATCGACTAAGCGAACGCCAGCGGCGAGTTCGATCGTCACCACCAAATTTTGACCCACGACTGCCCGCAAGCTGTCCAGCTCAATGCTAAACACTTCTGTAGCTTCGTCAACGCTCTGAATGAAGTAAAAGTTGCCGTTGGCCGCCCTTGCCATGCCGATGAGCAAGTCTTCATTGAAGCCTTGAGCAAAGCCTAGCGTCGTTGTCGTAATGCCTTCTTCGGCTTTTTGCCCCGATGTCGTGGTCAAAATCCGGGGATCTTGAATGCCCATATTGGCGTGGCCATCGGTCAGCAGCAGCACCCGATTGATTTTTTGTGGATCGAGGTGCGTCTTGACGTAATCGCAGCCTTTGAGCCAGCCGCCGGATAGGTTCGTGATGCCGCCTGCCCGCACCTGAGCGATCGCTGCTTTCAGTGCGGCCTTATCGGTCACAGGCTGGGGAGGCACGGGCGTATCAACCGCATCGTCATAGACAACCACTGAGAGCGTGTCGGTTGACTCTAGCTGATCGACCACAGACTCAGCCGCTCTGAGGGCATGATGCAAGGGCGCACCCGCCATCGAGCCGGAGCGATCGATTACTAGCGAAAGGTTGAGATTGCGGCGAGGAGATTCGGGAGTATCTGCACGAAACCGGAGCAGGATATTGGTCTTTAATGCAGCGCCTGTCGGCAGGATCGCTGGCTCAAAGTCGTAGCTCGTTTTCAGCATTTCGTCTTCTCCGAATCACCGATGATCATTTCAGGTTTAGGATTCCCAGGGGCGAGATCAAATTCGCGCCTTCTTGGGGACTGATAGATCGATCAGGGAGATGGCTGGATTGACAGGAATAAATCCAGCTTCTTTAAGTTTTCTTCTTGAGAAGATCTGGATGGGCATGCGAAGGACGATCGCCTCAAAAACCAACGATTCTGGAGTCACAAATGATCTAGGATTGCTGTAGCTAGCTGTCACTGGAAAGAGGAAGCTACGTTGAAACAACTGTTAAAAATTCAGCTACCGCAGCAGGCGCTTACGGCATTTTGCCAACATTGGAAAATTAAAGAAATGTCTTTCTTTGGCTCAGTTTTGCGTGAGGATTTCCGACCCGACAGTGACATTGATGTCCTGGTGAGTTTTGAGGAAGATGCAGAGTGGGGGCTTTTAGAGTTTGTGCGAATGCAGCGTGAACTTAAAGCTTTGCTAGGGCGCGAAGTTGATTTACTGACCAAGAAATCGATCGGGAGCATGTCACCCTTTTGCAGAGAAAAATAAGACCTGTAAGATGATGAGGTTCTTGTTGTTCGTGGAGCACCTGCCAATGACCCGGGAAGAAAAAATCGCACTTGACCAACACATTCAGGCCATTGCAAAGATTTTGTATGCCGATGCGGATAAAAGTCGGATGACGAATCTGGCAGAGATTGAAGCTGGAGTTCGTGCGCAACTTCACGAACATGTGAGTCCGCAATTAGGTGTTTTTTTATCACAGAAATTACAGGAACAAATGCCGGATACGTCCGCACCGTAAAAAGTATTTTAGGCAATCTACCCTTGAGCCAGAAGCAAGGTCAAGCTTTAGGGGTCGAGGTTGGTAAGCAAATCAGTCCCTACTTAGAATTATGCTGTTTACGCATCAGCGCAAATGTTAGTTATGCCAATGCTGAATCGGATGTGGCAATGCTGACGGGAATGACGGTGAGCGACAATACTCAACAACGATTGGTTCAAGCCAGCAAGTTCCCTGTTCCGGTAGCTAAACAACCGATAGCCGAAGCCTGCGTGGATGGTGGCAAGGTGCGATTACGCACTCCGTTGGGGGAAATATGCGTCTGGCGCGACTACAAAGCGATTGCGACCGACCAAGGTGTGATGGCCAATCTTCATTACAATCACTCGCTGATTGATTGGATTAACCACCAACCGTTAAGCACACCCATAACCTGTCTAGGCGATGGACATGACGGAGTTTGGAATATCATCGCGGCAATTTCTACCCTGGAACAACGGCGAGAAATCCTCGACTGGTATCACCTCAACGAGAATTTGCAGAAGGTGGGGGGTTCCCTTAAACGCCTACGCCAAGCTCAAGCCTATTTATGGCAAGGACAGGTCGATGAAGTCATCGCCCTATTCGTTGATATGAAACGGAAACAGGCACACAACTTTTGCTCCTATCTCGAAAAACATCGTCACCGCATTGTCAACTATGCTTACTACCAAGCCGAGGTCATCTGTTCAATTGGGTCGGGGGCAGTTGAATCTGCGATTAAGCAGATTGACCGTCGCATACAAATATCGGGTGCTCAGTGGAAAGCAGAAAATGTGCCGCAACTCTTGGCACACCGGACTGCTTACCTCAATGGATTATTCTCTCTAAAAGGGTGACATGCTCCC
>DATNPL010000090.1:0-35601 GCA_036703255.1 Coleofasciculaceae cyanobacterium
CTTCGTCTTCCTCTTCGTCTTCCTCTTCGTCTTCCTCTTCGTCTTCCTCTTCGTCTTCCTCTTCGTCTTCCTCTTCGTCTTCCTCTTCGTCTTCCTCTTCGTCTTCCTCTTCGTCTTCCTCTTCGTCTTCCTCTTCTACTGCATCATCAAGTTGAAAGTTATAGTCTTCATCAACCGCATGATTTTCGCAAAGCGTCGTCAATTCCTCAAGAAATTCTTCCGAGTCTTCTATGGTTAGATCAAAGTTTGTGATTGTGACCGTGTAGGAGCCATCGTTTTCAACTTCTTCATAGTCAAAATAGTAGTCTTCCTCACTCTCAACATAGCTCTGACAGAGAGCATCTAATTCTTCAATAAAGCTCTTTGAATCTTCAGTTGTGATATAAAAGTCGTAGAGGAGCAGCGAGTTTTCATCAGAAAAGAAAGATTCATCGCTTTCCCAAACTTCTGAGCTGAAATCCAGATCGGTGAGTGATTTGATAATCCAAGAATCATGACCGTTATAGTCTTGATGAATGACATAATCATAGGGAATATAGCAGTAGCCGCGATCGCCCCAACCTGCTCCCCAAGAGTTACGCACAATAAACATTCGATCTTTGTCAGAGTAACCTACGCAGAGCATGGCGTGCCATCCATGAGTCTCTCGCGTGTTGTCTGACTTTTTAGGAATAGGAACCCGACCTCGATTTCGAGTTGCATCATCAAAAGACTCAAAGGTATTTAGAGCAAAAGCGATCGGATATCCTTCTGCTAGCGTGTGCCGCCAAAGATTCAGATCAGTCTCAAGGTACTCAGACTCGGCAATTCTAAAATTCACAGCATGATGATAAGCATCCTCGTGAGGCTCTTGGCAAAGTAAATCCTCACTGTTGGGCCAAAGATCTTCAGAGCAAGCCCCATAGGTAATTAAGCTGTCGATCGCGCAATACATGAATGAGCCACTATCTTCAATGGCGCTGCCTTCTTGTGCCCGAGCATTATAGTAGACAAATAGACGGCTCACATCGTAGGAGTCCCCTAAGCTGCGCTTTGCCAGATACTCATAGGCTCCGACAAAAGCATTGGCGACACAGCTATTGCCGATCTGCTCTTCAACCGTTGTCATATGTCTCCGCAGATCGACCCTAGCCGGAAGCTGCTGATCCTGAAAGCGTCCCTTCTGATGATGCTTGGCACATTCTGGTTTTTGGCTGGCTCGATAGCCGCCAATGCGATACTTTCGATTTTGTACAAACACAGCCACTCCTAGGGTTCTGCCGCCAATCGCTAATCTTTAAAGTCAGAGTTCCCAGGTTAAAAGTATCGATCGCAACTGTTGACCTAAATTTGCATGACCTAAAGTTGCAGGGTGCCGATTTGCCCTGATGCAAAATGCCTTGATGCATAACGCTACAGGCAGGATGATAAAAAAGAGGCTCAGCAGTTTGGGCAGTGCTGCAAACATTCGGGAATACTAGAGGTTGCTATGAGCCTATGTATGAGTCTAGGTATGAGCCGCCCCTGCATGAGCATAGCCCTACGACTGTAGCTTTTCACTCGCTTTCCTCACCCGTATCGACTCACTTTCATAAAGACTTGGATTCCGTATGACGACTGTGGCCGGATTCTCTATTGCTGGATATGCTCTGACAGAAAAAATCTATGAAGATTCCAAAACAGTTGTTTATCGAGGGCTGAGAAATCGAGACAGTCAGCCTATAGTTTTTAAGACGCTGCAATCGGATCATCCCACTCCTAGTGAAATTGCCAGAATCCGGCATGAGTTTGAGATTACCAAAAATCTAGATTTGCCCGGTATGGTCAAGCTTTACGAAATCATTGAATATAATGGCTTGTCGCTGATCCTGGAAGACTTTGGAGGGCGATCGCTCAAAACTTTTCTGTCAGGCGATCGCTTTGATCTGGAGGCATTCCTGCAAATTGGGATTCAGTTGACAGAGAGCCTGGGAGAGCTGCATCAGCTCAATATTATTCACAAAGATATTAAACCGCTCAATATTATTTTTAACGCCAGCACAAACCAGATTAAGCTGACCGATTTTTCTATTGCCTCCCGGCTTTCCAGAGAAAACCAGTTAGCCTACAATCCCAATCAGATCGAAGGAACACTGGCCTATCTTTCGCCCGAACAAACCGGGCGCATGAATCGGGCGATCGACTACCGTACCGATTTTTACTCTCTGGGTGTCACCTTTTATGAGCTGCTCACTGGTCAACTGCCGTTTACCGCTGTTGACCCTATGGAGATGATTCACTGCCACATTGCCAGACAGCCAATTCTGCCTCACCAAATCCGCCTAGACATTCCTCCAATCCTTTCTCAGATTGTCATGAAGCTGCTTGCCAAAATGGCAGAGGATCGCTATCAGAATGCCTATGGCATCAAAGCTGATCTAGAGCGCTGTCTTCAGCAATGGCGCACCTGTGGAAAGATAGAGTCCTTTGAGCTGGGTCAGCAAGATATTTCGACGCGCTTCCAAATTCCTCAAAAGCTGTATGGTCGGCAAGCCGAAATAGAGATCTTAACGATCGCATTTGAGCGCGTCACCTGTGGTCTGGCAGAGCTAATGTTGATTGCTGGCTACTCTGGAGTGGGCAAATCGGCTTTGGTGCATGAGATTCAGAAGTCTGTTGTGCAGCAACATGGCTATTTCATCACCGGGAAGTTTGATCAGTTTAAGCGAAACGCTCCCTATGCCTCCCTAATTCAAGCTTTTCAAGAGCTAATTCGACAGATCTTGACCGAAAGTGAAGGGCAGATCCAAGGCTGGAAGCAAAAGATTTTAAAGGCGGTGGGTTCTAACGGGCAGATCATCATTGATGTGATTCCTGAAGTAGAGCTGATTATTGGACTGCAAGCGGCGGTGCCGCAATTGGAAGCGTCCGAGTCGCAGAATCGCTTCAATCTTGTCTTTCAGCAATTTCTAGGTGTTTTTGCCCAAAAAGAACATCTGCTAGTTTTGTTTCTAGACGACTTGCAGTGGGCAGACTCGGCCTCACTCAAGTTGATGCAATCGCTGATTACCTCGTCCGATCGCCCCTGTTTGCTACTCATTGGAGCTTATCGAGATAACGAAGTCAGCCCCACTCATGCTTTGATGGTGACGCTAGAATCCATCCGCAAGGAGGCGGAGGTGAGTCAAATAACGCTGCTGCCTCTGGCCTTAGACAGCGTTAACCAACTGCTGGCCGATACGCTGCATCGTCCGGCAGAGCAATGTCAACCGCTCGCTGAACTGTTGCTCAACGAAACGGACGGCAACCCCTTCTTTCTCAATCTTTTGCTGACGACGCTTTACGAAGAAGCGCTATTGTCTTATGACCTGTCTGCTCGATGCTGGCAGTGGGATCTGGAGCGAATCCAAACCGTGGGCATGACGGATAATGTTGTGGAGCTGATGGTAGGCAAACTGCAAAAGCTGCCGCCCGTCACCCAGAATGCTCTGAAGCTAGCGGCCTGTATTGGCAATACCTTTAGCTTGAGTTTGCTGGCGATCGCCAACGAAAAGTCTTTGTCAGCAACGGCTCATGAGCTGTGGAACGCCCTGCAAGAAGGGCTAATCTTGCCCTTGAGTCAATCGTACAAACTGGCTCATATGGATAGGTTAGAGGCATCCCTGAGCCAAAACCAGGACGAACCTGCTTATCGCTTCTTGCATGATCGAGTGCAGCAGGCGGCTTATCTACTGATTCCCGCTGAGGACAAGCAGGCAACCCACTTGAAAGTCGGTCGCTTGCTGCTGAAGCATACTCAACCCGCCGATCGCGAAGAAAAGATTTTTGAGCTAGTGAATCAGCTGAATCGAGGGGTCGATCTACTGCTCTGCGATCGCACAACCGATCGACAGGAGAACTCTGCTGAATGTATTCAGTTGGCAGGCTTAAATCTAATTGCAGGTCGCAAAGCCAAAGCAGCGGCAGCCTACGAACTAGCCAGCCAATATTTGACGACAGGGCTAAATCTACTGGCGGCAGATAGCTGGGCCAAGCACCATGAGTTAGCTTTGGCGCTCTACACAGAAGCTGCCGAGGTCGAGTATTTTACGGCTCACTTTGAGCAAGCCGAGATACTGTCAGAAGTAGTGCTGCGACACGCCCATGATTTGCAGCAGAAAGTCAGAGTGTATGAAACGAGAATCTATTTCTACATTGCCCAAAATCAAATGCTGGCCGCGATCGAGACTTCGCTGCATGTGCTAGAGCTATTGGGTATTCCCCTAGCGCAGGAGCCACCGCCAGCATTCGTCATTGAGGATTTAATTCATCTGCCGGAGATGGCTGATCTGGATAAATTGGCCGCAATGCGAATTGTGATTACCCTGGTAACGCCCTGCTTGAATGCCAAGCCTGAACTGTTGGGTGCGATCGCCTACACCTTGGTGAACCTGTCGATCCAATCGGGCAACTCAGCATATTCAGCCTTTGGCTATGCCTTTTATGGCTTGGTTCTTTGCAGTAATTCGGCAAGCATTGACACAGGCTACCGCTTTGGGCAATTGGGGCTAAAGCTGCTAGAGCGCTTTCAGGCCAAAAAGCTTCAGGCCAAAGTGGTGAATATCTTTGATGTCTTTGTGCGGCACTGGAAAGAACCCGTTCGCAATACGATCGCTCCACTCCGAGATGCCATTCAGGTGGGGCTAGAAACAGGAGATGTGGAGTATGCCTGCTACAATGCCACCTCTTACTGCAATTACCTTTTCTTTGTCGGCGAACCCCTTCAAGAGGTAAACCAGCAGCAGCAGCAATATATTGAGTTCTTGTTGAAATTTAAGCAGGAGTATCAAATCTATTTCGGGCAAATTTGCCGCCAGCTTGTCCTCAATCTCATGGGACAGGCAAAAGATCCCAAAACGCTGGTGGGAGAATGTTTTGATGAACAGGAAGTTGTTCCCCTTCTAATCAACACGCAAAACGGGACGCTGCTGTTTTTGTACCATCTATCAAAAACGATTCTTCTGTTTGTGTACAGGGATTACCCACAGGCGACGGTTCATGCCAGAGAAGCCGCAAAGTATCGGGGAAACATGGTCGGTTTTCTACAGTTTGCAGAACATAATTTCTACTACTCGCTCTCCCTGTTGGCGGCTTGTGCAAATGCTGATGAAACGGAGCGACAGGCTGCTCTTGAGACGGTAGCCGAAAATCAAATTCTCATGCAGCAATGGGCGTTTCATGCGCCTGCAAATCATCAGCACAAGTATGATTTGGTTGAGGCGGAACGGGCAAAATGGCTGGGTCGGGATTTAGACGCCATGACCTATTACGACACCGCCATTCAGTCTGCTAAAGACAATGGTTACGTCCAGGAAGAAGCTTTAGCCTATGAGCGGGCAGCCGCTTTTTATGATTCTCGCAACCGCGATCGCATTGCTCAGCTTTACCTCAAGGAGGCGTACTATGCCTATCTGCGCTGGGGGGCTATGGGTAAGGTGGGCGAAATGGAAGCTCGATATCCTCAGTTTCTCTCCCAAGTTTCTGCGGACATTGCCACAGCGGGACAATCCACCACTACTACGTCATCCATTAGCCGCAGTGTCCGAGATTTTGACTTAGGCACGATTGTCAAAGCCTCACAGGCGATCGCGGGTGAAATCATTTTGGAGCGACTCCTTGAGCAACTGCTGAAAATTGTCATGGAGAATGCGGGTGCCCAAACGAGCTGCCTGATGCTAGAGAAAAATGGACAGCTCATGATTGAAGCGACGGCCGCGCTCGATCATGAGCAAGTGCAGATGTGGCAATCTGTTCCTGTGGCTGTGAGCCAGCAGATTCCTGTGTCGATCGTCAGCTATGCTGCCAGAACTCAGGAAAACGTTGTGCTGAACGATGCGGCGCGTCAAGGAAAATTTACCCGTGATCCCTATGTCGTTCGCACAGAGCCAAAGTCACTCCTTTGTACGCCGATTCTGAATCAGGGGAAACTGATCGGGCTGCTGTACTTGGAAAATAATTTGACGACAGAAGCCTTTACACCACAGCGGTTGGAAGTTTTGAGTCTGCTTTCATCGCAGGTTGCTATTTCGTTAGAGAATGCGCGCCTGTATGCTAACTTGGCTGACGCGACTCAGGATCTACGACAGGCCAATATACAGCTTGAAGACTATAGCCGCACTCTGCAACAGAAAGTCGAGGAGCGCACGCTAGAGCTAAAGGAGAAGAACACTTGTTTAAAAGCACAAGCAACGCAACTTAAACAAACGGTGGAAGAGTTAAAACAAACCCAATTACAGCTAATTCAGACAGAGAAAATGTCTGGTTTGGGACAGCTTGTGGCTGGAGTCGCGCATGAAATTAACAATCCCGTGAACTTTATTCACGGCAATCTTCTGCATGCTCAAAACTATGGAAATGAACTATTAGAGCTAATTCAGCTTTATCAAAATCACTACCCCCAGCCTGCTCTAGAAATTCAAGCAAAAGTGGAAGCCATAGACCTGGGTTATCTGCAAAAGGATTTACCCAAACTGCTCGGTTCTATGAAACTTGGGGCAGACCGGATTCGGCAGATTGTCCTGTCGTTGCGTAATTTTTCTCGGCTCGATCAGGCTGATATGAAACCTGTTGATATTCATGAAGGTATCGACAGCACATTGCTAATTTTGCAAAATCGGCTGAAGGGAAAGACAGCTAATTTAGGAATTCAGATTGTCAAAGACTATGGCGACCTGCCTGAAATTGAGTGCTATGCCGGACAGCTCAACCAGGTGTTTATGAACCTGTTGAATAACGCCATTGATGCTTTGGAAGATTGCGATCGCTCTTGCCTACTGGCTGAAACACGGGAAAATCCCAACCTGATTTCGATTCACACTGAAGTGATTGATCCCAACTGGGTCAGGATTCGGTTTGCAGATAACGGCTCTGGGGTGCCCGAAGAAATTCGTCATCGCCTGTTTGACCCTTTCTTTACCACAAAGCCTGTAGGTTCTGGAACTGGATTAGGTCTTTCCATTAGCTATCAAATTGTGGTTGATAAGCATCGGGGAAACCTGAAATGCCTGTCTACTCTGGGAGAAGGGACAGAATTTGTAATTGAAATTCCGGTTAGGCATGAGGCTGCATAGGCTAGAGAAGCAGCATCAGCCCCGCCCCTGCCACTTTTGGGAGAGTAAACTATGCTGGAGGCAGTGGGGTTCAGTTCAAGAAAATAATTGACCTACGATAGAGCGCCTGACCAGACTGAACTTTTTCACCTGTGCTACCCTCCCCTGCTTAACCCGGCTATGAGATTTATTTTGGGAGGCGCGGAGCGCCTCCCAAAATAAATTTCGTAGATATAGCTCCACGCAATTAGGTTAGGGCGATATTTTTCTAAAAGCCTTGCTCTGCAAGGCCAATGGATGCTCAAAACCTCAATCTTCAGACTGAAATTGACCGAGCTTATGCTGCCAGCTTTTCAATCCAGAAACTACCGACTGTACTTCATGGGGCAAGGACTTTCCCTAACAGGCACCTGGATGACGCAGCTAGCGACCGCCTGGTTGGTGTATCACCTGACTCAGTCTCCCCTGCTGTTGGGCGTCGTTAGCTTTGTCAGCCAGCTCCCCAATCTAGTGCTAGTGCCGCTTGGAGGCGTTTTGGTCGATCGCTGGAATCATCACCGAACGCTGTTGATCACCCAAAGCTTGGCAATGCTGCAATCCTTGGCGCTTGCGGCTCTGACGCTGACAGGCCAGATCCAGGTTTGGCAAATCTTAGCGCTAGCGCTATGCCAGGGCTTGATCAATGCGATCGACTCTCCGGCACGTCAAGCCTTTATTCCAGAAATTGTCGAACGTAAAGACAATCTGGTGAATGCGATCGCCCTCAATTCTTCGATGGTGAATGGGGCAAAGCTACTGGGACCCGCGATCGGCGGATTGGTCATTGCTGGGGTGGGGGCAGGCTTTTGTTTTTTGATTGACGGGTTCAGCTATGTTGCAGTTTTAGCAAGTTTGTTAGCCATGCGGCTTAAGCCTAAGCCGCCAAGTGCAGAGCCAAAGGTTAAATTACCCATGCGACAAACGCTAAAGGAAGGGTTTGTTTACATCTTAGACTCGCCTCCGATTCGGTCGATCCTGCTGCTTGTTGCGCTTACTAGCTTTATGGGATTGAGTCCTACCGTCGTTTTGCCCGTCTTTGCGGCTGAAATGCTGGGGGGTGGCGCGCATGTGCTTGGCATCCTCATGGCCGCTCCGGGGGTGGGGGCACTCGTTGCCGCCATTGGCCTTATCCAACGTCAAGGTATCGCCGGACTCGGACGGCTGATTGCGATCGCCCCTGCCCTGATGGGTGCCAGCATGATTGCCTTTTCCCAATCTAAAGTTCTGTGGCTCTCGACCTTGCTGCTGGTCTTGATTGGGTTTGGAACGCTCTTGCAAATGGCCTCTAGCAATACGGTGATTCAAACCTTGGTAGAAGATGACAAGCGCGGACGGGTGATGAGCTTTTACCTGGTGGCTTTTTTAGGCGTCGGATCTTTGGGCAATCTTTTTACGGGCAGTCTGATTAGCCTCATGGGTGCTTCAGCCGAGGTGGCGCTGAGCGGCGGTATTTGTATGGTGGGCGCGATGCTGTTTGCGTCTCAGCTGCCTAAACTGCGGCGCATTGTTCGCGCTACCTACTCCGATCAATCTGCTGCGATCGCAGAAAGACCCTAAGCCGTTATTTTTTGAATCTACGCGCGTAGCGCTGTATTAGGAGGACTTTGCTCACCTACCACCAGTCCTGCCAGCAACAACTGCCAGACTTGGGCAAAGTCAGCATCGATATTGGGATCGCGCCACTCCAGAGCATGGGCAGGATGGTGAAATCGAGCGGTGGCGCTGAAGACAGCCTTTGCCGCCTGATGGGCGTCTGTGACTTTAAAGGCTTGAGTGGAGATACCGCTCTCAATGATTTGAGTCAGCTGCTTCACCAGTTCAACAACATGGGCTTGCACTACCTCTCTGGCTTCTTCGGCGATCGCTGAGTAGGTGGCAAACAACTCTGGATCATCCAGCACTTTTTGACGTTTTAAAACCATGAGCTGCCGCAGCCAACGGTGCAGTCGTTCTGCTGCTGCTCCCTGTTCTGCTGCAATCTCGGCTAGGGGCAAAGACACCCGATGCAGCCATCGTTCGGCTACGGCATCGCGCAGCGCCGCTTTGCTGGCAAAATGCCGATAAATCGTGCCGTGGCTCACTTCTAAAAAGCGAGCCACATCCACGACGGTCGTTTTTGCGGGGCCGTAACGCCGCAAAACCTCTTCGGCTGCATCGAGAATCCGCTCTGGTGTCAACGCTGAATCGCTCAATCGGTTTATCTAGCTCCTCTCACTCGCCATCTGCCCTGGATCATAGCGATCGCCCGCTACAGCATCTGCGGGGATGGCGACCTCAATTTGAGCCAAGTCATCCGCGCTCAAGTGCAAATCTAGCGCACCCAAGGCTTCCGTTAGGCGATCGCGTCGCCTTGCTCCAATCAGCGGCATAATATCACTTCCGCGTGACAATACCCAGGCGATCGCTACTTGCGCCACCGTTGCATGGTGTTCTTGGGCAATCTGGCGCAGCGCTTCGACTAGCGACAAATTGCGATCGAGATTTTCTCCAGAGAAACGGGGCAAATGACCGCGAAAATCTTGGGTCTGATCAGAGCGCTGCTTTGACCAGTGACCGCTGAGCAACCCGCGCGACAGGACACCATAGGCCGTGACTGCAATGCCCAACTCACGAACCGTCGGCAAGATCTCAGCCTCAATGCCTCGGCTCAGCAGAGAATATTCGATTTGCGGCCAGGTGATGGGATGAACAGCATGGGCACGCCGAATCGCCTCTGTGCCTGCCTCTGACAGCCCAATATGGCGCACATATCCAGCCTGCACCATTTCAGCGATCGCGCCGATCGTGTCTTCGATGGGCACCGTTGGATCAATGCGAGCGGGCTGATAGAGGTCAATATAGTCTGTTCCTAGACGTTTAAGCGTATAGGCTAGAGCGGTTTTGACCGCCGCAGGCCGACCATCAAACCCGATAAAGCTGCCATCGGGCGATCGCAGAGCGCCAAATTTGACGGCAATAAACACCTCCTGCCGTTGTCTCCCTGCCAGGGCTTCCTGCAATAGCAGTTCGTTGTGCCCCATGCCGTAAAAGTCGCCTGTATCCAGCAGAGTAATGCCTGCCTCTAGCGCGCTGTGAATCGTCGCAATGCTTTCTGTGCGATCGGCAAACCCGTAAAAGTCAGACATTCCCATACAGCCCAGCCCCAAAGGCAGTGCTGTTGAGCCATTTATTCCCAGCTGCTGCAATACCATTGTTCTCTCTCCGTTGTAGCGATGGCATCACTATAACAAGGCGAATGACAAAAATCAATATCTGTCATTCAATACTTGATGGCGCTTTTTTAACTCAATGCCTGAATCAACGCAGCTACGCCTGCTGGGACGCAACTTGTAGGCAGTCTTACAGGTTGAAATTGGTCAAGATAGACTTAACCTGCCTATAGATATCTAGTAGTCAAAAAATATTTAGAATCCAGATGATCATCCATGCCCCAAAAAAGAAGCATAGTAGAGCGGGAAAATCACGGAATTGGACATGAATAGCTTCTTGTTTTTCAACTCTTGTATACCAGAAGATAACAACTGCATTCCATATTCTGAAAAGTTTGGTTCCAATTTATAATTGAGGCATGCAAAAGCTCACGATCACCCGACCTGACGACTGGCATCTCCATTTACGCGACGGCGCGGCATTGAAAGCGGTTCTGCCTCATACGGTACGTCAGTTCTCCCGCGCGATTATCATGCCAAATTTGAAGCCTCCAGTACGCCTAGTTGCTGATGCAGCCGCCTACCGCGATCGCATCCTTGCCGCCGTTCCAGAGGGTCAACAGTTTGAGCCACTGATGACGCTCTACCTCACCGACAACACCAGCCCTGAAGAAATTATCGCGGCGAAAGCCTCTCAGTTTGTCAAAGCGGTCAAGTACTATCCAGCCGGAGCAACGACCAATTCAGACCTTGGGGTGACAGACATTCGCAAGTGCGATCGCGTCTTTGAAGTGATGCAGCAGGTTGACCTGCCTTTACTCCTACACGGTGAAGTGACCGATCATGGTGTTGATATGTTCGATCGCGAGAAGGTTTTTATCGAGCAACATTTGATCCCTCTCAGGCAACGATTTCCTAGGCTGCGCGTGGTGCTTGAACACATTACCACCTCAGATGCGGTGCAGTATGTCCTATCTGTAAACAACATTGCTGCAACGATCACACCTCAACATTTATTATTTAACCGCAATAGCCTGTTTCAGGGTGGCATTCGCCCCCATTTTTATTGCCTACCAATTTTGAAACGAGAGGAGCATCGATCGGCTCTTTTGCAAGCAGCAACCTCCGGCAATCCTAAGTTTTTTCTAGGCACCGATAGCGCCCCCCATCCTCGCAATAGTAAAGAAAATTCCTGTGGCTGTGCAGGCTGTTATTCAGCTCTACATGCGATGGAGCTGTATACAGAGGCGTTTGAGAGCGCTGATGCCCTTGGTAAACTGGAAGCGTTCGCCAGCTTCTATGGGCCAGATTTTTATCAACTTCCACGCAATACGGAACAGATTACGTTAACTAAAACGACCTGGCGTGTTCCCGATGAAGTTCCATGGATGGAATCGGCACTTGTGCCCTTGCGGGCAGGTCAAGACATGACTTGGCAAATGGTTTGACCCAGCAACGGCGCTGTTGTGCTGCGCTATGCTGTGACCATTTCGGGCTTCAAATCAGGTGATGCTGGAACAAAATGCAACACCATTATTTGCTCTGGGCGCAACCCAATAGACTCATATGGCCGTCCGTCACGATCGCTAAATTCAACTTCAAATGCAGCCCCTTCGGACAGTGTCTCTTTTTCCTTTCCAGAGTGATATATGGGGGATATCACTAGATATCGAAGTATTAATGAACAGCACAAAACATAGTCCTATTATTTGAAATCACGTATTTTCACGATTGCTGACAGCAAAAAGAACAGATACTTTCATATAAGTTAAATTTGCCTTGAGCTTTAACAGTTGATGGACGTAATATTAATTGCCAAGGTCAACGGTTGCTAAATTATGCTCTGAAGCTGCTCAAGGATCACACTTTATATCAATGAATTTAAGAACAGTTATACGCCTTGCCCTATCTTGTATCGTCGTAGTCTTCACCACTAGCTGTAGCATTAGTGCAATAATTCAAACGTCTCAAAACTGCACTACTATACCAACGAAACCATCCGAAAGTCGATCGCCAGGTGGCGTAGCACTTGTTTCTGATCCAACTATCTATAAAGGCATCTATAGAGGGTTTTCTCTTGATCTGTATACTTCTAGGCTACCCAGAACTGCAAGCAGTTGGAATCAACGCAGATGGAGTCTTAATGGCGATCGATTCGCCCTCTCTGAACTTCAGGATTGGAGGTTCGTGACGCGTGAGGTTACACAGCTTATTGGAAAGGAAATAAGCCATGTTTATGACAAGTCGGGTAAATACCTGTTCCAATTAGAAGGAGATTTTCGATTGTTTAGCTCTGATAACCACTTCATGGCTACATATTCTCCAACTAAAAGGGAAGTTTATTTATACGACCAAGGTGGTCGCTTACGCAAGAGATTTTCTGGTGACGGAGGAAGCTTTAGTCCAGATAGAAAGTACTTCTTTGTTGTGAAATTAGACGGACCCAAAAGTCAATATAGTCAATATTATGAGCTTGCAACTGGAAGAATATACAATTTAGACGGTATGATTGGCGCTCATAGTCCCACAGAGAGGAGTCTTCTTGCATCATTCACAACTCCTCAAGAAGTATTTAATAGAACAATAACAACGAATTATTACAGGCAACTTGACCAGGAACCACTAGAGCTTAAAGGAATACCTGGAGGATTTAGTCCTGATGGGCAACGGATCTTAACGATTGGGAGTTATTACGATAACGACTTTTTCTATCTATATGACTCGTCTGGAAAGTTACTGCTTGAGGTTGAAGGGTCAATGCCTGATCTCAGCCCCAATGGGCAATTTATAGCCTTACCGCTGACCAATGGGAAAAAACGACGAGACATTGTTAACGTTTATGACCTATCAGGTAATCAAATTATGCAGGTTCAGGGAACAAATGTTGATTTTAGAGAAGATGGTAAGTTAGTTATCCACAGCTCAAACAGGAAAACTGTCAATATTTGCAATCTTCCAAATAATTGAGAGATAAATAGAAACTAGTGGTGCCAGAGTTTTAGTAGACAATCGGCAAAAGGAAACACCATTTAAACCTTTGGTCTGTTTGCTTCGTCACCGTGTCGTTACAATTGCTCAGAAATGAGTGGATGGTGGGGAACAGTGAAACATAACTTGATCTTAGCGATCGCCCTCCCGGTACAACACTACCAACCGATTCGGTTTACCTCCAACACATAGCCTGCAAAGATTTGCTTCATGACAAAAGAATGCCTCTTTTAGGGGCGATCGTCACTCTCCATCAACTTCAGATCTACGGACGTAGTCCACTTGAGCATTGGAGCGATCGCATCCTATTTCTAGGCGATCGCTCCAACGCTCGTTAAACCTGCAAGTCAAAACCGCAAAACCTCCTGCTCATAATCATCTGGAGTTGGGTCAACTTCCCACACCAGACCTTCCTCCGGCTCTAGAGCCACCACCACGTAAAGTCGTTCTACAGCGGCAGTTGCCGTGGCTTCGTTATTGTCAAAGGGCTGTAGGTCTTCCGTCAACAGCCGTAGCTTCGTGCCCCTGGGAAGGGTGGGAGTCGGATCTGCGGCAGTTGGCAGCTTGCATAATTCAAATCGCCAGATCCCCGATTGAGGAGCATCTTGAGGAATAATTCGCAATTCATAAGGCTGCGCTGCAATCACCAACGGACGCACTAAAAGGGACGCAGGAGATTGAGAGACTTCTATGCTGCGTGCCCCTGCTGCGTTAGGCTGCAACGCAACTTGTTGCCAGCCCATCTGTTGCGCGATCGTTGACACCCCATCAGTCAGCCATTGCAGCACAGACCATTGCTCTGGCATCTGCAACCGATGCTGATAGAGGCGCTGTCGCCAAGCGGAATGCTCTAGCAGCGCGCCCCACAGGGTAAAGGGAACTTCTAATCTGGGCAGTAGCACTTGGGGGTTGCCCAAGCGAACCATCAGATTTTCTGCTTGCGCTACGGACAGGTCAGGGAGCGGCTGAAGCGTCGATCGCGTTGACTCTTCGGGGCAAAGCTGTTGAGCGTCCCACAAAACATTGAGGTCTTGAATTAGATCATGGGCATCCAGCGCATAGGTGCGATCGCCCGCATCATAGGTTCCTCTTGCCTTAAGTCGTGCATGAGTCGTAAAGCCCCAAATCTTGACCCAGCCTTCGTCGGGTTCGACCTCTGCGGCTAGATAATAATCTCCCGCCCAACTGGGCAAATCGACCCATTCTTGCGGCACCCGCAGTTCGCTATGGTCGATCGCAGCACTGGGAATCAGAACCAGGCGAATGGTATGTAGCGGATTCGCGGCCTGCCCCGTTAAGGTAATGGCGCTACCCTCCACCACTTCCCAAAAGCTGGGATGTTGGGTGGCTTGCGTCCAGACTTTTGCCTGGGGATAGTCTTGGCGCAGCCATGCTAGAACGGTGTTTAGGCAAATTTGGTTGAGATAGGCATTCCAGCGGCGGCTTGACCCAGAGTAGTGCTGCTGCCAGCTCTGAGCTTGTTCCTCAGGCGAAATTTCTAAGAGAATTTGCGTTGGTTCAGTTTCGGTGAAAAGTGGCGATCGGGTCATAGTGGCTGTCGGGGGTAAAGGGTTTAGGGGTATAGAGCCTGTGCCCAGACTCACATCAGTCCGTTTTGCGGTTGATCTGGCTTTTAGGCTTCAATTAGGCTTCAATGACCACCCGACCTACCGGAGCCGCAACACAACAGAGAATAAAGCCTGCATCTTGGTCGCTTTGTTCTAGAGCATCTGGCTCTGATTCATACTTGACTTCGCCTTCTAGCTTACGCTTTTTGCAAGCGCCACAAACCCCTTGACGGCAGTTGCTGCGAATTTTAATGCCTTCCTGCTCAGCCAGTTCTAAAACAGATTCTGAACCGTCGGAGGACACCTGTTTGCCCGACTGAGAAAACACCACGAGGGGCTGAGCGGCGGCTCCTGCGGCGGGTGAGGGGGCGCTGACTGGAGGAGTTGCGGGGCGGTGAGTGGCGATCGCTGCGGCACTGGCTACAGGATCGGCTACCGGGCTGGCTACCGGGCTGGCAGCATCAGCTTTCGCAGCTTTGACCTTCTTCGGTGCGCCGAAGCTCTCTTCGTGATAGTTCTGCATGGGGAAACCCAATCCCTCCAGCAGCGCTTTCACTTCTTGCATAAACCCATTAGGACCGCAAACATAAACCGTGCGCTCCTGATAGTCTGAGGCCGCCATTTGCAGCAGAGAAGCCGTGATTCTGCCTGTAAACCCATACCAGGGCTGCCCTGGTTCTGGGCGAGTGGTGCTCAGCGCCAGCCGAAAATTGGGTAGGCGTGCCGCCATCATTTCCAGCTCTTGCCGAAAGACGACATCGCGGGGAGTACGAGCGCAGTGGAAAAACACAATATCAGATTGCTGCGCTGTATCGGCAATCCAGCGCGACATCGACATGACGGGCGTAATGCCGCTGCCTGCTGAAATAAATAGGAGCTTTGGGGCGGGGTCAGGCTGGCAGGTAAATTTTCCTAAGGGGCCGCTCAACTTAATTTGGCTGCCCACTTTGAGATTGTCATGCAGCCAGTTAGATACTAATCCAGCCTGCAATACCCCTGCTGGGGCAGGAACCCGCTTCACCGTAATTTCTAGCGTGTGGGGACGAGAGGGCGTCGATGAAATGGAGTAGGAGCGCAGCACCTGTTCTCCATTGATTTCTAGCTCTAGGGTGGCAAACTGACCGGGCTTGTAGTCAAACAAAACCAGCGGCTCTGCCACAAAGGTAAAGGTTTTGACATCGGCGGTTTCATCGGTGATGCGGACACAGCGCACCGTCAAGTCGCCCTTCGTCCAATAGCGATCGCCCCCCAATTTTTTCCAAATCGAATCTTCTCCACTCGCTACACCCGGTTCAATCGCTTCTACCAACAGCACAAAGTCGGCAATCCGGAGCAGGTCATTTACTTTGAGGACATAGCCCTGGTGCGCTTGCGCCTGTTCGTTATTGATATGCGATCCATTGGCGCTGCCCAGATCGGTGTAGAAATATTCTCCCTTTTGCGCCTTGATCCGGCCATGCACACGGCTCACATCCGGACTCTCTAGCGCCAAATCACAGTTGGAGGCTCGTCCTACCAAGCATTCCCCTTGAGGGGTCGAGTCTGGCGATAGAGCCACTTCTTGAAATTCGCCAGTCTGAGAGTTGAATACTTTGAGCTTGAGCATGTTCGGTCTCCTAAGTCAGTAATAAGAAGAGGGGAATGATGGGGTCTGGATGCAAGGTAGGTAGAGGCGAAACAGGCGATCGACTCGTTTTTGAGAAAAAGGTGTTGGGGTTCAACGCCTTACTATACTTAACGATGGATATTGAGCCTTTATGCAGGGGGCGCAGGAGTTCAGCGCCATGTCCAGCGGTGTCAGGTGATTTGACGAACAGATAGTCTGATGACCAGAACGCTAGTCTGGGCGAGAGTCAGAAGGCGGAACATCTTGAGGGTTCGGTTTGACCACCGTCGGATCAAGATCATGGAAGCTAAGGTTGCGATCGCCTTGAGCAGCCGGATTTTGGGAAGTCGGTGGAGCTTCAGGGCGGCGATCGATTGGGCGATTGGGGGGGCGATCAGTAGGGCGATAAAGCGTCTCTTCGGCGGTCGCTCGGCGTTCAGAAGAAGGTCTGACAACCGTGGTATCAGAATCTCGGGTTTGCCAGCGAGAAAGGTGAAACAGGTTGGGTTCTTCTGTCTGGAGCTTATCCAAAATTGACCAATGCAGTTCTTCAGAAATCTCAAGCTTTTGGCGTAGGGTGTGGAAGACTTTTAGGCTTCTGGCTGGCGTGACGCTGCCCTGTTCTAAGGCTTCTCTTAAGGTGCCTTGATAGACTTGCAGACGGTAGTTATTGCTGAAACCCGGCAACACTTTGGCTAGTGCATATAGCTCATCGGGTTTGAGCTGCTCCATCGAACGGCCTTCGAGAAATTGAGAAAGGTCAATATTGAGTTTGCTGAGCTGTCGGCGGAGAAGATTGGCATCGCGCTCTCGGTTATAGCGCTGCATACTGCGATTCCAGGATTTGACCACCCACAAGCTGCTGACGACGATCGCCGCCCAACTCAAGAGGTGCTGGATGGCAACCGGGAAGTAGCCTAGCGTGGGTCGAACTCCCATGAAAAACAGCAGATTAAACGCAATAAATGTGGTGATGGCAAACATCCGGCTTTGCACTTGCTCTGAGCTGAGCGGATGTCTTTGCCGTTTGTTATGGCGTTTGTAGTACCATTCTGCCCATAGACCGATCGCATAGGTGACCCCAGCCGTGACCGTCATCGTTAACGGAACCGCGATTAGTTTGGGAACGGCGATCGCCTGACCTGCGATAAAGAACCCCGGCTGAAGCAGAGTCGCCATCTGGTTTGTTTCATTCCAAACCCCGGCAGATAGAAAACTCCAGCTTCCAGAGTACAGCCAAAAATAAGAGTAAAATCCGATCACCAGGCCAACATAGGCATAGTAAAGCAGCTTGCGGTCTGGTTTCTTAATGCCTTCCCAATAAGCCCCTTCTGCGTCAATATCGATACAGCCCACCTTACAAGCCACACAAGCGCTTTTTTCTTGACCGCTTTTATCGACAGTGCGACACATCGACTGGGTGATGGTCTTGGGGGGTGTGCGGTGCGCTTCGCTGCCCAGCAGCCCGCTTGGCTCGCTGTAAATCATTTGCACAGGTGCCATCGGGCAGAAGTAGTTACACCAGGTTTTACCGTCGTAGAGAAACCCAACGGTGATAGCCGTGAGAATGGTAAGGAGTAAGAAAATTCCCAATAGAAAGCGATCGGAATTGACCAGCAGCAGCCGCAGGTTTAGCCCAGCAAATAAGAGAGAAAACTGAAGATAGAGGGCATTACGTCCTAGCCAAGAATTTTCGTCGATCGTGCGTTTGCCCTGCCATCCTAACGATCGAGGAATTTGTGACAGAAAAGAGAGAGGACAAATTCGCCGCCAGGCTTCATGCCCAAACACCAGAAGAGTCATGATCGCTAGAGGCAGCACCATGCCCCAAAAAATTCTTGCCCCTAAGGGATATGCCGTGAGTGGACGACACTCCCCTTGAAACTGATAGCAGCCTGTTGGGGTAGAAGCTGCAAAGAGCTGATTGGATTCGGTGAGTTGAGCCGAAATCGGATCATAAAACATAGACACGATCAAGATGAGCCAGCCAATGACTAACCCCCATCGGGTCAAATGCATATACTTTTCTGGAACTTTTGCAAACATAAAAGTTTCCCTCAAATATCTTTTTGCCAACAAAAACAAAATAAACGGATTTTCTGGCTTTGCCAGCCTGAAAAAGTCCTAAAAAGTCAGGTGTTGCTAGGCTCGACCGTAATGGACTTTTAACCACTCTTCCAGCACTCCGCTGATAGATTCAATAACGTCTAAGTTGGGAGTGATATGCAGAGTCTCTTGGCTCCACTCAACCAGATGGCGCTGGAGCGATCGCTTAACTTTGGTCAACTGGCGCGAGATCGTATATTGCTGCACCTGTAGCGCTTGGGCAACCTGCTGCTGCGTGAGCTCTTCTCGGTAATACAGGTGCAGGAGCTGCTGAAGGCTGGGTTCAAGTTGGGCGATCGCCTCCATGAGCACAGCATTAATCTGGTCAAGCTGCGTCGTTTCCTCTGCCGCAATCATTTCGGCCAGCGCGGGGGCTGCGTCCGGTTGAGGTAAGTTATCCAGCAACTCCCCTTCTTCTTGTCCGGGTTTGGGGGCGTTAATCGAAGTCCAGGTGGGGTAGAGATATTGCCGACCTGCGGTGGCACAGGCAGTAATCCACTTCTCAAGGGTTTCGGCAGAGATGGCGGGCGTTGGGGCAGGCAGTTGCGTCTGGCGCTGCTGGTTATAAAGCGTTGCGATCGCTGTCCAAGTTTCTGGGCTGGGCTTGATCAGCTTGCGGCTAGTTGCCGTGCGGTTGGGCACTTCCGTTGGGGTATGGATGGCATTGAAACACATCCAGGCGAGAACATAGCGCTGAATCATCTCCGGCGAGATGCCTGCACTTTGCAAGGATTCAATCAGCCTCTTTTTGCTGAGCTTGTGCAGCAAGGCCCAGGGCGTACAAATGTCGGCAATTTGTCGCTGCCGCAAAATATCTTTAATGACGCTGCCAAACTTAAGACTGGCGTAACCCTTCAACGAAATGCTGCGCTTGGCATCAAAGCCTTTTAATACCTTATCGAGAGACGCGATCGCCACCTGAAAGCAGTCAGACATCTGAAACTGAGCGTTTTCAAAATAGCGGCTCGTTTTTTGCGCTGCCCAGTAGCAAACCTCTTGCAGATAGGCGGCGAGATGGCTCTGCGCCAGTGGACTGGTTTGCATCTGCCAAGCCTTGTGCCAGTAGATGACTAAAAAAGTATCTGAACGTTCTGTCTCAGGTAATTGCGTCAAACAGCGCTCCAAGCTACGCCGCAGCTTGGGGTCAGTCAGCCAACCCTGAACGCGATCTGCATCAAATTGTAGAAACGTTGAAAAGATCTCAACGATTTCTTGGCGAGGACGCATGGGTCAACGGTGTAACGTTTAGAGCACCATATCACGAGTTGATAGGATCAGAGATCACAAACGGGGTTTTGGGCTGCGCTACGCGCAGCCCAAAACCCCAAAAAGTTGATTTTCAAAGGCGCAAAGCGCCTTTGAAAATCAACTTTTTGAGAATGAGTGAGCATTTGCGATTTACTGAGGATGTGTGATCGCATCCCTAAGATTGACCAGCCTCAGCCTTGAAATTGAAAACCTTCTGACTTTTTCTGACTTTTTCAGGCTGGCAAACCGAGACATCCCCTTTAATCTAGTTTTTGTAGTCAAGCAACGAACCACCCCAAGCGATCGCTCAGTTCTCAAAATTTGTTTAACGATCGACTGCATAACGAGTAAAAAGCGATCGTCTTAAGGGAAAGAAGGAACTGAAGAATTTGTTCACACCGTGAGAGGTTTGTGATCAAAACAGTTCCACCCATTAGTCACTTCAACATTCAACAAAATCGACAGGAATTAATCATCATGGCTAAACTAACTAGAGCTGCTCAACAATCCGAACAAAGCGATGACCTAAAAAATCAAAGAGTCGGAACTTGGGTGAAGAACCAAGCGATTGACGCCCTCGACAACAACAAGCCTGACACGCCCGACTGGAGAGGCAGCAAAAGGGTGGATATCTTTCAAGGCTCTGATAAAGATGACACCGTGTTTGCTGGCAAGGGCGATGACATCTTGATCACGGGTGGCGGTGCTGACTTGGTCTTTGCAGGCGCTGGAAACGATTTCATCCTGGCTGAAGCAGGCAACGATGTGGTGTTTGGTGAACTCGGAGATGATTCCATCTTCGGTCAAGCAGGCAATGATGTGCTGCTGGGCGGCGTCGGTCTTGACACCATCAACGGCGGGCTAGGCGACGACATCCTGGTTGGAGGCGAAGGCGCAGATGCGCTCACGGGCGGACTCGGCAAAGATCGCTTTGTCTACAACGCTGATTCCTTTAGAGGTGCGGTATTTGCTCCGGCAGCTAACCTGATCAATGTTTCAAACCTGCCCCCTGATGCTATCACCGACTTCTCGATCGCAGATGATCAGTTCACCTTGATTGGCAGCGACCTCGGACTGGCCAATGCCGCCTTCCAAAAAGGCAACTCTGCTCAGATTGCAGGCAATGGCAACATTATTGTCCTGACCGATCCGTTTGCCAATGCTGCTGCTGCCGCAAAAGCGATCCAGAACAACAACAGCATCCAGGCGGATGAAGGCGTATTCGTCTACTTCAACGTCAACCTGGGCTTCAGCCGACTGGTTCATTCTCAGGATTTGGGTGATGGCGGCGGCATCAGCGTTCTGGCTAACTTGACCAATCAAACAGGCCAAAACGGAATCACTGCCCTGAACACCTTCTCTGCCAACAACTTTGCAGTAGTCTAAGTTTTCTCAGTTCTCTCATCTGAGTTCTCTCAGTAGAGAATCAACCCGTTCGTAGATTGCCAACTCGACTTCTCTCCACCCCCGTTTGTGATTTCTCTCTTGAATGATCAAGAGGGCTAGGGGAGAAGTCTTTCTTGCTGCCTGTTTAACCCAAACTTTTTTAAACCAGGAAGGCTAATGATGCTAAAGCAACTCAATCTATGGAATCCCATGCGACAAGCGCTGGATGCGATCGAAATTCATAACCCTCAGCTTGCTCGCTTGATTTGTAAGACCATTCCATCCCATTGTCCCTTTGAACGAACGATTATCTGTCTGGGCTATCGTCTTCGCATTCCGCCGCTCTGCAAGTTGAATCCCCTGTACGACCAGATCGCAGGTTTACGGTTCAAATGTTTATCTTTCTTAGCGGATCAATGCGGTGAAGATGTTACACAGTATTGTTAAAGCACTATTGCTAAAGCACATTAGATAGTAAAAGCACAAGATAATAAAAGCGCATTGATTGCCACAAATTAAAGCCAGCATACGGTAGCAGTCTCGATCTTCATTCATTCCCTACACCTGAGGTTCTCTCCTATGTGTCCTCTGAGCCTTAAAACCAGTGACTCCACTCAAATCCTGGCGACCGGAAAAGCGAAGATGTGGATTCTTCTCGTGGGCGTCAATCAATACCAGGATGAGCAATTTCCAGCATTAGACTACTCCGCGATCGACTGTCAGGAACTAGGCGCGGCGCTGAACGAAGCGACAAGAGAATTTCCCCGCAAGCAGGTCATTGTTCATCACGATTTTGCCGCTTTCCCCACCTTTGAGTCCGTCTACAACAGCCTGAAGCGCATCACCTCAGCCGCTCAACCGCAAGACACCGTGTTGTTTTACTTCTCTGGGCATGGCGTTATTGAACAAACCACGCAGCAGGCCGTATTGTGTCTGAGCGACACGCAAAATGACTCGCTCTTGACCACAGGCTTAAAGATGCAAGAGCTATTACAGCTTCTAGAAGGGTGTGCGGCTCGTCATCAAATGCTGTGGCTCGATGCCTGCCACAGCGGCAGTTTGGTTTTGCGGGGAGCCAGAGGCATGGATGAACCAACGGCGATCGGCTCGTTTGAACCGACCGTGCAGCTAGTCAAGGTTTTACGCACCCGTGCTGCTCAGAGCCGAGGTTTTTATGCCCTCCTCTCTTGTGGCGAAGGGCAGCGATCTTGGGAATTTCCTGAGCTAGGGCATGGCGTGTTTACCTACTATCTGATTCAAGGCTTGCGCGGCGAAGCTGCCGATGCCCAAGGGGTGATTGAAGCCGATGCGCTCTACCGATATGTCTACCGCCAGACCGTTGAATACCTGAGTCAAAAAAACCAGCAGCTACGGGTGCTTAACGAAGAGAAAAAACTGCGTAAAGAAAGCCCACTCCACCCCGAATATCCGCCTCAAACGCCCAAGCGCATCGTGGAAGGGGTGGGCGAATTAGTCCTCGGACTCATTCCAGAAAGCTCTGGTACTCCTAATCCTGATAGTCCTGATAGTTCTGAGACAGTCAAGGCCGGAAGTGGCAGTCTCATAACGGGCATCGCCGCTGCAACTGCGCTTATGGCCGCATCCCGACCCGGAAATGACAAGGCAGAACTCCCGACCCCGACCCCTCAATTAAATATCGCTGCTAACGAAGTTCCTCCTACGCGGATTCCTGTCCCCGCTACGCCCATGAACCCTCAACCCCCTTCCCCCGAATCTCAACCCAACGTGCCCCAGCCTGTTTCGCAAAATGACACCACTAGTGTTGCCCTCAAGCATCTATCCGTCTTTGGCTATGCCGGAATAGCGCTGGCGATTCTGGGCGCTGGGTTTGCCTTAAGCAGCCTGACAGGGCTAGTCAATCCCAACCTGCTGAATAGCTTTAATTCTGCAACCGAAACTGCCGGAAACCAAGAGGCTTGCGATCGCCCCCTTGAAACCTTGCCCGGATCTAAACAGCCGATGCAGGCTCAACTTTCGCTGCCCAACTGCAAGGCCGGAGCAGCCTGGGAGCAGGTTAAGGTGCAAACGTTTATTGGCCGCTTGGGTGCAGCTTGGTGGGTGGTGCTGACTCCCGATGGCAACACCTTGGCTAGCGTCAGCGGTAATGCTGTTGAAGTTCGCGACCTCCGTACGGGAGAAATTCAGCATGTGCTTAAAGGCCATACAGAGATTATTCATGCGATCGCCATGAGTCCTGATGGCAAAACTTTGGCAACGGGCAGTGCCGATAAAACCATTAAGCTATGGGATGTGCAAACCGGGACACTGCTGCAAACGCTAGTCGGACATGCAGGCGTGCTGTGGTCAATGTCTTTTCATCCCGATGGACAAGTGCTGGCCAGCGGCGGCGGCGACAGCACCATTCGACTATGGGATCTCAACAGCGGCCAGCTATTGCGCACCATCTCAGGCCATAAAGACCGTCTCTTCCCGGTTGTGTTTAGCCCCGATGGCAAGACCCTCGCTAGCGGCAGCAAGGACACCACCATCAAGATCTGGGACTGGCAAACCGGAAAAATGCTGCGTAATTTGCCAGGACATACAGATACCGTCAGGGCGCTGGTCTTTGATGCCAAGGGCGAACGATTGGCGAGTGGTAGCTGGGACGGGACGGTTAAGCTGTGGGATGTCCAAACAGGTGAGGAACTGAACACCTTTACCGGACATGTGAATAATGTTGTCTCTGTGGCCTTTAGCCCCGACGGCAAAACGATCGCCAGCGGCGGCATTGACAATACCATCAAGATTTGGGACTTAGAGAGTCAAACCCTGCTTGCAAGTCTCAAAGGGCATCTAGACTGGATTTTGTCAGTCACGTTTAGCCCTGATGGCAAGACCCTGGTCAGCGGCGGTCGAGATGGAACGGTTGCCGTTTGGAAATTGCAGTAGTGAGCCTCTTGGTGCTTCTCCTAGCTCCTCTTTAAAGACAGAGACTTTAAACGGCTCGGCTCCCTCCTTTTTAAGGAGGGTTGGGGAGGATCAAGGGTTGATGAAAGCCCACAAATCCTCTAACTTTGGGGTCAGAGAACTGACACCTCCTACAGATTTATCCTGCAATTCAGCGACGCCCGTTTCATCAAGCTTAATTTTTAATTTGGATTGTCTCTCTTGTTTTGTGTTGGCTGTATTGTAAATGTCTGAGAGCTTCCCGGTGATAGCCTTGAGTCAGCCTAATTCTTCAACAGGTCAGCCTAATCCTTGGAGCGGTCGCTTAGTGGGCGATCGCAACCGCTATCGCATTGACGATCGTCTGGGCGGTGGAGGCATGGGAGAAGTTTTTTTGGCAACCGATACCCGTTTGGGTAAACCCGTTGCCGTCAAGCTTTTACGAGAGTCGCTAGCGCTGGCTGAAGATCTAGACTTTAAACGGCGATTTGAGCGGGAATGCGCCATCTGTGCCGCCTTGAAGAGTCCGCACATTGTCCAAGTCAGCGATTATGGAGTGACGCCTGAAGGCTATCCCTTTTACGTGATGGAATATCTGCAAGGGCAGCCTTTAGATCAATTGTTGTTCAATCAGCCGCGCCTGTCTGTGGCTCGAACTTGCAACATCATGACTCAGATTTGTGCAGGTTTGCAGTTGGCGCATGAAGGCGTCGTGCTCTGGAGCGGCGAGGTAGCCTCTAGTGAGCGCATTAAGGTCATCCACCGAGATTTGAAACCTGCCAATATCTTTTTAGTGCCTTCTGCCTTGGGCGAATTCGTCAAAGTGATTGACTTTGGCATTGCCAAAATTCATTCTCTCCAGGCTGAGTTTACCAGCGCCACCAGCGTTTTTTTGGGCACCTGCCACTATGCTTCACCAGAGCAGTTTGACTTTCGAGGAGAGGTAGACGAGCGCTCTGATATTTACAGTCTGGGCGTTATCCTTTACGAGATGCTGGCCGGGATCGATCCGTTTGGCTTTGACTTCCGCACCCGACGAATCAGCAACGATACCTGGCTCACCGCGCATGCCACTCAGCCTGTGAAGCCTTTGCGATCGCAACTGGACTGTGGGCATATTTCCCCAGAGCTAGAGTCCATCGTGATGCGGTGCCTCGAAAAATCTCCTGGCGATCGCTTTGCCTCTGTCGCGGCCTTAAGTGAAGCGCTGCAAGCCGCTAATGAAACGCCGATTAATCCCCTGTTGCTGGCTCCGAGCACTGAACAGCCGCCTGTGGTTCGAGTCGATGGGGCTGCTGATTTGCCTACGGTTGCCCGATCGCCCTTGGCAAATCCTGCCCCTAGCCCTGCCCCTGTCGCCGCCAGCTCTCTGAGAGCAGAGGCACAGCAGTCTCGCAAGTTTCCCCGCTTGCTGGTGGGGGGTGGCCTTCTGCTAGCGCTGGCGATCGGCATTTACGCCGTTCCCCGCGTTTTGCAGTCTGCTTCTCTAACGCCTGAAACCTCCAGCGCGCAACTCAATACCCTCCGCACTCTAGCCTTAGCAGAAACCTTTGCGGGCAACTCCCTGGCGGTGTGGTCAGCGGTTCTGAGTCCCGATGGGCAAACCCTGATCAGCGGCGGTGAAGATCAAGATGCCGCAGGTCAGTTCTACCCGATTCAGATTTGGGATGTCAAAACGGGGAAAGTGCAGCGCACCTTAGATGGACACCTGGCCGCTATTCGATCGCTCAGCCTGAGTCAAAATGGTCAAATTCTTGCGAGCGGCAGTAGCGACAACACCATCAAAGTTTGGGATGTGCCCACAGGACGATTACTGCATACCCTAGAAGGACACACTGGCCCTGTTTGGTCGGTGGCCTTGAGCAAAGACGGACAAACCTTGATTAGCGGCAGCGAAGATACCACCGTCAGAGTTTGGGATTTACGCACTGAAGGCAGCCGTGTGCTGGCCGAACATGCAGCGGTGGTCTATGCCGTAGCCCTTAGCCCGGATGGAGAAACGATCGCCAGCGGTAGCGCCGACAAAACGATCCGCATGTGGGACTTGGCAACCGGAGAGCTAATTCGGACGTTGGGAGAGCCAGGAGGACATCGGGATACCGTCAGAGCCGTTGCCTTTAGCCCCGATGGCAAACAGCTTGCGAGTGCAGGCTGGGATGGTTTTGTCAAGTCGTGGGATGCCGCCACCGGGCAGCTGCTGCAAACCTTTGAGGGACATAGCGATCGCGTTGATTCTGTCGCGTTCATCAACGATCGGATGCTTGCCAGCGCCAGCTCTGATAAAACCCTCAAGATTTGGGACACCCAAACGGGGCAATCTCTGCAAAATATTCCCGCCCATGCCAGCGGGGTGTTATCGGTGACGGTGCAACCTGCGACGCAAGCCCTAGTCAGCAGCAGTAGCGACACTACGATTAAGCTCTGGCGCTAGATCACTGCTTTTGAAAGACCACGGATAAATTATTGGCGGGCATCGGGTACGTTTTAACCCAGGCAAGACTTTGCGATTGGGCGATCGCCATTACCTCTTCTAGATCGCGCACTCCCCATTCAGGATGGCGCTGCTTCAGGCTGGCATCAAAGGCTGCGTTGCTAGCGGAAGTGTGCTGCCCTGATTGCTTAAAAGGCCCATAGAGATACAAAATTCCGCCAGGGGGCAAAATACGACTGGCTCCGGCCATCAGCCCCAGACAAGCGGCCCAAGGCGCAATGTGGATCATGTTGATATTGACGATCGCTGCGATCGGGTAGCGCTGAAGATCCAGGCTGGGTGACGGCAGTGATGCTTGCTCGACAGGCCAAATGGGATCTCGCACATCCAGGGCGATCGGCGGATGCAGGTTGTCTGTAGGGCGATCGGCTTGCCATGCGGCAATGCTGGCTCTTGCTTCAGGGCTGGGATCAGAAGGCAGCCATTGGCGAGGTTGGAGCTGCGGTGCAAAAAAGACGGCATGTTCTCCTGTGCCGCTAGATATCTCTAAAACGGTGCCCGTAGGCGGCAGCACTTCGCGCAAAACCGCCAGAATGGGTTCTTGGTTTCGCTGAGTGGCAGGGGCAAATTGACGGGCATCGGGCAATAGACTCATTGAAAGCGCAGCCAAAGAGAATTCTCCATTTAGGATAGCCCACCGATCAAAAAGGGCGCGATCGCCCTCTTCATTCTCAGATTTATAGCCATCGCCACAAACAGATCCCTGGTTTAGCCGCTGTGTGAGTCCAGCGATATAAAAATCAGCGATCGGTCATTGAAAGACAATTAATTTAAGAAATATCTTGCTAGACTTTTTATTTTTAGGTTTAAGATATAGAAACTTAAAGAAATAAGACTATGAGCCTGGATGAAATAGACTTTAAAGTTCTGCGGCATCTTATGGCTGAGGGGCGGATGACCTGGTCGGAGTTGGCTGGGAAGTTAGAGCTTTCTACCCCTGCCGCAGGCGATCGCGTGCGACGGCTGCAAGAGCGACAGGTGATCACAGGCTTCGCTGCCCTGGTTGATCCGGTGGCGATCGGCTGTCATCTGACGGCATTCATTGCCGTGACCCTAGAGCATCCACGCCACCGTTCTGCCTTTTTGCAAAAGGTGGTGGATTTACCCGAAATTCAGGAATGTCATCACGTCACCGGAGAGGATGACTACCTGCTAAAGGTGCGCTGCCAGACCACGCAGGCGCTAGAGCGGCTGATTAGCGAAGAGTTGAAAGAGCTGCCCGGAATCCAAAAAACCCGCACCACGATCGCCCTATCAACCGTTAAAGAAACGCCTGTGCTGCCGATTGAAACCTTGACTCAGAAGGAGTAAACGATGGATCTTGCTTTCTTTCTACGCGGATTGTTGATTGGTTTTTCGATCGCCGCTCCGGTTGGCCCCATTGGCATTTTAGCGATTCGGCGGACGCTAACCTTGGGCAGAGGGGCGGGGTTGCTCACGGGTCTGGGGGCAGCCACAGCAGATGCTATTTATGGCTGTATTGCGGGGTTTGGCCTCACGGCTATCTCTGATCTACTGATCGATCAAGCGTTTTGGCTCAAGCTGGTGGGCGGCATTTTTCTGTGCTACCTGGGGGTGAAAACTTTTATGAGCCAACCTGCTGAAGCAGCGGCAGTAGACGATAAACCTGCCCATTTGTCTAAAGCCTATTTATCGATGTATGTTTCTACGGTCTTCCTCACCTTGACCAACCCTACAACCATTCTTTCCTTTGCGGCTGTATTTGTCGGATTAGGATTGGCAGCAATGGGTGGTAACTATCTCACGGCATCCGTTTTGGTAGCAGGCGTGTTTTGCGGCTCGGCGCTGTGGTGGCTGCTGCTCAGTAGCGGTGCCAGCCTGCTGCGGCGTAAAATCACCCCTCAGAGCTTGAGAACACTCAATAGAATTTCTGGGCTAATTCTCCTAACCTTTGGCATAATTGCCCTCAGTGCCAAAAGTTAGGGCATGGATCGATTGAGGATAGATTTGTCTTTAGCACCAAAATTTAGCACCCAAGTTAGAGAGGGCAGGATGCGGGCGAACGGGTTAGGCTGGCTCAAAAAAACCTTGCGGAACGCTACAGCGCTAGCTATGGGCGCTTTGGCCGTAGGCGCGCTGAGCCTGATGCTGGCATTGCCCACGATCGCCTTCCCCCAAATCCCTACGCTCACCTTGGCGCAAGCCTCAGACCCGGTTGAGCAACTCCGGCAGCAGCAGCAAAAAATTGAGCAAGAGCGATCGAATCTCAATCAAAAGCAAGAGCAGTTGCAGCAGCAAGAGCAGGCAGCGCAAAAAAAGCTAGGGGGCTTGCAAAAAGATATTAAAGCGACCAGCCAGCAGATTGCCGCCAACGAAAAGCAGATTGCTGACGCCAACCGCACTCTGAAAACGCTGGAAGCTGAACTGGCAAAAGCTGAGAAAAGCTACATGGGTAAGCAGAACTCTACTGTAGCGCGGCTGCGATTTTTGCAGCGGCAGCAAAGCAGTCAAGGCTGGGCAGTGCTGCTGCAAAGCCAAAACCTCAATGAATTTCTCGATCGCCGTCAGCAGTTGCGCTTGGTATATGGGCACGATCGCCAGATCTTGACAGATCTAAAAGCCGAAGCCAATGATCTGAACCAGCGCCGCCGCAAGATAGAAACCCAGAAAAATGACATTGCCATCCTGACGCAGGAGCTACTGGCGCAAAAAGCCCAGGCACAGGATGCAGCCCGCTATCAGCAGGGTTTAATCACCCATCTACGGCAAGATAGCAAGGCGCTAGAAGCGGCTGAAGATCAGCTCGTTCGAGACTCTGCTAGCTTAACGGCTTTGATTCAGCAGCGCATCGTTGCCCAGTCTCGCAATAAATACATTCTGCGCGGCACAGGCAAGATAGCCTTTCCCAGCGATGGCGAGATTACGAGCACCTTTGGCTATCGAATGCATCCTATCTTGGGCTATAACCGTTTTCACGCGGGAATTGATTTTGGCGTTGATTATGGCAGCCCCATTCATGCCGCAGATGCAGGAATGGTGATTTTTGCCGGATGGTATGGCGGCTACGGTCAGGCCGTCATTATTGATCATGGCAAAAACATCACGACCTTGTATGCCCACACCAGCGAAATGTATGTGTCGGAAGGTCAGGCGGTGCAGCGTGGCCAGACGATCGCAGCCGTTGGCTCTAGCGGACTTTCGACAGGCCCTCACCTGCATTTTGAGGTGCGCGTCAGCGGCGAACCTGTCGATCCGCTCAGCTACCTGTAGCCGCAACTGCCCTCATTTCAGGCTTGCGGAACACTCTGCTGAGAGGAGGGTTGAAAAGCCCAGTAGGGTGGGCAGTGTCCACCACAAGCGATCGAGATGATTGATGTTAGATAAGTTGAAGCAGTTGATGTGGGCAATGCCCACCACAAACTAAGGTCCCTTAAGGTTAACTAAATTAAACTTGACCAGTGGTGTAGAAACTGTGCCTACCCAAAACCCATCGATTTCGTTTCTCCTTACGCCACGAAAAACAACTCTATGTCGAGAAAGCTGGCTATCATATTTAAGTTGAAGCTGATAGGTACCAGTTCCAAAACTATAAGTTGACCAAACGCTACCGTAGCGAACAAATCCTCCAAAACCAAAGCAGTTTTCGCCTCTCCAGTACAAATCAACATTTATCCAGTGAGTGATATATTCACCAGGATTGATCAGTGGAATATCTTGTTCCTCTGTTGGCTGCCGAGCATTACTATTTACACTGTATTCTATTCTTCGTCCATCACCATCAAAAATTTCAGGAATAAACTTTGGTAGATCAAAACGATAAGGTATAGACCCTCTATTAGTAATACGAACGCCAAACTGAACTGGAACTTGCTCTCCCGTTTGAGGAATACGAATGGTTTGTACAGGCATCAGCGTTTCAAACAGGATGCCATCTACTTCAACTATATTGCTATTAGCATTCGGCTCTGAAGATGACATGATAACTACCTCTGAAACGCTTAAACCTGCTGGGATGGATTCTTGGGAATTGTGCTTTCAAGAACTTGCTGCAATAAGAAGCAAGTTGATGTGGGCATTGCCCGCCTAAGGCTTTTCAAACATCCTTTTAGAGGCTAGAAAAGAATATAAGCCTAGATATAAAATACAGCGTGGTGATTGCCGAACTGATTGTTAGTGCCATAAAGAACAACTTCTGATTCTTTGTTGATTTTCCTTGAGCTAACTTGATAGATGAAAACAGAGGAGATAAAACAGAAGAAATTATTCCAAGGAAAGACAAAAGCCGAAAAGCATCAAGTACGTCTCTATCTATAGTCTTCGAAAGCGTATGAAACTCAGAGTCAGTATAGGGATATAGAATTGCATTTACGCTAACAAGCCAAGCTATGAAAAATGCACTTAGATTTAAAAGAATTGGTATGACTATCCGGAAAACCTTACTCATTTGAGTACTCTCCATCCAAAATATGATCCAATGGATTCTCTATCACCCAATTCTGAATGGCTTCTCGTCCATATTGACCAGTCTACTCCTCTGCCCAAAGCCAGGTAGGGTGGGCATTGCCCACTACAAACGATCGCGGTAATTAATGCACAGGTAAGTCGCTGAGCTTAACTTCGTAGTCAGGGAAAATAAATTTCACAGATAAAATCAGCAACGCCAAAAATGGCTATCGCAGGGCTTGGGCGATCGCCGCTTCCAAATCTTCTTGCCCCAGGCTAGTCAAAATAAACACCTCTTGAAAAGTCTTGCCTTTGCGGGCAATCAGCTTAAAGCCACCCCGAATAGGCACAGAGATTTTGATCTTGAGCAGGGGGATATTTGACTTTGTGTTGCCAATCACAGCAGGCGTAATGGTGCTAATCCCCTCACAATAGGTCAGCCGCTCCAGGATAGGAATCAGTCCGGGAAGGTGGGTGGAGTGGTTCCAGACAATTCGGCCTTTAGAGGGAGTGCCCATAGGGGAGAGGTAATAAAGATTAGGAAGCTTCTAGGGGTGCCATAGTCAATCCAGCTCGACTTAATTGCTGATGGTAGAGTTCGGCCTGCTCTTGTGGCCCCACCCAAACGATCGCCTGTCCCTCAAAGTGGATCTGATTGGTCAAATCCCAGGCGCGATCGCTCGTCATGCCAGGGATGTACTTCAACAAACACTCAGAGACATGCTGAAACGTATTGAAATCATCGTTGAGGACAATGACTTTATAGTTGGGGTAGGTTTTGGGTACCGTCTGTGTGGTGCGATCGGGGGCAACAGTGGGCGCAGTAGACGCCATAGCCCAAATCGCGGATAGCTCAATTGTCATCATTTTCTCTGCCATACGCATCGTTGCTCAAGAAACTGCTGTTTTGGAACCTGAGATTTTGGAGGCGATTGTCTATAAGGTGCGATCGCCAAGAGTCATTAAAAAGCCTGACCGCAAAAATATTGCTCGTCATCACCTTAGCTTAGTTTTGAGGGAGCGGCTTACTCGTTACGGTGATTTTTAGACGCTGTATCCTCAAAGCTCCATATGAAAGCTTAGCAGGAGCGTCACTCGCAACCGCCTAAATCTAAATTACCCTTTAAAACAGTGTGGCAGATCATTTCTGAGGGCTGCGCGCAACGCTCACAAATGATCTGCCAGACTCAAAGGCTCAGCCAGAAAAGCTGCTTCTAGATACCTGCACCATCGAGGAATTGCTCAATAATCTTGTCTTGAGCGCGATGGTCAGCCAATTCTGGCATCAGCATAAAAGAACGATTTGACGAATGGGCTAGCGCATGAGCTTCGACAGGCTGGCGCTGGTCTTGCAAACTTTGCACTTGCCGCTCTAACCCTTCAATGCGATCGACCAAAGCCCGAATCACTTGAGCTTCAGAGTCAGGTAGGCGACCATGATCTAGCGGGTCAACGCGCTCTCCAGCTCGGTAGACAATTCGGCCAGGAATGCCGACCACCGTACAGTCGGAGGGCACATCGCGCAGCACCACCGATCCTGCCCCAATCCGGACATTATCGCCCAGCGTAATATTGCCTAAGACCTTGGCACCTGCCCCGACAATAACGTTTTCACCGAGCGTCGGGTGGCGTTTGCCGCTCTCTTTGCCCGTACCGCCCAGAGTCACGCCCTGGTAGATCAGCGCGTAGTCACCAATGATTGCCGTTTCACCAATTACCACCCCCATACCGTGATCGATGAAGACCCCTTTGCCGATCGTGGCTCCAGGGTGAATCTCGATGCCCGTCAAGAAACGCGCAATGTGAGAGATCAGACGAGGAATAAAGGGCAGGTGCAGACGATACAGAAGGTGAGCAAACCGATGAAAGAAGAGAGCTTGAATGCCGGGATAACAGAAGAGAACCTCTAGCCAGTTACGTGCCGCAGGGTCGCGATCGAAAACAATGCGGAAGTCAGTGGTTAGAGTATCCAGTAGCGTGCTCGACACAGGTAATTACCCCGCTTAGACAATGGGCTTAAAGAACAGTGGGCTTAAAGAAGCGGCTGATAGCAGGGCAACGGTATGAGGTTAGCAATTGCCGTTTTTCCAGCAATCACTATCTTAACGTCCATTCGGTTCTGAAAGAATGAGAGGATGCTGAGGAAAACCGTCCTGCAATTAATGACGAGATCAATGGCGAGATTGCAGCAGTTGATGAATGCTCTGAAGCTCGGTCAAGATCGCCTCTAGCAAGTCTTGAGTGGCTGATGGCGGAGTTTGTTGAATCGTAATAGTCACAGGCTTGATGCCTAGAATGTCTTTGGCGAACCGAGTCACTTCGTTGGGGTGAAACAGCAATAGGTCATCTTTACTGGTGCGATGCTCAGGGTTGAGCTTGCGGGGATCATAAGACGGATTCAAAACCTCGGGATCGGTATTGGCATAGCGGTAGACTGAAGCCCGTGAGCGATTGAGAATTGTTTGAACGGCCTCTAGCGGCAGCAGCCCCTGGGGATTGGTAGAAATTTCCAGATCCATAATGATTCAAACCGAGTGATCTAACCTGCGATCGAGCTGTATTACTTTTAGACTCAATAATATCAAAATTCAGTCGATCGAAGACGAGGGCTTTGGGTACGCGCTGCCTGAAACTCCAAAACGTTGACTTTCAAGTAGATAGATCTCTGGCGTGAATGCTTTTTGAAGGCGCGAATCGATTCACGCCAGCTAATAGACAGGCAGTAGAGCGAAAATAGGGTTGTGTAATCTACCGAAATGAGGTTGTGTTTCACTTCTTTAAAAATTGCTCAAATTCACGTTAGAGTAATAGCCAAAAAGCAGGTGGGCGAGGCAATCATGGTGTACGCATGTGACCTAGACAACGGGCAGCGTCTTTTTCTCGATAACGCCGGAAACCAAACCCTGATAACGCTGGCTAGCAGCAGTGCCGGACAACAGCAGCAAGCCTCCCAAAGTATCCAAACGGGAAGCTGGATCGCTCCACCTGAGGTGTTTCGCATGGCGGGGAGTATCATTGTGAAATTGCGAACTGCCCAATGCAAACACTTTATCCAAGTTCAAGGTAGTAGCGTGAATGTGCTCAGCAGCGCCCCTTCCCTCAGCCATGCTCAGCAGATACAAATGCAGCAAGTCAATTCGCCGACCTCAGAGCCAATGCGCATAAAGCCGATGGAGCCGATGAAGCCGATGGATATGGGCAACATGCAGATGAATCTCAAGCCGATGGAAATGAAAATGGGCAATATGTCCATGCAGATGGGGGTTCCTACTGCTCCGCCAGCGCCCCCCAGTACCCGTCAGTTTTGTAGTCAATGTGGAGTTGCCATCCAGCCAGACGATCGCTTCTGTTCTAGCTGCGGCCATCAGCTCGGCTCTTAGGATCATGGGTTATGCACCGACGTCATGCGTCCTTGTGCATCCTGGCTAAACGTCACCGTCTTGCCCGATGAACTAATGAGAACTACACTACCCAGAAATAATTGTTGCCCACCAGTACATACGATTACTTGCTCCATAAGATTTCAATAAATCTGCCATTTCCACAGATTCAGCGAAAAACAATGGCGTCCATCCTAAAATCCCATATCTTGCATTAATGTTGGCTCCTTTAGTAAGAAGCAGTTCTGCAACAGGTAAATGCCCTTGCCTAGATGCTAAATGTAGTGGAGTCATGCCTGATACCTCTTCACCATTGATATCTGCACCATGCTCAATAAGTAACTCAGCAATATCTCGGTAGCCTTTTTCTGCCGCTCTACATATGCTGTTCCACCATTCCCTTCGGCATTAATATCTGCGCCGTGGTTAATAAGAAGATCTACTACACGGAGATGACCTCCAGTTACAGCATGATGCAAAGGAGTTTGAAGATCTTTAGTCTGAGCACTAATTTCAGCACCATTAGCAATCAACGATTTTGCTACTTCCTGATTGCCAAATGAGGAAGCATAAGTTAGGGGAGTTGCGTTCCAATGGTCCTGAGCATTAACCTCAGCACCGTGATTAATAAGTAACTGTATGATGCTTGGATAATCTCCCCGACTAGCAACCAGGTGAAGCAAAGACATTCGTGCATTTTGTAGGTAAAGACTTCCTTCCCCAGCTAAATATTCTTCAAAGAATTTTTGATCCCCTAATAGCGCTGCTGCTGCTACTTCCATTTCGGCTCCCCTCAAAAGCAACAGTTCTGTCAAGCTTTTCAGTCCTCCCATCGCAGCCATGCTTAAAGGAGATTCTCCATTAATATCTTTCAGAGTTGCATCAGCCCCATTATCTAGAAGAACTTTAGCAATCTCTATATGGCCTTTCTCGATTGACCAGTGCAGTGGAGACTTACCGTACATGTCTAAACGGTTTGGGTTAACACCGTTTTTGAGATGCATTCTAACAATGTCAGTATTTCCAGATGCAGCAGCCGCCCAGATATCCATTGCTCTAGAAGAAACATTCGTAGAATGCATTTTAGTAATCAGCACTTGTACAAGTGAGTGTGCCAAAGGCATACTCAACAACAGTATCAGAGCCTGCTTGACTGACAAAAGTATTGGGAGATGAAACGAAAGCCAGGAGGGAAGCAGAGCCTGGTTTAAGCTGAAAGTTACCACACAAATCGGCAAAATCAATGGCACCTACTTCCCGCCTCTATCATGCGTTGAATGAAT
>DATNPL010000098.1:0-14337 GCA_036703255.1 Coleofasciculaceae cyanobacterium
TCGAACACAGCCCGTCGATATTTTGCTGGAAAAACTAAGTGGTAAAGCAAAACTGTAACGTTATGTCGTTTGTGGATATACTCGCTCATTCCTGCATTTTACGCCGCAGAGCGGCGAGGAATTGACCCGCCAGGGATTAAAATCTCCATACCTATTCAGGATGATTTTAGGGAAGCCGTGAATGAATTGGGAAAGTCGTATTTCTAAAGCAGGAAGCTAGGTAGAGGGCTTCAGGCTAGGGTCTTAGAGTAAAGCTTTTCAAAAGATGTAGAAGTATGCCCTCCACAACAGAATTTAATCAGAGCCAATCTGATCAAAATCAATCTGATCTAAACCAGTCTGATCTAAACCAGTCTGATCTGAATCAAAGTTATCAAAGCATTGTTGTCAGCTTTTCTGAGAAGCAGGTTGCAGAAAAGGCTCTCCAGGCGTTACAAACTGCTGGATTTACCCAAGATCAGCTTCAGCTCAACTCGCAGAATCCACCCGTTCCTCAGACAGAGGCAAAGAAAAGCGGTGGCAAAGGGGCGATCGTTGGGGCACTTGCAGGCGGGCTAGTCGGCCTAATATTTGGCTATGCAAAAGTCAGCTTAGCGGAAACTGCCAATGTTAGCTTACTCGGAGATAGCCTCGGCATGGTGCTTGCAGGCAGCTTGGTTGGCGCTGCGGGCATGAGTATTATTGCGGCTATGAGTGGCGTAAATGTTATCAAAGATCAAGCAGGAACTGAGACATCAGCGCTCACTCCAATATTCTCAGTCTCTGTCAACGCTTCGCAGCCCGAAGATGTTGCAAAAGCCCAAAGCATTCTTGAGCAGTACAACAGCAATGCGGCATGAAATGAGTGAAGTCAGGCAGCGCTGAAAATCCTTTGGCCGTTTGCTAGAGGATTTCCAGCGCTTTTGCCTTGATCGAGATGCTATCGGCTTGTGCAAACAGAAGAGGCTGGCACCTTGTTACAGAAACCACCGTCTTCAGCCAATGCCCTGCCGCCAAAACCCATAAGGGCTAGAGTTGCGATCGATAAAATCATGAAGCGTTTCATAAGTCACCTGAATTAAAGACTTGGTTTTCTCTACTCCTCTAGAATCCACCTGTTACCTGAATCTGCTATGAGGGCTATCTGAGCGATCGTAGAAAGCTGAATGAGAAATTGCTGAATTCTCAGTAGACTTGTTGCATCCCTGCTTTGTGACAAGTGGAAATCATGGTGCAATTCATGCCAGAGGTCTAATCCAGAAATCTAATAAAGCAATGTAAAAAAGCCGATAGCCCCTTTCCTGGATGGGCGCTATCGGCTTTCTAAGTTTCAACTTAAGTTTATAGCTGTATTCACAGCAGTTAAGACAGGGACTAGCTCAACCGAAAGAATCTAAATCAAGGGCTTTTGACCCTCCTTGCTCTAGCTGAAGCAGGATCTTACCGAGCTGCCACCAGACCAACAAACCTGTCATCACGGTTAACAAGAAAGCAACTCCGTAAGCAATACCTGTAGGAAAGCCAAAGATTTGTACGCCAGAAGCAAGAAATACGCAGATACCCGCACAAATGCCCAGAAACGTCAGCAAGAGAGGGAATCCTTGGACATTTTCTAGCGTCTGAGTTGTGCGATTGCGTGCCCATGTATTCACAGCTTGCTTCAGTGTGGCATCAAAGGCAAGTCCCGAAGTGATGCTGGCGAACAAACCAGCAACGAGTAAAAAGTAAGGGGGATCGTAGTACACAGGTAGCTCCTTGACTGGGACATTAGCTGGGAAATGTAATGCATGAGAGAACAATCGGTCGAGGCATTCTTGCCCAATGACCTAACCCGATTACCTAGCCGTTTTTCTATCTTGAGAAGACATAAAGCCAGCCATAGAGGGCAGCAACTCTGCGGCTCTTTCAGTAGAAAAATCGGTTAGCGCACCGATCGCCGCCGTGAGCAAACGAGCAGGTTTGACATCATCTTTGATCAGATTCCACAGTCGCTGAACCTCTGCGGTATGCAGCCGATCATCTTCAATCAGTGCCAGGATGAGCTGCCGCCTCAACAGATCACCCTCATCAGACAACAGGTATTGTAAGCCAAGTTGGGCTGTGGGCAGCAGATCAAACTGCGTATCAGAGCGGGCGATCGCAATGAGATTTTCCAACCGCTCCCATTGAAACTTGCCGTCCTTAAACAACACCTCAATCAGTCGGCGGCGTAGCGCAGGCGATTCACCCGTGAGCAGCCGTCGAGCCACATAGGGAAAGGCCACATCGACAATCTTAAAGTCAGGATTGAGGCTGAGCGCCAGCCCTTCCTGCGTCACAACAGAGCGAATAATCAGCGCAAATTTCGCCGGAAGCCGAAACGGATATTCGTACATCAACGACGAAAATTTGTCCGTGATGGTCTTGAAGTTAAAGTCCTGGACGCTTTCGCCCAAGGCATTACCCAGCACCTCTTCTAAGGCAGGAATAATCGGCTGAATATCGGTGCCCGATGTGAGAAAACCCAGCTTGACGAAATCTTGGGCTAAGTGCTCATAGTCTTGGTTGATCAGATGCACAACAGAATCTACCAGCGTTTCCTTGGCCTCTTGCTCAAGCTGATCCATCATGCCAAAGTCGATATAGGCCATGCGGCCATCGGGCGTGGCAAACAGGTTGCCGGGATGAGGATCGGCATGGAAAAAGCCAAACTCTAGAAGCTGGCGTAAGCCCGCCGTTACGCCAATTTCGATCAGCGTATCTTGGTCGAGGTTAGATTCGCGGATCTTCTGCAAATCGGTCAGCTTAGAGCCATGAATCCATTCCAATGTCAGCACATGATGGCTGCTGTACCGCCAGTAAATCAGAGGAACTTTAACCGTTGGATCTCCCAAGAAGTTAGCGGCAAACTTTTCGGCGTTTTTCCCCTCATTTTGGTAGTCAATTTCTTCAAATAGCTTGGTGCCAAACTCATCGACCACGAGGAGCAGATCATGACCCAAGTTGAGCGGTAGCCAGGGAGACATCCAGCTTGCCGCCCATCGCATGAGATAAAGGTCTAACGTCAGCACGGGCAGCAGACGAGGCCGTTGCACTTTGACAGCCACCTCTTCGCCCGTATGCAACCGCGCCTGATAAACCTGGCCTAAACTCGCCGCAGCGATCGGCTGAGGAGAAATTTGACTAAAAGTTTCATCAATGGTGCGGTCTAGCTCCCGTTCGATGATGCCAAAGGCAATGTCTGTAGAAAAAGGAGGCAGCTGATCTTGCAGCTTGACCAGCTCATCCAAAAAGTCTTTACGCACCAGGTCAGGGCGGGTCGAGAGAGCCTGACCGACTTTAATGTAGGTGGGACCGAGGCGAGTCAAAATTTTGCGGAGTTGGGCGGCGCGCCTCAGCTTGTTTGCCTCAACTTGTCGAAACCATTCATCTTGCTTTAAGCCCAAGATAAATGCTCCAAACAGCCAGACTACGCTTAGGGAACGCCACAGCGTTAGCCAGGGGCGAAACCGATAGTACCGAGCGATCGCCTTTGCGTCGTAGCGTCGCATCTGCTCCAGTTGAAATTGACTCACGCTATCTCTGCCTCTCTAACCAGGGATATCAAACCAAGCACCCCGGCGGCAATCACGTCCCAAGCCAGGAGCTTTGTATTTAAAGGTTAACTCTAGTATAAGAAACTACATCTATCGATCGCCGAGAAAACTCGAAAAAGTTAACTTTTGCATCAGAATTTTTTCGTAAATTGCTGCTTATATGGGTCATAATCCCACAAAAAGTTGAGCCTTACGAGATTTAGGCATAAGTTTTACTTGATGTAACTTATAAAGAAATACTAAATTAAGCGAAGGGGCATTAAGGCGAATACAGATTTTTGTAAACGAATGCCCATAGCCCATCACGCACTCCACCGCTGCTAATCCTCTAGCATTTGCAGCCGATAAAGACTGGCGTAGAGTCCGTTCTCAGCCAGTAGCTCTTCATGGCTCCCTGCCTCCATCAGCTGACCTTGCTTCAACACAAAAATGCGATCGACGCTGCGAATCGTCGAAAGACGGTGGGCAATAATGATGGCGGTGCGGTCTTGCAGCAGCGTTTCTAGCGCCTCCTGAATCTTGGACTCCGTTTTCACATCCAGGTTTGCCGTTGCCTCATCCAGCACCAAAATTCCAGGATTGCGAATGGCAGCCCTGGCAAAGGCCAAGAGCTGTTTTTCACCACCCGAGAGATTAGTCCCGCGTTGCCGTAGCTGCGTGTCATAGCCCTGGGGTAGATTCTCGATGAACTGTGCCACATTGGTTCGCTCGGCAGCACTGCGAATCTGATCGATCGAGTAGCGTTCGCCCAGGGAAATATTGCTTTTGACATCTCCAGCAAAGAGAAAGCCGTCTTGTAAAATCACCGCCATTCGCTGCCGTAGAGCAGCCTGAGGCAACTCTCGAATGTCTTCGCCATCCAGCAAAATGCGCCCCTCGGTGACATCATAGAGGCGACACAGCAGCCGAATGATAGAGCTTTTGCCTGCCCCTGTCGGCCCTACCAGCGCCACCTTTTCGCCAGGGCGAATGGTGAAATTGAGATTGCGCAGCACAGGTTCATCGGCCTTGTAGCCAAAAGAAACCTGCTCAAAGCGAATTTCGCCCGCAGCAGCCAAAGGAGCCTCTGTCGGGTTCTTGGCTTGAGTCTGGTAGCGCTCCATCTCTTGCTCACCCCAGCCGATCGCCTGACCTGGATCTCGAATTTCGATTGGCTCGTTGAGAATATCGCTCACCCGCTCTAGGGCAGTGAGTCCGGCTTGGATAGCCGTAAAGCGCTCAGCAAACTGGCGTAGGGGATCAAACAACCGCTGGGCAAACAAAATAAACGACGTGAGGATACCAAAATCCAGCACTTTGCCCATCACCAGCAGGCTACCTAGCCACAGCACTGCGCCGATCGCCGCCAAAGCCACCCATTCCAGCGTTGCTGACACAGCAGAATCGTAGAAAATGGTGCGATCGACTTCAGAGACATAGCGCTGGTTAATGGTGCGAAAGAGCTGTGCGTTAAACTGCTCTCGACGGAAGAGCTGCACCACGTTAATTCCGACAATATTTTCTTGCAACGTCGAGTTAAGCGCCGAAAGTTCTTCTCTGGCCTTGTAGTTTGCCAGTCGATACTGCTGCTGAAAATAGACCACCAGCCCGGTAACGGGAAACAGCAGCACCAACAGCAGCAAAGCCAACTGCCACTGTAGGGTAAACATTACCACCACCAGCACCACCATCGTCAGCAGGTCGCTAACTACGCCGATCGCCCCTGTTGAAAACACATCGCCCAGCGCATCTACATCGCTCGTGAGGCGGGTGATCAGCCGACCGACCGGAGTGCGATCGAAAAAGCGAGTCGCCAGAGCCGTGACATGGTTAAACAAATCATCTCGGATATCAGCGGTGATTCGCTGTCCGACCTTTTGGATCAGGTAGCCCTGAAAGCCGCTGAGGGAAAGCTGCACAATCAAGGTGGCAATGAGCAGCAGCACCAGCAGTCTGGCACCCTCGACCAAGCTATACCCTTGCAAAAACGACATCACAGGCTCTTTTTTGGCTAAGGCGACCGCCTGACCAATAATGATCGGCTGCATAGAACCTGCCAAAGCCAGGGGAATCAGCATCACCAAGGCAACCGTCAGTAAGCGCGTGTTTCGCTTGGCGTAAGGAATGACGATCCGGAAAAGCCGCCAGTCTGTTTGTCGAGATTTTGGCTGGGGCTGAGCCTCCGGAGCCGGAGATGCACTGGTCATGTTAAAGGCAAAAGTGGGGCACAGGTGAAGCGGCGAGGCGGGCGATCGAACGGCTGTCCTCAAACCGCTATCCCACTGTAGCTTAGCAGCAGCTCAGCAGCGTTTGCAGTGCACTACCCCCAAAACCTGCCAGACAAGCCTTGCTAGACACAGGCATAATGAGCCAATTATTGAGCTAATTACTGGGCAGAAGTAGCAGAAGGTTTAGCAGCAGGAACGGCATCAATGGCGATCGGCTGAAGGCTAAAGCCAACGACCGGAGTGCCATGACAGAAGAAGCCCTGTCTAGAGCGCATTTCAAACGCAGGTTCGGTGCCGCGCAGCCATTCTACTTCGGTCAACACCTTGAATCCTTTTTCACTGGACACAAGCTGAACGGGGTTTTTTCTGGAGCGAGTAACGAGAACGTGAGTGGGGTTAAACATGGTAAATCCTTATGAATCAAGTTGAATTTTGTGGTAGCGATCGGTTCGCCAAAGCAGCCTCTACGGCTAGTCCTACAGTGCTAATAGCGCCCTACACAGCATCTCGACCGTGACATTTCGATCAGCGACACTTCAGTGACACTTCGAGAATGATTCGATAGTGAATAGAACACTGCGGTGAGATAGCGGTGAGATAAAAGTAGCCAGTAGATTCAGGTCAGTAATTACATAGGACTAGAGATAAGCAACCAAGTTCCGGCTAGAGTGACCTTCGTAGTGACCTTCATCAGGCAGTCGTAGCGCTTAATCGGAACTTCTTGAATTAAGTTTAAGATGCTTCAGGGCGATGGCGATCGTCCCAATAGTGTGGACAGCCGTAATCCGATGAGGTGTAGTTTCCGACTTTGAGGCTAGAGGCTTAGATGTTTGAAATGATCTTTGAAATGCACATCTAAGCTGTGTTGCGGTCAACGTTTATCCAAAGTTCACAAAAAGCCTTGAAACGCTCACTACTTCGTCAATCTTCAGTAAATTCACGGGGACTTAACTACCCTTTCTGAGTATTTCCGCCAAACTGGCTGAGGAGCGCTAGTGAGGAGATTTGTGGCGTAAACTCTAAATCTCGATCGCGCTTGCCTCAGTAGGCAATAGAGTCCTTCTGTTTAGGGCTTGCCTGCATCGCTTGAGAGGGCGCTAGGCTTCCGCGCATTTCAACCATTTCCCTATCCCGACCTATCCTCATTAAACGTTTTGCAGGCCACACAAATTTCTTGGCCTACCCTGCTCCGGGCAACTCTGCCGTCATTCATATACCTGGGTTTGCACTCCAACCTAGCAGTTCTCAAGACAGTTCCTGAAACACAACTCTCTTTGGATTTCCGAAAGATAGTAACCCATTTGAACATCACAGCAGGTCAGCAAATAGGCGATCGCTTAGAAACTTCTGATGTTTCCGCTCTTGAGCAGGAAGATAGGTACTGCTCAGCAAACCGTGAGGTGCTTGCCCCAGCCAGCATTTTGGGCAATGCCCATCCTGCGGTTTGGGATTTTTTCATCTGAAAGCCGTAATTTTCTTTTCAGTCAACCGTTGCTATGGCATTCTCTATGACTTTTGCAAAAACAGGTTCATCCTTCGTTTTCATTGATGCTGCCGTTGAAAACTACCAAAGCCTCGCTGAAGGGGTTTCAGACGCGCATGTGTATATCCTGGATGCGACAGGCGATGGGATTAAACAAATTACGGCCATCCTGCGCCATGCCGCTCAGAGCCGCGAAGCGATCGCTGTTGACAGCATTCACATTGTGTCTCACGGCGCACCGGGCTGCCTGTATCTAGGCAACACCCAACTCAGCCTTGACACCCTCGATCGCAATGCGTCCGAATTAGCCGCCTGGTTTTCTGGGTCTGAGTCCCGTGATCCTTCTCTCTTGCTCTATGGCTGCAATGTTGCCGTCGGAGATGCCGGGGCAGAATTAGTCGATCGCCTCCACCAAATCACAGGAGCTGAAATTGCAGCCTCCAACACGCTCACGGGTAGTGCCGCTTTGGGAGGCAACTGGCAGCTTGAAGTACAGACAGGAGCGGTAGCGGCCATTGCCTTTGATGATGTTACTTGCGATCGCTATTGTGGCGTATTGGTTGCGGTCAAACCTGGCGACGTTGTTCTCACAGGCGACATCATTGATGATCCTACATCCACCCCAGCAGCGCCCAAGCCGAAAATTGCAAATGCTATTTGGTCATTGTCAAATCAGCTCGGAACCGACAGCGGCTTACCTAATAGCGGCGTTGCTGACTATTCACCTGGGTTTGGGGTCGGCTCAGCCAATTTGGAAACAGGTTCAGCAGGCAATGCTGGCGTGACGCATGGCTTGATGCTCTACATCAATAACCAAAACTTTGTTGCTTCCAACACAGGCGATTTAACCGGACAAACGCTAACGGTGAACGGCAACAGCAAGTTCGCGGGCTTAGATGTCTCGGTGCAGTACGCGGCTATGCAGGATAAGCCTACCCTTCGGACATTTGCCAGCTTTACCAATTCGACCAATGCTGCGATTACGACAACCATCAGTTGGGTGACAAACTTAGGACATGCCTTCTCCAGCGAACTCAAAGCAGCAAGCAATGCTCCTGATTTGCAGCCCACCTGGCCGCAGTACGAGGGTACGTTTACCAAAGATGCTCGCTGGCTGATCATAGATGATGACGATCGCCCCTATGAAGGCGAAAAGTTGGGCGAGGGGCGAGGCAGTATCTACTTTAGACCTGCCGTTACCGATGTCTTGTTTGGGCCAGGAAGTCCTGCTGTTAAGCCTAGCTCTGTATCGGGCACTACGTTTTTTAGTAATGGCAACGATCCCAATGACAACCGAGGAGTCATTGCCAGTTACCAAGTCACGATCCCGGCAAACTCCACGCGATCGCTGCTGTTTTTTTATGGTCTCAACAGCACGACGGTGCAAGCAAAAGCCGCAATCGGGGTATATAACGATGTGACAGCCCTCAAAAATGCAGGTGACTTGGTAGGGCTAACGGACAAACAGTTGAGTGAAACCTTGAACTGGAGTCTTACCAGTCCTGGAGTAACGGTTACGCCCACAACAGGACTACAAACAACCGAAGCGGGAGGAACCGCTAATTTTACAGTTGTCTTAACCAGCCAGCCCACTGCCGATGTCACCATCAACCTCACTAGCTCAGATCTGACTGAGGGTACAGTTCCGCAATCCGTCAGCTTTAGCGCTGCGAACTGGTTTACCCCTCAAACCGTAGCGGTGCAGGGCGTAGACGATCAGATCAAGGATGGTAATACTGCCTACACCATTCAAACAAAGGTTGCGAGTACAGATGCGGCCTATACGGCGATCGATCCAACGGATGTATCTGTTATTAACCTTGATAACGACACAGCCTCCGGCGGTACGGGTGGTGGTACAGGTGGCGGTGGTAATAACGGCGGTGGCGGTGGTAACAATGGCGGTGGTAATGGCGGCAACGACGGCGGCGGTAATAATGGTAACGGTGGCGGTAACAATCCCCCTCTGTTTGTGGTCAAAGGCAACAACCGTGCCAATCGGCTAATGGGCACCAGCCGCAACGACAAACTCTTGGGCTATAACGGCAACGATCGCCTGGTGGGCGGCAATGGCAATGATTCACTAGATGGAGGCAAAAACAGAGATACGCTATTCGGCGGCAAAGGGAATGACGTCCTAAAAGGCGGCAAAGATACCAACTTTTTGTCTGGCGGGGCTAACCGCGATGTCTTTGTGCTGGAGCCAGGCGCAACGCAAATTATCCGAGACTTCCAAAACAATGTAGACAAGCTGGGGCTGTCGGGTAATCTCAAGTTCAACGATTTAGACCTAATTAAGCGCGGGCGCAACACGATCGTGAAAAAAGACAACGCAGTTCTTGGCATCCTTGAAGGAGTTAGACCTAGCTTGATTTCATCGGCTGATTTTGTCAAAGTTTAGGCTGAAGCTGAGTGGAATGAGGGGGATCGCCCTGCTAGGGTAGGCGCGATCCCCCCACAAAAGGGTGCGAAACCCAATAGTTTTTTGGAAGTGCCGCGCTTTGCGCGGCAAAAAACCTTAAAAGCTGGATTTTAGAAAAAATAGGCTGACTTTGCGATCGACTGAGGATTGTGGATCGCTATAGTAGTGAATACTAAAGAAATGTAAAGACTAATCTGGCAATGCCTTTTATCCATATCCCTCAGCCCTGGCAACTTCCTGAACGCGAAGCTACTTCTGAATCGGCCTATCTCAATCGCCGACGTTTTTTGCAGGGTGTAGTGGGGTTTGGGATTGCCGGAGCCGCCTTGCCGCTGTTGGGTTGCCAAAAACAGCTCACTGACGCCGAGCAGCCGATCGCCCAAGTCAAGTCGCTTTCTGCTCAGAAAAATCCGGCGTTTCTGGAAGTGGGCGATCGCCCTATTACTAATGAGCTACTAGCAGCCACCCACAACAATTTTTATGAGTTTGGCGGTTCTAAAAACATTTGGCAAAATGCTCAAAATCTTCCCCTAGATAACTGGAAACTTGAAGTGACGGGGCTAGTGAGCCAACCTCGCACCTATGAGCTGAATGATCTATACAAATTTCCGTTAGAAGAACGTCTCTATCGCTTTCGCTGTGTGGAGACTTGGGCGATGGTCGTCCCCTGGCTGGGCTTCCCAATGAATGCCATTCTCAAAGACGTAGAGCCGACTTCTCAAGCCAAATTCGTGCGCTTTACTTCGTATTTCGATCGCAGCGTCACCAAAGGACCGTCCTTTCCCCCTGCCGATTTTCTGCCCTTTCCCTACCGCGAAGGGTTACGCATCGAAGAAATGGCTAACGATCTGGCGTTTTTTGCAGTCGGCATCTACGGGCACACGCTGCCGAAGCAGCATGGCGCACCCATCAGAGCAGTGATTCCCTGGAAGTATGGCTTTAAGGGGGCTAAATCGATCGTCAAAATAGAATTTACGGACACCCAACCCGAAACTTTTTGGAACACCCGCGTCCCTGGGGAGTACAAATTTGAGGCCAACGTCGAGCCTGAAGTGGCGCATCCTCGATGGTCGCAGCGCAAAGAGCGGCTGATTGCAGATGGCTCTCAGTTTGCCTGGAAGGAAATTCCCACCTTGCCTTACAACGGCTATGGCGAATTCGTGGCAAATTTGTATGCCTAAGAGCTTTCTGTCCCGCAATGGCTGACGAGCTTACGGCGCAAACGGCTGCATTTCTCCCAAAACGGTGGGAATCAGCTCAGAGACGGTGGGATGAATCGGCACAGCCCATTGCAGTGTGGTGTAGGGCTGGTCGGCATTGATCATATCGAGCAGCCCGTGAATGGCCTCATCGCCGCCCGTACCCAAAATGGCTGCACCTAGAATGCGCTGAGTCTCGGCATCGGCCAAGATCTTGATCAAACCCTGAGTCTCCCCTTTTTCTATGGCGCGACCCACCCTGGTCATCGGCCTGGTGCCCATGAGCAGTGGTCGTCCTGAAGCACGGGCTTGCGCCTCTGTCATGCCCACACGCCCTAGCGGCGGGTCGATATAGAGCGCGTAGGCGGGAATGCGATCGCTCACCCGTCGCGCCGCACCCTCCAGCAGATTAGCCGCAACAATTTCAAAATCGTTATAGGCCGTGTGGGTAAACGCACCTCGGCCATTGCAATCGCCCAGTGCCCAAATGCCAGGGATATTGGTGCGGAGCTGGTCATCGACCGTAATGTAGCCCTGCTCGTCAGTGGCAACGCTAGCCCGATCAAGACCCAGATCCTCGGTGTTGGGTTGACGCCCGATCGCCAGCAGCACATGGCTACCCACCACCTCCGGCGCACCCTCAGTGCAGTCTACCCGCACGGCTACCCCGTCCGCATGGGGCGCAAAGGCGATGCACTCTGCCCCTGTCCGAATTTCTATACCCTCGGCCTCAAGAATCTTTTGGATTGCAGCAGATAGATCTTCATCTTCTCGAGCCACAAGGCGCGGCCCTTTCTCAACCACCGTCACAGATGCCCCAAAGCGGCGGTAAATCTGAGCAAACTCTAGCCCAATATAGCTGCCTCCCACCACGACCAAATGACGAGGGAGACTGTCCATCGCTAGGATAGAGGTGTTGGTCAGATGATGAATCTCTCGCAGACCGGGCATCTCTGGCACCCGCGCCCGTCCGCCGACATTGATAAAAATTTGTGGTGCAGTCAGGAGTTCGTCGCCAACCCGCAGCGTGTTCGCGTCCTCGAAGTGAGCCTGACCCTGCACCACGGTCAAACCCTCCATGCCGCGCAGCCAAGCCTCGACCCCGTTACGGGAGTTGGCAACAACGGCATCGGCACGCGCCTTCACCCGTTTCATATCTACGTCGATCGCACCGGAGATAATCACGCCATAGTCGGCAGCACGGCGGGCAAGATGCGCTGCGTAGGCGCTAGCCACAAGGGTTTTGGTCGGCGTGCAGCCCGTATTGACACAGGTGCCGCCAAACAGATGTCTCTCAATCAGCGCCACCTTCATTCCGGCTGCGGTCAGCCGTCCGGCCAGCGGTGGCCCCGCCTGACCTGCACCAATAATCAGAGCATCGAAGGACTGGGTCATCGCAGTATCCCCACAACTAAAATCGCGCCGATGATGGCGATCGCATCTTCGATCAAGGCCGCCGGAAGATCGCGCCCTAAGGCAGTGGCGAGTCGAGAACGCGCTGCCGCGCCACCCAAGGTGCCGAGCACCGCACCAACCACTCCTGCCGCCAGACCGCCTAATAGTGCGTTGCTTGCGGCACCCAGCGTGGCTCCTGAGAGGGCACCACTGACAATACGAGCACCAAATTGGATGGGAACCTTGCGGCTAGGGGTAGAGGGCAGTTGATCCGTAATGAATTCTCCTAGCGCCAGCAGCGAGAAGATCCACGGGGTGAAGCGGTAGCCCATGAATGCAAGCCAGCTGCCGTCGAGATTGAGAAATCCGAGATAGGCTGCCCAACTCACGGCAGCAGGAGCAGTCATGGTGCGTAAACCAGCAATGATGCCTATGACAAAAGCAAGGAAATAAACCATAGTGGCAGACTCACCCTTTTTGTATCTAAGAAGTTCGCCCAGCCCCTGAGCTATTTTACGTGACACTCACCCGTCGATCGCCCTGATTTTGGCATAGACTGCTCACATGGCGCTGGCAGAAACCTCAGTCATCGCAGGTCAAAAACAGGCTGATCATACCGGGCACCGTGATTGCGAAATCATGGCACACAATAATTGTTGGAGTCAACGACTGACTGTTTTCCTCCATGCCATGACTATTCGGCTTTTGCAGACGTTGAATGGCTAAGGGGCGATCGCGGCTTCTACTGCTGCAAGTCGCTCCTTTAGAGAAGTTCGTTTTTTTTGAGGTATGCGGCAGATATTTTTTGAGAGTCACGCTTCAGGCGAACCTCTGCGATCGCATCCACAACTTCAAATTGCGACTCTGGATTGGTCAGCAAGTTCAAAGCCAATTCTTTTCTCATCGAGTGATCTCTTGCTTCTCCCCGATCGCTCACCGCCTCAACCCAAATCTCCGGGGGCTGAATGGGGAAGGCGATCGCTCCTCAGCCAACGTCACCACTAAAACCTTCCGGGACTGTTCTCTCTCAACCCACCCACTACAACCGCAAGTGCAACATCTTTGTGCGAAGCCTGCTAGTTAACCTAAGCGAAGGAGTCGCCCCCTCCGCTCGGCTCCAAAGCCGTGCTTGAGACTTTCACCTCACACAGCTCCTGAGATACCGACTCTTTGTCACAGATACCCGTTCAATTGAGTGGGTCGATTCACTCAACATCCCTGGCTTGCGACCTCTCTGTTGGCGGCTTGCAGGGTTTCCCCATTGTCCCACCGTCATGACGCATCACTCGATTTTAGACATATCAACCGTTTTAGACATATCAACCGTTACTGAGCGCGATCGCCATCGCAGCCGATATTGCCTGTGAAAGTGAAGTGATTCAATTCTTTCAGCCTTGTCTAACCAGTAGCCTCTGTCTTAAAAGTCAAGGGGAATGGCGGAAATTCTTCAGCCCTTTCTGTACGCATGATAAAGCAATGGACGGGTTCATCCATAGACCGTCAGCTATGAGATTGAAGCAAGACACCAAGTTGCCTAATTTATTGAGGGGAGCTATCTCCAGTACTTTAGACGATAATGATTTGTCAAATTTGTCAGAAATTGGTGGACGCATTGCAAATCAAGCATCTTTTGATCCATGCAACTATGAGTAGCAAAGTTGCGTGATTTATTTGAGGCTATTGACTTATTTGAGATTCAGCGAAAAAATAAAGTAGCCTACGAGAGAAGCAAGCAAAAAAGTAGTGCCTTTCCCAAATTACCGAGCAATTAGTCGAACTTAAGACTCTAGAGCAGCGTTTTATTCTCCTCTGCTAGTTAAGTTTCACATTTCTTGATATCTTTTGAACGCAACCGTTCGATCGCTCTTATGGTAGAGAAGCAATGAAATCTGATAACACATTTAAGACCGCTAGGAATCTCGGTTTTTTAGAAAACACTAGGGCGTGTTTTAAAACCCTTTGGAACGATTAGCTAGCCTAGATCTGATGGGTTCAGCCTCCTTCCATGATTCTTCCTCCAAATTCAATTCACCGTCGGGGTGACTTAAACGAGTCGCAATGGCAACGACTCAGATGT
>DATNPL010000120.1:0-15195 GCA_036703255.1 Coleofasciculaceae cyanobacterium
TTCAAGTTTTTCAGTTCTTATCCAGCCTGCCTGACCCTCAACCTGCCATTGCCTCCATGCGACAACGTGAGGATTCCTTCAAGCGCGAATTTATCGTCCTCAGCCGCATTCCGGTTTCTTAGTTTTGTCAGTCAAGCAGGGATTCAAGCCTTCTTTCTGACTCCCATTATTTACAACCAAGAGGTCTGCGGACTGATTGGGTTCAATCAGGTTTTTGAGCGAAAACCCTGGAATCCAGAACATATTCCACTGATCCGGATCGTTGGAGAACTGATCACGATCGCTCAAATCCGTGAACAAAGCGAGCTAGCCTTACAAGAGCGAGAGGCCATGCTCCGGTCGATTAGCGATAACCTAAACAATGGAGCCATCTATCAGCAAATTCGAGGGCTAGATGGGCGCGATCGCTTCACTTACATCAGTGCCGGGATTGAACAAATTGCAGAGGTCAAGCCAGAAGCTATTTTAGCCGATGCGACCCTGTTGCACAGCCAGATCTTAAAGGCAGATTTGCCCCAGATTATTGCGGCCACAGAGACATCGATGCAAGATCTATCCGTCTTTAACCTGGTATTTCGGCAGCGCACTCCGAGCGGTCAAATCAAGTGGGTACATTGCCGCTCCACGCCCAAGCGGTTAAAGAGTGGAGAAACCGTCTGGTTTGGCATCATGCTGGATGTAACGGTCTTGAAACAGGCAGAAGAAGCCCTAAGGGCGAGTGAGGCTCAGTATCGCGACTTAGTGCAGACCGCAAACAGCATTATTCTACGATGGGACACCAAGGGTCAAATCACCTTCTTAAATCAGTACGGTCAAAAGTTTTTCGGCTATCGAGAGAGTGAAATTCTGGGTCGTCATGTGGTCGGCACCCTTGTTCCTGAAACAGAAAGGTCTGGGCGTAACTTGCAGGCATTGATGATGGATATTTGCCAGAATCCAGCAAGCTACCAGGATCATGAAAATGAAAACATCTGTAGCGATGGCAAAAAGGTTTGGGTTAAGTGGGCGAATAAAGCTGTTTTGAATGAACAGGGTGAACTAGCTGAGATTCTATCCGTTGGGTTTGATATTACGGAACGCAAACAGGCAGAAGAAGCTTTGTTTGAGAGCGAGCTAAAATTTCGCAGCATCATTGAAAACGTGAATGATGTAATTTACATCCTGAATCCGGATGGCAGGTTTGCCTATCTTTCGCCCAGTTTGATAGATGCGCTCCAGTACGAGCCAGAGGAGTTTGTCGGCAGTCATTTTGCTCCCATGATTCACCCTGATTATCTTCAGCTTTGTGTGAATGCAGTTCAGAGATTGATAGAAACAGGTGAAACCATTTGGGGATTAGAGTATCTGATTAAGCCCAAGCAGGGGGATTGGCGCTGGTATATCTCAAATATTTCTGCGGTACATGATCAATCAGGCCAAGTGTTGTATTGCGTTGGGGTTGCCCGAGACGTTACCCAACGTAAGCTGATGGAAGAAGAATTGCGTCAGGCAAAAGAAGCAGCAGATGCGGCAAATCAAGCCAAAAGTGAGTTCTTAGCCAATATGAGCCACGAGCTGCGATCGCCCCTGAATGCGATTCTGGGATTTTCTCGTCTGTTACAACGTAGCCCAACACTGGATGTCGATCAACGAGAAAATATTGACATCATCACTCGCAGCGGTGAACATTTGCTGACCTTAATTAATAACATTCTCGATCTTTCTAAAATTGAGGCCGGACGAGCCACTCTCAACGAAACAAACTTTGATCTGTATCAGCTGCTAGATGATGTGGAAGTCATGTTTCAGTTGAGAGCACAGGAAAAACAGCTGCGGTTGGTCTGCGATCGCGATGCGAATTTGCCTCAATATATCTGCACAGATCAGATTAAACTTCGCCAAGTTTTGATCAACTTACTCAGCAATGCCGTTAAGTTTACAGAGCAGGGCAGTATCACGTTGCGGGTAAGACCGAAGCCGGAACAGTGGAGCAGGAACAAGGGCGATCAGTCTCCATTCTTAGTTCATTTTGAAGTTGAGGATACAGGGGTTGGTATTTCGGCTGACGAAGCGGATCATCTGTTTGAAGCCTTTATTCAGGCTCAATCGGGCAAGACTCAGGAAGGGACTGGATTGGGCTTAACGATTAGCCGCAAATTTGTGGAAACGATGGGGGGCACTCTTGCAGTCAGCAGTCAGTTAGGAAAGGGAACCCTGTTCTTGTTTGAGATTCAAGCTACCGTTGCGGATGTGGTTGGCTCATCTCCTTGCCTGCAAGTCGTGGGGTTAGAACCCCATCAATCTCAGTACCGCATTTTGGTTGTGGATGATAAATTTACAAACCGCCAGTTGTTGATCAAGCTTTTGGCTCCGCTTGGCTTTGAATTGCGCGAAGCCAGCAACGGCAAAGAAGCGATCGCCATTTGGAGCGAATGGGAACCGCACTTGATTTGGATCGATATGCGGATGCCGATCATGGATGGATATGAAGCCACCAAGCAGATTAAATCTACAACGAAAGGGCAGGCAACGGCTGTGATTGCCTTAACGGCCAGCGCTTTAGAGGAGCAAAAAGCGATCGTCCTGTCTGCCGGATGTGATGACTTTATCCGTAAACCGTTTCAAGAAGCCGACATCTTCGAGACAATGCAGAAACACATTGGGGTGCGCTATATCTACGCCGAGTCAGCGATCGGTCGTCATCCGGCAGAGCCTAGCCGTCAGCCCTCTCTGGCTGCGGCTCAATGGCTTGAGCCGTTACGCGCCCTCCCGACAGGCTTGATTGAGCAAATGGTACAAGCTCTCTGCCATGTTGATATGGACACTCTCACGCGTTTGATTGACCAGATTAAGACCATGAATCCTGGGCTGGCGTCCGTGTTGCAGAAACAGATTGACAACTTTGAGTATGAACAAGTCTTACGGGCGATTCAAGCGATCGAACCATCCAATTCAGGAGAAACGTTATGACGCCTACTGAAATGGATCGATTAGCCTTTAACATTTTGGTGGTTGACGATACTCCTGACAATTTGCGTCTACTGGTGGGGCTACTGTCAGAACATGGCTACAAAATTCGTCCAGTTACCAGCGGAAAAATGGCGCTGTCTGCTGCTCAAGGAATGCCGCCCGATTTGATTTTGCTTGACATCAACATGCCTGAGATGGATGGCTATCAAGTCTGCCAACACCTTAAAGCCGATGAACGGACACGCAATATTCCCGTCATCTTTTTGAGTGCGCTCAGCGATGTGTTTGATAAGGTAAAAGCCTTTGCGATCGGTGGGGTGGATTACATCACCAAACCCTTTCAGGTAGAGGAGGTCTTAGCTCGCATTCATACCCATTTAGAAATTTTCACTTTACAGAAACACTTACAGCAAAAGAATCAGGATTTGGAGCAGACGCTCCATAGATTACAAACTACGCAGGATCAGTTAATTGAATCCGCAAAGATGGTGGCTCTGGGACAGTTGGTGGCTAATGTTGCCCATGAAATGAACACGCCGCTAGGAGCGATTCAATCATCAGCCACCAACATTGCCACCTTCTTCAATCAAAATTTGGAGGCTCTGCCTCAATTTTTGCAATCCCTCACACCAGAACAGCAACAGCTTTTTTTCATCCTACTCAACCGCTCCGCTCAATCGAATGCCGCTTTGCGATCGTCTACTAAAGAAAAGCGTCAGTTCAAACGCAGCCTCACCCAACAGCTCGAAGCAGCTTCGATAGCCAACGCAGCCACGATCGCAGATACCTTGATTGATATCGGGATTTACGACAATATCCCTCCACTCTTGCCGCTACTGCAACAGGCCAGCAGTGCCGCAATACTCCATACAGCCTACGAATTGGTCAGCGTTCGGAAAAGTGCCCAAACGATTATGACGGCGAGCGATCGCGCTACTAAAGTGGTGTTGGCATTGAAAAGCTACGCCCATCATGACTCGACAGGGACAAGAGTACTGACAAACGTAATCGAGGGCATCGAAACCGCCCTAACGCTGTATCACAATCAGCTCAAACATGGAGTTGAAGTGATTCGACAATATGCTGAACTGCCGCCGCTGCTTTGTTTTCCAGATGATCTGAATCAGGTCTGGACAAATTTAATTCACAACGCGCTACAGGCGATGAACTATAAAGGAACTCTCACCATTACAGCGATTCAACACAATGAGACTGTTCAAGTCAGTATCACCGATACTGGCAATGGCATTCCTCTAGACCTGCAAGCAAAAATCTTTGAACCGTTCTTCACCACTAAAGCAATGGGAGAAGGCAGCGGCTTAGGGTTGAGTATCGCTAAAAGAAATATTGAAAAGCAGAGGGGAGCGATCGCCGTCGAGAGTGAACCTGGCAGAACAACATTTACTGTCTCTCTGCCCCTAGCTGAAGGCTTAAACAAAATCCAGTAATTTTTGGAAGTGCCGCGCAGAGCGCGGCACTCCCAAAAATTACTACAAGTTAATTAATTTGCGATCCTAAAGCTCAGTTAACTGACTTACGGCAGCGAATCCAGCCATTAATCGTAAATCGACTGTCGGTAAAAGCTCGTGAAGGACAGCTAACGGGCAAGACCTCATGAAAATAGCGGCTCAGGAAAAAGACAATGCTGTTATTGCGTGGCTCGATCGTTTGAAAAGAATCAGCATGGGTGTAGCAATTATCTACAACCTTGCTGTCATAGAGCCGTAAATCGCCTCCAGAAAAGGCTTTGGGTTCTTTATAAAAATAATAAACGTAAGTCAGCAGCCTAGATCTCACTGCGTCATCTTTATAGGCTCCGCGATCGTATATTGCGTTATCCGTGTGCGCTTTGAAAAAGTTGCCATCCTTATGAGCCGTTAGCTGCGTTTCAAAGCGAGAGATTTGCAGGGAGGGTAAGCCCAATTGCACCAGGAGATCAGGAAAGACTTCCAAAATGCGAGTTTCAACAAGGTGAGAAAACTCAGGAAATGAAAACAGGAGCAACGACTTCCGGTGCTCTATCTCCTCTCCCTTTTTATCCGCTGCCACAAGGGTGTCTGATGGCACAAAATTTGACTCTTGCTGAAAGACATAATTCAGCAGTCGGCTATGGTCTTCCAGAGCTAACCAATGATCGAGTTGAACGTGACGAGCAGAAGACAGCATGATGCGATTTTCGATGCTTGAGTAAGACTGGCACTTGGGTGACACACTGAGTCCTGTGACGGCGGGCAACGCCAAGAGTAAGCAGATGAGACACAAAGATAGAGCTTTGACTTGCGGCTTTGATGACTGCCAATTGAGTAATAGATTTTGTCATAAAACCTTGCAACCCCGTGATGAAATCTTACAAAAGTTTATTCTCTAAACCTAGAAAAATGGTTTTTTGCTGCCGATGGAGATGAGTGATTCCTAACCCTGACCATAATTCACCAGGAAGGCGGTATAGTCGCCAGAAAAACGCGATGATGGAACAAGGCATCGTGATTGAGTGATTTCGCTATGATTCACGGACTTCTCTGGCTTCCGCTCTTAGTTGTGTTTTTTTGGCTGGCATGGGCAGGTCGCAGCGAATTTCAAAAGCTGGAGGCTTACCGCATCTGGGCAGAGCCGTTCGACCATGCCAAATATGATATTTACTCTGTTCTAGGACAAAAGGGCAGCGATCTCACCTGGGGTAAGCCCGATCGCCAAACGCCACAAAATCTGCAAACCTTCTCGCTGAAGCAGGTAGAAGATATTCAGGTGGTGGGCGATCGCCCCATTGACCTAGACAACCCACCTGCCAAGGCTAGAAAAGTTGCCCTCGCCTTTAAGCTGCCAGAAGCGGAAATTAAGATTCCTTTTACTGAGCTGTCGCTGGCGATCGAGTGGGCCAAGCATTTGCAGCAAGATTGGCAGAATCTGCGGGCAGATGTGGATACGGTAAATAGCTGAAGCGAACGAATCGAATAGACATATCTGAGGTTTATATGGAAAAGCTAACGCATTATCCGATGGTGATTGGCAGCGAACTCGTTGCCACCGGAAGCGAAGACTTGATTGATCCGGCAACGGGCAAAGTGTTTGCCACCGTGGCGCTGGGCACAGTCGAAGATGTGGATCGGGCGATCGCAATTGCCAAACAAGCGCAGAAAGGCTGGGCGGCTTTGTCTTATGGCGAACGCAGCGCCGCGTTGATGAAACTGGCGGATGCCCTGGAAGCCCGCAGCGAAGACTTGGCCACGCTGGAAAGCCAGAATGCTGGAAAGCCAATGAAGCTGACAACGGGCGGCGATATTCCCTTTGCGATCGACAACCTGCGATATTTTGCCTCGGTGGTACGTCGTCCTGAGGGATCGGCCTCGGGTGAATATGTCGGCGGCTACACCAGCATGATTCGACGGGAGGCGATCGGCGTGGTCGGCGCGATCACCCCCTGGAACTACCCGTTTATGATGGCCATTTGGAAGCTGGCTCCCGCTCTGGCCGCAGGCAATGCCGTGGTGATTAAGCCTGCACCCAACACGCCCATTACGACAATCGAGCTAGCCAAAATTGCCCTAGAGTGCGGGTTTCCAGCCGGATTGATCAACGTGGTCACCGGAGGTGCCGCCGTGGGTGAAGCCCTCTGTACCCATGCCGACATCCGCATGATCAGCTTTACAGGCAGCACCCGCACAGGCAAGCGCGTCGCCGAGCTAGCCAGTCCCAGAGTCAAGCGGGTCACCCTAGAGCTAGGCGGCAAAGCGCCCTTTGTGGTGTTTGCCGATGCCGATATTGAGGCCGCCGCCAGGGGTGCAATTCCAGCCGCCTTTATGAACACCGGACAGGATTGCACGGCAGCAACCCGGATTTATGTGCAAAACGAGGTCTTTGACCAGTTTCTCAGCCGCTTTACAGAGCTGACGCGATCGCTCAAAGTCGGCAATCCTTTTAGCGAGGGGGTAGACATTGGCCCGCTCACCAGCGAAACCCAGCGGCTGAAGGTGCATGGATTTGTCGAGGAAGCCCGACAGCAGGGCATCCAAATTGCGACGGGCGGCACCTTACCCGAAGGCGAAGGCTACTTCTACCCACCCACGATTTTGGTGGAAGCCTCCCAATCGGCAAGCTGCGTCCAAGACGAAATTTTTGGCCCGGTCGTGGTGGTAAATCGGTTTTCAGATGAAGCCGAGGCCATTCATCTCGCCAATGACGTGCCCTATGGCTTGGCAGGTAGCGTCTGGACGCTCAACGTCCAACGAGCCATGCGAATGGCGGCAGCGCTAGAGTGTGGAACGGTTTGGGTGAACGACCATTTGCCGATCGCCAGCGAGATGCCCCACGGTGGTTTCAAGCAGAGCGGCATTGGTAAGGATATGTCCTACTACGCGCTAGAGGAATACACGATCGTCAAGCATGTGATGTTAGATATCACGGGCGATCAGAAAAAGGCGTGGCATGCCGTAGTTTTTGATGGCTAAAGCTCGAAGCAGGTTAGAGAATAATCCTGGTTACGGATAATCCTCCAGCCATTCCAGCCATTGACCTAGTTCCAGTTCACTCAAACGCGATCGCCTTTCTTTGCCAAACAGAGTCAGGAGGCGATCGCGTATTTGTAATTGTGTCCAAGCCAATCGCCGCACCTGTACCGAGATCGCAGCTAGCAGATCAGAGAGATCGCAATCGTCTGAAGACCCGATCGAAAAATTACGACCTATCTCTAAAACATCTCTGTACTGAGCAAAGCTAGAACACTGATGGAGTAAAGGATTACTGCCTATAGCGGGTAATAAGCTTGTAGGATGAGTGTCGATGAATGCGGATCTAACGCAATTCATCGACCTCTCCTCAAATGAAGCTGGGGGGTACGGGGGGTTATCCACAGAAATGTCTATTGTGGATAACTCAGCAGATAACGCTTCCATTCCAGTCGAAGCAGCTATCTCCTCTAGAGGTAGCAGTTCAGAGGATTCATCGGCAACTAAGAAGTCTGGATGCCACAGATCTCGATGACGATAGAGAGAACTGCCGCCCACTCCGGCTTGAGTTAATAATCGGAATCGAGCGGTTGCACTAGCCGGAAGCGAATCATGGTCAAGATGAAAGGCGATCGCCCCTCGAATTCGTTCTCTAGCATTTTCAGACTGCTGCTGATTCCAGCTTAGAACTGCCGTATTCTCTGATGGATCAGTTTTTTCTGCTACATCCGCTGCCTTACGGCCATAGGGATAGTACCGACTCGCTTCAACACATCTCGCCCATTCTGCCGATCGCTGCTCAATTTCGTGCTGATGCCTACACCACTGCTGGTACCCCGGCAAAGCCTGAGCAATCCTGACAATTTCATCCACTAAAGCCTGACCCTGTAGCGGCTCTGCTGCCGAAAGGACGGAATGAAAAACGTAGGTACGCATAGCGATGCGACCCAGAAGATAGTTGGTTTGACCTGAGCCTGTCCAACCCAGCTCGATTTCTGCATTCAAATCATTGAGAAACTTATCGGCTTTACCCGAGATGCGATAGTGGCGGCGCTTTACCTGACGCAAAATTCTACGCAGCGCCACAGCATCAATATCGTTATGTGCCTCGACCTGATGCCATTGGGTGACAAACCGATCGCGATCGCTCCAAATCGGCTGGAAATCTGCATTCAGCAAATAGGAGCCAGCCTGCATAGGCAACCGATGGGCATTGTAGAGACTCAGATTTTCTTCAGTCCCATAGGGTTTGGGATTGGGGAAGACTTCGAGCTGCCCTGGCGCTAGTTTGAACCCAGCGGTTTCTAAGCTGGCCGAAAGGGCGATCGCGATTTCCCAAGATCGCTGTGCTTTCTGAAACGGGAAGTAGAGATGCAGACCACCACTATAGCTAGAGGTGCAGGCTAAATGAGACACTAGTCCCAACGGTTCCAAAGCAGCCAAAATCCGCGAAATGGCTAACGCATCCCGCTGCGGATGGTAAAGACTGCCCATGTCAATGTCCAACAGGCAATACTGGGTTTCAGCTGCAAATCGCACCCCATAAAGCAGATCTCCCTGCAACAGCACCCGATCGGCTAAGGGATAGCGGCGTTCGGTCTGCCAGTCAGGAGACTGTCCGGGGTGGGGATGTTCGGCATAAATGTAATCAAACCGATGGGGAAATAAAGCCAGAAAAGCATCTGGCTCTTTCACATAAACAGATTTTTGCGAGAGGCGATTTGGCTCATGCAAAATCTGATCAGAGCAAACAAAATTTTCCCGAAGCTCTATGACAGAACTCCGAGACCTGCTACGATCCTGAAACATATGAATTTGTTTCCCAGCTATGGGAGATGAAGCTAGAAACCCTTTTGCTGACTGTGGTAGGGAGGCAAAAGGGTTTTCATTGAGAGTTTCACCAAAACCAGACGGCTAAAATCCTCCTTTTTGATCGTTTTCGATCGATTTTGTCCAAAATTCCTGCGTTCAGAATTCCAATGGACGCAAGGTTAGCACCGAAGTTTTTTGATCTCAATAGGACAATCGATCCTATACGGGGGCGTTACAGCGCTTCTATACGGCAGAGTTACAGGTAAAAACCATCCGCCAAAGTTACAGGTAAAAACCATCCATTGACCTGAAGGAAACGGGTGAAAGCTATAAGGCGCGATCGCTCCCAGCCCCAAAAAATCTAATTGTGTGACGATCGACCCCACCTCTGCTAAAGTGATGCGACCCCCAAAGCGCTGATGCCAAATGAGATGACAAAGCTCGAAAAAAATACGCAGGCGTTACAGGCAAAAATAGCCGCCAAAGTTACAGGTAAAACGGACAAAATCATACGCGGGCGTTACAGTCTCTAAACTACCTATAGCGTTCGGATGCCGTCTTAACGAATTTCAAATACTATATGCAGGCATAGTCCTCAGATCAGCACTAGCCCTAGTGGCGATCTTGAGGCGGGTGGTGTTCTGGAGTGAGCTGAGCAGGGGACATTGCCCCCTGTTCGACTCCACGGCTTGGCCGTAACCGTTTAGGAGATTGTTGTACATCCACAGCAGCCTCCCCTTCTTACCCCCTATGGCTACAGCCTTGACAGACAAAAGTTAAATTGGGAAAGCAGCATGGGACTTCGCACAACGACTCGACAATCTGAAACCTTTCCAGTCGATGGTCAGCTACTTATGGTGCTGCCCCGCGCTGCTGCCTCCCTCAAGAACCCAGATATTCGTCTGCCGATTTTGCGATCGGATGAAAGCGGCTGCTATTTAGAAATGAAGGTCGAAGCGGATACCCGTGAAACCAGCGAAGTTGCCGTCACCCGTCGAGTGCCGTTAGACAACCTCTCTGCTGAGGAGTGGGAGGAACTGAAGCAGGAATACGCCAAGCTTGACCTCAAAACCTGTACTGACCAAGGCATCAGCAATGGGCTAGAAAAAATTCAGGATCGCAAAATTCAGCGGCTGTTTATGGCGCTCCTGACGTTTCTTAACCCTAGACAGGTGTCGATCGTTCTCTATCTTTACAGGCTGGCGGCACGGCAGGGCAATGGGGCGATCGTGTCTTTTCGGTCTAATGATTTGCTGGAAAGCTTGGGCTACACACGCACCAAAGATGGGGGATTTGCCTCAAAATTGCGATCGCAGCTCAATTGCGATCTGGTAGCGCTGCACCGGACTGAACTCGTGCTGGCGCAGTCTCTACGCAAGGGCAACAGCATGGGCGCAAAGGTCGTGATTAAGAGCGTCTTGCGCATCAAGGACTATGAAATTGACAATGTGCCGCGAGATTTTGACCTGGCTAAGGCGGCAGACTATACCTACGAACTGGCAGATGCCTACACCGTATCCCTGGAGTTTTTTGAAGGGCCAGGACGCACAGGCGACTATGTGCTATTTGCAGGGGATATTGACATCAGCCAACGGCTAGGGGGCAATACCCAAAGTGACTACAAAACAAAGCTCTTGATTTATCTTGCTAGCCGCATGAAGTGGGATACGCCGCAAGAAGGGCAATATCTGGTGATCTCCAAACAGTTTTTGTTCAAAAACCTCAACCTGTTGGGCAGCAACTCCTCCCGCAATAACCAGATCTTTTGGCGCACGGTAGAAGAACTGCGGCAGGAGGGCTACATTTTGGGAGCACAAGAATTACCTGGTAAAAAGAGAATATCCAGCATTCAATTTCAGCTAAATGCTGAGAAGATGCGTTGCAGCTAGGATCAGGGATTAAGTAAGGTGCAATGGTAGGGGTGGGGTTAGCAAGTTATGGAGTAGAGAGGCATGAAGCTATCTGCAAAACCCGCCCGTACAGAAGATTTTCATTTTCTTAGCGTTAAGCCCAAACCGCAATAATGGAAGGTAAAGCCCAAAATATCAGGAGTGATTATGTCGATTGTGCAACCCGAACTGCATGAGCAAACGCTCCACTTTTCTAAACTGATTCAAGGCGTCTGGCGCATGGCAGAGTGGCAGCAGACTCCTCAAGAAACGCTGTCATTTATTCACCAATGCTTAGAGCTAGGTATCACTAGCTTTGATCATGCCGATCTATATGGGGACTATACCTGCGAAGCGCTATTTGGAGCTGCCCTCAAAGTCGATCCTTTCCTGCGATCGCAACTTCAGCTCATCAGCAAATGTGGAATTAAGCTAATTTCCAAAAACCGACCTCAGCACAAAATCAAGCATTACGACACCAGCCGCGAACATATTCTGGCCTCGGTCGATCACTCGTTGCAAGCCCTCCATACGGACTATTTGGATGTCTTGTTGATTCATCGACCCGACCCGCTAATGGATGCCGATGAAATAGCGGCGGCCTTTACTCAGCTCAAGCAGGCAGGTAAAGTGCTGCATTTTGGCGTTTCTAATTTTTCGCCCAGCCAGTTTGATCTCCTCGCTTCGCGCCTGCCTTTTCCGTTAGTCACCCACCAGATCGAGATTTCGGTAATGTGTCTAGCCGCCTTTGCTGATGGCACGCTCGATCAATGTCAGCAGCTTAGAATTGCGCCGATGGCTTGGTCGCCTTTAGGGGGTGGAGAACTTTTCTCTGGAAGCAGTCCCCAAGCTGTGAGGCTGCGATCGTCGTTAGAGTCGATCGCTCAGCTCCATCATGCCACGGTCGATCAGGTGGCTTTGGCTTGGCTGTTGACCCATCCGGCTAAGATTCTGCCGATTTTGGGTACGGGCAATCTCGATCGCATTCGAGCGGCAGCAGCAGCTGCTGCTATTTATCTCACCCGTGAGGAGTGGTTTCTCATCTGGACGGCCTCTACAGGAACAGAGGTGCCTTAGGGAATTCTGCAAAGGCTATTTGCAAGAAACCAAGAGGCTATTGAGCAAGGATGTGATGGATGGTTTTCCAGGTGGTTTCAACGTCTAAAAAACTGGCGGCGTAAGTTTTGCACAGCAGTTCTTCGCTCAGAAACAGATCGTGTTTTTCGGTAATTTTGTTGCGGACGGCGGCAGCAAGTAGCACCGGGTCAGGCGGATCTGCTTTGGCTAACTTTTTCAGATATCGCAGCAGTTGCGTAGGGCTAATGTCATTCAGGGTGAGGGCGATCGCCCCCTGATCTACCTCCAGATGATCCTTCAAGCACTGAATGAATAGCGTATTCGTCACCAAACTTCCCATCCAGGGGAACAGCAGGGTCTGATGCCCATGCTCTATGATGGGCGACTGATCCAAACCATACATCAGGAAATTTGCTCTGGCTTCCTGGAGCAGATCTTTGGCCGTAGCATCCAAAAAGATGGGGATTGTTTCTGTGGTGTAGATCTGAAACATCTCTTGGCGGATGCGATCGTGAACCAATCCCGGCTCACCGCCAAAGTAGGGCACGCGCCCTGCCGCAGCATGGGCAACGTCAATCACCCGATGCAGGCGATCGACGGTCAGCACCTCCCAGCGTTTTCCGGCAAAGATCAGGTAGCTGCCTTCCAGGATGGGATAGTCGATCGGCAGCGTGCCTAGCGTTTTGCCAACGGTTGTAATGCGATACTCTTCGGGCGTTTTAAAAGCGGTGTAAAAGCTATAGTGATTGACCAGACGTTCGCCCGTTAGCCCTAGCAGCAGCAATCCTTCTTGGGTCTGCTGAATCAAGTCTTGCTCTCCCAGACAGCGCAGCAATTGCACATAGGTGCTTTGATCCACTTCGGAGAATGCCCCGTCTGCACACAGCGCTCTCCAAGCTCGATCGGGACGAATGCCACCCCGCTCGGCAATTAAAGAGAGGAACTGCTGCACGAGGGTAGACAGGTGCAGTTTGCCGACTCTGGGCGGCTCATACCAGCCTTGTAGCAGCAGATGGGTGATGGCGATCGCCTGCACCAAGGATGGATGCAGCATCTTTTCTGGGTGGGTGTAGGGCGTGATTTCTGGCTCGGTAATGTAGATACGCAAAATGGCTGGGTCGCTGGGTCGTCGTCCCGATCGCCCTAGCCTCTGTCGCGTGCTGGCAACTGAATAGGGTGTACCAATTTGAGCGATCGAGGTGACGGCTCCAATATCAATGCCTAGCTCTAGCGTCGAGGTACAGACCACGTTAGCAGGGCGATTGTCTTCTTTGAGGGCAGCTTCTGCCGCCTCTCGCAGCTCTTTTGACAGGCTGCCATGATGGGGCATAAACTCATGCGGCACATGGTGCATGTCGCAGAATCGGCTGAGTAAATCAGCATACTTCTCAACATCTTGACGACGGTTGATAAAGATCAAATTTTTGTCCCCGCGCAGGACTTTAAATAGATGACTGGCAATATCAATTTCATCCCTGGAGCTGTCTTCTTCAGGCTGATCCGATTCCTCTTCTATAAAAATGGGCGTAACTTTTCGATATCCTCGAATTTGCAGCTTAATCTCTTGACCTGCATCAGTAGACTCAATTAAGCGAACCGCATCGGCCTCTCCGGCTCTCAAATAGTCTTTTGCCAGGTTCATTTCGCCCAGCGTTGCGCTTAGCCCAATGCGGGGAATGCGGCGATCAATGGCTAACTCTAGACGGTGCAGCAGCGATCGCAATTGCTGGCCTCGCTCAATGCCAATAAAGGAGTGTAGCTCATCAACGACGACATACTGAAGCGCGGCAAAGATGGCGGTTAACTCATGCCCTCTCAGGACAAACATCGCCTCTAGCGCCTCAGGCGTAATCAACAGCACGCCTGAGGGCTGGCGCAGGACACGCTGTTTGCGGCTGGCGCTGACATCTCCATGCCAGGGATGAACCGGAATCTCTAGCCGTTCTCCTAACGCAGACAGCCGCCGCTCCTGATCGTTGATTAACGCCTTAAGGGGGCTGATATAGAGAACCTGGATGCCTGCCGCTTCAGGTGTTCGATCGCCCATGAGTTTAGAAAAAATCGGCAAAAAGGCGGCTTCTGTTTTCCCTCCGGCAGTAGCAGCCGCGATAATCAGATCGGTATTGGCTGAGAGAATGGGTGCGATCGCCTGTTCCTGAATATCTCGTAACTCTGTCCATTTTTGCTCCCAAACCCATCGCTGCACCTGTTCATGGAGTTGATGAAATCCAGAAGAATTGCGATTAGAGCCAGAAGCAGGGGAGGAGGGCATGAGAGTCTCACAGCATTTTGTTCAACGGCATGAATTTTGAGGAGGCACAGACAGGCAGCAGCCTGGAAAATCATGGCTACAGTTATCAACGCGCGGATTCAATGGTATGAATACGGTACCAGTTCATTGAAGGCAGCATCATGAAACGCGCACTCCTAGTCATCGATGTGCAGCAGGAGTATTTTACAGGTCAATTGCCAGTCACCTATCCTTCTGGCAGTTTAGACAATATTCTTCAGGTCATGCAGACAGCTGCTCATCAAGAGATTCCAATTATCGTAGTGCAACATACAGAATCAGATCCAGCTTCTCCGATTTTCAACAAGAGCACTCCGGCTTGGTCGCTTCATCCTGAGATTGCTAAACAGCCCCATACGCTGCTGATCGAGAAAACGTTACCGGGTAGCTTTACGGGCACAGAGCTAGAATCGTGGCTGAGGGAACAGGCGATCGATACGATCGTAATCTCGGGCTACATGACGCAGATGTGTTGCGACACAACGGCTCGACAAGCGGCACACCTGGGATTTTCAGTAGAATTTCTCTCAGACTCAACGGGAACCTTGGCTTTTGAGAATGAGGCTGGTAGCGCCACTGCTGAGGAATTGCACCGATCGACTCTCGTGAGCCAGCAGTCTTTCTTTAGCAAGGTTATGTCTACATCGGAATGGGCAAACAGCTTGAGCGATCGCGAATAAAGTCATCTAACCAGATCGCAAACAGGGTTTTGGGTTGCGCGTAGCGCAACCCAAAA
>DATNPL010000153.1:0-117330 GCA_036703255.1 Coleofasciculaceae cyanobacterium
TCGATCTTTCGATATCGTGTCTCTATATTAAATAAACCCAAATAGTTTTTTGTACGTGCCGCGCGGCACTTCCAAAAAACTATTGGGGTTTATTTAATCTAGAGACTCGATATCGAACGATCGAGAATTGAACTATCGAGAGCTGTAACGCTCTTCTGCCCAAGGTTCGCCTCGCTTGTGGTAGCCATTGCGCTCCCAAAAACCGAGATCGGGCTGCTCAAGAAACTCCAGACCATTCAGCCATTTTGCCCCCTTCCAGGCGTAAAGATGGGACACGATTAAGCGCATTGGCCCACCATGATCGACAGGTAAGGGTTCGCCAAACAAGGTGTGAGCAAAGAAATTTTCCTCGCGCAGAAAGTCCTCTAGGGCAATGTTTGTGGTGTAGCCACCATAAGCATGCTCCATAATGTGAACGGCTTTGGGGTCAACCTCAACATGTTTCATAAAGTCAGTCACCGTCACGCCCGTCCACTCTACGTCTAACTTTGACCAAGTGGTGACGCAGTGAAAGTCTGCCGTGAAATTTTTCTGCGGCATGGCCATGAAGTCTGCCCATGTAAAAGTTTTGGGCTGTGCCAACCCCCAAACCTTTAACTCCCAGGTTTCGGGTGCAACCGTAGGCGTTTCCCCATAGGTGAGAACGGGAAATCCTTGAGTTAGGTGTTGTCCTGGTGGCACACGATGTTGAAGCTCAGGGTCTGGTTTATGAAAGAACTTGCCCAGCATAAGTTGATCTCGGTTAGGTGTAGAAGATAAACAGTCCTGTCAGAAGCATAAGTCTGCAAAGTGAACGCGTGTGAGCTGGCAAAGCTGCGGTACGGCTTTACATATATTGATAACCATACTGAAATAATACTGGCGATATTCCACCTGGCAGCTTTTCAACCTGAGGCGATCGTCCAATTTTCTTCACCTTCCCACCAGCTATAGCTGTCACTTGTAGGACATTTTTGTAAGCGTATGGAGCGCAACAAAAATGCTTTGCAATACTTCAACACTTAAAGCGCAGAGAAAACCTTTTCTCTGCGCCTTTGACAAAGCTTGTCACAAGATACTTAAATGTTGAGCGGGTTCAGCCTACAGCGCTAGGAAACCTTTACTCTTCTTCTTCTACCTCAGGTTGAGGGTAAACAAAGCCAGTTGAACGATTTGTGAGGACAGATTTGCCAAGGGAGAGCGCCTTTTGAGCTGCAACAGCCGCCTTGTGCTTCCAGGTTGCCTTGCGCTTGTCCCGCTTGGAGCTAGAGGTTTTCTTCTTAGGAGTAGCCATGACTGAAAGTACCGAAATTTTTCACAGTCTTACTATGTTAACGGCTGACCTGAAGAATAGGGAATGCTTTTCTAGAATTGATAGATTTCTCATGCTAATAGAGTTGCGTGCTCCATTGAGCAATAGCCTCTTGAGCGGCCTCATAGCTAGGGGTGTTTTCAGGAATCAGCTGTGCTGCTTTGATCGCTAAATCATAATTTCCCTCGGTAGCGCGTTCGTTGGCCAAATCTAAAATCAGCTGACTCCATTGGGCGATCGCCTGTTTGGCTTGAGCATAGATCTGCGGATTATCGTTAGGAACGAGTTGGGCTGAGGCAATGGCAGCGCCATAGTTGCTGGCTGCTAAGGGGGTCGAGCTACCGTTTCGGCGATCGGCTCTTCCTTGCGCCATGTCTAGCATGACGAGGCTCCAGCGATCGATATCCATATGCGCCTCTTCAAACAGCGGTTGACCCAGCTTAATTTGACGGGCTTTGGCGATCGCGTCGGCAAAATCAGAGGCTTGGTTTTCGGCAGATGCCTCTCTAGAACGGCTCAGAATGGTTCGGGCTTCGCTCAAAATGCCGCGATTTGCTTGTTTTAAGAGATCTAAATAGGCGGCATCTTGCGCTTCTGGCGGCATGGCTTCAAGCTGCTGTCTGGCATCTTCGTACTGTCCAGATTCAAGGGCTATTTGCACCGATCTCAAGGGAGAGGCGGAATCGATCGCGGTGCTGGGCTGGCCTGAGCCAGGAGACACCTCTAGCGCAGCATCTGGATTAACCGGAGTATCTGTGAGCTGCTGCCAGTTGCGCAGCACAACCGATAGCAGCAGCAGAGCTGCGATCGCCCCGCCCCAGGTCATCAGCCGTCGCCAGAATCTAGCATCAATGGCTGGATCGATCACACGTTCAGAGTCTGAGAGGTTGGCTGCTGGAGCGATCGGCTCTTGAGCCAGTTCACGGCTTGTATGGGCAGGCGGGGCTATCTCGCGGTTGAGCTGTGGCATCAGAATCGTGGCGGGCAAGGGCACGCCCGGATCTCCGGGAAAAGGAGCCGCCAGCGATCGCTCTAGCAGTGCCGCGTCTGAAGCAGCCGTATAGGAATCAGAGGCATGGGCTACCGGACTTAAAGGGGTTGCCGAATTTATAGGTGCGGCAAAGCCCGAGGAAACGGTTTGAGTCGCTGCACCAATTAAACGATTCTCTAGGGAATCACGTCCTAACGTGGTGGCCGCCGCCTCAGGCACGAGGAGCTGATGTTTTCTCTCAGCCGGAATTACCGCAAAGGGATCTTGCCGGGGTCGCCAGTGGTGTTCGCTCAGTTCAGGTAGGCGACCGCCCAAATGCTGCACTAAAGATTCCAGCGACAGACAGCCCCGATAGCGCATTCCTTCAATCACGGCAGCCGTAAACAGCCCCTGCCGCAGGGCTAAGGTTTCGTGGGAAAACTGATCTGGCTGAGCGGACAAAATAGCTGCTAACCCCTGGCTTTTTGCCAACGCTACGGTCTGGTCGCCCACCCCTTCTCCAGCCAAAACGCTCTGACTCCGGTTTACATCCAGCGTTAACAAAATATTAGGGGTGGGGGCAGCGGCAAACGTGTCTAACAAAACTTCGACAGGAATGCCTGTCTCCGCGATCGCGTCCGGTTTGCCTTCGGCAGGCATGAGGTAGTCTTTGCCCTCAAATCGAACGCCGTAGCCGCTAAAAAAGCACCAGAGAAAATCTCCTGGCTGAAGCCGCTTTTGGCAGAGCTGAGCAATATAAGCTTGAATAATGTCGCGGCTGGGATAGGTGGCCGTTTGCTCAATGGCAGGAGAGCTGTCTGTGAGCAGCAGGCAATGTTTGGGAGAAAATCCTGCTTCTCTGACCAAAAAATCTCGAAAGCTTTGGGCATCACGCTCGGCATAGCTCAAAGGCTGGAAGTGGCGATATTGATTGATACCGATGGCGATCGCCCAATGGTTTGTCATGTTCAGTCAGCCTTGTTTTCAGTGAGATTCGCGCCGATCTTGAAGCGCCAGAACGTTACGAAATCCAGTATTATGACGAACTATTATATTGAACCCTACGCAAAATGAACGGGGGCACGCTGGAAGTTGACACTATCTTTCACGAGATCTTTCACACTTTCACAAGATCCTTTACAACCTGTAAGCCCCTCAGCAATACCCCTGCCGCGAATCACAGTTTGACGCATATTTGGCTTAAGTTTGACTCATTGGCTCAGGCTGTTACTGCGTCAGCACTCAAACACTGCGCCAGCAGTCAAAATTGAAGTGCCCGATCAGGCACGGCTCCCTTGAAGAAGGTACGATACGATAAAGTCAATGCCCTGTCTTAAGCATTAACGGAGTCTCGGGATGGGATTATTTGACCGAATTGGACGGGTCGTTCGCGCCAATCTCAACAGTCTAGTTAGCCAGTCAGAAGATCCAGAGAAGATTCTGGAGCAGGCAGTGCTGGATATGCAAAATGATCTGATCCAGGTTCGACAAGCCGTAGCTCAGGCGATCGCCACCCAAAAGCGTACCGAGCGACAAGCCTCCCAATCTCAAGCGACTGCCGAAGAATGGTACAGACGGGCGCAGCTGGCTCTGCAAAAGGGCGACGAAAGTATTGCCCGCGAAGCCCTGACTCGCCGCCAGTCCTATCAGGATACGGCCACCGCTCTCAAGTCGCAGATTGAGCAGCAGAGCGTTGTTGTGGGCAAGTTAAAGCAAAATATGGTGGCGCTGGAGGGCAAGCTCTCGGAAGCCAGAACCAAGAAAGACATGTATATCGCCCGTGCCCGCTCTGCAAAAGCTTCGCAGCAGCTCAATGAAATGCTCGATCGCGTCGGCACCAACAACGCTATGGCCGCCTTCGAGCGCATGGAAGAGCGGGTTTTGCAGCTTGAGGCTCAGTCTGAGGCGATTGCCGAACTGAGTACGGGCGACTCGATTGAGAAGCAGTTTAAAGCCCTAGAAAGCGGTGGCAATGTCGATGACGAGCTGGCAGCGCTCAAGGCCAAGCTGACGGCTGGAGATGCCCCTAGCCTGCCTCCGGTAACGCCAGCAAAACGAGCTGCGATCGACGATGAGCTAGAACAACTGCGCGCCAAACTAGAGGAGAACTAGTGCTGAGTGAGTCTAATTATCAACGTTGAGCAGCATCGCCCGCAAGCCATCTTTTTAGATGCCGTGGGCACATTGTTTGGGGTTAAAGGCAGCGTTGGCGCGGTCTACCAAGAGGTGGCTCAACAATTTGGCGTTGAGGTGGACGCTGCTTTGCTCGACAAAGCCTTTTACCAGAGCTTTAAAACGGCTGAGACACCTATGGCCTTTCCGGGGGTTAATCCTGCTGACATTCCCCAGAAGGAATATGACTGGTGGGAGCATCTGGCACATCGCACTTTTCAAGCGGCGGCCGTGCGCGATCGCTTCTCCAATTTCTCAGCTTTTTTTGCGGCACTCTACGCCCATTTTGCGACGGCTCAGCCCTGGGTGGTTTATCCTGATGTTCTTCCTGCGTTGAAATATTGGCAGAACCAAGGCATACCGCTAGGCGTATTGTCCAATTTTGATACCCGCCTCTATCCGGTACTGTCTGCCTTAGAACTCGCTGATTTCTTTGCTTCTGTCACCCTTTCTACCGAAGTTGGAGCGGCTAAGCCCCATCCTGAGATCTTTAAGGCTGCTTTAGCCAAACAGGGCTGTGTGCCAGAGCGAGTCTGGCACATCGGCGATAGCTTGAAAGAAGACTACGAAGGCGCAAAAGCCGTCGGTATTCAGGCCATTTGGCTAAAACGAGATTAGCCAGCCCTGCGCTCAGCCCTTCACTCCTGCACCCTATCATGCGATCGATCGCCGAAATTAATGACAAAATTCTGCGCCAGCAGGCAGTGGTTTGGACGGTTGAAGAGCTAAAGGCCAAAGTGCAGGAGATTGGCGTCATCCAAGCGGCCAAGCAGGTGGATGTGATTACCACAGGCACCTTTGAACCGATGGAGTCTTCAGGAGCCATCCTCAATATTGGACATACCGATCCGCCGATCAAAATTCGCCAGTGCTGGCTCGATGGCGTTCCGGCCTACTCTGGTTTTGGAGCCGTTGACCTCTACCTGGGGGCAACGCAAATGGTAGATTATGCAGGCGTGGGCGACAGCGAGGGGCAAGACCTGCGCGATCGCGGTGGTGGCCATGTGATTGCCGATTTAATTGCCGGAAAATCGGTTCATTTACGGGCGATCGGGCAAGTTACCGACTGCTATTCTCGAGCCTCGTTTGAAACGACGATTAGCTGCGATACTATTAACCAGTTTTATCTGTTTAATCCCCGCAATCTCTACCAAAATTTCATTGTCGGGGTGAATGGGGGCGATCGACCTCTCTTTACGTATCTAGGGCCACTTCAGCCGCAGCTTGGCAATGCTGTCTATTCCAATCCGGGTGCCATTTCACCCTTGATGAACGATCCGGATCTTCAGCTTGTTGGCATTGGAACGCGTATCTTTCTGGGGGGCGGCATCGGCTATGTCGCCTGGGAAGGCACCCAGCATTTTCCCCTGCAAAAGCGCTTGCCCAACCACACGCCCATTGGCCCAGCAGCTACCCTAGCCCTGATTGGTGATGCTAAGCAGATGCAATCTCGCTGGGTGCGGGGCTGCTACTTCAAAAACTATGGGTCTTCTTTGATGCTGGGGGTGGGTGTACCGTTTCCCGTTTTGCAAGAGGAGGTGGTGGCGCATTGTGCTGTGCAGGATCAGGATCTAGTGGCTCCTGTCATGGATTTCTCAATTCCGCGTCGGGTGCGCCCTACGTTTGGCCTGGTGACTTATGCTCAACTCAAGTCTGGCAAGATTGCGATCGACGGCAAGGCGGTGCGGGTGGCTCCATTGGCCAGTATCTATCTATCGCGGCAGGTGGCTCAAGAGCTAAAACAGTGGATTGAAGCCGGACAATTTACCCTAACGGAACCTGTGGCGGCCATTCCGATGGATCGATCGTTTGTGGCACAAGATCGGCGGGGCACCCAGATTAATTTAGAGTGATCTATGGGACTCTCAAGCTTCACATTTTCAAACCTGCTCCCCTTTCAGATAATATGAAGGGATGCCCAAATAGCGATCGGGTTTTCAGTCAAGTTCCGGCGTGACAAAGCTGAGACTGTCCGTAAGCCAAAGCCGCTATGGGGTGAAATGGTCTTTAATAGCTACTGCGTCCAGGAAGGAAAGAATTCAGTATGAGCCAGGAAGAAATTTTTCAGCGGGTTAAAAAAATCGTGACGGATCAACTCAGTGTTGACCCAGGTGAAGTAACACCCGAAGCCAGTTTTGCGAACGATCTCGGCGCTGATTCTCTCGACACCGTTGAGCTGGTTATGGCTCTAGAAGAAGAGTTTGATATCGAAATTCCGGATGAAGCGGCTGAGGGCATTGCGACGGTGCAAGCCGCAGTCAACTACATTCAAGAAAAAGCTGCCGCCTAGTCTCCTCTTTAGCGCTGTGAGGCGTAGCCAAGACTCAAATACACCAGATTAAAACGTCCTAGACCTAAGTCTGGCGAATTTGAGTCGCAGGGGTGAAAGCCTTTTTGTAGACTTGCATGGTTAGCCTGCCAACTATAAAGCCGATGCCACACCACGAGTGCCACGGTCAGACTTAATATCCTTAGCGCCTGAACGATCGGGCGCTAGTATTGTGAATTTTGGGTGTTTATCCCCATTGAAGCTGCTGTCATGAGAAGTTTTGAATTGAAGCGGGTTGTGGTTACGGGTTTGGGCGCAATTACGCCGATCGGTAACACCCTGGCAGAATACTGGGAAGGATTGGTGAGCGGACGCAACGGAATTGCGCCGATTACGCTGTTTGATGCTTCTCAGCATGACTGCCGGATGGCAGGAGAGGTGAAAGGGTTTGATCCTCACGACTATCTCGATCGCAAAGAGGCAAAGCGAATGGATCGCTTTTCTCAGTTTGGCGTTTGTGCTAGCAAGCAGGCATTGGCAGATGCAAAATTTGTCATTAATGATCTGAATGCTGAGCAAGTGGGCGTGATTTTGGGCACGGGCATCGGCGGATTGAAGGTGATGGAAGAGCAGCAAACGATTTACCTCGATCGGGGGCCAAATCGCTGTAGTCCTTTCATGGTGCCAATGATGATTGCTAACATGGCGGCAGGTCTGACGGCAATTCAGACGGGTGCGAAAGGCCCTAATGTCTGTACGGTAACGGCCTGTGCGGCGGGTTCTAATGCGATCGGCGATGCTTTTAGACTGGTGCAGCGTGGCTACGCCCAGGCGATGATTTGCGGGGGAACTGAAGCAGCCGTTACGCCGTTGTCGTTTGCTGGCTTTACCTCCTGTCGCGCCATGTCTACGCGCAACGATGATCCGCTGCATGCGTCTCGCCCCTTTGATCGCGATCGCGATGGTTTTGTCATGGGCGAAGGAGCTGGGGTTCTGATTCTGGAAGAGTTAGAGCATGCCCTCAGCCGAGGCGCTAAAATCTACGCTGAAATGGTGGGCTACGGCATGACCTGTGATGCCTACCACATGACCAACATTGCCCCTCAGGGTGAGGGCGCAGCCCGAGCAATGTCGCTGTGCTTGAAAGATGCTGACCTGACACCGGATCAGGTGAGCTACATCAATGCTCACGGCACCAGTACGCCTGTCAACGATCCCAATGAAACGGCTGCAATTAAAACCGTTTTGGGCGAACATGCACGTCGGGTTGCCATTAGCTCTACGAAGTCCATGACAGGACATCTGTTAGGCGGGTCTGGTGGCATTGAAGGAGTTGCAGCGGTGATGGCAGTTGCGAATGACCAGTTGCCCCCTACCATTAATCTGCAAAACCCAGATCCGGCCTGTGATCTAGACTATGTGCCGAATCAAAGCCGCTCGCATCCTGTAGAAGTGGTGCTATCCAATTCTTTTGGCTTTGGTGGACACAACGTGACGCTGGCTTTTAGAAAATACAGACCTTAAACAAAGCAGGCCCCTATCTGATGGGCTATCGCTTTTGCTAAGCGTCACCTCTACGCTGTACGCTTTATAGATGAAGCTGGTTGCTCTGTTTCTGCTGCCAAGTCTAATTTGGGGTGCCTTGGCAAAGCTATTTGACAAAATTGTATCGAAAGATTCGGAAAATTTAGGTAGCAGAAGTATAGATCCGCCGCAGCTTAAGTTATAGACTAATAACAATATGCAGTAGGTATAGTTGCCTACTATTTGAGTTTGTCTCCCCGTTACACCCCAGCATTAAACCATCGTTAGATTAGAGGAAGTCATGGCTGTTGCGACCCAATCCCTCGAAGAACTCTGTATTAATTCGATTCGTTTTTTAGCGATCGATGCCGTTGAAAAAGCAAAGTCAGGACATCCCGGCTTGCCGATGGGCGCTGCACCGATGGCCTATGTCCTATGGGACAAGTTCATGCGGTTCAATCCCAAAAATCCCAAGTGGTTTAACCGCGATCGCTTCGTTTTATCGGCAGGGCATGGCTGCATGTTGCAGTATGCCTTGCTGCATTTAACAGGCTATGACAGTGTTCCGATCGAAGAAATTAAGCAATTCCGCCAATGGGGATCAAGAACACCCGGACATCCGGAAAACTTTGAAACTCTTGGTGTTGAAGTGACGACAGGGCCTTTGGGACAAGGCATTGCAAATGGTGTAGGTTTGGCTGTGGCCGAAGCCCATTTGGCAGCTCGCTTTAACAAGCCCGACATTACCCTGGTCGATCACTACACCTACGTCATTTTGGGCGATGGTTGCAACATGGAGGGTGTTTCGGGCGAAGCCTGCTCCATTGCCGGACATTGGGGCTTGGGCAAACTGATTGCCCTCTACGACGACAACCATATTTCTATTGATGGCTCTACGGATGTGGCCTTTACCGAAGATGTGTCTAAGCGGTTTGAAGCCTACGGCTGGCATGTGCTGCATGTCGAAAACGGCAACACCGATTTAGATGCAATCGCTCAGGCGATCGAATCAGCCAAAGCGGTCACTGACAAGCCAACCATGATCAAGGTGACCACGACCATCGGCTATGGCTCTCCTAACAAAGCCAACACGGCTGGGGTTCACGGGGCAGCTTTGGGGGGCGATGAAATTAAGCTCACCCGCGAAAACTTGGGCTGGAACCACGAGCCTTTTGAGATTCCTGATGATGTAATCAGCCACATGCGTAAGGCGATCGAGCGGGGCGCTAGCGCTGAAGCCGAGTGGGAAGCAACTTGGGCGAAATACAAGACCCAATATCCTGAAGATGCCGCTGAATTCGAGCGGTTGATCTCAGGTAAATTACCGGAAGGTTGGGACAAGGTGTTGCCTACCTACACGGCTGAAGACAAGGCACTACCGACTCGCAAGCATTCGGAAACCTGCTTGAATAAGCTGGCTCCGGTGCTCCCTGAACTGATCGGCGGTTCGGCTGACCTCACCCACTCTAACCTGACGGAAATCAAAGGTTTTGGTGACTTCCAGAAGGGGCAATATCAGAACCGCAACATTCACTTTGGCGTGCGGGAGCATGGCATGGGGGCAATCTGTAACGGGATCGCCTTGCATGGTTCAGGTCTGATTCCCTATGGGGCAACCTTTCTGATCTTCACCGACTACATGCGTGCCGCTATCCGCCTCTCGGCTCTGTCTCAGGCGGGCAGCGTGTGGGTCATGACCCATGACTCTATTGGTCAGGGTGAAGATGGCCCTACTCACCAACCTATTGAGACGATCGCTTCTCTGCGCGCTATCCCCAACCTAACGGTCATTCGTCCGGCAGATGGCACGGAGTGTTCAGGAGCCTACAAGGTGGCGATCGAATATGCCAACCAAGCACGCCCGACACTGATGGCTTTCTCTCGGCAAAACCTGCCTAACTATTCCACGACTTCGATTGAAGGTGTGGCAAAGGGCGCTTACATTGTCGTTGATGCTGAGGGTACACCTGACCTTATCCTAATCGGTACAGGCTCAGAGCTAAGCCTCTGCGTCAAGGCTGCCGAAACCCTCGCCAGCGAAGGCAAGAAGGTTCGGGTTGTCTCCATGCCCTCTTGGGAGCTATTTGAAGAGCAAGATGCGGCTTACCGGGAGTCTGTTTTGCCTAAAGCTGTCACCAAGCGATTGTCTGTAGAAGCTGGAACCAGCTTTGGCTGGGCGAAGTACGTTGGCACCGAAGGCGATTGTGTGAGCATCGATCGCTTTGGAGCATCGGCTCCGGGTGGCGTGTGCTTAGAGAAGTTTGGCTTTACGGTAGACAACGTGCTGGCTAAGGCGAAAGCGTTGCTGAGCTAGTTTCACGCTAGAGATAGCTGAGTTTATGCCAGACGCATAGAGTCAAAACAGGGAAAAAGGGCAGAAATCTGCCCTTTTCCTATGTGTTAAGTGATTATTTTGAATCTAGATATTTTTGAGGCCAAAATTTCTCAATTTAAGCCTATGGGCGCTAGGTAGGTGCGATCGCTAGAGTTCTTTTACGGCTAGGGTGTTATCGGCGTGAGGCACTCACGTCTGGTTGGATGACAACCGCAGACAGCACTAAGCTACTGCCAAATAGCTGAAAAGAGGTTTGCACGTAATAGCTACACCAGCTCACGATTCCCAGCCACTTGATGCCATCTTCAAGCAGAAACATCCAGTGATCAAGCTGCCATATCCATTGCTCAAGAACTGCGTCTATGAAAACAGAGCTTGTAAGCAGCCCTAATGCCAACAACAAATAAACGTAGTCTGTGCGCAGTATGACTCGTCGAAACACGATGAGATAAGTAGATACAGCAATTCCCAAAACTACATAAACGATTTTTTCGCTCAAGCCTAAATATCTAGCAATCAGCACTTCATGAAACAAGAAAAAGTCATCGAACAAAAGATACATGGATAAGAGAGCAGAGGAAAGAAGAAACCAAAAAATTTTCTTTGACTTCACTCTCCAAAGCGTCAAGGCAGAAAATAAGCAGATCGATGTGGTCGCACACCACAGCAGAATCCCAAGATTTGAAAGAATGCCTGAAAGCGGATGAATATCCGCAATGGCTGTAACATCGCGGGTCATAGTTGGTATCTGAACTTGATAAGTTACGCTGACTCCTGCAATGGCTGCAAGGACAAATACAGCTGGAAGAAAGGTAATGAAGAGCCGCCGTGCGAATACGGTTTTCATCATAAATTCCTCGAAATAGATTCAACGCCTCATGAAAAATCATGAATAGGCAGATGGCTTCGCCTACTCTCATTCAAACCCTATTGACGATCGACAACCCCATTGCGAAAGTTGATTTGTAGCAAAAAATGTGCAGTTTTCTCCCATGCGGAAAAACGCATTGATTGCCATTGATCACCCTAAAACTGACGATTTGCGGCTCAATAATTCAGGCTTCCAACGGTTGCCTTGAGTCGGCTAGTCTAGCATGTTCCAACAATTCTCAGGATGAGAACTTTCTCATGTAAGCAGCTGATTTCAATGGCCTGGCTGAAACTTCTTAATCTGTCAGCCGTAGCTATCATGCTCAGGTCATTTCTGTGAATGCGCTTCACTCGCACAAAAATCTCTCTACCCTCACACTTGTGGCTCCGGCTATAGTTCAAGAGGTCGAGTCAGGAGGCTTTTAACAGCTCTTATTTCATGCACGGATATTTCAACATGAAAATCGCTGAACCTGAAAACCTGAACGTGCAGGTTGAATACGATCGCTCTCTTGCAAATCACAAAAACTATGTCAGAGCCTTACCCAACAGACATCACTTGATTCAAATAGACCAAATCAAGTAGGCAAAGGATCGGTGCCAGAGCGCAGGAAGGATGGCAAATCAACTCCGGCAGGACGCTGCTTCTTGGTAGAACGTAGGGGATAGACGACAGGAGAAGGCCAGCTAGGCTGAGACAACGCTGGAATAAAGCTCCCATCTAGTTCAGGCGTTTCTTCCTCTACCGTAGGCTCTTGCACTGACATGCTTTGAGCGCTTGAGGCAGGCTGGGGTTCTGGAGCGACTGGCGGAACTGTAGATGCGTGAGCCAGCGACTGGTCAGGGGGTAAGGCATCAAAATTGATGGCTTCAAAAGCAGAAAAGTCTCCTGACAGACTGGCTCTCACCATATCTTCTGTAGAAACTTCAATTAACCGAGCCAAGTCTTGCCAAAGGGCATCTTCTCCCTCGATCGCATCTGAAATTCCGCCTTCAGGTAAGTCCCCAGTTAGTCCGCTTTGCGCCTCGGCCTCTAGTTTGAAGGAAGCAGCAGGGATCGCAACTTCAGAGTCATGATGAGCTAAATCCGAGCTAACATCGCCGCTTTGGGGCTGAGAGTTAGAGTCGGAACTGATTGGCGGAGCCATCTCTGCCATCATAGGGGTAAGCATAGGGTTGGGGATTGAAGAGTCATCAAGCTCTAGAGGCAGCTTTAGCTTCGATGAGCTATTGGCTGGACTATCGACTGTTTCAGAGGCTGTTTCAGCGGCGATCGGCAGGGTTGGCGATGGAACCGAGATTTCTGGTGCGGCCTCTGCTTCCGGCTCCAAAGTCTCGCTGACTTCATCCGACTCCCCTAATCCAACGGGGTAGAGCTTCATCCAAGGGAACTGGGCGGTTGCTGCTTCTGCCTGAGCTGACCAAGGCTGAATTTTTTGGGTCTTGAGCAGGAAAGGATTGTCTCCCATGATGGCTTCTGCCATTGCTTCTGCGCCCATATCATATTGAGGGGTGGGCACTTCCAGGCATTTTTCTAAAGCTGCCTTGAATTGCAGCGTGTAGCGCTGTTGGCGATGCAGACGAGCCTGCAAATCGCGATTTGAGCCTTCTGTCTGAGCCAAAAGCTGCACCTGCTCATTAAAACGCTGCTGAATCAGGGCGGATTCTCGCTCTAGCTCGGCTACCCGTTCCTGGCTGCTCTCTAGCTGTCCTGTCAAGGTTTCGATCAAAATTTGCTGTCGCTGATTGGCCTGATGGGCAAACTCAAGCTGGTTAAACAAGCTGACAATGGCATCGGGGGCAGTGGGCAGTGCGCTAGAGCTAGTTGACGGTGGCTCAGTCACGCTATCTTGCGATCGCCCCACTTCTGCCTGAAGCGCAACCTGGCTGCTTTCTAAGGCTTCTTCAAGCTGCGAAACGCGATCGAGCAAAATACTGTTGCACTGATTGAGTTCTTGAATCAGGCTAATCAGGTCTGTAACATCGACTTCGGCAGGTTCAGTCGCGGCATTTTCTGACCAAGCGGCGATCGCGGCTATGGGATCAGTTGAGGGCGATCGGTGCGGGGTGGGCGAAGACTCTACGGCTTGAACAGCGGCAGCTAGCGCAATCTCATCTACGTTGATCTCATCAGCCTCAACACCTGTTGCATCTGTATTTGTCTCAAAGAATAGGTCTTCGAGTGACCCATTGCCCTCAAAGGGAATGCCTTCAGCAAGGTCGGCAAAAGGATTTTCCCAATCTACCAAGGCATCGGCAGACTCAGCTTGATCTGGACGTTGACCGGGATGATGGAATGGGGCGTTGGATTCACTCATAGCTCTCACTCACAAGCACAAAAACAAAATTACCGACAGTTACCGCCGAATGTCAGGTTAATATAGCGTACTTTATCTTCGCTGACCCTTATTTATCTTTAAATCCTTATGACTAAACAGAACACGGCTCAAGCTCAATTTTAGAAACCTGCTGCCAAGCTTGGGAAGCTGACATCTTACAAGTCGTTACGTTGGCGCTGAAATATAGCGCTCTAAATTTCTAGATTAAGGTTTGGCTGAGGAGTTCTTGATGGATCAAAGCCCGATCGATCAAAGCATGGATGCGATCGCCCGACACCGCATCTCCGTTGGCATACAGCTCAATCCACTCCCGTCCAATCTGCACTGCGTCTGTGGGCATTTGCGCCAGTTCCCAGCCCGGAAACTCCATATCCTGCATCAACTGGGAGACTTTGGGGTCATAGCTGATGCCAAAACAGCGGCATTCGGAAGCAGCCGCCATGATCAGCCCATGAAACCGCATGGCGATCGCCATCTCTACGCCTTTAAATACACCCTTGAGCTGCTGCGGATCGGACAAGGTGAGGATGTGACTCACTCCTGGTAAGCGCGGCTGAATGGCTTGGGCAATGGCTAAATCTTGGATCGGCTGGAAAGGGATTAGCAGCAGGCTGGTTTGGGTTGCTTTTTGAAAGTCAATCAACGCCCGCGTTAGAATTTCCAGACGCTGGGGGGTGAGTTGAGGATGCGATCGCAGCGCCACAGCCACTCTGGGGGCAGGAATATCCCAGAGTCCGGGTACGGGGCTAGCTTGTAAAGCCCAGACTGGGTCGGCTGCCAGCGTAAAGGGAATGTGCCAGTCTGCCAACAGCGCTGCTGAGCCGCCATCTCTAACGCTGACTGCTGTACACCCCCCAAAAGCGGCTCGAGCGATTTTTTGGGTGAGCGATCGCTGCAAAGGGCCAACGCCCTGTGCCCAAGCAATGGTTTTTAGCCCTAGCTGCTGCGCCAGGCCCATCAAGCCACCATAATAGAGCGGACTCAGAGCGCTAGTGCTGTCTTGCATCAGGCTACCCCCGCCCCAGATAAAGGCATCGGCCTGCCGGAGTGCATGAAAAATTGCAGGAGATTTGCGGGGACAAGTCTCAACGTGGTAGCGCTCGTAAGTTTCGGTAGGATTGCCCGACAACACGATCGGCTTGACATGAGCAGGCAACATTTGCAGTAAAGTTGCCAATAGAGCCTCATCGCCACCGTTTCCCATACCATAGTAACCACACAGCACTGCCCGCATCGCTAAACCAAACGCATCTCGTCTTTTACAATACCGGAGCCAATGCACGCCCTCTCAATTCCCACCTGGATGATTCACATTTCTAGCGTCGCTGAATGGATTGCCGCCATCTGGCTTATCTGGACTTACGGCGAAATCAGTCAGAACCGGGCATGGCGATCGCTGTCTTTTGGCATGCTGCCTGCTCTGATTAGCGCTATGTGTGCTTGCACCTGGCATTTTTTTGACAATGCCAAATCTCTAGAATGGCTAGTGACCTTGCAGGCTGCCACAACGTTGATCGGCAATGTCACCCTTTGTGCTGCTGCTTGGTGGATCTGGCGTAGTTCACGCACCCCAAAGCTAAAGCCATGATTTCAGCAAAGCTCTGATTCCGGTAAAACCATGATGATGTCTCAAAATACTCTCTTTGGCCTGTCCCTGCTGCCCTATCTGGGATTTCTTTGGTTCTTGACGCGATCGCAGCAAACTCCGCGACTGGCGCTGATTGGTTTTTATATGACGCTGGTCTTTGTTGCTGTCACGATTCCTGCTGGGCTTTATGCCAAGGTGCATTACAGGACTTCTTTAGCGAATATTGACTGGCTGCATGGCAGTGCCGAATCTTTTCTGACGCTTGCCAATATTTTGGTTGTGTTGGGATTTCGTCAGGCGATCGTTCAGGTGCAACAGGGCGTGAGTTCTGAGCTAAAAACGAGTTCGATCGCTGGTCAAAAAGGCAATGACTCCCAGACTGCATCAGAATCTAATCTCTAATATCAAATAATCCGTTTAAGATTTGAATATAGATTTGTTGACTATAAATTTAATTGACTATAGATTTTGCTGACTAGGGCTGTGTCTCACGACTGTTGGTTTTGCTGGAAGCGTGCGTCTAGCGCCTTCTGCCCAATCCGGACAGCCTGTGGCACGATCGACTGGTAGACCCGCCAGAGTTGCGATGGGCAGACAGAATCCAGTCAAGAGATTCTGGTAATAAAGACTCTGGTGAAAAGGCTCTAGTAAAAAAGCAGGTTTTTGACTATCCCCCCGTGCGCTACCCTCGCCATGATTTGCTGTATCAATCCCCAATGCCAGAAGCCGCTCAATCCCGATGATGCCAAAATTTGTCAAAGCTGCGGTTCACCGCTGGTTCGGCTAAGAGAGCGCTATCGGGCCATGAGTCCGCTGGGGCAGGGTGGTTTTGGCAGAACTTATCTTGCTCAAGACGAAGATCGTTTAAATAGCCACTGCGTCATCAAGCAATTTTCGCCGCAGGTGCAGGGCACAAAGTCGATGGAGAAGGCGATTCGGCTGTTTACACAAGAGGCCGTTCGTCTGGATGAGCTAGCAGCGCATCCGCAGATTCCTAACCTGCTGGCCTATTTTGAGCAGGGCGGATTTCTTTATCTGGTGCAGCAGTTTGTTGAGGGGCAAAGTTTGCTCCAAGAAATGCGGCAACAAGGCGCGTTTAACGAGCGCCAAATCCGAGATGTGTTAGCCGATGTGTTGCCTGTACTGCGGTTTATTCACAAGCATCAGGTCATTCATCGCGACATTACGCCTACCAACATCCTGCGTCGCAAAGCAGACGATCGCCTGATTTTGATTGACTTTGGTGTAGCCAAACAAATTGATGAAGAAGCGAGCACCGAACAGCCGGGTACCCGGATTGGCACCGAGGGCTATGCGCCTATAGAACAGTTTCGAGGCGGCAAGGCTTACCCCGCTAGCGATCTCTATAGTCTAGGGGCAACCTGTCTGCATTTGCTAACCGCCACCCGTCCTGACAATTTGTATGATCCGCTCAACGGACGCTGGATCTGGCGAGAATATCTCCATAGCCAAGGGAAAAAGCCCGTTAGCGATCAGCTTGCCTATATTTTGGATAATCTGCTGCGTGATTTGGTGGGCGATCGCTATCAGTCTGCCGATGAGGTAATGCGAGATCTGAATGCTGATTCGTTTCATCCGCCAGACAAAGTAGCAAACTCTATGAAGGCTAGTAGTGCGGCTGGGTCGCCGCCGCCGCCTCAGCCCGCGCCGCCTTTCCCAACGGTTAGACCTGCGGCAGCCAAGCTCCCAGTTTCTAAGCCTCCGGTCTCCAAGCCCCCGGTTTCTCGGCCTCCTGTTTCTAAGCCTCTAGCTCCCTCGCCTTCGGCCTCTCAACCTCCCGTTTCTAAGCCTCCTGTTTCGGGGCAGCCTGGGGCTAGACCTACCCCGCTGCGATCTGGCTCATCGCGCTGTATTCAAACGCTGATAGGGCATTCTTCTTGGGTGACAGATATTGCGATTAGTCAATCTACCCCTACCTTTGCCAGCAGCAGTCTAGATGACAAGATAAAAATCTGGAACCTGACGACGGGAGATGAACTGCTGACCCTGTCAGGGCATACGCGTGGCGTAAACACGATCGCCATTAGCCCCAATGGCCGCTTTTTGGTCAGCGGTAGCGACGATTACACCGTCAAAATTTGGAACTTTCTGAATGGGGCGCTGCTCAAAACCTTGACCGGGCACTCCAGAGATGTAACCGCAGTGGCCATTAGCCCCGATGGCCGAATTTTGGTCAGCGGTGGCGAAGACCGAACGGTGCGCCTGTGGGATCTCAACACGGGTATGCTGCTCAAAGTGCTGAGTAGCGCCTCAGGCATGATTAAGTCGATCGCCCTCAGCCCAGATGGTAACTATTTGGCAAGCGGCGGGTTAGATAACAAAGTCAACTTATGGAGCCTGAAAACCGGAGAACCGCTCCAGACATTTGTTGGGCACATGAGCCATTTGCATAGCATTGCCTTTAGCCCACGCGGACAGGTTCTAGCAACTGCCAGCAAAGATAAGTCTATTCGGCTTTGGAACCTGCAAACGGGAGATCTGCTGCGCACCTTGACAGACCATACTAGGGATGTCAATACGATCGCCATTACAGCCGACGGCAGAACGCTGATTAGCGGCAGTAGTGACACCACGATTAAACTCTGGGATTTGACCAGCGGCCGAGTCATAGATACCTGGAAAGAGCATCTGGATACGGTGAATGCGATCGCTCTGAGTCCTGATGGCAAGCTGCTGATCAGCGGCAGTTCTGACAAAACGATCAAAATTTGGCAGCTTCAGTTCTGAGCTGTAGAATATTGCTCTGCCTGAATTGCGTGAAGCTACATGTAAAGCTACATAAGACAGTAAAAAGCATGAAGGATGCCCTAGAGATCAAGAGCATCCTTCATGCGACTGTAAAAATGGCTGGTTTATTAGCTAGTTTGTTAGCTGGCAATCACGCTAATTGCAACAGAGGCTACGACTTCAGGGTGCAGCTTAATATCTACGTTGTAGCTGCCAAGCTTATTGATTTCAGGAACGGTAATATCACGGCGATCGATTTCAATGCCCAAGGCTGCTTGAATCGCCTCTGCAACATCTTGATTGGTTACGGTACCAAAGATGGATTCCTTTTCGCCTTCTTGCTTGGCAATTGTCAAAGCAGTAGCTTTTTCTAGAGCCGCTTTCTGAGCCTCAGCTTCAATCTTGAGTTCTGCCAAGCGCTTCCTTTCAGCTTCCCGTCTGCGCTCGACCTGCTTCAAAATTCCTGGCGTGGTGTGAACTGCTAGCTTCTGAGGTAGCAGATAGTTGCGAGCATAGCCAGGCGCAACTTCGACGAGATCGCCAGCTCGACCCAGCTTACCGATGTCTTTATTTAAAACCAACTGAATCCGTTTTGCCATGAGCGTTCCCCTATGTCTACCCTTAAATCTTTTATATAGCGTTAACCGATGACGCTATGGTTTGGTCATTTTCTTGCCAGTCTATTATCGTACCGAAAGCCTATGGGCGATCGCAACCTATTGATTAAAATTGGTTGGCTCAGACGAGATGTTTTCAGTCACAAGCTGTGCTTTGCAATCCCGCAAGTTAAAAGCCACAACTTAAAAGCGATATGATCGCTAGGGCTATCAATCGCCTGACCTGATATTTCATCGCTCCATGACAACAATCCTCACCCTTGACGCTCAAACGCTCGATCGCCTCGATCTTGCCCCTGCTCAGACGCTGATTGAGGGTTGGCTCGCAGAAGCACAATCTTCACCAGGTGCGATCGCCCATCATGAGCAAGAGATCCAGTTTCAAATTGACTATCCCCGAGATCCGACAGACCCCAGAGAGTTGTCCGAGATTCCTGAAATTCGGCTGTGGTTTGTGCGGTTAGATGCCCGCTATCCTTGGCTACCCTACGTCCTCAACTGGCAAGGTGAACTGTCTCGCTATACCGCTATGCTGGTGCCGCATCAGTTTGGCTTAGAGGGCATTCTTTATAATCCGGAAGCTCTAGAGATTTTTGTGATGCAAAAAGTCTTTGTGCTGATGGACTGGACGCAGCAACAGGGCATCGCTAGCCGCACCAAGATGAAGTTCATCACAAAAACGTTGGGGTACGAACTCGACGACGGCTTTTTTGATCTAGTGGGATTTTAGCTCCCCTAGCTCTCGTGCAATCAGATCCAATCGGTCAAAACATCTTAGTGGGCGAGTTCACCAATATTGAAGGGGATGGAGTTATCTCCATCCCCTTTCGATTGCCTTGCAAACTGCCGTAACTTGCCGAGCAGGGCTTAGCTAAAGCTTAGTTTGCAGCGCTAATCAAGTTCTTAGAATCTCCAATTGCAGGAGAAGCAATGACCGATCGCTTGAACTGATCCAGAGGCTGTTCTGCCAGCACAGGCAGAACCTGACGGACTTGAGCGGCGACTTCAACCGTTTTAGCGTCGTAGGTTTGAGTAGCCAGCTTGGGATAAACTCCGATAGCAATGATGGGAATCAGCAGGCAGAGCGCGATGAAAGCTTCGCGAGGCTGGGCATCCGTTAAAGTCACATGGGACACTAGCTCGGCATTTTCTTCGCCGTAGAAGACGGTGCGCAGCATTGAAAGCAGGTAGATAGAAGAGAGAATGACGCCGATCGCCGCTAGTGAAACGATCGCGACCTTGAACGGAGTGCTGTAGGCATCGCTGGTGGCAAAACCGAGGAACACTGAAATCTCGCTGACAAAACCACTCATGCCAGGTAGCGCTAGAGAAGCCATCGAACCTGCGGTGAACAGAGCGAACACTGTCGGCATTTGCTTAGCCATGCCGCCCATCTCGTCCATCATCAAGGTGTGGGTGCGATCGTAAGCTACACCTGCCAAGAAGAAGAGCGTCGCAGCAATTAATCCATGCGACACCATTTGCAGCACGGCACCACTCAGCCCCAACTCTGTGAAGGCAGAAATTCCGATTAGCACAAAGCCCATGTGGGCGATCGAAGAGTAGGCTAGTCGTCGCTTCAGATTGGTTTGAGCAAATGCTGTGAGAGAGGCATAGACCACGCTAATGGCACCCAAGACTGCTAGGACGGGAGCAAAGTAGACATGGGCGTTAGACAACATTTCAATATTGATACGAATCAGCGCATAGCCTGCCATCTTGAGCAGCACGCCTGCCAAAATCATCGATACAGGTGCAGGTGCTTCGCTGTGGGCATCGGGTAGCCAGGTGTGAAGTGGAAAAATAGGTAGCTTCACGCCAAAGGCAATCAGGAAAGCCGCATACATCAGTAACTCGAAGGAGAGGGAGTAGTCTTTCATTCCCAGTTCCTGCATGTTGAAGGTGACTGTATCTCCGTAGAATGCCATCGCTAGAGCCGCCACCAGAATGAAGACTGAGGCGATCGCGGTATATAAAATAAATTTGGTAGCGGCATACTGACGACGCTGCCCGCCCCAGGTTGCAATCAGCAGATAGACCGGAACCAATTCCAATTCCCACATGAGGAAGAACAGCAGCAAATCCTGGGCTACGAATACCCCAATCTGAGCGCTATACATGGTCAGCATCAGGAAGTAGAACAGGCGAGGTCTATAGGTAATCTTCCAGGACGCGAAAATGGCCAGCGTTGTGACTAACCCGGTCAAAATGACCAGCGGCATCGAGAGTCCATCAACGGCCAAAGACCAGTTCAGGCCAATTTGCGGAATCCAGGCATAGTTCTCAACCAGTTGGAAACCTGAATCGCCCAGGGTGTAGTGTTTCCAGAAGGTGTAGATAATCAGGGTAAACTCGGTCAAACCCACGCCTAGCGCATAGGAACGAACCGTCTTTCCGTACTTATCTGGCAAAAACGGAATCGCTAACGATGCCAGCAGCGGAAAGAGGATGAGGGTTGTGAGCCAAGGAAATTGTGTAGTCATGATGGGAGCCTACCCAAAAATTTCAGTTGATGTGGAGGTTTCAAGCTTCTAACTCAGGTGCCTGTGAAGCAACCTGTGGCTCGAATTTGTAGAAGAGGTGCACCCACCTTGAAGGGGAGGCTAGATGCTGAACACTCTCGTACTTGGCTTGAACAAGATGCGAGCAATGTACAATGCCGCTGAACCTGTTAATCGGGTAGTAGTCTGAGGGCAATGAGTCCTGAGGCTAGAAATCCTGAGATCAGGCGTGACCTTTGCACCTATTCCACAAAGCGCTCAATTACAGATCGAGCAAAGACTGCTTTGAATCGGTATCGAACGTGTCAGTAGGAAAATGTACTCATTTACTTTGACTCTTAAAGCATACCCCAATGTTAAGTTAAATTAACTTTAATTGAGACAATCTGCGATTTCTTTAGCCAATATTTCAAAACATAAAGTAGAGATAATACCTCAACGCTCTGAATTGCTTAAGTTTGAGAGGGTGTTAGAGCCGCGATCGCTGTAATTTCAGTCACAAAATCTGGGCTATGGCTGCGAGTATTGGCGATCGCACTTCCGTAAAAATTCGTTACAATTTCCTCCCGCTTTAGCCTACGAGTGAGTCGAGCAGAATTCCGGATACATTTCGCAACATTTCTCGTAAACTTCTGCAACCGATCATGGATAGATGAACTCAAGGGTGTGTTCAAAAAACCTTGGATTCAACAGCCATGTTGAATTTGCAATCCTGAAGCTCTGCGATCACTGAACTTTAATTGAATTTGTGCAAAAGGATCAAAGGCTGGGCATTCTAACAGCAGTGCTTTGCAATGAATCAGGGATGCATCTGCCCTTTCTCAAAGATCAGGACAAAGACCAGAATATTGACTGGCAAACCGTTCGCCATCGCTTTCAAGAAATCTGGGGATACGACGACTTTCGAGCACCCCAAGGGGAAATTATCCAAAGTCTGTTGACGCGTCAGGATGCTCTGATCGTTATGCCGACGGGGGGTGGTAAGTCTCTTTGCTTCCAGCTTCCTGCTCTACTGCGCCAGGGTCTGACGCTGGTCGTTTCGCCTCTGGTAGCTCTCATGGAGAACCAGGTACAAGATCTAAAGCGTCGTCGTTTGCCTGCTGCGTTGCTGCATAGCGAGTTACCCAGCCGCGATCGCAAACAGGTGTTATGGGCGATCGAGCATCAAAAACTGCGTTTGCTTTACCTTTCGCCAGAGACGCTTCTCAGCGCACCCGTTTGGGAGCGGTTGATGCGCCCAGAGGTGCAGATTAATGGGCTGATTTTGGATGAGGCGCATTGCCTGGTTCAATGGGGCGATACGTTTCGTCCGGCCTATCGGCGGTTAGGAACCGTGCGATCAGCGCTGCTGCAAGCCAAGCCCCATAGCCCGATGGCGATCGCTGCCTTTACGGCTACCGCCGATCCGCAGGCGCAGCAAACCATTCGCCAAGTCTTGCAGCTCCAAGAGCCGCAAATTTTTCTACAAAGCCCCTATCGCGCTAACCTAGACCTGTCTGTGCAGATTGCCTGGACGCCCAGAGATCGACGGCAAAAGCTTTTGCGCTTCATTCAACAGGGCGATCGGCAAGCGGGTCTGGTGTATGTGCGCACCCGCCGCGATGGTGAAGAGCTAGCGACTTGGCTGAGACAGCAAGGATTTCAAACGGCAGCCTATCACGCCGGACTCAGCCCAGAAGAGCGTCGTCAAATGGAGGCGGACTGGATTGCGGGCAGCCTACAATTCGTGGTTTGTACCAGCGCCTTTGGTATGGGGATCGACAAAAGTAATGTCCGCTGGGTTGCCCACTTTCATGCGCCCCTGCTGCTGTCTGAATATGTGCAGGAGGTAGGCAGAGGCGGACGCGATCGCAAGCGATCGCAAGCGTTGACCCTGGTGAGCGAACCGACTGGGTGGCTAGACTCGGCTGACCAGCAGCGCCAGCAGTTTTTTCAGAATCAGATGCAGAAGCAGCAGCAGATTGCTCAAAAGCTAATGCGGCAGCTTCCCGACCAGGGTGAAATTAGCGCTGTCACCCGACAGTTTAAAGAGGGTGCGATCGCCTTGTCTCTGCTTCATAGCACCGGACAGCTAGAATGGCGCGATCCCTTTCATTACCAGATCGATCGCGCTGCCAAATCCCAGACGGCTTGCCAAACCCAGGCCCCGCAGCAAATGGTGAAATATCTCAATAGCCGCACATGCCGCTGGGGATTTTTGCTAGACGCGTTTGGATTTTCGTCAGAGGCGGAGGCTTTGCAGGTTAGAGGGTGTCAACATTGCGATCGCTGCCGCGCTAATTGAACCTAAACGTCAAACCCAAAAGCTGAACTACTGGCGGTTCATGCATTGCAGTAGCCAGAGTGTGGCTATCAGGCCGACGAAGTGCGCCATGATGGTGTTGGTGTTGGACTGCACCAGAAAAATATCCAGCGGCGTGATGAAGCGGAGAGAATTGCCCGAGAAAACGGCAAAGCCCTGAGAAAAAGACTTCCCTACCAAGGAACCGACGATCGCTTGGGCACCAAAGATGGTCAGCAGCATGCCGATCAAATTGACGAACAGCCCAATCCGCAGAGCCTGAACCACATCTCCTCGCTTGGGGCGAGACTGGGCATCGGGGGTTTTGAGCTTGCGCGCCAGGCGAGTGTAGCGAAAAGCCCAGAATGCCCCGGCGAAAAGGCAAAGCAAGCCCAGAATTGCTAATAGTAGCCCGATTCCTGTCTCTGCACTGGCGATCGGCGTTTGTCCAGGAATGCCTTGAGTTCCGGGCTGAACCGCAGATGTTGCCCCTAATCCAGAGGCGGCAAATAGCAGGACAAGTGCTGAAACGAATGCCAAGATAATTTGCACCCAAAAGCTTGCCCAGCCCGTTAGCCAAAAGGCCCCGGCGACACGCTTGACGGCAGGAGGAATAGAGTAAGAGTCTGATTGACGGGTCATAATTTCTGTCGAAGGAACTCAGCGCAGTTTAAGACTTAAACTCCTGGTTCCCAAAGAGGATGGGGCATCAACAAAGCACCTGAGCGTAAGATAGCAGAATCGCTGCATTCGTACCAGTAGGTTGTGCCGTTGCCAGCAGTTCTTACTTATAAGTGTAGAGGGCTGTGGGTTGAGAGGGTTGGCAGCAGACAAACTCTTTTATTTTCTAGAAAAAGATTTAGACTTCTTGCAGTTGTGAAGGGTGGCGCGTCTTTGCCGAGCGGCAGCCATTGGGCAGGCGATCGCCCTAATCTAGGCGGCACAGCCCGATAAGTCGATACAATGAGAACCTTCACAGGGTTTGAGAGCGTAGGGATTCGAGATTAGGACTTTGCAGAGGTAGGCAATCGGTGAATAGCGCGATTGAGGTGAATGTTGAGCTAGGGAAAGTGGAACAGGGAACAGAGCGAATTGATCGCTACCTGGCCGACCAAGTGCCCGATTTGTCGCGATCGCGCATCCAGAAGCTGATTGAACAGGGGCAGATTCAAGTCAATGGGCAGGTTTGTCTGTCTAAGAAAGTGACGGTGCAGGGGGGCGATCGCATCTCTGTTGTGGTTCCCGATGCAGAGCCGCTCGATTTGCAGCCTGAAGCCATGCCATTAGAAATTCTCTATGAAGACGAGCAGTTGATTATTCTCAACAAGCCGATGGGGTTGGTGGTGCATCCCGCCCCAGGTCATGAGGGCGGCACGTTGGTGAATGCGCTGCTGGCTCACTGTGGCGACCAACTGGCCGGAATTGGAGGCGTGCAGCGTCCCGGCATTGTGCATCGGCTGGATAAAGACACGAGCGGGGCGATCGCCATTGCCAAAACAGATGTCGCCCATCGGCACCTTCAGGCTCAGTTCAAAACCAAGACCGCCCGCCGAGAATATCTAGCGGTCGTGTTTGGTGCGCCCGCTGCCATTCATGGCACGATTGATGCACCCGTGGGACGACACCCGGTCGATCGCAAAAAGATGGCGATCGTGCCAGAAGAAAAAGGCGGCAGACGCGCAGTTACCCATTGGCAAGTCGAGGAGCGGCTGGGCAACTATAGCGTCATGCGCTTCCAGTTAGAGACAGGGCGAACTCACCAAATTCGGGTTCATAGCGCCCATATCAATCACCCCGTGGTCGGCGATCCGGTCTATGGTGCCGGACGATCGGTAGGAGTCAAGCTTAACGGTCAGGCGCTACATGCCCAAAAACTGCGGCTTCAGCACCCGGTGAGTGGCGAATGGCTAGAGGCGATCGCTCCTTTACCGTCAGAGTTTGTCAAGCTAGTCGAGGCTTTGCGCCGACGGCGTTAGGGTCGGGGCAAGTTTTGATTGCACTTTCACATCCAACTGAGCAATGAATACTCAATCTGCTCTTACTCGCGATCGCCTGTGAACGGGCAGGTTTTGGCTGCACCTTTGCATTCAACTGGGCAACAAATGCCAAAATCTGCCCGGAATTGCCAATTTCTAGGAGGCGTCTTGTTCGATCGCGAATTCATGCAACGGATGGCGGTTGCCGTCCCTAAAACCAGTGGGTTATCCAGGTTGTGCTGTTAGTTAGCACCTGCCATAGCCCAATGAAAGCTAAAACTTTGGTCACAAAGGGTATCCAGGCTGTACTTGCCCGTGATCCTGCGATCGATTCGTTGCGCTTCATTGTATCCTCCTCTGAGGTGAGCTGTTGCCGTCCTAACCTCGCTGTTTGCAGCCATAGAAACACTAGTGGTGTTGCTGATCTTAGCTATGAAATTTATTTTGAAAGGCGCGCGCCTTTCAAAATAAATTTCATAGCCGGATTAAGTAATTCCAAAATAGTGATGGGACGAAGCCTTGGGGCTACCACTTCTTATAGGGCAAAAATTTGCCGTTCATTGTCACTTTGACGCGATCGCCCTTGGGATCGGCCTCTTTCTCAATGTCTAACGTAAAGTCGATCGCGCTCATGATGCCATCGCCAAATTTCTCATGAATGATTTCTTTCATCGGCATCCCATAGACCTGCATGATTTCATAGAAGCGATAGACCAACGGATCGGTTGGGACGATCGGGCCAAGTCCTTTTGAGGAAGATGCAGTTAGTTCGGGCACTAGATCTTCGCTAAGTCCCAGAGCATGCAGCAGCTTGCTGGCTTCATCGGCATCAGGGCTGGCCTGCCGATAAAACACGGCAGCAATCCAAACCTCATCTCGACCCAACAGAGATTCTAAATCTGTAAAGGTCAGCCCTTTCGCTTTTTTGGCTGCCAACAGTTTTGCGGTAATGGCGGGAATTTCAATATCGGACATTTGTGTACTCCTGGGGGAAAGGTTGAAGAGGGAAAATTGTAGGGAAAAAAATTGAGCGATCGGCGCTATTTTTTTCTGAGACGAGATTCCTCTACGGTGCGGGTTTCGTAAGAGAGATGCTGCTCCATGGCCGTCTTTAATTTGTGGTAGTCCGGGTGTTGATCCAGCGCTTCGCGGCGACGCGGTCGCGGGAAAGGCACATCCAGCACCTGAGCCACACGGGCAGATGGGCCACGGGTCATCATGACAATTTGATCGGACAGCAGCAAGGCTTCTTCAATGCTGTGGGTGATCAAAATCACCGTCTTGCGTTCTTGCTCCCAAATCCGCTCAATCTCATCCTGCAAAAATCCGCGAGTCAGGGCATCCAGAGCGCCAAACGGCTCATCCATCAACAAAATTTGGGGATTGATCGCCAGCGCTCGCGCAATGCCCACCCGCTGCTTCATGCCGCCCGAAAGCTCATGGGGATGCTTGCGTTCGGCTCCTGCCAAGCCCACGAGGCTAATGTAGTCTTGTACAATTTCTTTCTGGCGGGCGATCGACAGATGGGGATAAACAGTTTCAACGGCAAACCGAATATTTTCGGCTACTGTCATCCAGGGCATGAGGGCATAGTTTTGAAAGACAACCCCACGATCAGGCCCTGGAGTCGAAACAGGTTGACCGTTGACGGTGACTAGACCTGAGCTGGGCTGAGACAAGCCCGCAATGATATTAAGCAATGTAGATTTGCCGCAGCCCGAAGGCCCAATGATCGACACAAACGTGTTGGGAGCCACTTCGAGGTCGATGTTGGCGATCGCCACAAATTCCGATGAGGTTCGTCGCAACGCTTTGTCGAGCCAGCTTTTCCGTCCTGGAAACACCTTAGAGATGTTTTGCAGCGACAGATGAGCCGCTGAAGTCTCGACTGTGGGAGGAGTGAAATTAAGAGAGTGCATGGGTTAAGACCTCTGTCCAAATGAAACCCAGTTTTGGAGAAGACCAAATAATCGATCCATGACTAGCCCCACCAACCCGACCACGAGAATGGCTGTGATAATGCTGGTGATCTTGAGGTTGTTCCACTCGTTCCAGACAAAGTAGCCAATGCCGCCGCTGAGCAAGATCTCTGCAGCAACAATCACCAACCAGGCGATTCCCAGGCTGATGCGCAGACCTGCGACAATGTTGGGAGCGGCGGCGGGCAAGATCACCTGAGTGATGGTGCGCCAGCGTGAAGCGCCCAGGGTTCGAGCTACGTTGAGATAGGTGGGGTCAACGTTGCTGACGCCAAACTTTGTGTTGATTAGAGTCGGCCAGATGCTGGTGATGGCGATGACAAACAGCGCTGTTTTTTCAGAATCGCGCATCAAGGCCAACCCCAGAGGCAGCCATGCCAGTGGAGAAACAGGGCGGAGAATTTGGATAAAGGGATCGACCGCTCTGGAGACAACTTCTGACAATCCGATGAGGATGCCCAGGGGAATAGCGATCGCAGAGCCAATTAAAAACCCGACCAAGACGCGCCGCAGGCTGGTCAGCAGCAGTAGCCCAATCCCCTGATCGTTCGGCCCATTGTCGAAAAAAGGGTCAGAAATCCAGAACCAGAAGTCCTTGAGTGTCTGGCTGGCAGAGGGCATGATCGGCAGGAAAATTCCACTATTTGCGCCCAGTTCCCAAAGCCCCAGAAACACGAGCAAGATTGCCACAAACAGAAGCAAGGCTTTTTGCTCTACGGTCAGGCTGAGCGTTTTTGTCTTGGGCAGCTCCGCTGAGATAACCGGATGAACCATAGCGTTAAACTCCGCTAAACTTTGAACTTCTCAATCTGCTCATCGACATAGGCTGTTGGATTTTTGGGATCGAAGCTGTCGTATTTCAGCGTCTCCACTTTTTCGGCTGTGGTGGGTGGGGCTTGACCTAGCTCCTTCTGCAACTCTGCCGATACATCCGTGAGAAAGATGTCTTGAGCAATCTTGTCATAGGTGGCTTTGTCTTTTGGCATCAAATCCCACCGGACGAGCTGAGAGGAAATCCACTTGGCATAGCTTTTCCAGGGATAGGGATCAAACCCAATGCGATCGGGCACATCCTGCGTGTTGCCCAACCCATCCTCAAATTTGCCTGTCAACACCGCCTCGACAACGGGTAGCGGCTGGTTAAGGTACTTTCGTTCAATCAGGGCTTTGGCGACGGCGGGGCGGTTGGCCGGATCGTTAGCATAGGCGGCAGCATCAATGATCGCCTTATTAACCGCCCGGAAGGTATTGGGGTTGGCATCAATCCACTGCTGGCTGGCAGCAAACGCGCAGCAGGGATGTCCATCCCACAGATCTTTGGTCAAGAGATGGATAAACCCAACTTTTTCAAACACCGCCCGTTGGTTAAAGGGATCGGGCATCAGCATGGCATCAATTTCGCCTGCCGCCATTTTTGCCACGCTATCCGGCGGGGGCACAGGAGAGATCTGAACATCTTTGTCGGGGTCGAGGCCGCCTGCCGCTAGGTAATAGCGGATCAGCATGTTGTGCATGGAAAAGGGAAAAGGCACGCCAATCTTGAAGCCCTTGAAGTCCTTCGCTTCTTTCACCCTGTCTTTATGCTGGATGGCAACGGTAATGGCCTGACCGTTGATGTTCTCAATGCTGGCGAGCTTGATGGGGAAGGCGGCAGAGCCTAGCCCTAGGGTGATGGCGATCGGCATAGGAGACAGCATGTGGTAGGCATCTAGCTCTCCGGCGATCGCCGAATCTCTGACCGCTGCCCAGTTGGGCATCTTTTTCACGGTTACATTCAACCCATACTTACTGTAAAAGCCTAGCGGCTCAGACATGACGATCGGCGTGGCGCAGGTAATGGGAATGAAGCCGATGGTCAAATCTTTCTTTTCTAAATTGGTGGCGATCGCCTCGGGTGATTGCTCAACTGGGGCTTGACTGGCTTGCTGACCACAGCTTGCAGCAGCAATCAGCGCCCCGGCCACTACGACTCGTTTAAGAAACTCCCGACGGCTAAAGTCGCTGTTGCGGAGGGTGTTGCTAAAAAACTCGGTGGCATTGACGCCAAAGGCAGCCGCAAACACCTGATCCAAGCCACCTGCTTCTTGGATCAATGCCTGACAAAACTGCTCCCGCTCTGGATTGCCACCGCCGATCTGTCGCAGCAGCAGAGCTTCTTTCATCTCTAGGGTGGTTAGCGTCTGGGCAAGTTCCAAGGCTTGAGGCTGATACAAGCCCATCTTTACCAAGTCATCGATCAAGGCGGCAGGGTCTTGAGGCATTCCCTCAGCGGCTTGCCAATGGTCTTGAGAAAAATCAGCCTGGGAAAAGTGCTCTTGAGGAAAGTGCGTTCCTCCGCAAGGGCAACGACTCAACGCTACTGGGGACTGCAACCCGATATTTCCCGATCTCATAAGCCGCTCTTCCTCTCTATGAGAACAAAACTGAGAACAAAACTTAAGCCTGTTGCTCTGCACATTAGCAGGGGTTGAGGGGCGATCGCATTGGACTGATTTTTGCCTGAATGGGACTTTCTTTCGATCTTTGAGGCTTTCGATCTTTAAGGCTTTCGATCTTTAAGGCGATTTCCTTAAACCCCGGGCGTGAATCGTTGCACGCTGCCCAAAAAGCGATAGGGCTTGAGTGATTTTTGAAGGCGCTATGCCGATCGCAACCGGGTTGAGTTGCGCCAGACCTGCGGTGGATCGCCATGCAACTGCCGAAATTGCCGTGTGAAATAGCCAACATCGGCATAACCGATCGCTTCCGCAATATGTTTGATCGGCTGGTCAGTATCCCGCAACAATTGTCGCGCCTGGAACAGCCGCCGCTCAGTAATCCAACGCTTGATGCTGTATCCGGTTAGCTCCTGCACAAGATTTGTTAGGTAGGCAGGCGAGTAGCCCACGGCTTGAGCCACGTCGCTTAGGCGAATGGGCTGATGATAGTTGGCTTCAATGAAATTAAAGACCTGAGACAGACGGGGACAGTGGGGAAAAATTCCAGGCTCTCTCGTATTTCTCGTCTCTCCGGCATTTCCCGTCTCTCTGCTGGGGCTGGCGGTATGGGCTTCTGGACTGACGAGCGGCAGAGCGCTGAAATGCTCTTGTAGCAAGTTCTGGCGTTTTAGACGGGTTGTAATGGCTGCTAGAAACTGGTCAATACTGCAAGGTTTGGTGAGGTAATCATCTGCGCCCAACACCATGCCTTGACGCAGATCGGGCATTGTCACCTTGGCGGTCAAGAAAATGAAGGGAATAGCAGCGGTTAAAGGCAGTTGGCGCAGGGTCGATAAGACGCTATATCCATCCATGTCGGGCATCATGATGTCGCAAACAATTAGATCAGGGGAATGGGTTTGAGCTAACTTGACCCCGATCGCTCCATTCTCAGCTTCGATCGCGCAAAAACCCTCAAAAGCTAAACACCGCATGAAAATGCTGCGGGTCTGCGCCTCATCTTCAATCACCAAAACTTTTGTCATCGCGACCTGGTTCACGGCTGACCTTCTGAGGAGTAGGCTGGGAAAACAGCCTTGGCTGGCGTTACCCGCTGTAATTTCTATTACTAGCTGTCTCGCTCGACCGGGGTAGTGTAATAGAATACAGACCGTTAGCGATCGCCCCTCAAGCGTTCCATCAGACTGTCCCATGAGTCGGGGATTCTGAACTCCATGCAGCACTACGGGTTAAATTCTGGGTCAACAGGTGGGAAAATCTTGAGCGATCGGGTAGAGCCTGCTGCCCCACACCCGCCCACTGAAGTCAATTTAGAAACCCTGCGCCGTCAGCATGAGCTGATTCTCAACTCTGTGGGAGAAGGCGTCTACGGGCTGGATTTGCAGGGTAAAGTCACCTTCGTCAATCCGGCGGCAGCTAGCATGATTGGCTGGCAGGTTAAAGAGCTAATCGGCAAGTCCATGCATGCAGTGCTGCACCATTCAAAGCCAGATGGAAACCCTTATCCAGTGCATGAATGCCCGATCTATGAAGCGTTTCGGGATGGTCGAATTCATCGCGCTAACACTGAAGTATTCTGGCGTAAGAATGGAACTGCCTTTCCGGTAGAATACATCAGTACTCCTATGCAGGATGAACAGGGGAATTTGATTGGAACCGTTGTGGCTTTTCAGGATATTACTCAGCGCAAATGGGCAGAGGCCGTGCTGCAACGAACCAACGAAGAACTAGAGATGAAGGTTTGGGAGCGCACAGCAGAACTTCAGCAGGCCAATGAGCAACTGCAAGAGCTGAGTGAATTGAAATCGCGCTTTGTCGCTATGGTTTGCCACGAGTTCCGTAATCCGCTCAATAATATTCTGCTGGCGGCATCTTCGCTCGAACGTTATGACGCACAGCTCTCTTCTGCCCATCGCCTGGAGTATTTGAATGGGGTCAAAACAGATGTAGAGCGCATGACCCAGATGATTGATGACATTTTAGTGATCGGCAGAATTGAGGCGCAAAAGCTGGTGATTCAGCCAACGCTGATCCAGCTACTGCCGTTTTGTCAGGGGCTAGTTGCAGAAATGCAGCCTGAAATGCAGCGCATTACCCTTGCGACTCATCATAATGATCTGGTCGCAGAACTGGATGAAAGACTGCTGCGATCGATCCTCATTAATATTCTCTCCAATTCAATGCGCTATTGCCGTGATCCTGGCAGCCCTATTACTCTAAGGCTTTCAACCCGCAACCAACAGGTCGTGTTTTGCGTCCGCGATCGGGGTATTGGTATTCCACCTGAAGACTTACCCCATCTCTTTGAGCCTTTCCATCGCGGCAAAAATGTCAGCAATATTCCAGGGACAGGGCTGGGACTGAATATCGTCAAGCGATTTGTCGATCTACACCACGGCAAAATCAAGGTTGCGAGCAAGCTAGATGTCGGAACCACATTTACTGTCGCTTTGCCATTGCGATGTAGCGCTGCCTAAGCCCTACGATCTTAGGGACGGCGATCAATCCTGATCGGGATCAACACCGAGCGCCCGTAATTGTTCGGCTAAACGTTGAGCTTTGGCCTCTGCTTCTTGAGCTTTGGCCTCTGCCTGTTGAGCTTTGGCTTCAGATGTGGCTGCCCGCTCTTTGCCCGTCGGAATCACGCTGCCTGTTAAGTCGCACCAGCGTAACCAGGTTCCTACCTGCTGTTCAAACTCACCCTCCCAGAGTGTCAGCCCTAGACCCGCTTCCTCTAGCCAAAATGGCAGAGGCAATTCTACATATCGTCTGGCGTTTAGCGCCCACACCTTGAGGATGGCTCCGTTCATTTCATCGGCTTTTTGAAGCTGCTTTAGCGGGTCAAATACGGCATAGTAGGGTACGCCAATCTGGCCATAGATCTGCTTTTTGCTGCCGAGTTCTTTGCCTTCCCGGTTAGAGACAATTTCGATCGCCACATCAGGTACTTTGCCAAATTCCCAGACGAAGTAGGAGCGATTTTGTTTTTGGCTCCAGTCTTCAGGCATTTGCACATCCAGGCTGAGAAACATATCGGGGACGATCGGGTCAAGCTTGAGTCCATAGAACAGCCCCACATTTGCAGCCGCTACAAAGGGCAGGGGTAGGGTCGGAGCGCTGTAGAGTGGCTCTACGAGAAGCCGCTGCTGCTTCTCAGACTGAAAATTGTCCAAGGGCGTGTCGTCCTCAGTTATGAGGTGGCTAATGTCGGGAGTGACTAGGTCTTCGGCTAAAAGCTCTGAGGTCATGGCATCTAGCAAGCGCGTTGACTTCTATGTTACGTCTGATATCGCCAGGGTGCTGCTGATGTTATCCATGAAGTTTGTTTTGAGAGGTGCGCTCTGCGCACCTCTCAAAATACTCTCAAAATAGACTTCATAGCCGGATTAGGCAATGTCAGATACCTCAATGCCTGAGAGGTTGTTGTGCTAGCAGCGTAGGATGGAAGGAGAAATCATTCGTGCTGCTGACCCATGCCATCTGAGCCTTCGCAAAAGCTAACTTTGGGACGACTAGAAAAAGTTGACTTGCGCACCTACTGGTGCGAGGAGGATGCCGAGTTTACGCCTTGGCTGGCGCAAGCAGACAATATCAAGCTGCTGGGAGAGGCCATTGGCATAGAGCTAAGGGTGCCTGAGGAGCTGTCTCAGGAGCCATCTGATATACCTGAGGCCGATATTCTTTGCCAGGATGGTAGCGATCGCTGGGTGTTAATTGAAAATCAGCTAGAGCCAACCGATCATCACCATCTGGGGCGGCTGTTGACGGCAATGGCAGACCTTCAGGCCAATACCGTCATTTGGATTGCCAGCAGTTTTACGCCAGAGCATCAGATTGCCCTGCATTGGCTGAACCAGATGACGGCTCCAGGGGTTCACTTTTTTGGCATAGAAATTGAGCTGTGGCGCATTGGCAAGGCGGTAGCTCCCAAATTTAACTTGGTGATTCAGCCTCAGCGGCAGGAGGCGATCGCTCTGACAGAAGCCTCAGTCGAGATTCTGCCAGAGTCTGCGTCCTCCAGTCTTCCTGAGAGTCCTCCCGAACCTCCGCCCGTAATCTTGACGGATGCCCAACGACAAAATCTGGAGTTTTGGCGAGGGTTGTGCCATCAGTTAGAGCGTCGGGGCAGCATTATCAAACCCAGCCAACCTTCAACCGAAAGCAGCCTAAGTTTTGCTATCGGTCGTGCTGGCTTTCGGCTGTATACGCGCCTCGAATCCAGTTGCAGCCTCACGCAGGAAGCTCCCGATCGCCCTGAAGCTGAGCTACTGAAACCAGAGCAGGCTCTGACTGTAGGACTGATGCTTTTGGGAGAAGATGCAAAACCCCATTTTCATTTGCTGGAGGAAGATCGAGAAGCGATCGAATCTGAGATTGGCATTCCCCTTGAGTGGGATGCCCAAGGTGAGAATAAGAGCTGCTTGATTTACTGCGGCTTGGCCGGGATTGACCTAGAGGATCGCGATCAGTGGATTGAGTATTATCAGTGGTTCTGTGTTTATCTAGAACAATTTCATGATGTGTTTGGCGATCGCATTAAGCGCCTCAACGCGAATGACTATCAGCCCGCACCAGATTACAGTTTTAACCCGCTGAAGTCGTCGGCTGTCTTGCCTGGATCTTAGGAGCACTTACATCTTGTCCCTATGTGTGACGCGCTCCGTGCGCTACACATAGGGCGGGTTTCAGGGACGCGAAGCGCCCCTGAAACCCGCTAAGAGAAGGCTAAAAGAGAAAGAGCCTTAGAGAAAGATGAGCTGGAGAGAACAGAGTAATGAAAGCGTGAGGAAACTAGCGTGACTTGTTTTGCTTTTGAAAATAAAACGGTATTGGTGACTGGAGGATCGCGGGGGATTGGTCGAGCGATCGCCCTTGCTTTTGCACAGGCAGGAGCCAGAGTAGGGATTCACTATGGGCATAGTCAAGCCGCGGCTGAGCAGACTCAGGCCATGCTCATGGGTACAGGCCACGCCATCTTTCAGGCAGATATTGCGGATGCCGATGCCGTAGAACACATGGTGAATGCAGCGATCGCCACTCTGGGGCCGATTGATATTCTCGTCAACGGTGCGGGCATCTTTCAAGAAAAGCCGTTGGATGCCACAACCTATGCAGACTGGCAGATTGCATGGCGACAAACGATCGATACTAATCTCACGGGCACTGCTAACGTCGCCTTTTGCGTAGCGCACCATATGATTCAGCGTTACAGAGATCAGCATCTTGGAGAGCAAGGCAGCGGCGGACGAATTATTAACATCAGTTCGCGGGGGGCTTTTCGGGGAGAGCCGCTGGCGCTTGCCTATGGGGCGAGCAAAGCCGGACTTAATTCCTTCAGCCAGTCTTTAGCGCAGCATCTTGCGCCATACAATATTTTTGTCACTGCCGTTGCTCCCGGATTTGTCGAAACTGATATGGCGCGTGCGATATTAGACAGCCCCAAAGGAGAGGGCATTCGGCAGCAAAGTCCGCTGAATCGGGTGGCGCGCCCTGAGGAAGTTGCCCATACAGTGCTGTTTTTGGCCTCCGAAGGCGCGGAATTTTTGACGGGCGGCATCGTGGATGTGAATGGCGCTAGCTATTTGCGATCGTAACGAGCCGAGCTAGTATGGCTAGCTAATCTGCCGATTGCCCATCTCGCCGCCCCAAATCATAGACCCCACAGCTAATGCAGGCAATGATTCCCATACTAATCGTCCAGCCATGCCCTAGACCCGCTTCAATGCCCCAGTTGCAAAACCCGCCAACGATGAGAAATGGAATGATGCTGAGCAGTGAAGCCAGCAGGGCATTGAGCGATTCACTGGCTTTGCGAGCATTTTCATACTCTTTAGTGGACAGGTAGAGCGATCGCTCCATGAAGTTCATCCAGCGTGCCAATTGCTCAATCACCCATTCGCTGACGGGGGAAAATCCCAGGTACAGCGCCAGCGCCCATAGCCCAATTCCCGCCAAGGTGGTGATGTCAATTTTGAATTGAAAGGGCAGGAGTTCGATTAGCATGGGCAGCGCTAGAGGTGAGTAAATATTTCGTTAGTGTTAATGTAACCGATCGCCCTGCTTCTGAGAAATCAGCATTGCTTAATTTGGCTATGAAACTCACGCCAAATGCGCCGCCCAAATCTTCAGTGGCTCATGCGATCCGTACCAGAGTTTGCCCGATCGCGGGGAGTGCAATACGTTTTCCAGCGTCAGATTTTCTGCGCCCTCTAAATGGGCAGATTCGATCGGCGTGACGCCATCACCCCAGCGATCACCCCGACCGCAGGTGAGTTCATAGCTACTGTAGGCAAACCAGCTTCCTAACTGCCGTTTGCCATAGATTGATTTTCCGGCCACGCAAATATGGCGGACTTCAGGATGCAGCGTACAGCTATTTTTGACAAAATCGAGGTTGCGCTTTGTCCACCGCTCTTGGCTAACATGAGGCGTTCCCAAAGTGGTCAAGGTCTGCACCTGCGAGTAAGCTTTCCAGAGACGCACCTTATTGGCATCGCCAGGATGCACATCATAGGAGGCTTCCCCCAGATAAATTCGGCAAATCCAGCCGCCTGCCGAGTGCCCGACCAAGTGGATGTGATCGCTCCCAGTTTCGGCTCTGACGCGCTGTACGGTTTGATCGAGCTGCTGCAAAATTGGCACCATCGATCGCCCGCCCAAGGTGGGCAGCCAGTCGCGTCGCTTTAGGGGTACGGTGTAGGCCGCAAACCCCAACGCCTCTAGCCCCAGTTCCATCTCTCGGTATGGACGCGCACCTGCTAGATAGCCGGGCAAAATTACAACAGGTAGTCCCATAGGTCGCCTCAGATCCCTGTTTCTTGCAGCCACTGCAAAATTTCTTTATTCACCACAGTTGGACGCTCGTCATGGGGGCAGTGTCCCGTGTTGGGAATTGGCACAAACTTAATGGATGAGCGCTCTCCCGCAACCTGATAAGCTTTTGATCCGGCGATCGGTGTCCAAGGATCAGCTTCGCCCCACAGCACCAGTAGCGGTTGAGTAATGCGCGGCAGCAAATCTTCGGGTCTGGGGCCTGGAGGCGCTGTGAGAATTGAGGCAAAGACTTTTTGTGCGCCCGGATCGCAAGACGGCTGATAGAGAATATCAATTAGCTCGTCAGTGATAGCGGTCTGGTCATGGTAGACCTGGCGTAGCGTATTCCGCAGACGGGGCTTACGGCGAATCTGATTAAACAAAAATCCTCCAACTAGCTCGGAACTCACCAGCTTTGTAAAGGCACCCATGACCAACCGCAGGGGCGGATTTAGCTCTTCTGGACGGTGGTTTAGCCCACCTGCCGGATTCAGCAAGATGCCGCCTGCCGCCATTTGCGGATCGTCTGCCAGCATCATTAGCGTTAGCAACCCGCCGATTGAGTTGCCCACAAACACGGCAGGTTCCTGGACATGAGCGCTCCAAAAATCTTGAAGCAACGCTTGCCAAAGCTCGACGCTGTAGTCAATCAGGGCTTTTTCGGATGCGCCAAACCCCAGTAAGTCGAGGGCAAAGACTCTATACCCAGCGGCAGCTAAAACCGGAATATTTTGCCGCCAATGGCCGATCGATGCACCAAATCCGTGAATCAAAATTAAAGGTCTGCCGCTGCCCTGCACTGTGTAGGCAATGCGGTGGTCTTGCCAAGTCCAGGTCAGAATTTCTAAGGGCGGAGGCAATGTTTCCAGAGCAGAGGAAATCTTAGAGGTCACGGTTGTTCACGTTTCTTAACTATCTCTATCATAATAGACCTCTTGCCAGTAGAGCTTTGGATCTAAGTGGAGTGGCGGTACAGCTCGACTCAGCCTCATTCGCAAGAGGTTTGCTGGAGCGCTGTTCGGGAGACATCCTTCCGATGGTAATATCAAATCCGGCTCAGGATTTATGCAAGGTCACTATGGATACTAATCAGGGCAATACCAATCAGGAGAGCAACCCGGAGAATAGCAAGGGCGTAGAAGAGTCTTTAGTCGATCAAGATTTGGCTGTTCCAGGGCTAGAACCCGAGGAGCAAGAGCTATTTGCCCGCATTGAAGCTGCCCGAAGGCTCTTACCCGGATGGTTTATTGTCCGCATGATGAGTGACTCTTGGTATTTTGGCTTGCTCACCACCAACAACAAGATTTTGGGAATTCAATGCATTGACGAGGTGTATCAGGCGGCGGATGGCAGTATTTGGATGGATGTGACGCTGCTAGATAATAATCTGCTGCGCCGAGACACGATCTTGCAAGAGGTGATTATTGCACCCACCTCGCGGACTCGTGCCAGCATCAACGTGAGTCACATTATTGCTGCCTTTGAACTAGAGGATACTTGACGCTCGCTGGCAAAATGTGGGCATGTCAAATTGTGGATCGGCAAGATGATTGACTATCGAAATAACGAAAATCTGTCTTTCGAAGAGTATTACGACTTCTTGAAAAGGAGTGATCTGGGTAGTCAGTATCCCCAAGAGCGGTTTGAGCAAAGGGTAAGGAAGCTCTTGACGACGCGATCGATCGCCATTACTGCCAGAAATCAGTCAGGGCTGCTGATTGGGATAGTCTTTGGGGTGACGGATTTTTCCTATTTTCTGTTTGTCACAGACCTCGGCATAGATAGGGCATACGCAAAACAGGGAATAGGTCGTGAATTATTGGTGCGCATCCGAGAATTGGCGGGTGGGGAAGACGATATTTCGGTTGTTACAGTTGCCCATAAAACTGCAATGGGTTTCTACGAAAAGTGTGGATATGAAACGGATGATTGTCTGTTTTGGAACCCTTGCAAACTTTGGAGCGAATTCCAAGTCACTTAACTTATGGAATGGCACAAGGTTTTGCCTGGAAACTTTGCCCCAACCTGACTGCGCATAGCTACAAAACGTTAGCTAGTGGGGTGTTAGTCAGTGGGGCGATCGCTTTGTCATTCAACAACTCTCAGGCAGTGCGCAACCGCTCAATATCTCGAATCGGTGGCGCACCAAACATCCGGGAATATTCGCGGTTAAACTGTGAAGGGCTTTCATAACCCACCTGATAGGCAGCGTTGGTCGCATCAGCATTTTCAGTAAGCATTAACCGACGTGCTTCCAACAGTTTCAACTGCTTTTGATATTGCAGCGGACTCATGGATGTCACCGCTTTGAAATGGTAATGAAACGACGAAGGCGACATTTTGGCTTGCTCAGCCAGATCTTCAACCCGCATCGGCTGAGTGAAACTCGCCTTGATCAGTTTTAGTACCTCAGCAATGCGCTGCATGTTACTGCCTGATGTGGCAATCTGACGTACCGCTTCGCCTTGTTCTCCTATCAAAAGCCGATAGTAGATCTCGTGGATAATCAGCGGTGCCAGCATTGGAATGTCTTGAGACGTATGCAACAGCTTCGTTAGTCTGAGCGCACAGTCGAGTAGGGAAACATCGGCAGTGCTAACAAATAAGCCTCTAGTGGAATGCTTTTTGGAGGACGCGAGCGCCCCAGACTGTGCCGTAATAATGTCGCAAAGTTGACGCGGATCGAGATTCAGCTTGAACCCCAAATATGGCTGCTCTGGAGTTGCCTCAACAATAAATGCACTCAGCGGCAAATCTACCGATACTACTAGGTATTGAGCCGCACTATAGCGATAGATTTCCTCACCCAGTAAGGCTTCTTTTTTGCCCTGAACGAGAATAGCCAAAGTAGGGGAACAGACACCATGTAGATGGGTAGAAACAGATGATTCGCGTTGAAATTCCAGCTCATCTATCGCTGTTTTGTGAAACCCGTCGCCTTTGCCATCCGTGTACCGGGTGATGAATGTCGCTAATTCTTTGCATTGATTTGCAACCTCATCTTGGTGAATGACAGGGCTGATAATTTCAGGTGTCATGATTCGCTTGATTCGTTAAATCATTCTCTACTCAACAGTATAGAGCCATCATAAAACTCCAACTTGGAGGATTAGGCAATAAACTGCGAGGTCTGTGTATTTAGCTTTCTAGGTTTTACTTCTACGGTGAATACATCAGTCAGGAGAAAAGATCATGCTAAATGTTGACAGTAAGGTTGTAGTCATTACAGGAGCTAGTAGTGGGATCGGTGAAGCAACCGCTCGATTGCTGGCTGAAAATGGCGCGAATGTTGTTCTGGGTGCACGGCGGACGGAGAAATTAGAGAAGATAGTTGAGGAAATTCGGAGTCAGGGCAACGCGGCAGAATTTAAAGCAGTAGATGTCACAGATCGGGAGGATGTGAAAGCATTAATTCACTTTGCTAAAGATAAATTTGGTCGTGTTGATGTGATTTTTAACAATGCAGGTGTGATGCCTCTATCGCTCATGAATGCCTTAAAAGTGGAGGAGTGGGACAACATGATTGCTGTCAACATCCACGGCGTATTGAATGGCATTGCGGCAGGACTGCCCATTATGGAAGCGCAGGGCGGTGGACAGTTTATTAATACTGCATCTATCGCTGCTCATTTGGTAGGGCCGACTAGCGCTGTTTATTCTGCCACAAAATATGCGGTTTGGGCGATATCTGATGGGCTGCGTCAGGAATCGAAAAATATCCGAGTCACCCTCATCTCTCCCGGCGTAGTCGAAACCGAGCTTGGCTCTGACATCACGGACGAGGCAAGCAAAAGTCTTTTGCAGGAACTTCGCAAGACTGCTCTCACGCCAGATGCGATCGCCAGAGCTGTTTTATATGCCGTATCTCAACCAGAGAATGTCGATGTCAATGAAATTATTGTGCGCCCGACTGCAAGCGCATTCTAAAGACCTACCCCTCTGTAAATGTGCGCTATCGTCTGGTGATCGATAGGGCTGCGCTAAACGCACCCACCGAAGCCATTGCCTAATTTTGAGGGTTACATGATCCAAACGAAGGTTGGCCGCAGTTCTCGTTGAGGCATGGGTGAAACAGTGAACATGTAGGAACTTCAGCCTGTGGGCAACTATTTTGCCAGCAGGCGACTAGACATCGCTGCCCTTGCTCCCACTCCTGGTCGGTGTGCCAACAGTGCGCTAGACATCTTTGGGGGCTAGCGCTGCTGAGATGAGTTGAAGATTTGAGCATAGGAGGCTTGGGGGCAGAAGCCTCTGGAATAGAGGGGCGATCGCTTGGGTTGATGAAGATATAAGCAGCCGAAAGTTCTGGAGTAAGCAACTCTGGAGAAAGCTCCGGGGCGTTTTCCACTTCAACCGCAGGGAAAGAGAGTTTCAATTCTTTGCTCACAGCGGTATCTCTGATTGACATCTGCCTTTAGCGTAGAGTTTTTAGAAAAACCATACTTCGCCCTTTAGCAGTGCCTAGTCGGGCGATCGATCAAATATCAAAGCGATCGCCCGAATGCGTTAATTTGTGTCACCCGATTGGTTCAGATTCCCTACAAGATTCACGACACACAAGATTCATTACACTGGAGGATATGGATGCAAGCGTTCCGTCTGGAATTCAAACCCTATCTGAAGAGGTTGTTCACTTAATTGCCGCCGGAGAGGTGATTGACTCTCTGGCCGCTGTTGTGCGGGAACTTGCCGAAAATGCTCTGGATGCTGGAGCCAGCCGAATTAGTATCTCGGTTTGGGCTGAGCAGTGGCGAGTCAGGGTGGCGGACAATGGGCGCGGCATGGAGCGGCATGATTTGCAGCAGGCCGCTTTGCCCCACAGCACCAGCAAAATCCGCAGCAGCGCTGATTTATGGCGAGTGCATAGCTTAGGCTTTCGGGGTGAAGCCCTGCATAGCTTGGCTCAATTGGCTGATCTAGAGATTTGCAGCCGCAGCCATGCCGATGAAGGCTGGCGCATCCGCTACAACAGTCAGGGTGAGCCTATTTACACGGAGGCTGTGGCGATCGCTCCCGGCACGATTGTGACTGTGTCGCATCTGTTTGCCAACTGGATGCCGCGCCGTCAGGGTTTGCCGTCTGCGGCGCAGCAACTTCGCGCTATCCAGTTGGTGATTCAGCAGCTTGCCCTTTGCCATCCCCAAGTTACCTGGCAACTGGAACAAGAGGCGATCGCATCCGTGGCTCATGAAACCCGCCCTTGGTTCACCTTGTGGGCAGGCGCATCGGCTCAGCAAATTTTGCCGCAGCTCTTGCGAGATGTGCAGTCGGGCGATCTGCAAGAATGGAGCAGCCCAGATGCGACGCTTTACCTGCTGCTGGGTTTGCCCGATCGCTGTCATCGCCATCGTCCAGATTGGGTCAAGGTGGCGGTCAATGGCCGCATCGTCAAAATTCCAGAGCTAGAGCAGGTGATTTTTGCTGCACTGCGCCGCACCCTGCCGCGCGATCGCCATCCCGTCTGCTTCCTGCATTTGCATTTGCCGCCCGGTCAAATTGACTGGAACCGCCACCCCGCAAAAGCTGAAATTTATTTGCATCATTTAGAAGACTGGAAAACGCAGATTGCAGCCGCGATCGATGCAGCCCTGCGCCTCAACCCCAGCAGCGTTGCAGACTCTGCCTACAATAGCCGGATTGGACAGGTGATTCGAGCTGCTGAAACTGCCGGGAGCTATGGAGATGCCGACGAGGACAGTTCTGCTCCAGATGTACCGATCGCTCCGCTGATTCCGCTCAAGGCGCTGGCTCAGATTCACCAGATGTATATTTTGGCAGAACACCCCGAAGGCATGTGGCTGATTGAGCAGCATATCGCCCATGAGCGGGTGCTGTATGAACAGTTGCGCGATCGCTGGCAGCTCGTTCCACTAGAGCCGCCCGTGATTTTGAACCAGCTTTTGCCGACCCAGATCGAGCAGCTTCAGCGCTTGGGCATAGCTGTAGAATCCTTTGGCGATAGGCTTTGGGCTGTGCGGCTGGCTCCAGAACCTTTGGCGCAGCGGAGCGACTGTGCCGAAGCGCTGACAGAGCTGAGCTTGGGTGGAGATTTAGATACGGCGATCGTGGCTACGGCCTGTCGCACCGCCATTCGCAATGGTACGCCGCTCAGCCTAGAGGAGATGCAGTCGCTGCTGAATCAGTGGCAAAATACGCGCAATCCGCGAACCTGTCCGCATGGTCGCCCGATCTATTTGCAGCTTGAAGAGTCTAGCCTATCGAAGTTTTTCCGACGACATTGGGTGATTGGTAAAAGCCACGGCATTTAACCCGCCGTTACTCTTCTCCCAGTAGAGCGATCGCCTCTTCGCACCAGGCCACCCAGTCTGCCTCATAGCGGATGCCACGACGGATAGAGAGGTAGCAAAACTTTTGTTCACGAGACAGAGCGGCAACCTGCGGAAATTCTTGACGCTCTATTTCTTTGAGCACCGCCAGCTTATCGAGATGAATCTGGCGGCGACGTTTTAGCTCATCCAGCATCGCCAAATTAGGTACCAAAAAGCCCGCCAACGTCTTGATCATCAAGTCCTCTCGGATGACCGTAGGCACGCTAGGCGTCAAGATCCAATGGGCTAAATGCTCTTGCCCTAACGCAGTAATACTGTAGAGATTCTTGTTGGGACGACCTGTTTGCGCGATCGTTTCAGAACTGACCCAGCCTTGTTTTTCCAGCTCCCGCAGCTCTTTATAAATTTGCTGATGGGAAGCCATCCAATAGCAGCTAATCGATTCATCAAACCGCTTCACTAAGTCGTAGCCGCTACAGGCACCATCTACCAACAGCGAAGCCAAAAGTGCGTGTGCTAAAGCCATGGCTGCTCACCCTTGACTAATGCATTTTTTTGCATATATACTCCTATGCATAAATATGCATATTAATCATCTTAGGCTTCTTACAAAATTAAAACCAAAAACTTTTTTGAGAGAGTGCGGCGGAGCCGCACTCTCTCAAAAAAGTTCTTCAAGTTATTTCTCTGAAGATCCTTAGCCCGACAGTAGCCGTTCTGGATTGTTGCGACCGATCGCCCTCATGCCACTCACTTTATCTCACCCACAGTCGAGACTCCCTTATGCAAACTGCAAACCCCGAAGCCAGCTTCGTGCGTAGACTGCTGCCTCGATCGCCACAGCAATGGATTTTAACAGCCGCTTTAGGAGGCGCGATCGCCACCACAGTGCTCTATACCACCTCCCAATCGCAACCTGCCCCCAATCCCTCAGCTTCCCCCATCGCTGCCCCAGCAGCCAATGCCGTAACCGCATTAGGCCGACTAGAGCCAAAAGGGGAAGTGATCAATTTAGCAGTTTCTAGCGGGAGTCGAATTGCCCAGCTTCTAGTGCAGCAAGGAGATTTCGTCAAAACTGGGCAGGTGATTGCCGTTTTAGACAGCCGCGATCGCCTAGAAGCCGCCTTGCTCAAAGCCCAAGAACAAGTGCGCGTCGCACAATCTCAGCTAGCCCAGGTTAAAGCCGGAGCAAAAGCCGGAGAAATTGACGCCCAAGCCGCCACCGTAGACCGACTAGAAGCAGAACTAGATAACGCCCAAACCGAGTATCAGCGATACCAAAAGCTATACCAAGAAGGCGCGATCGCCATTTCCGCACTCGACAGCAAGCGATTAGTCGCCGAAACCGCCGCCGCCCAAGTCCAGCAGGCCCAGCAGACCCTTCAAAGCATTGCCGAAGTTCGCCCCGTTGACATCCAGGCCGCCCAGGCCCAAGTCAATGACGCCCTTGCCGCCGTGCAGCAAGCCCAAGCCGAGCTAGATCTTGCCTACGTGCGATCGCCCCGCAACGGCCAAATCCTCAAAATTCATACCTGGGCCGGAGAAATCGTCGGCAGTGACGGCATCGTCGAACTCGGCCAGACTGAACAGATGTACGCCATTGCCGAAGTTTACGAAAGCGATGTTCAACGCGTGCAAGTCGGACAACCCGCCACAATCACCAGCAGCGCCTTCACCGGAGAAGCCCAAGGCACCGTCGAGCAAATTGGCCTACAGATTCGTAAAAACGACGTACTAGACACCGACCCAACCGCCGCCGCCGACTCCAGAGTCATAGAAGTCAAAATTCGCCTTAATCCCACCAGCAGCCGTAAAGTCGCCAACTTTACCAACCTAGAAGTCACAGTGGCGATCGCCACCCCCTCCCGCTAAAAGGATGCCTAAAAGCACCCAGGAAATTCTACTCTAAGAGACTTTAACCACCTTCGCTTCTCCCCAACCTATCTCCTACTTCACCCTCCAACACATCCCCGGACTCAATCAACGCCCGATCCCCCACCGATGCGAAGCGACCCCTTATCCCCATCTAAAACGCCATGCGGAGGGGGTGTGGGGGACGCGCCCGTCCCCTGCTGGGGGTTTGGGGGAAACCCCCAAGGCTGTTCAGCCTTAGTCAAGTCATTCCCCAACACAATGCTCGAGAAAAACAAGCCGCACCTACCAAAACGCAAACAAGCGCATCAAGCAAATTTTTACCCATGAAACGCACCATCCCCCTCGCATGGCTTCAACTCAGCCGCGAAAAAAGTCGGCTCCTCGTCGCTATGGCAGGCATCGCCTTCGCCGACATGCTGATGTTCATGCAACTCGGCTTCAAAACCGCCCTTTACGACAGCAACACCCAACTCCATCGCAGCCTCAACGCCGATCTCATCCTAATTAGCCCTCAGGCTCGCAACATCACCAACCTCACCACCCTTCCCCGACGACGGCTCTACCAAGCCCTCAGCTATGACGGCATTGCCTCCGCCGAACCCCTCTATGCAGACTATGTAGACTGGAAAAATCCCCAAACCCACCTCAAAACCTCCATTTTAATGCTTGGGTTTAATCCACAGCAGTCCGCCTTTAGCCTACCCGAAGTCGAACAAAACCTCAGCAAGCTTAAAATGCCCGACACCTTCCTGTTTGACAGCGGCTCACGCGGAGACTACACCACCACCCTAGCCGCCCTGAAACAGGGAAACCCCGTCACAACTGAAATTGGCGATCGCAAGATCAAAATTAACGGCCTATTCCTCTCCGGTGCCTCCTTTGCCGCAGATGGTAACGTCATCACCAGCGACCTCAACTTTTTGCGCGTTCTGCCCAACCGCCACCCCGCCCAAGTCAGCGCCGGACTGATTAAACTCGAACCGGGCATTGATCCCCAGCAGATGGCCGCCACCCTGCGCGCCAACCTTCCCAACGATGTCAGAGTCTTAACCCGCGCCGAATTTGCCAAAGTCGAAGAAGACTATTGGGCCAACAATACGCCGATCGGCTTCATTTTTAGTTTAGGAACAGCGATCGGTTTTATTGTCGGTATTGTGATTGTTTACCAAATTCTTTCCAACGACGTTGCCGATCACACCGCCGAATATGCCACGCTCAAAGCCATGGGCTATCGCAATCTTTACCTGCTAGGGGTCGTGTTTCAAGAAGCATTAATCTTAGCTCTACTCGGCTACCTGCCGGGTTCAGCGATCGCCACAGGACTCTATGCCCTTACAAGAGGCGCGACAAACCTACCGCTGTTTATGACCCTAGAGCGGGCAACCACAGTTCTCGTTTTGACCCTTGTGATGTGTACGGCATCAGGTGCGATCGCCACCCGAAAACTCCGTTCAGCCGATCCTGCCGATATTTTCTAAGTTACCGCCAGAGATACCCAAAAAGACTCCTAAATAATGATCATGCAAACAACCCATATGTACCCTTCCGAAACCGCGATCGCGCCCGTCAAGCTCTCACCCCGAGAACTCGAAATCTTGCGGCTGGTTGCAGAAGGTCAGAGCAATCCAGAAATTGCGGCAACGCTCTATCTCAGCCTCGGCACCGTCAAAACTCACGTTAGAAACATTCTCAGCAAATTTGGGGTAGGGCATCGTCTGCAAGCCGCCGTGTTCGCGCTGCGGCAGGGCTTGATCTAAGCAAATTGAGAGTTTTTTAGAACGCAAATGCCACTATGCAAAATACCTTAAACGCTCCCGAAACAGAAGCGATCGCCGCTAAAGCGCCAGTCATTACTGTTCGTCATCTCAATCATTACTTCGGTCAAGCCCAGTTACGCAAACAGGTACTCTTCGACATCAACCTGGATATTTACCCAGGAGAAATTGTGCTGATGACCGGGCCTTCAGGCTCTGGAAAAACGACGCTGTTGACCCTAACCTGCGGCTTGCGATCGCCCCAAGAAGGTAGCCTTCAGCTTTTAGGACAAGAACTTCAGGGAGCCAGCCCAGAACAGTTGATTCAAGTACGCCGCAAGATCGGCTATATTTTTCAGGCGCACAACCTGCTCAAGAGCTTAACGGCTGTGCAAAATGTGCAAATGGCTCTGCAACTGCATGACCTCCCTGCTTTAGAAGCCCGTAATAGAGCCGCCGACCTACTGCAAGCCGTGGGTTTGGCAGAACGAATGCATTATTACCCAGCCGATCTTTCTGGAGGCCAAAAACAACGTGTGGCGATCGCCCGTGCTTTGGTCAGCCATCCCAGAGTCGTCTTAGCCGATGAACCCACGGCTGCTCTAGACAGCCAATCGGGTCGAGATGTGGTCAATTTGATGCAAAAACTTGCGAGAGAGCAGAGCTGCACTATTTTGATGGTGACGCATGACAACCGGATTTTGGATATTGCCGATCGGATCGTTTATCTGGAAGATGGCAAGCTGGCTGAAAGCCCAAAACCCAGCTTGCGATCGACTGAAGATGATAAACAGGGCTAAAACCTCGGCAGAGGCGCGTCAACGCAACAAAAATCTCCACTCGATCGCCCAAATCTCCCTCCAAGGCGTAATATGACTTTGTGAAGTCCAGCTTCGGAGGAGACGATGCAACGACAATCTTCTGGTGGTTTGGCTTTCGGCGGTCTGGCTTTTGGCTTAAGCATAGCCGCGATCGCCCCCCTTGTTTTGACCGCTTCCGCATGGGCAGATACCCTCAACTGGTCCTACAGCCCCACCACGCAACAGCTAGAAATTACCGTGACGGGTGGTACGCCTCGCTATTTTTTGGCCGCAGAACCTGCCCGCATTGTTCTAGACTTGCCCAACACTGAAGTTGACCCGATCGCCACCCAGCAAACCTACAGTACAGGCGCAATTCGGCAAATCCGCATCGCCCAATTTCAGCCCGGACAAGCGCGCTTGGTCATGGAACTCGCACCAGGCACCGTGCTTGCCCCCGGACAGGTGGAACTGCGGCGCGTCGATGGCGATCGCTGGGTGTTGCGGCCGCTCTTGGTCGGTGAAGCCGTAACTCCGCCAGAAACAGCCCTCTCGCCTGCCGCCAGTCCCAGTCCGGCTGCTCCTCCCATCCCCAGAACGATCGCCACCCCCTCTATGGAATTCCCAGGCGCGATCGATGAATCGGCTGCCTCCTCTGGCTCTGCCGACTCACCCGACGACTTGCCGCCTCTAGAGCCTGGAGCCTTACAGATTCCGGTTGAGGCTCCTGCGACGGCTGCTGCTCCTACTCTAGCCGCCGCAGATCCTGAACCCGTAGACCCTGAACCCGCAGAGAATCAGCCCGCAGAAAGTCAGCCTACAGAACGCCAAGCGGCGATCGCGCTTTCTGTGCCGCCTCCCTCCAGTGTCTCTACACCTGCCGCTGCTGAATTACCTCCAGCTACCTCTGAACCAGCCTTACCGCCTGCCACGCCCTCAACCGATTGGACAAGACCCGTCATTCAAGTGCCGACCTTAGGGCGATCGCCCGTTCCTCTAGAGCAACCGCCTGCACCGTCACCCAACGCAGACTTGCCGCCAACCCCACCCGTTTCGCTATCCGTCTTGCCGCCCGCCATCCCCAGAACGGTGATTGAGTTTGGTCAACCTTTGGTAAGTCGAGCTGATGCCGATCTGCTGCTTCCTGCGGGGACGGTCTTTAGCCTGCGTTACGCTGGCAGAGAGCCGATCGCCCTCTCGTCTGATGGCTCTCAGCAAGAGGTGCTGCTGTTAAATCAAGACCTGCGCGACGCTTCAGGCAATGTCATTGTGCCGATGAATAGCGAAGTGATTGGTCGGTTTGAAACCGGAGACAGGGGCAGTCAATTTATCGCTCAGGCGGTCAATTGGCAAGATGAAAGCTTGCTCTTAAAAGCTGAGTCAGACCTACTGCTCGGCAATCGTCGCCTTCTCGGACTCTTGGGGCGCAGCCGTCTCCGTCAGATTCAGCCTAATCAGATCATAGAAGTGCGGCTGATAGAGGATCTGCTCAGATAAGCCCAGCGGCATTGCCAACTCAACCTCTGGCGTAGCTCGTTGCGCGGTTCCGCGCAGCGCTTTCAAAAAAGCATTTGCGCGATCGATTAGTGATTGACCAAGACTTCGGTTTCTGCTGCGGCAGCCGCCATCCATTCTTGCATGGCCGGAAGGGCTGAAATGGATCCTGCATAGGCTTGAGCGATCGTATTCAACGGCACCCCATAGGTAATAAAGCGCGAAACAACGGGCGCAAACATGGCATCTGCGATCGTGAAGTGACCAAACAAAAAGTCGCCCCCCTCGCCAAACTGCTGCCGACAGGTAAACCACAAAGAAAGAATGCGATCGATATCGGCTTGCACTTCCGGCAGGGTGCCGTTCCAGCCAAAGCGACTGCGGCAATCCATCGGCAGCCTCTGCCGCAGAGCTGCAAATCCGGCATGCATCTCGGCGCTGACGCAGCGAGCCATTGCTCTTTTGTGGGCATCCGCAGGCCAGAGATGGCGATCGGCAAACTGCTCGGCAAGGTACTCACAAAGGGCGATCGATTCCCACAGCAAAAGGTCGCCATGTCGCAAAGCCGGAACTTTGCCTGTGGGTGAGTGCTGTAAAATCTGCGATCGTGTTTGGGGCGTGTCTAAAGGAATGCGGATTTCCTCAAATTCTGCTCCTGTCTGCTTCAGCGCCAGCCAAGCTCGGAGCGACCAGGAAGAGTAGTTTTTATTGCCGATGATTAAAGTTAGAGGGGGCATAGATAGAAATCGGGGGTGAAGAATGGGGTTAAGGGGTCAGGGGCTTTTTGCTGCCGCCTAAATACAGCTCGGCAACTTTGGGATCGTTGAGGAGGTCTGTGCCGCGCCCCTCAAAGCGATCGCGTCCCGACTCTAACACGTAGCCGCGATCGGCGATGGACAGTGCCTTGCGGGCGTTTTGCTCGACCAAAATAATGGCAGTGCCGCTCTGGTTAATTTCTTTGATCAGCTCAAAAACGCTGCTAACCATCTGGGGAGACAGCGCCGCTGAGGGTTCGTCCAAAATCAAGAGTTCGGGTTGCAGCATCAGCGCTCTACCCATAGCCAACTGCTGGCGCTCTCCACCCGAAAGGGTTCCCGCTCTTTGTCGCCGCCGCTCTACTAAACGAGGGAAGAGGGTAAACACCTGATCTTTGAGTCCTCGAAGAGAGCTGTGGTGGGAGTCATGGCGAATAAAGGCACCCATTTCTAGATTCTCTTCGACCGTCAGTGAAGGAAACACATTGGCGATTTGAGGGACATAGCCCATGCCCAACGGCACGATTTGATTAGATTTCAATCCGGCAATGCTCTTGTCCTTAAACAAGATCTTGCCGCGATGGGGCGTGAGCAAGCCAAAAATAGTTTTTGCCAGAGTGGATTTTCCGGCACCGTTAGGCCCAACCACGACTACAAATTCTCCCGGATCGATTTTGAAGTTAATGCCTTGAAGAATGTCGAGGTCTTGGATATACCCGGCATAGACCTCTTCAACTTGCAGCAGGGGCGAAGTGCTCATGTCAATGAAGAATCTGAGTGAAGCATCTTGCGGTTGGGATACCTTGCGAATCGAAAGGTCTGATTGTCTGGCGGTTCGCACAGGACTGGCATTTGGCACAGAACAATCAGTCCTTGAAGCCTAAATCATCATTGAGCCTAATCGAGCCTAGCTCCTCAGGCAGGTGTGCTCTGTAGCTCTGGACGCTCTTCTTGAACGATCGCCCCTTCTACAGGACAAACCTGAAAACAAATGCCGCAGTCAATACAGGTGGAAAAGTCGATCCAGTACCAGTCGGTGCCTTTGGCGTTTTTCCCTGGGCCTTCGCTGATGCAGGCAACCGGACAGGCATCAACGCAATCGGCAACGCCTTCGCAAGTGTTCGTGACAATTGTATGGGGCATAGTGTTCTCGCTCTCTCAGATCGAAGGGTGGTGCAGGCTAAGCCTGTCTATAGCCTATCAGGGGTGAGGAGCAATAGACGGTCTATGTCAGAGCCTGACGGTTTCTGCCTGCTCTGCCATACGGCGAGTCAGGTCATAATCTCGATCGCTCACGGTCAAAAAGCGATCGATGCTGCTTGGGCTGAGCAGGGCTTGCCCTGCTGGCGTTTGGTGCAGGGTGAGAAAGGCGTGCTGGAGGCGATCGCGCAGGTCTTGCGGCACCTGGGTAGAAATCACCCAAGGGGGAATCGGGCTGGCTCCCAGGCTGTCGATAATGCGAATTTGAGCGGCGATGTCTGGATAGCGTTGCAGCTCTAGCTCTAGAACGGTGCTATCGATCGCTGAAGCCTCAATCTTGCCTTCTAGAATCCATTGCAGAGAGGTCTGGTGAGCGCCCGACGCGATCGCCTTACCAAAGAAGCCGTGAGTCTCGCCCAAGGTTGCCAAGTGATAGCGGGTGATGCAGTAGCCAGAGTGCGATCGTGGCTCGTTGTATGCCCAAGTGCAGCCCCGCAAGTCGGCAAAGGTGCGAAACGGGCTGTCTCGATGCACCACCACATCCGAGAAGTAAACGGGTTTTCCCTGGTAGCGATCGCCCTTGATCACGGGCGCAGCCAGCAAAGCCAGCGCTGGGTTAGGCCGATCGGCCTGCCAAACATAGGGTAAGCCGCAAATCCAGCCCACCTGAATTTCACCCTGATGCAGCTTTTCCCCTCGCGCCTGCCAGGGAATGTCATCCACCCAGGCGATCGGCAGTTGCAACTGTTCACCGATGTGAGTGGCAATCGCCTCACACAGGGGCGCGAAATTCTCTGCTTGGCAGGAGGTAAATTTAAGAATTTTCATAAAGACTTGATGTATCTTGAGGATGCTGCCTACTCTTAATCATCTGTTGAATTTTCTATTACCTGTCGTTAACCAATCCTCTTTGGCGTTCGGCTATTCTAGCCAGGGATAAGGGGCTATGAGTACCTATGGCTAATCTTTATGTCTAACCTGCTGGATTTAGCTCGTGAAGGGGGGCCAGTCATGGCTCCTTTGCTAGGGCTTTCGGTTGCGACGATCGCTTGCGGACTCGAAAGAGCCTGGTTTTGGTATCAGCTTCTAAACAAAGAAGATCAGGTGGTGCGCGAGGTCTTGGATGCGGCTCAATATAGTCTAGAGGAAGCGCAGTCGATCGCAGAGCAGTCTCAAAGTCAGCCGATCGGGCGGTTTTTACGGGCTGCTTTAAAGCTGAGACGGCCTACCCCTGAAACCTTTCGATTGGCGCTAGAGGCGGCGGCGGACAAAGAATTTGTCAGGATGCGCAAAGGCGATAAACTGCTGGAAACCGTAGTGGCGATCGCGCCGCTGTTGGGATTACTCGGCACAGTAATAGGCTTGATCACGACCTTTGGCAACCTGAATGTGGGCGGCGGCGGCTCTGGCGAACAGGCGAGTGCAGCGGCGGCTGGTATTGGAGAAGCGCTGATCGCTACCGCTACTGGAATGATTGTGGCGATCATGGCGCTGGTTATCTTTCGGGTGTTTGTCACCTTTCAATCGCAGCAGATGGATTACTTCTCTGAGGTGGGTTCAGAGCTGGAGCTAATCTATCGACAAAACTGGTATGAGCCGCAGAACTCGGAAACGAGCGATCGCCGCTCAGCTATGAGTAATCCTTAGTAAGATTTGAGTCATACGCCTGATTTCTCAAGGTTCATTGCCCTATTACCCGGCTGTTTCCTATGCGATCGAGTCGTCATCGTCGATCTAATTCTCTACCCGAAGTCAACCTCATCCCCATGATGGATGTGTTGATGACTGTTCTGACGTTCTTTATTTTAATTTCGATGACGCTTGCCCTAGAGCAAGGTGTAGAAGTTCAGTTACCTCGCCAGCAAGCTACCGATCCGCAACAGCCTCCTCCTTCGCCCATGATTGTCGAGCTGGACTTGCAGGGCATTTCTCTCAATGCTAAGCCTATTGCAACGGCTCCTCTCATGCAGCAAGTCAAAGCTTATCTGGCGGAAAATCCTAAGGGTGCGGTGGTGCTTAAGGCTGAGCCGCAACTGCCCTATGCTGATGTCGTGAAACTGCTCACAGAACTAAAAGCCACAGGTGGAGAACGGGTTTCATTGGCGATCGAATAGTTAAAAACTCGCTCTGCAAAAAACGGCTAGGGGCGAAAAACGGTTAGGAGAATTGCAAAGGGTGGTTAGGAGATGTCTGAAGCAGGGTGTATCCTGCGATCGGCTGCTGAATCTTAATCGTTGAATGATCTTTGAAGAGGAACTCGCTGTAGTCTGCTAGGCTGTCGAGTCCGGTTACTGTGAGCAAGATTTCAGTGGCTAGCCAGAATGTAACGTTGAAAATAAGATTTTTACAGTGCATGTTCATCTGCCTAACCTCCAAATTATCCAGTTCGTTTCTGTTGCTCTGTCGTCATCCGTAATCCCACTGCTTATATATCGGTTTGAATTAAGCGGATTATGCAGCAAGCTCATAGAGCAAGCCTCAGAAAGCAGGATTGAGCACCCGACAAAAAAATCCCTTGAGGATCTGAGCGATCGCCAAGGGAATATGGAGGAATTAAAGTCAAGGCTTTACTAAAGCTGTCGGCAAGGGCGGGTAGGATTACGCAAAACTTGCCAATTTATCCAAAAGGGCGGGCTACGCTGACTGAGCTATAAAGGCGACTTAGAGATGGCTTGAAGTGCAGCTCAATCCAATTAAGTAGGCTTAACGCTCATCACAACATCTTCGATGGGGCGGCGGGCGCTAGCTAGCGCGGCTGAGGTCGGATAGCCCAGACGAAAAGCAAATGTTGGCTTCCAGCTTGCATCTTGAGTCATCTGGGCTAAAAGTTCTGCTGTTTGGGGCGCTTTGCTGAGCTGTCGTTCTCGATCTACCTGCTCTGGAAGCTGGTTAAGCGGCTGCATAACCAATCCTTGTGTCGTTGCCCAGAGATGAATCCGTTGCCAGAGCTGTCCAGCCTGCAAGGCTTGCGGCTGATCATATAAATCCCGAACGGCAATCAAACCAAACGCAGGCGAGGTGTCTAAAGCGGTTTTGGTATTATTTATCCACGATTGATGCTGAGTCTCAGGTGAGACAGAGGGCAACATCTTCACCAATGAGCGCATCATCCAAGGCAATCCAGACGCATCGATATGCACACCGCTCCGCTGCGTCTGAAGATCTTGCCAGCTTGACCGAAACCAGCGATCGCCATCCTGAGACATGGTTGGATCTGCGACGATCGCTTCTGTGGCTGCTAGAGTTCCTGTAGAAAAACGCTGGCGCTCTGGGTCTGAAACTAACAGAAACAGCTTTAAATCAGCCTGATCTTGAGCTAGGGCGGCCAATGATGCCAAAGCCTCAGGCGCAACCGAACGCTGGAGGGCATAAGCGGCACGATTCGTCCGCCGATTGGGAATGGCGTCATACAGCGCTGGGGTAGAGCGTTGGCCGGAGGATAGGCTGAGCGTGGCTACCCGTTGAGGGCCGAGATTCGCAGTCGGTTGGGCAAGGGTGCCTGGGTCAAGCGTGAGTTGAGCGCGATACCCTTCTGCTTGAGCCGCCAGCAGCATGTTCTCAACAGCGCACCCCAGCCCGATTCGCATTTCTCGGAGGTAGGGGTCCATTGCACCCAGGTGGCGGCGAGTATCTGCATACACATTGATCTGCTCGCCTTGCTGAGAGCTTGTGACTTGGAATATCCAGGGCTGGGTATTGTGGGGACTAGCGGCCAAAATGGCCGATCGCACTAGCGCTAAAGCCCCTTCAGGGCGATCGGTTCGCCAGGTTTCCCAGGGTTCATAGGCGGGGCCAGTGCCCGTGCTCCATACGCCTCGGTCATAAGAGCGCCATACACCGCCTGCAACGACAACGGTCATAGCACTAGCTGCCGTGAGTTTTAGAAAGTTTCGTCTTTTCATCAAGTTCTCTCTGGGGTGAGGGTAGGAATTGCAGCGGGCATTGCGGTTAGCTTGGGCCACTCTGCTAGAGCTGTTTTGCTCATGTAAGGGCGCATAACTTGCAGCATTAAATTAATGGCTTCTTGAATGGTTTGAGGATTGATAGCCGCGTCCTCCATTTCAAGCGAGGGCAGCCAGGCATCATTGATCAGCCAAATAATTTTGATCAGGGCAGGCAATGTGGTCGAATCCTCGAAACGCCGGAGAACGCCCGTCTCGACTAATCCTTGGCAAAAGGCTTCGATCTCTGCTAGCCGCTGTCGATGAATGGTGCGATACCGCTTTTTCAATTTCGGATCGGCTTGGAATAGAGCGATTTGCTCCCGGTAAAAAAAGCGATATTCCCATAACAGAAAAAAGACGCGACTCAATCTTTCATGCAGATGACTCAAGGAGGGTTGAACATTCGGTGTCCAGCCTCCGTCCATTTCACGGATCATTTGCTCCAAAATAGCTTGGATAATTTCTTGTTTATTTCTGAAGTGATAGTAGAGATTGCCAGGGCTAATCTTTAGAAACTCAGCGATGTGATTGGTTGAAACAGCCGCTGTTCCCTGTTGATTAAACAGTTGAATCGCTGTTTCGATAATCCGAGATTTTGTACTCTGGGCACTCATAAACAAAAGCTTAGAGTAATTACTCTAATATCCTAGAGTAATTACTCTAAATGTCAACCCTGTCTCTAGATCCCATCCGAACGCTGTCAGCCATTGGCGAGTTATATTTATAAGCTGGAGGACAGCGGCACTTCGCGCAGTAACACCCGGTGTGGCGACTGTACGAGGCTCGTCGATCGCGGCTGCAAACTGACCTGAGCGTGAGCAGCCATCCCTTTCCATCTGTTTTTTATCTCAAGTGGGAGTTTGCTTGTGACTCAGACCAACCTAGATTTTCTGGCGACTACCGATCCGCTCGTTGCAGGACTGGTGCAGCAAGAGCTGCAACGCCAGCGCGATCACCTGGAATTGATCGCCAGTGAGAACTTTACCTCGGCAGCCGTGATGGCAGCGCAAGGCTCGGTGCTGACCAATAAATATGCTGAAGGCTTGCCCAAAAAGCGTTATTACGGCGGCTGCGAGTTTGTGGATGAAGTGGAGCAAATTGCCATCGATCGCGCCAAGCAACTCTTTGGTGCCGCCCATGCCAATGTACAGCCGCACTCAGGCGCACAGGCAAACTTTGCCGTTTTCCTCTCGCTGCTAGAACCTGGCGACACGATCATGGGCATGGATTTGTCGCATGGTGGACATCTCACCCACGGCTCTCCGGTCAACGTTTCGGGGAAGTGGTTTAAAGCATGTCACTATGGCGTGAGCCAAGAAACCGAGCAGCTCGACTATGATCAAATCCGCGAGCTGGCGTTGCAACATCGCCCCAAAATGCTGATCTGTGGCTATTCTGCCTACCCTCGCATTATCGAGTTTGATAAATTCCGGGCGATCGCTGACGAGGTCGGAGCCTACCTGCTGGCAGACATTGCCCACATTGCCGGATTGGTCGCTTCAGGGCATCATCCCAACCCGATTCCTCACTGTCATGTCGTCACTACGACTACCCACAAAACACTGCGGGGGCCTCGCGGCGGCTTGATTCTCACGGGCGATGCCGAACTGGGCAAGAAGTTCGATAAGGCCGTCTTCCCCGGCAGTCAGGGTGGCCCGCTAGAGCATGTGATTGCAGGCAAAGCCGTAGCGTTTGGAGAAGCGCTTCAGCCTAGCTTTAAGACCTACTGTGGACATGTGATTGAGAATGCTAAAGCGATGGCAGCTCAGCTTCAGGCGCGGGGTCTGAAAACCGTTTCGGGTGGCACCGATAATCACCTAATGCTCGTGGATTTGCGCTCGATCGGGCTAACGGGCAAGCAGGCCGATCAGTTGGTCAGCGGGGTCAATATTACGGCCAATAAGAACACCGTACCGTTTGATCCAGAATCGCCCTTTGTCACCAGTGGTTTACGCCTTGGCTCTCCTGCTATGACGACGCGCGGTATGGGCACAGAGGAGTTTGTTGAGATTGCGAATATCATTAGCGATCGCCTACTCAACCCTGAAGATCAGGCCGTGGCGCAAGCCTGCCGTCAGCGCGTAGCAGATTTGTGCGATCGCTTCCCCCTCTATCCTCACCTGGCAGCATCTGTCCCTGCGTTGGTATAGAGCGCTGCCCTAAGGCGTTCGTAAATAAAAAAGGGTCTGGAATTCATTCCAGACCCTTTTTTATGGAAACTCTGCCCGTTCGCTATGCCGGATATATCCGCAGCCGCCGATTTGGCTCCTCGCCAAAGCTAGAGGATTTGAGCCGATAATGCTCTACTAGCTCATGTTGCATCTTGCGCACCTTGGCCGATCGCGGCAAAAGCTCTACAGGTTGTCCTTTGGGCAGTACAATCTGCTCTACAGCTAGGCGGGCTTCTTCCAATGCCTCAATTTCATCTTCATCAGCGCTGTTATAAAACAGGCTCAGGCTGGCCGATTCATCATCCTCTGTCTCTTGAATATGCAACATTCGCTGCAAGGCACGAATGATTTGTGGCAAGCTGTTCGACTTGACGACATGAACCGGAAGCTGTCGGTTTTTGGCTAACAGCCGCAGCTTAGAGTGATTTTTGATGTGCGATCGCAGAGCCAGTACGGCATCGGCACTGTCGATATCTTTGGTCAAGACGATTGGTAGATTGAGTGTCCGAATCACTTCTTCAAGCTGGTGCCGACTGATGGCGTAAGGATAGACATGCAGCGGCAGATCTTCCCCATTCGGCCCTGGCGTCGGCACTGCCCCCATCGGCTCCATCTGGGCGAAAGAGTTGCTGAGGGAGTCATTTAGGAGCTGATCGAACTGCTGTCGCTCTGAAAGCGGCTCTAAGGGAGCAACATTACTCAAATCAGCCCAGGCCAGGTCGCGCGTGTCGCTGCGCCCCATGTCGCTGCGTCCTACATCACCCCGCTTGTAAGAAGACATAGGGGTGACTTGTCCAGACGATCGCCATCCTCCTCTGGCAGTTTGCGTATAGCCACTCAGCGGTGAAGCTCCAAAGGGTTTGGTCGCGGCAGCCGGGGCGGCTGGAGTCTCCTGAGTGGTAACAACTGCACCGTTTTCATCAACGGTGCGCACTTGCAGCACGGGTTGCCGTCCCCGCAGCAAGATGTCTACAGTTTCTGCCACCTGTTCATGCACAACCCAACGCTGCCGTTCTAGCATTTCAACAGCAATATCGAAGGTGGGTGGAGCCTTTCTCTCCAGCACACTCTTTTGGCTACCCCGACGACGCGCTTCCTCGTCACCCAACGTCACAGACTGGATACCACCTACTAAATCAGAAAGTGTTGGATTTTTAATCAGGTTTTCGATGCGGTTGCCGTGAGCTGTACCGACGAGCTGCACGCCTCTTTCGGCGATCGTTCTGGCCGCCAAAGCCTCTAGCTCTGTACCAATTTCGTCAATCACAATCACTTCAGGCATGTGGTTTTCCACAGCCTCAATCATCACCTGATGCTGAAGCTCGGGACGGGCAACCTGCATCCGTCTAGCCCGACCGATCGCCGGATGAGGAATGTCCCCATCTCCCGCAATTTCGTTAGAGGAGTCAATGATCACTACCCGCTTATTCAGGTCATCTGCCAGGACGCGGGCAATTTCTCTGAGCGCAGTGGTTTTCCCTACCCCCGGACGCCCCAGCATGAGAATGGATTTCCCTGTCTCTACCAAGTCACGAATCATGCCGATCGTGCCAAAAATGGCGCGACCCACGCGGCAGGTCAAGCCAATCACATCTCCCGTGCGGTTGCGAATGGCGCTGATGCGGTGCAGAGTACGTTCAATTCCGGCCCGGTTGTCACCGCTAAACATGCCGACCCGCTCAATGCAGTAATCTAAATCGGCACGGGAAATTGGGTTTTCAGAGAGGTACTCGGCTGTGCCTGGAAAGCGGGCTTCAGGCCGACGACCGAGATCGAGAACAACTTCAACGAGGCGATCGCGCTCAGGATGCTGTTGCAGAGTTTCACGAATCTCTTGGGGCAGCATTTCGAGGAGCTGGCTGAGATCGTCAGTAATTTGATTCGTGATTTGAAACGTAGATTCAACCTTAGCGGACAAATTATCAGAGTGGCTACTAAGTGTCATGGAGGATCAAAAATGGCTGGGTGCGAGAAGCGAATCGATAAGGCAATGAGCAGCTTTAAGACGGCATTCTAAGAAACGGCTCAATCCTGGAGCGAATTTCAGGACTGGGGCTTCAGGGCTAAGTCTTGAAAGCAGGCGCTCATTTTGGGATCGTTTGTCTAAGTTGCATGGGTGTTTTGAGGGGAGAAATCAGCGAATGAGCCAAAGCCACGGCCTGCCACAGCAGCTCTGGAGTATCTTCCAGAGCTGGAGAAAGCTGCGCTTCTAACTGGCTGAGAACGGGTGCCAGCAGCACGCGGGCATAGCTGCCAAACGCCACACCTGAGATGCCATCAAGCGAATCTGTACTCTGCCCTTTGAGCAGGCCGATCGCCTCTAGCTTGGATACCGTGTGGCTGTTGGTGCCACCTGCAAGCTGTACGTAACCCGGCAAGCCAGCTGCTAAAACCTTTTGCCCAAGTTTTACGGCTGCCCGAGTCGCACCATCGCCAATGTCACCACTCATGGGTCTACCATCGGTTTGCCAGATCAAAGAATGAGAAAGGGGCGCGATCGCGTGATTTGACATTAAGTCACGCGATATCAAGTCGTAGAGTGCCCAAAGATACTCAATTAGCCCTTCTCCATCGGGACAGCTAACCGCAATCAGCTTAAGCCGTGACACAGCAGGTGCGATCGTCGATTCCCACAGGCGCTTAAAGTCGCTGAATCGCCCTACCTGAGTGTGAATCTCTACGGCATCAACGCCTGTTAGTAACAGAGAGGCGATCGCTTCTGACGTAGAGGCATGAGCATAAGTCGAAATCTTTTGCTCAGGGCAAATCGGCAAACAGCGGCCGCACCCGTAGCAGTGGCTTTCAACAACCCCTGAAAAGCTGCCTGGACTATTTTCTGATAGGTCAGTAGGCTGCTCAAAAACGATCGCTCGCGCTGGACAAATCGTTTCGCAAGGACGAGGGCAAGCGTCTGGGCAGGTTGTCGGATCAAAGACCGCCTTACGAAAATGCGGGTCTTCTCCATCGTTGAGGCTAATCATTAGCCAGGGCAAGCTCTCACTGCCATATCCCCGTAGCTGTGCTTCGCGGGCAAAACTCTTTGCCACTCTGAGTCCATCTTGAGCGGCCGCTGCTACAGCTGGGTCAGCCGCAATGTCAACACAGTCTGCGCCTGCCAAAGCATACGCCAAAGTAAGACTTCTAACGGCAGGGAGGTGTTGAAAACTGGCTCCGCAGATCAGCTTGAACCAATTGCCCTCCCTTAACGATCGTAAGGGGTAGTACAAATCAATCACCCTTACATACTAAAGGGTTATGTCTGAATTGACGAGAAAACTCGCATACATTGCAGTCTACCGTAGAGCCAAAGAACTTGCATGTATTGCAAATCGCCCCTCTAAGTTGATCCCTGTAGAATTTCCCTCAATCCCCACAGGGTTTCTCTCATCTCAGGCTGAGATCCTCATCGGGCTTGTTTCCAGGGATCGATCGCTTCCCATTAGCTCTCAGGGGCTTGGAGTTTGAGCTTGCCCTAGACCTGCATAACAGTTACCAAAACCTAAGCTTGCCTCAAGCCGCCGCCAAAAACTTCTGTAGAGGCTTCCAGCTAAAGCTCCGTCCTCCCCCCATTTCCACAACAACCTTGATCCGAGATTCAAGGGTCGGTAGGGCAATTAAGTACTCAAGCTCTTGCTGAGACAGCACGTTGCCCTCCAGCATCCAAATCACAAGCCCCTTAGACTTGGCGGGCAGATGCTCTAGCTGGTAGCCCGCTACGGGCATGACATAGTAGCGATAGCCTGCTGCCCCCTCTCGCTCAAGGGTCTTCTTTCCCAAATGGGGAGGACGCATGCCGTGAATATTCATCAGGTAGGAAGACAAATCTCCCAAGCCTCGGGCTGTGATGTGCAGCATTTCGTAGCCTGATGCCCTGAGTCGTCGCTGATAGCGTCCCTCATGCCCACCTTCTAGAGGCACGTAAAGCCCAACTGCGCCAGAGGCTTCTACGTCTTGAATGAATTTCTTTCCGGTGGTGATCAATGCCATAACGGGTTTGTCCTCAAAATTCAACTTCAAGAGTCAGCTTGTGATAACCCATAACCCCATAGATTCATGAAGGTGCATGAATTACAGAACACGCCATCAAGACTTGATTATAGGGAAGGTGCGATCGGCAATCAAGCTAGAGGACTCAATAATTTCTTATGGGTTGCTGTCCAATAAATTTCTCAAAATTCTGAATGCTGAGTATTTGAGCTGGGTATAGATTTCCGATCGGCAAAATTTTTTGCTGATTACAGTGAACAAATTTCAGAGTTGCTCTGGACAATTCCTAAATTATTGCTCTATGATAGGTAGCTGTTGCCAAAACATAGATTGAGGCGGTATCGCCTCGGGGGATACTGGAAAGGAACCCGCGTGTGTTGTTCCATCCAAGTCCCGGCACACTTGCACAGAGACAGTCGAACTAGCCTTCGATTTCTCTAAGCTGACTTGAAGCGTGTGGAAGTATTGTGTTGTCCTCTACTGTGTAAAAGCAGGTTGAGGCGGTGCATTTTGTCGAATAAAGCAGAGTGGCAAAGACTGGTGAGCTAATTCTCTCTAGTCTCGCTTCTATGCGATGTGTAAAGCAAGGGAGACTTACTGTGTCTGTTGGTATTCTTGGCACAAAACTTGGGATGACTCAAGTGTTTGACGAAACGGGGATTTCTATTCCCGTCACCGTTGTGCAGGCAGGTCCCTGCACCGTTACACAGATTAAGACTCCGGAAACGGATGGCTATTCTGCAATTCAGGTCGGCTACGGCGAAGTCAAAGAGAAGGCGTTAACCAAGCCTGAGCTGGGTCACTTCCAAAAGTCAGGTGCTGCACCATTGCGGCATTTGCACGAGTACCGACTAGAAGGGACGGATGGTTACGAGCTAGGTCAGCAAATCAAGGCAGATACCTTTGAAGCGGGTCAAATCATAGATGTAATTGGTACCAGCATTGGTAAAGGTTTTGCGGGCTACCAAAAGCGGCATAACTTCAAGCGCGGCCCTATGGCTCACGGCTCGAAAAATCACCGTGCTCCTGGATCGACAGGTGCAGGGACGACTCCTGGACGGGTTTATCCGGGTAAGCGGATGGCGGGACGTCTAGGCAATAGCCGTGTGACGATTCGGAAGCTGACGGTGGTAAGAGTTGATGTCGAGCGCAATCTTCTGCTGATCAAAGGTGCTGTACCAGGTAAGCCGGGCGCACTGATTAATATTGTTCCTGCCAAGATAGTGGGTCAAGCGCAGTAACGAAACTAACGCGATCGTAAATCTCAAGCTGTAGCATTGGGTTCCGAATAGTGCCCGCTGGTGGAAAAGGAAAAGATATGGTGGATTGTGTAATTAAGGATTGGCAAGGGGAAGAGGCAGGACAAGCTTCTCTCGACCTCAGAGTTGCCAAAGAGGGAACTGCGGCTCATGTCGTTCATCGGGCGCTCGTTCGTCAAATGAACAACGCACGTCAAGGTACGGCCTGCACCAAAACGCGCTCTGAAGTGCGTGGCGGTGGACGTAAGCCTTGGCGGCAGAAGGGAACAGGTCGCGCTCGCGCAGGTTCTAATCGCTCTCCGCTTTGGCGGGGGGGTGGCGTTATCTTTGGGCCAAAACCCAGAGACTACTCCGTCAAGATGAATCGTAAAGAGCGGCGGCTGGCGCTAAGAACTGCTCTGCAAAGCCGTGTGGAAGACATGGTTATTGTTCAGGATTTTGCCGAAAACCTGCCTCGTCCTAAGACGAAAGAGCTAGTACAGGCTATGACTCGATGGGGTATTGAAGTGGAATCTAAGATTCTGCTGATTGTTTCCCAAAGAAATGACAACGTTTATTTGTCTGCGCGCAACGTTGGCAATCTGAGACTTATCGCTGCCAACAACCTCAACATCTTTGACATCCTGGCTGCTGATCGGATTGTGGCAACGCAGTCGGCAATCGAAACTATCCAGGAGGTCTACGGCGATGACTAGAGTTGATTCGCGATCGCTTCCAGATTTAATCCGTCGTCCGCTAATTACAGAGAAAGCGACTCGGTTGCTGGAAGAGAATAAGTATTCTTTTGAAGTGGCGACCAAAGCCACTAAACCTCAGATTAAGGCAGCGATCGAAGAGTTGTTTGACGTCAAGGTCGTTAGCGTCAATACCTATAATCCGCCTGCAAAGGAACGTCGCGTCGGCCGTTTTGCGGGACATCGCGCCCAATATAAGCGAGCTGTTGTGACCCTTGCATCAGGGGATTCTATTAGCCTGTTCCCCGAAGTTTAGAGTCTCTTAAGAGGTTGATTCATGGGCATTCGATATTACCGACCCTACACGCCTGGCACCCGCGAACGTGCTGTTTCCGATTTTTCGGAGATCACCCGGACAATTCCGGAAAAGTCTCTAACGCAATCGGTTCACCGTCCTAAAGGGCGCAACAACCGAGGCGTAATTACCTGCCGTCATCGGGGTGGTGGGCACAAACGTCTCTACCGTATCGTTGATTTTCATCGCAACAAGCACAACATTCCTGCCAAGGTTTTTTCGGTTGAGTACGATCCCAACCGCAATGCTCGTATTGCTTTACTGCACTACCAAGATGGCGAAAAGCGTTATATTCTTCATCCTGCTAACCTCAAGGTTGGTTCAACGGTAATCTCTGGGCCGAATGCTCCGTTTGAAGTGGGTAATGCTCTGCCGTTAGGCAACATGCCTTTGGGTACTGCGGTTCACAACGTTGAGCTGGTGCCAGGTAAAGGGGGACAAATTGTTCGAGCCGCTGGAACCTCTGCGCAAGTCGTTGCTAAGGAAGGGGACTATGTGACGCTCCGGTTGCCTTCGACTGAAGTGCGCTTGATCCGCCGCGATTGCTACGCCACCATTGGTCAAGTGGGCAATGGCGATGTACGCAACACTAGCCTAGGTAAGGCTGGACGCAAGCGTTGGAAGGGTCGTCGTCCTGAGGTTCGTGGCAGCGTCATGAACCCGGTAGATCACCCACATGGTGGTGGCGAAGGTCGGGCACCTATTGGTCGTTCGGGGCCAGTTACGCCTTGGGGCAAACCTGCATTGGGCTACAAGACTCGTAAGAAGAAGAAGCTAAGCAGCGCGATGATTGTACGCCGCCGCCGTCGGACATCAAAGCGGGGTAGAGGTGGACGTGAGTCCTAAGGCTGCTGGATTTTCTGAAGCATTCGACTAGAGGTTTACTAAGGCTATGTCTCGTTCTCTTAAAAAAGGCCCCTTTGTTGCAGATCATTTGATGAGCAAAATTGAGGCGCTCAACGTCAAGGGCGAAAAGCAGGTAATTAAAACCTGGTCTAGAGCGTCTACTATCTTGCCTCAAATGATCGGTCATACGATCGCGGTTCACAATGGTCGTCAGCATGTGCCTGTCTACGTGACAGAGCAAATGGTGGGACACAAGTTGGGTGAATTTGCCCCAACGCGCACCTTCAGGGGTCATGCGAAGGGCGACAAGAAAGCCCGTAGATAGAGATTCATGTAGGCTCGGTAAAAAGTACGAGTAGTGATAGGTAACGGCAATTAGCATCAGCAATCAAGGCTGATGGCTGATGGCTAATCGCTTTAAGGAGTATAAGGAATGGCTACTGCTACTGGAGAGGTCAAAGCGATCGCAAGGTATATTCGGATGTCGCCTCACAAGGTGCGCCGAGTTTTAGACCAAATTCGAGGTCGGTCTTATCGCGAAGCTTTGATCATTTTGGAATTTATGCCCTATAGAGCTTGCGAACCCATCCTCAAAGTGTTGAGGTCTGCGGTGGCTAACGCTGAGCATAATGAAGGCTATGATCCGGCGGGTTTGGTGGTCAGTAAGGCATTTGCCGACCAGGGTTCTGTGCTAAAGCGCTTTCGGCCTCGGGCACAAGGTCGAGCCTACCAAATCCGTAAACCGACTTGTCATATTACGATTGCCGTCGCTCCAGGCGAGGGCGAAGCCGAAGAATAACGGTATTCCTAGAAATTTCTAATTTATTCTCTAACGCTTTCATCTCAGAGGACGCACCGTGGGACAGAAGATTCATCCAGTAGGCTTTCGCCTTGGCATTACGCAGGAGCACCGATCGCGCTGGTTTGCAGATTCCAGCCGCTACCCGAAGCTTTTGCAAGAAGATCATACAATCCGCAACTTCATTGAGAAGAACCCTACGAAACTCAAGAGCCTTGAGAGTCCAGGCATTTCTCAGATTCGGATTGAGCGTAAAGCGGATCAGATTGATCTGGAAGTGCACACGGCTCGGCCTGGGGTTGTGGTTGGCCGTGGTGGTCAAGGCATTGAAGAGCTGCGGGTCGGTCTGCAAAAGGCTTTGGGCAACAGCGATCGTCAAATCCGCATCAATGTGGTTGAGGTTGCTCGGGTTGATTCAGATGCAAGCTTGATCGCTGAGTATGTGGGGCAGCAGCTAGAGCGGCGGGTTTCTTTCCGCCGAGTTGTGCGTCAGGCGATACAACGGGCGCAAAGAGCAGGTGCGGAAGGGATCAAAATTCAGGTGAGCGGCCGCTTGAACGGGGCTGAAATCGCGCGAACTGAATATACCCGTGAAGGCAAGGTTCCGCTCCACACGCTACGAGCCGATATTGACTTTGCCTATAAAACAGCGCAAACGATTTATGGCATTTTGGGTATCAAAGTTTGGGTCTTCAAGGGCGAAATTATTCCAGGTCAAGAAGAAATTGCCGCACCTACAGGCGCACAGCCTCGCCGGAAGCAGCAGCGCCGTCGTCAACAGTACGAAGATCGATCGAATGAGGGCTAAGGAAAACAGAACTGAGCTTGTTTCTGTTCTGGATTCCTGACTCCTGACTCTTCAAGAAGGTAAGTACCATGTTAAGTCCTAGAAGAACTAAATTCCGAAAGCAGCATCGCGGACGAATGCGAGGAATGGCAACCGCAGGCAATGAGCTAAATTTTGGCGACTTTGCGCTACAGGCGCTAGAGCCATCCTGGATTACGGCTCGTCAAATTGAAGCAAGTCGTCGAGCCATGACCCGATACATCCGTCGGGGCGGGAAGATCTGGATTCGGATTTTCCCTGACAAACCGATTACGATGCGCCCCGCAGAAACCCGGATGGGTTCGGGTAAGGGCAACCCAGAATTTTGGGTTGCAGTGGTCAAGCCCGGTCGGATTATGTTTGAAATTGCGGGCGTGTCTGAAGAGATTGCTCGGGAAGCGATGCGGCTTGCTTCCTTCAAATTGCCGATTAAGACCAAGTTCATCACTCGCGAATCTGGGGAGTCATAGACAATGCCTCTACCTAAAGTAGATGAGGTTCGAGGCCTCAGCGATCAGGAACTCTCTGATCAAATCGTGTCTGTCAAGAAAGAGCTGTTTCAGCTGCGTTTTCAAAAAGCGACTCGCCAGCTCGATAAACCGCACCAGTTTAAGCATTTGCGTCATCGCTTGTCTCAACTGATGACCGTTGAGCATGAGCGACAGGTCAAAGCAGCTTCGGATTCATAGAGTTACAGGAAGCATGAGGGAGTTAAGTTGCAATGGCAGTTAAAGAACGGGTGGGCTTAGTCGTTAGCGACAAGATGGAAAAAACGGTCGTGGTGGCGATCGAAAACCGTGCCCCCCACACCAAGTACAAAAAAATTATGGTGCGAACCAAGCGCTATAAGGTGCATGACGAAGAAAATCGGTGCAAGGTGGGCGATCGCGTTCGCATTCAGGAAACTCGGCCCCTCAGTCGCACTAAGCGCTGGGCTGTGATTGAAATCCTCAATGCCCCCAGTGCATAAGCTCCCGATGTGTTAAGGATTTGAGATTTAGATAACGAGGGAGGCTGACGATGATTCAACAAGAATCCTACCTGAATGTGGCGGACAACAGTGGCGCTCGCAAGCTGATGTGTATTCGCGTCTTGGGCGGCAACCGCCGTTACGCAGGAGTGGGCGACGTTATTATTGCGGTGGTCAAGGATGCAATTCCCAACATGGCTGTAAAAAAGTCTGATGTGGTAAGAGCTGTGATCGTTCGCACGAAGAAAGGGCTGCGCCGTGAGAGTGGCATGAGCATTCGATTTGATGACAATGCTGCTGTCATTATCAACGCTGAAGGCAACCCCAAAGGCACGCGTGTATTTGGCCCTGTTGCCCGCGAGTTGCGGGATAAGAGCTTTACAAAAATTGTTTCACTGGCACCGGAGGTATTGTGATGGCTAAACCCACTAAGGTTCGTCACAAGGTACATGTCAAGAAAGGCGATACCGTTCAGGTGATTGCTGGCAGCGAAAAGGGCAAGATTGGCGAGGTTTTGCGGGTTCTTCCTGAACTTAGCAAGGTTGTGATCAAAGGCGTCAACATCAAAACCAAGCATGTGAAGCCGCAGCAAGAAGGGGAATCGGGTCAGATTACGACGCTTGAAGCTCCCATTCACAGCTCAAACGTCATGCTGTATTCCAACAAGGAAAAAGTGGCCAGCCGGATTTGCTACACCTTGAATGCAGAAGGGCGCAAAGTGCGAATGCTGAAGAAGACTGGAGAAGTCATCGACTAGGTTCGGCTTAAAACTAAAACGTTCTTCCCTGACCAAGCCCAGGGATTTGATTAAGGATAAAACGCTATGGCAGACAGTAAAATAAAGTCGCTCTACAAGGATAAGGTTGCTCCAAAGCTGGTTGAGCAATTCAACTACGGCAACATTTATCAGGTGCCTAAAGTTGTCAAAATCACTGTCAACCGAGGGTTGGGTGAGGCGGCTCAAAATGCTAAGGCTCTGGAAGCTTCTTTAGCTGAGATTGCTCTTATCACAGGTCAAAAGCCTGTCGTAACTCGAGCCAAGAAAGCGATCGCTGGCTTCAAACTCCGCAAGGGAATGCCAGTTGGCATTATGGTAACGCTACGTTCTGACCGGATGTACGCGTTTCTCGATCGCCTGATCAACTTGTCGTTGCCCCGGATTCGCGACTTCCGAGGAGTCAGCCCCAAGAGCTTTGATGGTCGAGGCAATTACACGCTGGGTATCCGAGAACAGCTTATCTTTCCTGAAGTGGAATACGACAGGATTGATCAGATTCGCGGCATGGACATTTCAATTATTACTACTGCTAATACCGACGAAGAGGGTCGCGCCTTGCTTAAAGAGTTGGGAATGCCCTTCCGGGATAACTAAGGCAGTTTCATCTAAGAGGAAACTATGGCGGCTAACGATACTATTTCAGACATGTTGACGCGCATCCGGAATGCAACCTTGGCGCGGCACCAAACCACAGAAGTGCCATCCACCCGGATGACCCGCAGCATTGCTAAGGTGCTACAGGAAGAAGGCTTTATTGCTGAGTTTTCCGAGAGAGAGGCAACGCCTGGGCGGATGCTGGTCATTGCCTTGAAGTATAAAGGCAAGGGTCGTCGTCCGATTATTACTGCCCTGAAGCGGGTGAGTAAGCCAGGTCTGCGCGTCTATTCAAACCGCAAAGAACTGCCGAGAGTTTTGGGCGGCATTGGTATTGCCATCATTTCTACCTCTAGCGGCATCATGACCGATCGCGATGCCCGTAAGCAAGGACTGGGAGGAGAGGTGCTCTGTTATGTTTGGTAGACACCAGACAGTTAATAATTAGCGGCTACGTTCTAGAGAGCTGTGTTCTGGAGAAACTATCATGTCTCGTATTGGTAAGCGCCCAATTTCTATCCCTCAAAAAGTTACGATCGAGATCTCGGGACAGAATGTTGCAGTTAAAGGTCCTAAGGGTGAACTCGCCCGCACCCTCCCTCCTGAAGTAGAAGTGCTGCAAGAAGGAGAAACTCTTTTAGTGAATCGCCGCAGTGATTCACGTCCTGCCCGCCAGCGTCATGGCCTGTGTCGTACTCTGGTTGCCAATATGGTAGAGGGCGTCTCTCAAGGTTTTCAAAAGCGTCTGGAGATTCAAGGTGTGGGCTATCGTGCCCAGGTTCAAGGACGAAATTTAGTTCTTAATGTTGGTTACAGTAATCCCGTTCAGATTGAACCTCCTGAAGGAATTCAGTTGGCTGTAGAAGGGACGACGAATGTAATTGTGACTGGGATTAATAAAGAATTAGTGGGTAACCTTGCCGCCAAGATCCGCTCGGTTCGTCCACCGGAACCTTACAAAGGTAAAGGTATTCGCTATTCGGGTGAAGTGGTCAGACGTAAGGCTGGTAAGGCAGGTAAGAAGTAATTATGAAGTCTACTCGCAAAGCGGCGACGCATCGTCGTCACGATCGAATTCGGCGCAAGGTGACAGGTACATCCGAGCGTCCTCGCTTGGCTGTTTTTCGCTCCAATCAGCATATTTATGCCCAGGTAATCGATGACACGCAACATTGCACATTGGCATCAGCTTCAACCCTAGAAGCCGATCTCCGGACTGAGCTGGCTTCTGGTGGAAACTGCGAAGCTTCTGTTCAAGTGGGCAAGCTGATTGCTGAGCGAGCAATTGCTCAAGGCATTCAGCAAGTTGTGTTCGATCGCGGTGGCAATCTTTATCATGGGCGTGTCAAGGCGCTAGCTGAAGCTGCCCGAGAAGGTGGACTCACCTTCTAAGATCTCAATCGCAAGTCTCAATCGCAGACTCAAGGAAAAATCAGACAATGGCAAAAGAACGTCGTAAAAATAGCCGCGCTAAAGAGAAAGAAACCGATTGGCAAGAGCGGGTCGTTCAAATCCGTCGTGTTACCAAGGTGGTTAAAGGCGGTAAAAAGCTCAGCTTTCGGGCAATTGTCGTAGTTGGCAATGAGCGAGGTCAAGTGGGTGTAGGTGTCGGCAAAGCCAGCGATGTGATTGGCGCAGTGCGTAAAGGTGTTGCTGACGGCAAAAAGCACTTGGTTGAGGTTCCCCTGACGAAAGCCAACTCTATTCCCCATCCTGTTAATGGAATTGGCGGAGGCGCAAAGGTAATGATGCGCCCGGCTGCACCTGGAACAGGTGTAATTGCCGGAGGTGCGGTTCGCACGGTTTTAGAACTAGCAGGTGTTCGTAATATTCTGGCGAAACAGCTTGCCTCTAGCAACCCGCTGAACAACGCTCGTGCTGCTGCGAATGCATTGTCTTCTCTACGCACCTTTTCTGAAGTGGCTGAAGAGCGAGGCATTCCCCTCGAAAATCTGTACGGCTGAGCTGTACACCCAAAACTTACACACCTGATTTAAATCGTTGGTGAACCAGTTATGAGATTAGAAGACGCTTTACCCCAAGACGGCTCTCAAAAGCGGAAACGGCGCGTGGGACGTGGCATTTCTGCTGGACAAGGCGCAAGCTGCGGTTTTGGCATGAGAGGCCAAAAGTCTAGATCCGGTAGTGGAACCCGCCCTGGATTTGAAGGGGGGCAAATGCCGCTCTATCGCCGCATTCCAAAGTTAAAGCACTTCCCTTTGATCAACCGTCGCGAATATACGGTGATTAATGTCGGTGCTTTAACATCGTTGGCGGCTGATGATGAAGTTAGCCTAGCATCGCTCATCGCTTCGGGAATTGTGACCAGTGATGATGGTCCTCTCAAGATCTTGGGAGATGGTGAACTGTCGGTTGCTTTGAAAGTTCAGGCGGCTGCTTTTACAGCCTCTGCCCGTTCCAAAATTGAAGCAGCAGGCGGCACTTGTGAGATCTTGACTTAGCTTCTTGGCGATCGCAGTTGTTAGGGATCGACCTGAAAACTTACACTATATAGATAAGAGCAGGTGAGATCCGCAGCGCTACAAGCTTGAGTTAAGCTCCGGAAAGCCTCTTTCCTGTCGGCTTCCTGTAACCGTCACTACCCCAGAGGTATTGCTTCATGGTTGTCAACCGAGATAAAGCTCCAACAGCTCAAGAAACATTCGTGCAAATGGCACAAGCAGCCGGACTCCGAGGTCGGCTGCTTGTCACTGTTGGGATGTTAATTCTAGTGCGTTTGGGCATCCGAATTCCCATCCCAGGAATCGATCGGGACGCTTTTCAACAGGCTGTCCAAGGTGGAGCCTTGGGAAGCATTGTAGGATTGCTAGATATATTTTCTGGTGGTGGGCTGTCTGCCCTGGGCATATTTGCTTTAGGAATTATTCCGTTCATTAACGCCTCTATCATCATGCAGTTGATGACCAAGGCGCTTCCCAGCCTGGAAGATTTGCAGAAAAACGAGGGTGAAGCAGGCCGTCGTAAAATCTCGCAAATCACGCGATATGTCGCAGCCGGATGGGCAATCATTCAAAGCACTGGACTCGCTCTCTTTGTCAGCACCTACGCCGAAAATCCAGGAACGCCTTTCATTGTTGAAACGGTTCTGGCGTTGACGGCTGGCTCTATGTTTGTCATGTGGGTGGGCGAGTTAATCACAGAGCGGGGCATTGGCAATGGCGCATCGCTGCTGATTTTTGTCAGCATCGTTTCTACCCTGCCTCAATCTTTAGGGAACACTTTTGATCTAGCTCAGAACGGTGATCCTAGTCTGGTTGGGAAAATTATCTTTTTGATTCTGGTTTTCCTGGCCATGATTGTGGGCATTGTGTTCGTTCAGGAAGGAACCCGGCGGATTCCCGTAATCTCGGCTCGTCGCCAGGTGGGTCGCCGCATGTATCAAGAGCGCAGCAGCTATCTACCCCTTCGCCTTAACCAAGGGGGGGTAATGCCGATTATTTTCACCTACGCAGTGCTGTCGTTGCCTTTCTTCTTGGTAAATATCTTGCCCAACAATCCTATCTTGGCGCAGTTGATTAAGTACTTGAGTCCTGATAGCGTTGTCTATATCGTTCTCTACTTAGCTCTAATTCTTTTCTTTAGCTATTTCTACACATCCCTTTTTGTGGACTCGGTAGAGCTGTCTCAAAATCTCAAGAAGATGGGTTCTAGTATTCCTGGAATTCGTCCCGGTAAGGCAACTAGCGACTATATTCAGAAGGTTCTTAACCACTTGACATTCCTGGGCGCAATATTTCTGGGCGTTTTGGCTATTGTGCCAACGGCGATCGAACAGCAGCTGGGCGTAACGACCTTCCAACGGATTGGAGCAACTTCGCTGTTGATTCTGGTGGGCGTGGCGATCGACACAGCAAAACAAATTCAAACCTATGTCATTTCTCAACGATATGAGGGCATGGTGAAGCAGTAAATGGTGAAACGATAGTGACAAGACTAATCTTTTTGGGCGCGCCGGGTGCGGGTAAGGGTACCCAAGCGCAAACACTGGCTCAGGAGCAAAGTATCCCTCACATTTCAACCGGGGATATCTTGCGGAACGCGGTCGCCAACCAGACTGAGTTGGGTCTTAAGGCCAAGTCCTACATGGATGCTGGTGAACTGGTTCCGGATCAGCTCATGCTGGATCTGGTTCGCGATCGCCTCAGCGCTGAGGATATTAAGACGGGATGGATTCTGGATGGATTTCCTCGCACGGTTGGACAGGCTGAGTTTCTGGACACTTTGCTGAGTGAAATTCAGCAGTCTTGCAGCCATGTCGTAAATTTCGATGTCCCTGATGAAGTTTTGGTGTCTCGTCTGCTGGGTCGCGGTCGGGTGGATGACACAGAAGCGGTGATTCGCAACCGATTGCAGGTCTATCGCGAACAGACTGCTCCTCTAATTGATTTTTACAGCGATCGCGGTCATCTGGTTTCAATTGACGGCAGTCAAGAGATTGACGCAATTGCCTCCACATTGCGGCAAACGCTCGAGCTTCAGTCGTGAGCCTAGACGGGTAAAGTGCGCTGAGTCATTTGTTACACTGAGTCAGTACCCAATTTCTCAAAACTCACTCGTTCTAAACACTCATTGGCAGGAGAATGCAACTTTGTCTAAACAAGATTTGATCGAAATGGAAGGAACCGTTACTGATTCTCTTCCCAACGCCATGTTCCGGGTCGATCTAGACAATGGATTTAATGTCCTGGCTCACATTTCAGGCAAGATCCGGCGTAACTATATCAAGATCCTTCCAGGCGATCGCGTCAAGGTAGAGTTAACCCCTTACGACTTAACCAAGGGTAGAATTACCTATCGACTTCGCAACGCCAAAAAGTAGGATTTCATTTCTTCAAAGATTTTAAGATTGTCAAATTTGACAAACCTATATTAATCTGATACAATATCCGTTTTGTAGTATCAACAAACACCAAGGGGACATGAAAGTCCGAGCATCTGTAAAGAAAATTTGTGAGAAGTGTCGCGTCATCCGCAGACGTGGCAAGGTGATGGTGATTTGCTCGAACCCCAAGCACAAGCAGCGCCAAGGATGATCGTGGCTGGGTCTTGTGGGACGTTGGTTAAGGTCATCCTGGAGCATTGTCATCTTAGCTGAGATGATTGCTAAAAGCTTAAGGTCACAACAGAGCAAATTAAGAGAAGAGGGTTAGAGCGTGGCAAGAATTGCTGGAGTAGACCTTCCACGGGATAAGCGTGTTGAAATTGGTCTAACTTACATTTACGGAATTGGTTTAACGAGATCGAAGCAAGTCTTGGCTAAGACAGGCGTAAATCCTGACACTCGCATTAAAGATTTGAGCGATGCTGATGTCATTCTGCTGCGTGAAGCGGTTGAGAGTGATTACCAGATCGAGGGCGATTTGAGAAGATGGGAATCCATGAATATCAAGCGCCTCATGGACATTGGTACCTATCGGGGTCGTCGTCATCGCCTTGGCTTGCCGGTTCGGGGGCAGCGAACTCGTACAAACGCGCGTACCCGTCGAGGCGGTCGTCGTACAGTTGCGGGCAAGAAGAAAGCGCCAAGCAAGAAGTAGCGCGAGTTTTAGGGCAGTTTGTCTGGTGGCGCAAGCTACCTGTCATTCTGCCCCTCTTTGCGTCTGGCGGCGTGAGCTTGCCCAGTCGTCGAGACTCCATTTGAGATGGGTGAGATGAATCGTTTCCTAAAAAGTTGGGCTAGTTAAGACTTTTTTAGGCGATCGAATACTCTTTGCTAACCCCAAGCAAGCATTAATTCACAAGCAATCACAAGCAATCACAAGGGATATGGCGCGACAACCTACAAGGAAGACAGGTCCAAAGAAGCAGAAGCGGAATGTGCCCAGCGGAGTAGCTCACATTCAATCTACCTTCAACAACACCATTGTCACGATTACTGACAATAATGGCGAAGCTATTTCATGGGCTTCGTCAGGTTCAAGCGGGTTTAAAGGCGCTAAGAAGGGGACACCCTTTGCGGCTCAGACGGCTGCTGACAACGCAGGTCGGCGAGCTGTTGATCAGGGTATGCGCCAGATCGAGGTTATGGTAAGTGGCCCAGGTTCAGGTCGTGAAACAGCGATTCGAGCTTTGCAGGGGGCTGGTTTAGAGATTACTTTGATCAGGGATGTGACTCCAATTCCGCATAACGGCTGTCGCCCACCAAAGCGGCGGCGCGTTTAATGTACCTCATCTGATTGGGGACATTCTGAAATTGCTGAGCTGAATGACTCAATGAGTTTGGATTGCAGATCAGCTACCGGAACCTTGAAAAGTGCGGTGACTGATGGCTTGGGTACTAGGTTGGTGTTCTAGGGCTAAAGATTAAGGGAGGTTAGGCTGTGGCGCAATTTCAGGTTGAGTGCATAGAGTCAGATATTAATCAAGATCGAAGCTCATATAGCAAGTTCATACTGGAGCCACTAGAGCGAGGTCAAGGTATTACCGTAGGCAATGCTTTGCGGCGCGTTTTGCTCTCTAATTTGGAAGGAGCTGCTGTTACAGCAGTGCGAATTGCAGGAGTCACCCATGAATTCATGACCATTCCGGGTGTTCGGGAGGATGTATTAGACATTCTTTTGAACATGAAAGAGATTGTTCTGAAAAGCTACTCTTCTCAGCCGCAAATCGGTAGGCTGCGAGTAGAGGGGCCCATGACAGTGACTGCTGGATATTTTGAGCTGCCTTCTGAAGTGGAGGTCATCAATCCTGACCAGTATGTTGCAACCTTGGCAGCAGGTTCCACTCTGGAGATGGAATTCCGAGTTGAGAAGGGCGTGGGGTATCGTGCTATCGATCGCTCGAAAGATGACACATCATCCTCTTTAGATTTCCTGCAAATTGATGCCATTTTCATGCCCGTTCGTAAGGTTAATTACACGATCGAAGGGGCAAGAGTTGGCGATACTGTTCAAAAAGATCGCCTTGTGATGGAAATCTGGACTAGCGGCAGTCTAACGCCTCAAGAGTCCTTGAGTCAGGCGGCTGATATTCTAGTGGATTTGTTTAATCCTCTGCGAGAGATCGACTTTGCTCCAATTGATGATCTAGATGAGGGAACAGATGATCCTGCCAATCAGATTCCGATTGAGGAGTTACAGCTCTCTGTTCGAGCTTATAACTGCTTGAAGCGAGCGCAGATTAACTCCGTAGCGGATTTGCTGGATTACACACAGGAAGATCTGCTGGAGATCAAGAACTTCGGGGCTAAGTCTGCTGAGGAGGTGATTGAAGCACTTCAAGATCGGCTGGGCATTACTCTGCCTCACGATAAGTCTTCAAGACCTACTTAAACTGAGCTTTTCTTCCCATAGAAAATTAACTATTGCTTTGTTCCTCTAACCGTTTATTTGTTATGCGTCATCGTTGTAATGTCCCCCAACTCAGTTTGCCTGCCGATCAGCGGAAGGCGCTCCTAAGAGCCTTGACTACGGAGCTGATCCGTCATGGCCGAATCACAACCACTAAGGTTCGGGCCAAAGCGGTTCGTTCCGAAGCGGAAAGAATGATTACCTTGGCGAAAGATGGTTCTCTAGCAGCTCGTCGTCAAGCCCTCGGCTACATTTATGATAAGCAGTTGGTTCATGTCCTGTTTGAGCAGGTTCAAGAACGCTACGGCGATCGCCAAGGTGGCTATACTCGCATTCTTCGCACGGTTAATCGTCGGGGCGATAATGCTGAGATGGCAATTATTGAGTTGACGTAGTTGTTCTTCCATTCTGTTGTCATGTTGTTCTGTTGTCATGTCTGTGAATTTGCTTACGTCAACCGAAGCTCTCAACTCTGACGCTGTTGATCGTCAGAATTCAGGGAAGTTTCAAAGAGTCGCCCTCGTTCTTCAGTACTTGGGAACTCACTTTCATGGTTGGCAACGGCAGTTAAATCAGCGCACCGTACAAGAGGATATTGAGCAGGCGCTGGAATCATTCCTGGGTCATCCAGTTACTCTGCATGGCGCAGGTCGAACAGATGCGGGGGTTCATGCGGCGGCTCAAGTGGCTCACTTTGAGGCTCCAGCTCATATTCCTGCCCATCGCTGGAAGGATATTCTCAACTCGCGGTTGTCCAAGGACGTATTGATTCGGGCATCGGCTGCTGTTAGCCATAACTGGCACGCTCGATTCTCGGCTGTATGGCGGCGCTATCGCTACACGATTTATACCGAGGCTTGCCCCAATTTATTCGTTCGATCGTTCGCTTGGCATTACTACTATGCCCCTCTTAATGAGGTTCGCATGCAGGAAGCTTTGTCTCCTCTGATCGGACGGCAGCATTTGGCAGCTTTTCACCGAGCGGGTTCCAATCGTCCTCACTCTTGGGTGGATATGCAGGTCGCTGAATGCCATCGCCAAGGTTCACTTATTCATATTGAGCTACAGGCTAGCGGCTTTCTGTATGGTATGGTGCGGCTTTTGGTTGGCATGCTGGTACAGGTGGGCAATGGGGAACGATCGCCAGAGCAATTCACTGAGCTTTGGCAGCAGCAGCGTCGTGATTTGGTCAGGTATGCCGCCCCGCCTCAAGGCTTGTGTCTATTGAGAGTGGGTTATCCAGAGTTTCCCTTTTCTCCCGAAATCTGGTACGACACGCAGCCTAAACTCTCGTTTCCAGCGGCTGACTCTCTCATCTGCTGCCTCTAGCCCAGGTCGCTCTAACTCAATTTTTATACTGGATTTCAGGAATAACAAGATGAACAAAACCTACCTGCCCCCTCAAAATGAGATCGTTCGCGATTGGTATGTGGTAGATGCTGAAAATCAGCGTCTAGGTCGCCTAGCTAGCGAAATTGCTAGGGTCTTGCGAGGCAAAAACAAGCCAACCTATACCCCCCACTTAGATACGGGCGACTTTGTGGTTGTGATTAACGCTGAAAAAATCAATGTTACCGGAAAGAAGAGCAGTCAAAAGCTGTACCGTCGCCATTCGGGTCGCCCGGGTGGGATGAAGACGGAAACCTTTACGCAACTTCAAGATCGCTTACCTGAGCGCATCATTGAACAGGCGGTTAAAGGCATGCTACCCAAAAACACTTTGGGGCGGCAGCTTTTTACCAAGCTCAAGGTGTACAGCGGTGCTAGCCACCCTCATCAGGCACAGCTTCCTGAAGTTCTCAATATTCAAACTATTCCTGGAGAGAAAAGCTAATGCAAGCGACAGACAAGAACGATCGCGTTGTGTATTGGGGTACCGGACGGCGTAAGTCTGCGGTTGCTCGTGTTCGCCTGGTCCCCGGCACAGGTCAACTGGTCATCAATGGTAAACCAGGTGATTTGTATCTTCAGTTCAACCCTACCTATCTTTCGGCTGCTAAGGCACCGTTGGAAACTTTGGGTCTGGAAGGCGAGTACGACATTTTGGTCAATGCCAGCGGTGGTGGTCTAACAGGGCAAGCTGACTCAATTAAGTTGGGCGTGGCTCGGGCGCTTTGTCAGCTTGACCCTGACAACCGGAAGCCTTTGAAGGTAGAAGGCTATCTCTCTCGTGACCCTCGGGCGACAGAACGCAAAAAGTACGGCTTGCACAAAGCCCGCAAAGCGCCTCAGTACTCAAAACGCTAGAATTACATCTTCTTCTATCCACTGCTCTTTTACTGAACTATCATGGCTAAACCTGACATTCATCCCAAATGGTACCCAGACGCAAAAGTTTACTGTAATGGTGAACTGGTCATGACCGTTGGGTCTACCAAGCCTGAACTGCATGTTGATATTTGGTCGGGCAACCACCCCTTTTACACAGGCACTCAGAAGATCATTGACACTGAGGGTCGTGTTGAACGGTTCTTGCGGAAATATGGCATGGTGGACACTGCCAAGCCTGCCGATCAGGCTGATTCCACCTCAAAAGACTCTACTAAAAAGTAGCGATCGTAGCCCTCTCCGCGTTTTCGATCGCAATTTTCGAGGCTACGCCCAATGGCAGAATCTTACTTACTAGACAAGTTAAAATCCGTTGAACAAACGTTTCATGAGTTGACTCGGCGGCTGGCTGATCCCGATGTCGCGACTGATCCCACTGAATTTCAGCGGGTTGCTCGCTCACGTTCTTCGTTAGAAGAGACGGTTGACACGTTTGAAACCTGGAAGAAAGCTGAGGCAGACCTAGAGGATTCTCGGCAAATTCTTAAAGAGGCGGGCGGAGATGCAGAACTCCGTCAGATGGCCTCTATGGAAGTTGAGGAGTTAACCGCTAAGGTGGCAGCTCTAGAAGCCCGCTTGAAAGTTTTGCTGCTTCCTCGCGATCCCAATGATGACAAAAACATCATGTTAGAGATTCGAGCGGGTACGGGTGGCGATGAGGCCAGCATCTGGGCTGGAGATTTAGTCCGCATGTATTCCCGCTATGCCGAGGGTCAGCACTGGCGCGTGAAATTGCTCAGTGAATCTTTGGCAGACTTGGGCGGCTTTAAAGAGGCCATCCTGGAGATTCAGGGAGATCAGGTTTACAGCAAGCTAAAGTTTGAGGCTGGGGTTCACCGAGTTCAGCGAGTGCCTATGACTGAGGCAGGCGGACGTGTACATACCTCAACGGCAACTGTGGCCGTGATGCCAGAAGTCGATGATGTTGAAATTGTGATTGATCCTAAAGATATTGAGCTGACGACGGCTCGATCGGGCGGTGCAGGCGGACAAAACGTCAACAAGGTGGAAACGGCGGTTGACTTGATGCACAAGCCTACCGGAATCAGAATCTTTTGCACGGAAGAGCGATCGCAGCTCCAGAACCGAGAGCGAGCGATGCAAATCTTACGAGCTAAGCTGTACGAAATCAAGCTGCGGGAACAGCAGGAAGCTGTGACCTCCATGCGGCGATCGCAGGTGGGTACAGGTTCGCGCTCTGAAAAAATTCGCACGTACAATTACAAAGATAATCGTGTGACTGACCACCGTCTGGGACAGAACTTTACCCTGACTCCGGTCTTGGAAGGTGATATTGAAGACGTAATTCAGTCTTGTATCTCTATGGATCAGCAGGAACGGCTAGAAGAATTGGCTACTTCGTCTTCTCCTACGGGTTCGTTTAAGTAGGTATAGCCAAATAATTCTACAGACTCAGTAGATCGTAAAGTCTTCGTTTTTTCTATAAAGCTAGATTTCAAAGGCGCTCCACGCCTTTGAAGTCTAGCTTTTAGGTTTTGTGGCGCGCGCCACAAAACCTAATCTGCGATCCACTGAGTCTGTGAATAGAGAACAGACGGTCGTGGATAGATCAACGGTAGATAAACAAAAGGCTTCATGCTGAACCCAGTTCTAGAAGGTTTGACCTCTCGCGAACCGGGTTCTTTATTTCTACAAGTACTTTGGTACTAGACTGGAGAAAATTGTAGGTCTACAATAGCCATTCAGAGCCTTTTCGCTGTTTCTGCATATGCCTCGTTTTCTTCACCTGGCCGACATTCATCTTGGGTTCGATCGCTACGACAACAAACAGCGAACGCAAGACTTTTTCTATGCGCTTCAGGATGCGATCGAAAAATATGCGATCGCTGAAAAAGTCGATTTTGTAGTCATTGCAGGTGATCTGTTTGAGCATCGCAATATCTTACCCGTCACCTTAAATCAGGCTCAAATCTGCCTCCAATCGCTGCAAGAGGCTGGAATTCCCGTGCTGGCGATCGAGGGCAATCATGACAATCGCCCCTATGGCACCAAGACAAGCTGGCTGCGCTATCTGGCTGACTGGGGTTTGCTGATGCTGCTAGAACCGGGCGATCCGGCGCAGGGGGAAGGCTTCTATTCTCCTTGGCAGGAGGGCTATGGCGGCTATGTCGATTTGGCTTGTGGGGTGCGGGTATTGGGTTCACAGTGGTATGGTGCCTCTGCTCCTAAGGCGATCGAGCAGATTGCAGCGGCTATTCAAGGTTTGCCGCCGATCGCCCATACAGTTTTGCTGTTTCATCACGGCCTTGAGGGGCATATTGCTCGCTATCAAGGGGCTTTGCGCTATGTTGATTTGCTACCGCTTAAGCAAGCAGGCGTCGATTATCTGGCCTTAGGGCATATTCATAGAAGCTATACCGAAGCAGGCTGGGTTTTTAATCCGGGTTCAACCGAGGCCAACAGTATTGAAGAGGCAAGTTTTGATCGAGGCGTTTATTTAGTCGAAATTGACGCATCAGGCATTAAAGCAGAACTGAAGCAAGACTACTATCAGCGATCGGTTGTGCGGCTGCACTGGACGGCTCAAGGCCATGAAAGTGTGGAAGAGGTACAGCAAGCAGCAATTCTACAAGTACAGAATGCTATTCAGATTCAAAAGCTCAAGCCTGCCGATCAGCCTATCGTGGAACTCCGAATTGATGGACAGGTGGGATTCGATCGCTTGGATCTGGACACCCGACCCCTTCAGCAGCAGCTCCAGCAGATCAGCAATGCCTTGATCTTTCTATTGCGATATGAGGCTGATGCCCTCGCCTATGTTTCACCGCTCTCTGAAGAGGCTAGTCGGCTCCAGATTGAGCAAGAGGTTTTCTTAGACTTACTCACGGCTCACAATAGCTACAAAAAGCGCGCTCCTGATCTAGCGCAAGGGCTGATTGAGCTAAAGGATCAACAGTTAGAGGGGCGATCGGAACCGGAGCTGTATTCGCTTGTTCAAGATTTACTGGCTTCAGAGAACAAGCCGCTTGCTTAGGCTTTTCAAAGACGTTTCTACCAGATTGCAAGGCTTGACTGTTGAAATGTCCCTGGCCTAATGCCTGTTAACCCTGACTATATTTATCCAGAAGTCTTTAAACTTTGTTAAAGTTGGTCTGGATGTTAATTTTTTTATCCTTCACATGGTCGCTCTAAACTCTCAAGGAGAATTTTGATGCTGCGCTTAGAACACATCAGCAAAATTTATCCAACGGGCGAAGTGCTTAAAGACGTGAACTGGGAAGTTAAACCTGGCGATCGCATTGGTTTAGTGGGAGTCAATGGAGCCGGAAAATCCACGCAGCTCAAAATTATTGCGGGCGAAATGGAGCCGACCTCTGGCGAAATTATTCGGCCGAACAGCTTGCACATTGCTTATCTCAATCAAGAGTTTGATGTCGATCTAGAGCGCACCGTTCGAGATGAATTCTGGCGTGCCTTTGATGAAGCCAATCGTGTACATTATGCTTTGGAGCATGTGCAGCATGAAATGCAGACTGCCACGATGGAAGAGCTAGATAATTTGATTCACAAGCTCGATCGGCTACAGCGACAGTTTGAGGCGTTAGACGGCTATGGTTTAGAGTCGCGGATTGAGAAGATTTTGCCCGAAATGGGGTTTGAAGCCTCAGCGGGCGATCGCTTGGTTAGCTCTTTTAGCGGCGGCTGGCAGATGCGGATGGGCTTGGGCAAGATTTTGCTGCAATCGCCTGACCTGCTGCTGCTGGATGAGCCGACTAACCATTTGGATTTAGAAACGATCGAGTGGTTGGAAAACTACCTGCGGGGGATCGATACACCGATGGTGATTGTCTCCCATGACCGGGAGTTCCTCGATCGCCTCTGCACACAGATTGTAGAAACCGAGCGCGGCGTTTCCTCGACCTATTTGGGTAATTACACGGCCTACCTAGAGCAAAAATCCGAAGCGCAGATGGCGCAGCTCAGCGCCTATGAGCGGCAGCAAAAAGAAATCGAGAAGCAGCAAACGTTTGTCGATCGCTTCCGCGCTAGCGCCACGCGCAGCACCCAAGCCAAGAGCCGAGAGAAGCAGCTCGATAAAATTGAGCGGATTGAGGCTCCGACTGGCAGCGTCCGGACGTTACATTTCCGCTTTCCTCCGGCACCTCGTAGCGGTCGCGAAGTGGTAATTATCAAAGACCTAACGCACTTCTACGACGAAAAACTACTGTTTTTGGGCGCAGAACTGCTGATTGAGCGGGGCGATCGCATTGCTTTCTTAGGACCCAACGGTTCGGGCAAGTCTACATTGCTGAAACTGATGATGGGTCTTGAAAAACCTACCGAGGGCACGATCGCCTTGGGCGATCACAACGTTATTCCTGGATATTTTGAGCAGAACCAAGCAGAGGCGCTGGATCTAGATAAAACCGTGATGGAGACCATCCATGACGAAGTGCCTGACTGGAAAAATGAAGAAGTTCGGACTTTGCTAGGGCGATTTTTGTTTAGTTCTGACACAGTTTACAAAAAGGTTGCTGCGCTTAGCGGTGGCGAAAAAGCGCGACTCGCTTTGGCAAAAATGCTGCTGGCTCCTGTCAATCTGATGATTTTGGATGAGCCGACCAACCACCTGGATATTCCGGCGAAAGAGATGCTGGAGGAAGCGCTAACAAACTTTGACGGCACGGCCATTCTGGTATCGCACGATCGTTACTTTATTTCTCAGGTCGCTAATAAAATCGTAGAAATTCGAGATGGCGAACTGCGGCTCTATCGAGGGGACTATCATTACTACCTCGAAAAAATTGCTGAAGAGAAAGAGCGTGCCAAACTGGAGCGACTAGAAGCAGAGAAGGCTGCTAAGGTGACGGCTAAGCGGGATAAACAAAAAGAAAAACAGCAGCAAAAAATGAAGGCTAAAGCTGAGTAGATGAAGGATGAGATTAACGCGGGGTTAACTCTACCCTCCTCGTTTTTGATCTTCAGCTAAGCTCTGAATCTTTTGCTACTGCTTATTCTTAATACTTCCTATTGGGAAGAAGTCATCTCGAAACACTGAATGTTAGTATTGTTCCTGAGAAATTGAAAAATTGAGGGGCTATTCACATGGCACAGGCGTTAGTTTCCCCAGTGGTGCTAGTGATTTTGGATGGTTGGGGCTACCGAGATAGCCAAGATGGCAATGCGATCGCCAGCGCAAACCTCCCTGTAATGAATAGCCTCTGGAGTGCCTACCCCCATACTCTCATTCAGGCTTCTGGTAAAAGTGTTGGTCTTCCTGAGGGTCAGATGGGAAACTCGGAGGTGGGGCATCTCAATATTGGCTCAGGGCGCATTGTTCCTCAGGAATTGGTACGGATCACTGATGCAGTAGAAGATGGCACCATCTTGAGCAATTCTGCGCTCTTGCAGGTTTGTGAAGCTGTTCGGCAGCGAGGCGGCAAACTCCACCTTATCGGGCTGTGCTCTGAAGGCGGTGTGCATTCCCACCTATCCCACCTTTCAGGATTGCTGGAGCTAGCGAAGGAGCAGGGGATTGGAGATGTTTGCATCCACGCCATTACCGACGGACGTGACACCCGACCCAAAGATGGTCTTAAAGAGCTGGCGCTGATCGAGCAGTATATTGAAAAGTTTGGCGTGGGTCGCATTGTGACGCTGAGCGGCCGCTATTACGCTATGGATCGGGATCATCGCTGGGAGCGAGAGAAGCTGGTCTACGACTTAATGACGACAAATGGGCCGATCGATGGGCGATCGGTGCTTGAGCTTTTGCAGGCTTCTTATGATGCTGATATCAACGATGAGTTTGTCTTACCTGTTCGGGTGGCAGCGGGGGCTGTAGAACCGGGCGATGGCGTGATTTTCTTTAACTTTCGTCCCGATCGCGCTCGGCAGTTGACGCAAGCTTTTGTTGATCCAGCATTCGATGGCTTTGAGCGCCCTTTAATCACGCCTCTTGCCTTTGCTACTTTTACTCAGTACGATCCGCATTTCCCGGTTGCAGTGGCTTTTCCGCCTCAGAACTCAAACAACATTTTGGGCGAAGTCGTAGCGGCGCATGGGTTAAAGCAATTGCGCACGGCTGAAACTGAGAAATATGCCCATGTCACTTATTTCTTTAACGGCGGCCGGGAAGACCCCTTTGAGGGTGAAGATCGAGAGATGGTGCCCAGCCCGATGGTGGCAACTTACGATCGCGCTCCTGCCATGTCGGCGGTGAAGGTGACAGAGGGTGTGGTGAAGGCGATCGAAAAGGGAATTTACTCTTTGGTGGTGATCAACTATGCCAACCCCGATATGGTGGGTCATACGGGCAAGTTGGATGCAGCAGTGCAGGCAGTTGAAGCGGTGGATGCCTGTCTGGGTCGGCTGCTGGCCAGCGTCAGCAAAATGGGGGGTACCACGATCATCATCGCGGATCACGGCAATGCTGAGCTGATGTGGGATGAGCAGGGCAATCCTTGGACGGCTCACACGACCAACCCTGTACCGTTTATCTTGGTAGAGGGCGAGAAACGCAAGATTCCTGGACATGGCACTGAAGTGGCACTGCGCCAAGACGGTCGGCTGGCAGATGTGGCTCCGACCATCCTAGAGATTTTGGGCTTGCCGCAGCCACCAGAAATGACAGGGCGATCGATGATTCTCTCGGCTGATATTGAGACTAAGGCAAACCGCACACCCGTCAGAGTCTCCCTGTAGAATTGAATGTGGGGTATTGCTAATTGTGGCTATAAATTTTATTTTGGGTGGCGCGCTCAGCGCGCCACCCAAAATAAAATTTATAGCCAGACTAAGCGGTGCCGACTGTAGATATTAGGGATCGAGTCACTATGACATTACTGAATGCTGTCCATATTCTTTGGGGAACTTCTGCGGTTGGGTTAATCATCATGGTGCTGCTGCACAGCCCTAAGGGTGATGGTTTGGGTGGCTTAGGGGGACAGGCTCAGCTTTTCACCAGCACCAAGAGTGCCGAAATTACCCTCAACCGGGTTGCCTGGACGTTGACGGTAATCTTCATGGGCTTGACCGTGGTTCTGAGTGCAGGCTGGCTAAACCTGCCCGCTGTGCCTCCTGTCGTGCCTACTGAGTCTATACAGCCGTAGTATTTACAGAATGAAATTTGAAGTGAGGCGAAGGATGCGGTTTCAGCATTCTTCGTCGCTTTTGTTAAGCATTCTTTTCGCTTGTGGTCTAGGGCTGAGTAACGGGCTGCTGGCGATCGCCCCTCTTCCAGCCTTCTCCCAAGCCCCTGCCGCTCTACTAGAAGCTTTGCCTCTGCCACAAGTGCATGATTTGCCCTCTGCGCTGGCTCAGTGGCAAGAGTCAGACAATGCAGCAGATTACTTTGAGGCGGTGCAGCCTACAGATTTGGGATACTTAGTCTGGTCAAGATTTCCAGTCCAGATCTATATCGAGCCAGCCATTGAGCCAGCGAGGGAGCCAGTTAGGGGGTCGGGCGCTGGAACGCCAACGTCTGAATTTGAAGCCGATCGCGCTCAGGTTTGGGTCGCAGCCGTGAGGCAGGCTGTCCAGGACTGGAGCGTTTATCTGCCGCTAGAGATTATTAGTTCCCCGGATGGGGCAGACATCCAGGTTCAGCGTCGTGCGCCGCCCTTGCAGACCAGACCTGAAAGTGCTAATTCAAATACGCCAGCCCCCCTGCCCCGAATTCGATCGGCAGAGACACGATATCAGTTTTTCGTCGATCGCCCTGATAGCTCGCCTGAGAGTTTGCCCTATAACAGCAACAGCCCAGCCATTTTGTCTCACCGTTTTATCGTGTATTTGAGCGCCAATCAGACTGCTGCCTATACTTTGGCTACCGCTCGGCATGAACTCGGTCATGCATTAGGTATTTGGGGTCATAGCCCTGTAGAGACGGATGCCCTGTACTTTTCTCAAGTTCGCAACCCACCTGGCATTTCCCATCGAGATATCAATACCTTAAAGCGCATTTATCAGCAACCAACTCGATTGGGTTGGCCGATGCCGTTGGGCAATAACTCCAAATAATTGCCGCTTCTGCCCTAAGGTGCGAAGCAGATCCATCTTTTGCCAGACGAGTGTGCTGACCTTCTCCAACTACTCTCAGAGTATGTCCATCTGAAAGGACAACAACGAGTTTTATGGAGCCATGCTTGTGAAAACCACAATTTCTAGTCTAATTTCCAAGATTTCATCTTTTTTTAGTCAGTTTCAGCTAAGAAAAATTTCTGTAGTCGCTTTAGCAGGTTTCTTGCTGCTGACCACGGTTGCTTGCAACCCAAGTTCTCCGACTGAAGTAGGAACGGGTTCGTACCGCGATCGCGTTGCCCAACCTACCAACGACAAAACCTATCAGCCCTCCGATGGCTTGAATAGCTATAACGAGTACGACGATACGCAAAACTCAAAAGCGCTGAAAGCTAAAACTCGGGCAGTGGTCGATCGCGCCAAGCGCAACGTTAACCAAGTGCAAAGCCCTGGTGAGTTAGCTGATGAGATCAAGTCTGGTGCGCCCAACCCTGCAAGAGATGCGGGTAAGGTGATCAACGAAGCTACCGAGCGGGCAAGCCGCGACGCTAAAGCGGGTTTCAACAATTTGCAAAACAACATTGGCAAGGCGGCCGATAACGCTCAAGATGTGGCTAAAGATGCTAAGCAAAACGCTGACCAAACGGGCAGAGATGTAGCGAAGTCGGTGAAGCGTGGTGCTTCCGATGCGGCTGACTTTGCCAAAGACAAAGCTGATGATGCAGTCAATGCAGCTCAGCGGCAGGTTGGCGATCGGGTGTAGTTAGTGAGATAAGAAGTAATTGAATGGGAGATTATCTTCTATTCAATTACTTCACCCTTAGAAAACTCACCTTTTTCCTAAAAGAATTGCTTTAAGCATCGTAACCAGTGCGGGTTCATTTCTAAATGCTGAAGGCCGTATTAAAGTTGGCTCTTCTAAAATTCCTACTTTTCTGAGTTCTTCAAGCCAATTTTGTCTCTCAAGTCCTAGTTGATATAAGCCTGTTTCAGTATTCAGAATAAAGTAGCCAGGATGCCTCTTTTCTCCTACTACACGCCTTTGTGGTTCTGGAGGTATAGTCTCAATCTTGCCAAAAATGATACTTCCTCTAACGTTCATTCTGGTTATGTACTCCTTTAAAAAACCAGTTTGATCTTTTGTAGAAAAGATGCCAATCGATGTACTATTATTCCTTCCTAGCCTATAACCATTTGGTAAATCACCTACGTAATCAACAGGTAGACAGCCGTAGGAGCTAGTTAATAAAAACATTAGCGTTAGGGCTAATTTGAAGATTCTTCGCATTTACCTTACCTAGATGCTCAGCAATAGTGCTGACAATTGCGTACAGTCTGGGTCAATGAGTTGAAACCTATCATTTAAGTAGTTAGATTAATCCAAAAAAGTCTCCCTCTCATGAATTCTTTAGAGTCCTCTCCTACTTACTCTTTTTAAGAAGTAAGTACTGTCCTGCCCTATAGCCAGTTCCCCAGCAGTACGTAGGGCGACCAAAATCGCGGATCTTTGTACTGCGGATTGGCAATTAGCGATCGCTGTGCCCGCCTCAGGGCTTCAGCCTTAGAAACAGAATTTTGACCCAGCTCTTTATAGAACTGCCTCATTAGCGCTGCACCGGAATCATCATCTACGCTCCAAAGTGAGGCGATCGTGCTGCGGGCACCTGCCCGGACGGCAACCCCTGCTAGACCTAGTGTGGCGCGGCGATCGCCAACGGCTGTTCGGCAAGCGCTGAGAACCAATAGCTCAATCGGGTTAGGATTACGGGTACCTCTGGCTTGCAGCAAACTGCCTAGCTCGGTGACGTTGATGGGATCATCCCACGCCAAGATGAAGGTATCTTTGGCATTAGAGCTAAACTGCCCGTGGGTGGCGATATGAACGATCGAAAAGTCAGTCGAGTCGAGCAGCTTGCGGAAATTGTCTCGGGTAAAGGTTTGATTGAGCAAGACCTCGCTCTTGGGCACATCGGACTGAATGCCTTGAATCTCTGCCTGGACAAAGCCGAGAGCTGGAAAGTTTGCTCTGGCTTCGCTTAATCCGGCCACGAGTGCGGTGAGCTGTCGATTGTCGAGAGGTTTGGGATCAGGAAGTTGCAGACCGGGAGCGATCGCCACGCCATATTTTTCTATGAGGTACTGCTGCCCATCGTAGAGAGCCGCCATTGGAATACTGCGGAGAGCGCCATCCAGAACAAACACCAAAGTCTCAATGTTTTCACTCGCCAAAGCGTCTGCTTCTGGGCGGATTAGCCAATCGTAAATTTTTGCGGACAGCGATTGTAAGATTTCGGAGGTCAGAGGCTTTTTGAGTTCGATCAGCAGCCGATCGACGGTGGCTTCAACTTCTGCCTGCGCGACTTCTGCCGTGTGATATCGCAGGGGCTGCTGGGGCAGCTTGAGGATGACTTCGATGCGATCGGGCAACACAATGGTGTAGAAAATTGCTGCCGGAAGACGGGTCTGATCAATGACGCGATCGAGTTGAAAGGCCGTATCGAGGCAGGCTTCTCGAAAGAAGTTGTCGAGTTCGGCAATCTGTAATCCTTCAATCACATCCCTTGCCTGCACCAGCTTTTCGGCGCTGCTTTGAGAAATGTCTTGTTCAGCCAGCAGCAAATCTACCAGTTCGCGATAGACGGGTTCTACGCTTTCTCGAAAAGAAAACTGTACGTCTCGATTGACGGCCACCAGATCTTTACGCAAGGTCTTCAGGGTCGTGACCGCTTCGCTATAGGCGGAGATCGCACCCTTGCGATCGCCCTCTGCTTTCAGCAATCGCCCCAACTGCCACTGCCAGCGATAGGAAATATCCGCAGCGTTGCTAGACTGTGACAGCATCAGCGCCTCTTGGGTGAGCGATCGCGCCTGCTGCCACTGCTGGGTTTTTTCATATAGCCCGCCTAAATTGCCCAGAGCATAAGATTGGGCGCGGATATCTTTGATCTGACTGCCCTGCTGATTGGCAATCGCCAGAAGCTGAGCAGCTGTCTGAAAGGCAGATGATTCCACAATAGAGCCAGTATCGAAAACTGCATGATCTGGACTGGATGTCTGACTTAAGCGAGCGATCGCCTGAGCCAGATCGATACGGCCATAAATGCTGCTGCGACTCGCGGGAACGGTTTCTAGCTGCGCGAGAATTTCGGGATAGAGCGCCTGCGCTGCTCTATATCGCTGGGTTTCAATCAATAAATTAAGCTGATTGAGCTGTGCCTGAATGCGGATACTCCCGACTGCGGCCTGTTGGTAAAGAACAATGGCTTGCTCAGTCTGCTGATAGAAGCGGTTGGCGGCTTCCGTCTGCTGCTGTTGCCTGGGAAGTTCAGCAGGGCTGAGGGGTGCTTGGGGTGAAGCTTGCAGTACGGCGTTGGCATTGGCGATCGTCATATTTTTTAGCGTCAGTTGGGCGATCGCCTCAGCGCGGGTCAAGTTGCCCAGACTCAACTGAGTTGCGGCGATCGCTTCGGGCTGTTGGGCGATTGCCAAACTCTGCTGGAGCGCCTCCCGCGCCTGATCTAAGCTGCCTGCCACCAGGAGAGCATCACCTAAACTTCGCAGCGCCACGGCCTTTAAACCTGAATTAGGCTGATCTTGCAGCGTTTGGCTCACCTCTGTCAGCGTAGCGATCGCCCGTCGATATAGCCCCAAAGCCTGTAAAGCCTGTGACTGATTGATCTGGCTTTGCACTACCCCAGCCGGATAATTAGCTTGTTTGTAGGCATTAGCTGCCTGCTGCCAGGTTGCTAATGCCTGTTCCGATTGCCCGGTAGCCAGCTGGAGCTGTCCTTGAATATTGAGCGCCTGCGCCAAGGCCATCTGCTGGTCGGTGCTAGAGGGAAAGTTTTGAATCAGGGTGAGGCTGCTGGCGATCGCCTGAGTTGCCTGATCCCATAGCCCAAGCTGCTGATAGCAAAGGGAAAGGTTGCTGAGTGCCGTTGCTTGCTGGAGGCTGTCTTGGGCTGTATTGCCTATGAATTGCTGAAGCTCCAGAATGGCCTCATGGAAGCGTTCGGCATCGTATAGCGTTTTGGCGCGATCGAGGGAGGCTGGAAAAGATTCGACAGCGGAATTTTGGGGCAAAGAGGTGGGATTGACTGCGGCATCTATCAAAGCCTGACCCGATTCGGCAGCTTCAACACCGAAGCGGCTTGAGAGGCAAAGGCATAGAGCGACTAAGAATGCCAGGATGAAGCGATCGCGCCATCGGTTTCTCCGTCCTAGGCTTGCCCATAGCCCTTTCCATCTTGGCTGAAGCTGCATTGGCTCTACTTCCCTGGTTTACTGCTTAGATCTTTATCTTTATAAAAGCGCGGCACTTCCAAAAAACGATTGGGTTTTATTCAATCCGCGATCCTGGCGAGATAGCCCTACGATCAGAACGGCGTGAACTGGATGGAGAAATATACGCCGCTTTCTTGCCAGGTGCGTTCTCGGCGATCGACAGACACCAGCGGAATTCCCCAATCTAAACGAGCCGTGAGGAAGTCACTTTGCCGCCATAGCAGACCTACGCCCACGCCAATGAGCGTACTTGGATCAGGGTCGGGCGCGTCAGTGTTCCAGCCTGTACCGATGTCTAAAAAGGGCACAACCTGCAAGACACCTTGAACTTCAGGCACCCGCAGCACCGGAACGCGGACTTCGGTCGAAAACAGCGCGCCGTTATCGGCCAGCAAAAAATCCTGCCGATAGCCTCGTAGGGTATCCTGTCCGCCCAGGCTAAATTGCTCTAGAGGCACTAGGTCACTAGCCAGTTGGGCATCGACGCGCAGCAGCAATAGAGTATCGGGTGCCAGCAGTCGCACCCACTGCCCTTGCCCGCGCCATGCCACAAAGCGGCTGTCTGGAGCGCTATCACTCACCGTTGCATCGAGGACATCGAGTCCTAGACTAAATTGCGATCGAGCCGCTAGAACATAGCTGCTGCTGCGTTTTGTCCATTCTTGAAAAAACCTCAGAGCAGAAATTCGGGTTCTGCCATCTGCATCAGCCCCCTGAGAGGGAAAGGGCTGAGTGGGGAAATCATCGGGCGAAAATTCGGCTTTGCTTTCCTGACGGGAGGCCGTTAACCCCAAAGCAAATTCTTCAGTAGAGGTTTGATACAGCGGCTGTCGAAGCGTGATTTCGTAGTATTGCGAGTTGGCGGCGATATCCAATTGATCAAACGGTGGCTCAATCACATGGCTGCGGGTCGTGCCAAACGAAAGCTGTAGCGTGCCGTTTCGAGGATTGATTGGCAAGACATAGCTGCCGTTGAACTGGTTGCTGCCGTCGGTATTGCTGTAGCCCAGGCTCAAGCTGTCCCCCAAGCCCAGGAGATTGGCTTCAGTCACCTGCACGCCGCGCCGAAAGCTGCCAACGCTGGGCGATCGCCCGTTGTTGAGCGACAGATCTGCACTAAAGGTATCGGCTTCTTGCACTTGGACTTGCAGCAAGCTGGTGCCGGGTCGCGTGCCTGCCTGCAAGTCAGCCGCGATCGTTTCAATCAAAGGGTCAAGTTGCAGGAGTCGCAGCCCTTCTAGCAAACGGTTGGTATTGAGCGGCGGAGCGGCTGCGATCGCGAGTCGGCTGCGAACATATCCCGATCGTAGTCGTCGTGTGCCCGTGACATTGATATCTTCGAGACTGCCTTCAATCACCTGAATAGTTACTATGCCGTTTTCCAAGGTTTGCGGTGGAATGTAGGCTCCTGAGGTCACATAGCCTTGATCGACATAGAGCTGCGTGATCAGCGATCGCACTTGTAGCAGTTCGGCAAAAGATAGGTCGCGCTTTTCAAAAGGAGCCGTGACTGGCGCCAGGTCTTCCGTTGAGAAAACAGTGCTGCCCTCTACTTGAAAGCGCTCTACATAAATTGTGGCAGGTACCTCTCCAGATTCCGGCTCAGGGGTCGCTTCGGGATCGGCGGTGGGCTGAGGCGGCAGTAAGTCTTCGGGCGGCGGCAGAGGGGGTAAGGGACGCTCGGGCAAGGTGGGAGTAGGCGCAGGTTCGTTGAGGCGAGCTGGATCAGGCGTGGGCAGGTTTTGGCTGATCTCAAGGTGGATGGATGGACGGCTGAACTGAGAGGGGCGATCGCTAGATTGTAGTAACTCAGGCGGATTGAGTTCAAGCGAATTTAGTTCAGGCGGATCTTCCTGAGAAAGGCTGCTGGGGGAGCTGGAAGGACGGATAGCGACCTCTAGCTCACTGCTAGGCAGGAGATTGCTGCTAAGATCGTGCCCTAGTCTTTTAGGATTGAGATTGTCTGAGCTAAGTTGATCAAGCCGTTTGGCACTGAGCTGTTTGGCGATCGGGATTGCCGCATCAGCAGGCGACAAGGCGATCAGTCCTGCTAGGCTAATCAAAACAGAAGGACAGAAAACTGAAAATCTAGAAGCATTCATCGGTGAATTGAATCTGCATCGATATTAAGAACTGATCCCAAAGACTAGAAGCATGGACAAGGCTACCCGGCTTTGCCTCATCGGAGGCGATCGAGGTTTTTTAGAGAGGTTCTAGATACGTAAGTCAGCCCATCATCAAGCTGAAGTCATTTTAGAATGGTCAACCTTATTTACCTGCATTGCTTCATGAATCTATCTGAGGATTTCCCTGAAATTGCGAAATTTTGGGAAAATCCTCAACCTTAGCTCAGCTTGACGCCCTGCCGCTTGGCGCGAATACTCCTGAGATGCTTTTTGACGGTATCTGCGCAAATATATAGCTCTTGGGCAATTTCCTTATAGCGATAGCCGCAGCGGTAGAGTAGCCAAACCTCTGCCTCACGCGGAGACAGATGAAATTGATCGACTTCTGCGATCGCCCGCTGCAAATTTGACTGATGCCGATCTTCCAGAATGACCATTAAATAAGGGCGATCGGTTTCCTCTACCCCAAACCAGCGCACCCGAATCCGCAGCGCTAAGCCCTCAACATTGATTTCTGACTCGACAACGATGGGTTGGTGGGGAAATGTTTGCCGACTTTGAATTAGCTCTTGGCAAACTTTCCAAATAGCTTTGGGAACTGCGCCTTGGCGGCTGGGGTTTGATTGAGCAGAGCATTGAGCTTTCATGAGCTGGCCACAAACTTGCCGAGCGGCTTCATTGGCTTCTACCCACTGCCTTTGCTCCGTTAGGATCAAAATACCATCGACCCAACTCTCAACAACGGCTCGCAGTAGCGCGTGACCTGAATAGACGATCGGTTCCAGGTGGCTGCTTTGTAGGCTGTGGCTAAACTCTTGCTGATGGGCGATAGGGGCATTTGGGTTTGCGGACTCTACGGCACTATAAGTCATGATTTATTCCTCAAGTTATCGCCAATGCAGTCACCCCAAAGAGATAAAGGTTAGAGCGATCCCACTGCATCCCTTATCGTTGGGACTAGTCATCCCTAATGGATCAGGGGCTGGGGATCACGGCCTCGCTGAAGATTCGGTGAACCGATCTCATGAGGCTTTTCGGGGCTTGATCACTTATCGGCATAAGGCTGTAAAAATATGCAAACCATGAATAAATATCAAACGGTCTAATTTGCATGAAGCGCTACACAGGTCTTCACGCCTTAGAAATAAAGCATGGATATGAGATAGAGCTGTAGGCACCAAAAACGTCCTATATATCTCATGACCCTGATGGCTGTAGAGACTAGCCGCGATCGCTAACAAAAAGCCAACAAAAAGCCGCAGGTGAATCCACCTACGGCTTTTGACTTGAATAATTTTCAGTAAGTTAATCGGGACTAATGGCCTTGAAAGACACCATATCGGGAATATGCATAAAGTGCGGCGTCGCAGAAGAGACAGGAGTGGGTTGATGTAGGCTGATTAACCGCACTAGCGTCTTTTTAAGCTGAGTCCGAGGCACGATCGCATCCACAAAACCGTGAGTCTGCAAATACTCAGAAGTTTGGAAGTCGTCTGGCAGCTTTTCTCGCAGGGTTTGTTCAACCACCCGTCTGCCCGCAAACCCGATCGTTGCTTTGGGTTCTGCCAAGATAATGTCTCCCAGCATGGCAAAGCTGGCCGTAACGCCACCTGTGGTTGGGTGAGTCAAGACGGGAACATAAAGCAATCGGGCTTCGCGATGTCGCTCTAGCGCAGCAGAAATTTTTGCCATTTGCATCAGGCTTAGCATTCCCTCCTGCATTCTGGCTCCGCCCGACGCACAGACAATAATTACGGGCGATCGCTTTTCGGTCGCAGCCTCAATCATGCGGGTTAGCTTTTCACCCACCACTGAACCCATGCTGCCTCCCATAAAGCGGAAGTCCATTGTGCCCAGCCCGACGGGAAAGCCATCCATCTGTCCTAGGCCTACCTGAACGGCATCGACTAGCCCCGTCTTGTCCTGGGTTTCTCGTAGCCGATCGCTATAGGCTTTGCGATCGCGAAACTTGAGCGGATCGGCGGGATAAAGCTCTAGCGCCAAAGGCTTCCAGGTGCCTGGATCGATTAACTGCCGAATGCGCTCATCGCTGTACACGCGCATGTGATGCCCACACTCGAGGCACACCATTTGGTTGGCTCGTAAATCTTTGGTGTAGGTCATGGCGCTGCACAATGGACACTTGTTCCACAAGCCATCTGCAATTTCGCGATCGTGCTTCTCTTGGCTGACGGGGCCTACTTTCCGTCGATTGGCAAACCAGTCAAATAAAGACATGCAACCTCTTAAGCAGGGAAATAACGGATAGTAGATGCGGACTAAACCATTGCAACCCAGCGCGAAGAGACTCTTGCAATGATGATCCACGTCACATCATGATCCTATCAGAGGGGGAGACTGCCTTAAAAAGAATGCCGCAAGGCATTGCGGGACGTAGTCTTTAAAAAACAGCTTGAAAATAATTCGGGTTATCCCTTTCAAAGGCGTAAAACTCTAACAGAAGTTCCCTATGACAAAAGAATTTTTTGAGAGAAAATAGATTCGCTATGCTTTTCATTTAGAATCACACTAGAGGTCTATAAGTCTTGGGATAAGCATACAGTGGTCTAAATGCTGCACGGTATGCAACCCATCAGGCAAGTAAAGGGGACTGGACTAGGCTATGGATTTAGGCGTTGTAGGCTGTGTGGGGAAATAAGGGTGGAAAAATTAGACTCAGCTCAGTTGGATCAACTGAAGGAAATCGGCACATATCTCCGCCAAGTTCGGCAAGAGCAGTCTAAGTCGCTGGAAGAGATTGCCACCAAGACCTGTATTCGGCTACCGCTGCTACGGGCGATCGAGCTGGGGCAGGAGCAAGTATTGCCAGAACCCGTGTTTGTGCAAGGGTTCATCCGCCGCTATGCGGATGTGTTGGGTCTGGACGGCATGGATATTTCCCGCATGTTCCCGGTGCATTCGCCCATCATCGAGGGTGATATGCAAGCTAGAGAGAGTGCGAGTGCAGTCACCTATGCCGCTCCTGTCGATACGCTAGAAGAATCAAAATATTCGCTGCGATCGTCCCGCGAGTTCTCTGATCCCGATGGGGGCTTCTTTCGCTCAAAGGCTGCCTATGCGCTCTACGCCGCATTGGGACTAGCTGCGATCGGAGGCATTGCCTATGCTTTCTTCAATCCAGATCAGCCACAAAATCCTGCTGTCTCTACCGATACCCCGACGGTTGAGGGATCTCAGCCTTCTGTATCTTCCGCCATAGCCCAATCTCCTGAAAAGCCATTAGACGAGACTGTTTCAAAGGCGGCTGTTTCCCCTAGCCCGCTTGCAAGTAGCCCCTCCCCTGCTGCGTCGGCTCTAAATCCTAATGCACCTGTCAAAGTTGATATGCAGCTAACGGGTCAGTCTTGGGTGCAGGTACTGGTCGATGGTGAAGTTCAGTTTGAAGGCATGATGGCAGCAGGTACGCAACGAAGCTGGTCGGCAAAGAAGGCGATTACCGTAGTTGCTGGTAATGCGGGTGCGGTATCTGTTTTGGCAAACGGAGGGACAGCAGCACCTATGGGCAGTCTTGGCGATGTGCAGGAAAAAACTTTTACCGCTCGCACGAACTAGTTAGCTGTAGTAAATCGCAAATTAGGATTTTGTGGCGCACTCCGCGCTCCACAAAAGATCCTTAATGGCTCTATCAGTAGCGACAAAAGCAGGGTGAGGCACTCACCCTGCTTTTGTCGCTTAATTTTCTTTGATGAATGATGAATTAGATATCTTTCCGTAATGCCTGCCTGCGAACCATTAGGCAGATTTCAAGGACTCGTTGGCATGGATGCTGCCCATTGGCATTTCTTGAAAATTAAGGTGCGAGGGTATAGCCATCAGCTCCTCTAAGTCACGCCAATCCGTTGAAAATGGATGCGCTGCTAAGCGACAGGCCGTCCAGCTTCCCTGTACAGGCACAGCAAGCTGGTGGCAGTCACCACCCCGCCGCCCTGACGATCGATAGAATCGGCAGTTTCGGCACATAGAAATAGGGCGATCGTCAGGTCTCATAAGGGCAGACGGATGGATGAGTAATCTTCACCTCTATTCTCATCTCACTCTTTTGTTTGATTTTTGAAAATAAAGGGGTTCAAACCTATATTCAGAGAGAGTTGTAGTCATAATAAAGACAAAACTATTGTTTAGATTCTCTTTATACTCTCGTTAGGTTTATAGACACATTAAATTCACTTTATTTTCTAGGTTTAATTTTCTCAGTAGCTTTACGGAGAAATGGTTAAAAATGCATGGGGATCAAGCTATAAAGGTCTGATCTTCAAGATCGCTGCACTACAAAATGAGATTTTGGCGGCTTATGAAAAGCTGGAATACCTCACTGAAATTGTCTCAATTTGCCCTGGGCTAACACATCTAAATCGATAGAAATATAACTGAGAATTTTATGTAGAAATGTGCTTTTTTTTGAGGAAATATTGTAGTCTGCCGTGATAAATTTTTATTTATTAAAAACAGGTAAAGTAAATACTCCAATGATTGACTCAAACTTATCTACGCTTTCGCTAGAAGCTGCCCACAAGATGCTGAAGCAGTTTGAAGGGCAGGAGCAAGGGCAGGCTGCTGAGGAGGCTCTGAAAGATGAAGCCGTGAGACAGAGGCTGCGGCAAGCCGTGGCGATCGCTGCCAGCCACTCAGACTACCAAATCTTAGGAATTTGTTCCGATACTTGGGCAGAGGGTTGTCAGGCACTGCGATCTTACGCCGAGGCGTTAGGCTACTTATCGGATTTGAATATGCCCCTGCAACCGATTGAGGGGGCAGTGTATATCAAGTTCAATCCGCAGTTAGGCTCCTGCTATACCGATGCGTATAGCGGCCATCATCGGGGTGTTTTGGTGTCTTGCCAGTCGGCGGCAGCACCGGGAATCAATGAAATGTATGGGCACCTGCCGTTAGATTTATTTGAGGTAGCCGCTGAGCAATGATGCTGTGTGGTAGGGGTGTGGCGGTATGGAGCCGCTACTGCTGCTTGGCAAGATGACCCAATTTCTGCATGGCTTGCTCGATTTTTTCTGACCAGGGTAAGCCTGAGTTGAGTCGAAAGCAGTTGCCATAGCTGCCAGACGGTGAAAATATGGTGCCCGGTGCAATGCTGACGTTTTGTTCTAAAGCCTGGTGGTAAAGGGCGATGGCATCGAAGGGTTGAGGCAGTTCGACCCAGAGAACATGCCCGCCGTTGGGTCTTGTCACACGGGTTTCGGCCGGAAAATATTCGCAAATGGCCTGGGTCATAAGGGTCATTTGCAGTTGGTAGTTGCGGCGGAGATGCCGCAGATGCCGATCGTAGCCGCCGTTGCTGAGAAAGGCTGCAATGGTGAGCTGCGGAGCGATCGCCGTCGTTTGATTGATCACCCACTTAAGCTGCTCAACTTGAGCTTGATAGCGACCTGCCACAACCCAGCCTACCCGCAATCCAGGGGAGAGGGTTTTGCTATAGGAAGCGCAATAGAGGATATTGCCCTGGCGATCGAACGCTTTTAAGGCTTTGGGACGGGTGCCCTCAAAATACAAATCGCCGTAGATGTCGTCTTCAATCAGCGGCGTATCGTACTGAGCCATTAGTTCGACTAGCTCTTTTTTCTTGGCATCGCTCATGCAGCTTCCAAGTGGGTTGCTGAAGTTGGACACGAGGGCACAGGCCGCAATCTGCTTTTTTTGCAGCGCCGCTTCTAGATGCAGCAGAGACATGCCATCACGGGGATGGGTGGGTAATTCTAGCGCCTTCAGATGCAGGATTTCTAGGGCTTCTAGTAGCCCGTAGTAGGTCGGTGACTCGATGGCGACTGTGTCTCCGGGTCGGGTGACAGCTTTGAGCGAGAGATAAACCGCCTCAAATGTGCCATTAGTGGTGACAATTTCGTCAGGGGTAATCGAGCAGCCTGCATCCATCAAGCGACGGGCGACTTCGTGCCGCAAGGGCTGACACCCTGGCGGTACATCATAGCTGTGAGCTATTACAGGCTGCTGACGTAAGACTTGCCCCATCAGACGATTGAGGGTGTCCAGCGGCAGCATTTCCATGCTGGGTACGGCTCCAGCCAGATTAACGCTGTGTTCATCCTGGATGTGGCGAATCATTTGAAACGCCATTGAGTTGTTGACTGAGCTGGCTTTTTTGGGGGGCTTAGATTGATCGGGTTCTTCTGGGGCGACCCATAAATTTTGCTTGACGTAGTAGCCCGACTGAGGCCGAACGCTGACTAGCCCTCGATCTTCTAACAGCCGATAGGCTTCTAAAACGGTAGAAATGCTAACTGATAGCTGCTGATGTAGACGACGAACTGAAGGAAGCCGATCGCCCGGTTGGAGTGTGCCTTCTTGAATCAGCGCACAGATGCGATCGGCGACCTGTTCATAGAGGCTGGCCGTCTGGGATTGATCGATCAATTTCACTTTCATGGCAATTTCTTGAAGCTTCACAGTTCACAGGGGCAGCAGTACAGTTCAGCGGGAAGTTAACCATAACAGTTGTGAAAACTCAAACTGTACTCATAACAATTTAGCTTGACTGCCTCTGTTCTGGTCAAGCCAGGTGTAGGAAAATTCAAATTAAGTTAAGTCATTCGACATCCATTCCACTTCGTAAATCCAGCGGCTAAGAGCGTTTGGCTGATGTGAACGCAGTTGAGCTATCCATCTGAGTTATTCATCAATATTGTTCATACCTGGTATGAAGTGAGCGATTTGATCATTCGAGTGATGGCTCTTAGATTAGTTGGAATAAATCGATTGAAGTCTCGATCGCACTCTAGAAGGTGAGCTTTTATGAATCCCTACAATTCTTCTTCGGAATCAGATTCGTTCTCAAACTCAGAATCCAATATGTCTTCAAATTTACAGCTGATCTTGTTTAGAGATGAGCAGGCTTATTCTCAGATTGTTAGCACCGCCAATCTGCGGCATAAACTTCCCAAGTTTCAGCGATTGAGTCAGCTATGGGAAAGGTTGATCAATGCTTTGGCAGGTCAATCAGAACCTAGAATTATTCGTAAGCGCGATCGCTCTGGCAATTGGTATTTCCGAGTCTACGATCCGGTGAGTCAACAGTCTGCAACGCTCTCTTCTGAAAGAGAACTGCGCGCCTGGATTGATCAGCGGTACTATCAATAAAACTAGGTGAGGCAATAAAACTAGGTGAGGCAGCCTAATGCTGGATGAAAAAACGGGCAAACAAATTGCTCAACGATGGTTGGATGCATGGAATTCTCATGACCTAGATGAGATCTTAAGTCACTACGGTGAGGAGGTTCAATTCTTCTCACCGTTAATTACCAAACTGTTAAAAGATCCAAGCGGAAAGATTCAAGGAAAGCCAGCTTTGAGAGCATATTTTGCTCAAGGTCTTATGGCTTATCCAGACCTAAAGTTTGAACCCATTCAAGTTCTAACAGGTGTGAATAGTGTAGTGATTTACTATCGCAGCGTGCAGAATTTATATTCAGCAGAATTTATGGTGATAGGGGATCAGAATCTAATCACTCATGTCCAGGCTCACTACAGTTCTTCAGTGTAAGCGCAGCTGAATATGAAGTCACAAAAGTGTCGCAATCATTACGAATTGATGGCGGATTACAATCACTGGATGAATCAAAAGCTCTATGCGATTTGTGCAGATATTCCAGATGATCAGCGACGAAAGGATGTGGGTGCATTCTTTCAATCGATTCATGGCACCCTAAATCATTTGCTGTTTGGCGATCGCATCTGGATGGGACGCTTTGTAGGCCAGCCTTTTACTGCAAAAATTGGCGAATTGCTGTATGCAGATTTTGCTCAATTGCGACAGCAGCAAGAGATCAGCGATCGCCAAATTGTGGAATGGTCAAGGCAACTCTCAGACGAATGGCTCAGTCAGCCCTTTAGCTATGTCAGCAGTGCCGCCCAAAAAACGATTGAGCTTCCGGCTTGGATTCTGGTTTCCCATATGTTTAACCACCAAACCCATCATCGTGGGCAGATCACCACAGTGCTGTATCAGCTTGGATATGATCCGGGTATAACCGATATTCCCTGGTTGCCAGAATTGAATGCGATTGTGTAGAGGGAGGGGTTCGAGACAGCAACCCACTGCTCTGAGGCATCGCTCATTTGAGATACAGAGGAAGCATCTGAGCCATGAAAACGCGATCGCCCCTGCAATCTACAGAACAGATCAAGTTCTGGCGTGATCCTGCACTAAACAACACAGAAATGTTGCGGGCGACCTACGTGACCCATTCATTTTCGCGCCACACGCATGAGGGCTATGCGATCGGCGTCATTGATGCAGGGGTTGAAGAATTTACCTACCAGGGCGCAACCCATCGAGCAACGGCGGGGAGTCTTGTAATTGTGCATCCTGGTGAAGTCCATACAGGCCATGCAGGCACAGCCGAGGGCTGGCAGTATCGGATGCTTTATCCAGATGTGGCGCTTTTGCAGCGGGCGATGGCTGAACTCCAAGACAATGCGGCAACGATTCCCTACTTCCCCAACCCCGTGATTCAAGACAGCCAGCTTGCGGGGCAGTTGCGTCGGTTGCACATGGCGTTAGAGGCGACAGAATCTCAGCTAGAGCGAGAATCTCGATTTTTGTGGACGTTAGCCCAGCTCATTTCGCGCTATGCCGATCGCCGCCCTGCAACCCTCCTGCTCGGCCAAGAACATCAGGCCGTTTTGCGGGTGTGCGACTATCTTAACGCTTGCTTTGCCGATGCGATTTCTCTTGATCAACTTGCCCAAATTGCTCACCTCAAGCCTTTGCGCTTGCTGCGCGTTTTTCAGCGAGAAACAGGGCTACCGCCTCACGCCTATCTCGTACAGCTTCGCGTACAGCAGGCAAAGCTGATGCTCTCTGGTGGAAAGGCGATCGCTCAGGTGGCTTTTGAGACAGGCTTCACGGATCAGAGTCACCTCAACCGCCATTTCAAGCGATTAGTTGGCATGACGCCTGGGCAGTATGCGATCGGTTGTCGATTGCCGTAGCCCTCACATTAAACTGCGATCGGTATTGTTTTATCCATTCAGCGCAGCGCTATTCTCACCTGGGTAAATTTGAGCTGTCCTTGAGCTAATTTTCCAACAATACCCATGCTGAAAAGTTGTGCCTAAAATTTGGCCTAAAAAATGCAGGGTTTTGTTAGCTATATAGCGCTACGCGCTTAGATCCAAATGGGTTATTTTTTGAAAGCCTCGCGTTGCCTTCAAAAAATAACCTGTCCTAACCCAATTACGCAGTGCCATACAAGCTGGCGAACTCTAAAAAGTAGCAGCGCTCCAAAACAATACCCTGCAAGCGCTTTACTGCTTACAGGGCATGTCTCAAACGATTAACCTTTGGATACCCCCAGGGGAATTCGAATCCCCGTCGCCTCCGTGAAAGGGAGGTGTCCTAGGCCTCTAGACGATGGGGGCAGGTTCCTTTTCACTTTTACTAGGTTAGCGAAAGAAAATGCTTCTTGTCAACTGCTGTCGAAAATTCTCTAGGAACCAAAGTTTGAGGCAGATACTTTTTCAGATCGGCGCTGTTAAAGAGGAACCAGATTAAGTAGGCCGCGATCGCCAGACCCGCAGCCGCCAAAAGCAGCGACAGCGCATCAGGCAACCAGTCAGGGACTGAGACAGAATTGCGGGCGATCGTAGTCTTAGACTGGGGTGCAACCCGAGTTGGGGTGGTGCGTTGATACGTAGTTGGGCCAGCGGGCGTAGGCGGCATGCCATAGGCCGTGCGAAACTGCTGGAATTTTTGGCTTACAGCAATAGGGCGCTGCCCAGTCCGGCTCCATTGCAGCAAAGACTCTCCTGTGATGCCGCATAGGTTGACCACCGGAATTTCGTAGAGCCGTTGCAGTAGCGCCCGATCTTTTGAAACCAGCACAACGAGGCTATTAGGGAAACTTTGAGACAGGGCAAAGGCACAACGCCCAACGGCTAAAGAAACCCTAGAACGTCGCGTCAATGCTTGCCCAGAGCCTACCTTGAGGTTGGGATGATGGGCGTTGGCATCTGTAATTTGCCAGCCGCTAGAGGCATAAAAGCGGTTAAAAGCTTTGGCGATTCGCTCCAAATCTGGATCGGGCGATCGATCAAACATCAACCGCATTTCTTCATAGACAACTTGAGGGATATAGCAGCTTCCAACCCGCGAAAACTCTCGCCATTCACTAGGAGAAGCCACCGATAGCGCACTGATATCAAACACTAAAATGACCGGGGGAACTGCCATGGTAGATTTAACCTCCGAAATTGACCTCCAAAATTTAGCCTCCGATACCCAGATGACCCGCCAAGCTAGGGGGTATGGGTAGCAGCGTCACCACCATAAACAACAAAATCAGCAAGCCCAGTATGGCGCGAATATCGCTTGGCTCAGTTAGTTCATTCAGGGCAGGTCGCTCTAAATCTCGCTGAAGAAATAGAATGGCGATCGCCCAATAGAGCGCTAGCGGATTCACCAAAGCCGCCAGACCCAGTAAAATCAGCGTGCCGACGGTCGTGCGAGCTGCCACCTTGCGGCCATAGATAGACTGCATGATGCGGCCTCCATCTAGCTGTCCGGCAGGCAGCAAATTGATGGCTGTAATCACCAAGCCCAACCAGCCAATCACCACAAACGGATGCACATCTACAATAGGCTGCAAGAGAGCCTTGCCCAGGGCAATTTTGGCGATCGCCCCTACTAGAAGCGATCCCTGAAAAAACTCTGAGGGAAGCTGAAAATAGCTGCCCTGGTGAGACAAAAACAAACCCACAAACAGCATTCCCAGAGCCGTCAACCCCCCCAGAGCAGGCCCAGCAAAGGCAATATCAAACAGGGCAGTGCGGCTGGGTAGCAAAGAGGCAAAACGGGTGATCGCTCCAAAAGAGCCAATTTGCAGTACGGGTAAGAAAAAGGGTGGACTGAGCCGAGCCTGATGGCGCTTGGCCAGCACCCAATGCCCCATCTCATGGGCTGCTAGGGTTAGTAAAATACCTATGCCAATGGGCAACACTTCCTGTAACCGGGCAGGAGCCGTAAACAGATCAAACCCCAACATAATGCCTGCGGTTTCTAAGCAGGTGGCGATCGTGGCTAGCCCTAACCCAACAGCCAACAAAATCTGTGTCAGGGTAGCGGGTTTGGGATCGCTGCTGCTGGGTAAAACCACCACCACAGGCTTATCCTCCATGCCCTCTACCAGAAATAGGCGATAGCGATCGTCTAAGTGCTGCTTAAGTTGGGCAGAGAGTCGATCGTAGGTAAGCTGTGGATCGCCGCGCAGGTTGCCCTTAAAAATGGCACCCTCGTTGTAGGGAATGGCTTCAACGGCAAAAAAAGTATCGATACCAAAAATGTTGCGGATGGCTTGAAGGTCAGCCGCCGGAATACTGGGCACTCCTTCTTTGGCTGGCTCGGACTGAGGCTTCTCGGTCGTGTGAGGGGATGTAGCATGAGACGATGCAGACTCAGCCTCTGCTTTCGCCACCTCTGGTTTTGATAAATCTGGCTGACTGCCCACCAGGTCACGCAGCCATCTGCCTAAGGCGATGTAGACAAGGGTTGAACCCACCAGCAAAGACAGGACGCCTGCCAAGCTGATGGATATGCCCATCGCTAATGAACCAAAAAATAACAACCAGGGCAGCATTAGCGCTACCGATTGTAGCCAACCCAAAACTCCAGGCTTACCCAAGGGTATGGCGCGGTAGAGTCCCCATCCCAATATTGCCAATGCCACGAGCAGAATCACAGCGGTAATCATTGAATCAAGTCTCTGTATGGCTCCACAGAGCACGGATAGTCAGTATGGCTAAGTCTGAGGGTGATTTTTGAGAAAAGCCCGATCCGCACCTGCTTTCTCAAGATCATCCTTGAGATTACCTATGCCAGATTACCTCTAAGCATACCAAGAGACTTCGGAAGCAGCGGTTTTGCCCTCTAAATTGCAATTTAAATAGTGATCGGCTGTCTGTCGCGCAGTAGCTGCCCTCATTAAAGAGCAGATTTTGAGTAAGATTCTGCTGAGGTGCCTAGCTGAGGTATCTGACTGTAGCGATCAAGAGCCGCTTTCTGTTGGGGGCACATGCGGTTTTGCAGCCCATACAAAAAGCGCTGCCAACAGAAACGCGATCGCCCCCAGCAGCCCATCCGTCGCTCCTGAGAGCCGCTCTGGTTGCGGCACAAGCAGCCCAAATAAACCAGCCGCTGCTCCCATACCGCCAAAGTATAGACCTATCCCCAAGCCAGCCCGTTCTGCCGGAACCAAAGACAGGGCAAATGGCACACCGCCGACAAAGACAAAATTGAGCGAGAGCAAAAGAATAATCGCTGCCCCGATCAAAATGCCGCGATTGGGAAAGGCTGCCAGCAGTCCAGCCAATGCGGCAGTGGTTAGCAGCCCTGCCCCCAGCGTCCGCCGATTGCCTAGCCGCGTCGCCAGCCACCCAGCCGGAATTGCCACAACGACAAGCCCAATTGCGATCGCGCCCATGCCTATGCCTCCATCGGCAAACAGAGCCTGAAATCCTTTACCAAAGCTGCTCATGATACAGCGGATGCCCCAGCCTGCACAAATCCCCACCAGGGCGATCGCCCCTAAAGGCCGCAGCCTCAGCGCTGATGAATCTAATGGCTGTGCTGCTGGAGCGGTTGGCGGCGTGCTCATCCGTAGAGCCGCAGCGGCACCCAATAGCGCAATCGAGGCGATCGTGAAGGGTGCGATCGCGCCCCAGCTCAAAATGGCCTGATTCACCAACGGTTTGGCGGTGCCCAGCAGTCCGGCAGCAAGGCTCAGCACGCTTGTGGCTAAAGGCATGTCTTGCAGCGCAGCATATCGTCTTAAGAGCGACAGCGCCGGACTGCGGAAAAGCGTCATGGCGATCGCCCAAGCGATGATGACTGCGATGGCTACGCCCTGCATACCTGTTTTGCCCAAGATTGCCGATACGGGAATCAGAATAAATAGCGCCGACGAAAGCACAACGCCGATGGAGATAAACGGAAAGCGGGTTCCCATCCAGGTTTGCGATCGATCCGATAATCCGCCCATGAGCGGTTCCATAATGACGGCGATCGCGTTTTCTATTACCAGGAGGCTCAATCCCATCTGGGGCGGAAAACCGAGTTGAGTCAGGAGTTGCGGCAGATACAGATTGTAGATCAACCACATTAGCGCGATCACACTCTGAAGTGCGGTGAGTCCCAACACCTGTTTCCATAGGATGCGGGGTGGGGCGATCGGCTGGGATAAAGCAGGACTCATGGGAGGCGAATGTCGAGTTCGGGTCAGTTTAGCGTTCCCGACTGCCCTAGCAGTTTAGCAGTGCGACAGAGCCTAATTGAGGGAAGTTTTCAAAACTTTTGCAGAACGCATAAAGACAATTTTTCTTGCACCTGCTTGAAGAACTGCGATCGCCTCTCATGGGTTAAGACGATCGCCAAGAGCTAACGGTTCAGGTGGCGTCTCAGGAGATTGCTCAGAGAGCTGTTGGATATAGCGATCGCCCCAATCTCGCATCAGCAGCAAAATCGGTTCCAGGCTTCGCCCAAATTCTGTTAGGGAATACTCTACTTTGGGCGGCACTTGGGCATAGACCGTGCGGAGCACCACACCGTCTTGCTCTAATTCACGGAGCTGTAGGGTCAGCATCCGCTGTGTGCATCCCTGGACTAACCGTTGCAGTTGGTTAAATCGCTTTGTGCCGCTGGTCAGATGGAATAAGATTACGCCTTTCCAACGTCCGCCAATTACATCCAGCGTGGCTTCTACTGAACAGCCGTAGCGGCGGTTAAATTCTCGCGTGGGCATCCGATCGCTCCATAGGATACTTTTTGATACTACTCCACAATAATGTGCGTACTTGGCAAGACTGGGAGTAGTCTCGATAATCAAAGCATAGCAATCTGAAAGATTTAAAGCCAAACAGCCTTGGGGGGTTCCCCCAAACCCCCAGCAGGGGACGAAGCGCGTCCCCCACACCCCCTCCGCACGAGAGGGTAGAAGGGTGGCGGAGGTCGCTTCGCATTGGCGAGGGGCAGTGGTTTTGGATGAGTTTTTTGGAGAGGTGCGCTCTGCTGATAAAAATTTATGCTTGAAATCAGCAACGCTAAACGATTTTGGAAGAGTGTCTTGGAAGAGTGTCAATGTTGTGGGAGAAATCTATGAGAGCTTATGAGTTGCGGAACGATCGCACAGATCCTCTTACCTTGGTAGAACGAACGCAGCCACAGCCTAAGTTTGGGCAGGTCTTGGTCAAAATGCGGGCGGCTAGCCTCAATTACCGTGATCTGCTGATGGCAAAGGGTGCCTATGGGGCGAAAGAGTTTGAGCCGATCGTGCCTTTGTCGGATGGGGCAGGGGATGTGGTGGCTGTGGGCGAAGGCGTGACGCGGGTGCAGGTGGGCGATCGCGTAGCGGGCATTTTTATGCAAAGTTTTATCTCGGGTGAGCTAACGCCCGAAAAGGCGAGTTCGGCGCTAGGTGGGGCGATCAATGGCGTCTTGGCAGAATATGTCGTATTTGATCAGCAAGGTCTGGTCAAAATTCCTGACTTTCTCAGCTATGAGGAGGCGGCTACTCTGCCCTGTGCCGCCGTCACTGCTTGGAATGCTCTCGTTGTCGAAGGCCAGGTTAAGGCGGGTGAAACGGTTCTGCTGCTAGGAACAGGGGGTGTCTCTCTGTTTGCTTTGCAGTTTGCCAAAGCCGCCGGGGCAAAGGTGATCTTGACCAGCAGCAGCGATGACAAGCTAGAGCGCGCCAAGCAGCTCGGTGCAGATCTGGGCATCAACTACCGAACAACGTCCAATTGGGAAGAAAAAGTCTGGGCGCTGACCGATAGCCGGGGGGTTGATCACGTTGTCGAGGTGGGCGGTTCGGCCACTCTCTCAAAATCGCTGCGGGCGGTGCGCTATGGCGGCAAGATTGAAATGATTGGCGTATTGAACGGCATGGCAGGAGAGGTCAGCACGGTCTCCATTCTGCACAAGCATGTGCGGGTGCAGGGCATTTATGTGGGTTCACGGGATATGTTTGAGGACATGAATCGAGCGATCGCTCTGCATCAAATTCACCCGGTCATCGATCGCGTCTTTCCGTTTGCTGAGGCGCGATCGGCGATGGCTTACCTAGAGAGCGGCAGCCATTTTGGTAAGGTGGTAATTCGCTTAAAGCCTTAAAATTAGAGCATTCAAGCTGGATTAAATCTGGGGGCAAAAGCGAACTTGGGGTTGATCTTAGGTTAAATAGTTAAACAACCGCTTGACTTTGAGCAACCGGACTGTCATGCTACAAAAGCTGATTGCGATCGCCCTTTTTTCATAAGCCCGTGGCTGAACAGAAACCCCTAGCGCCTCAAACTCCCGCCATTATGGCTCTGCTCCTTCTGGCAGTCATTTGGGGCTATAACTGGGTTGTCATGAAATTGGGCGTTCAGTATGCTGCCCCTTTTGACTTTGCGGCGATGCGGGCGTTTTTTGGAGCGCTCAGCCTGTTTTTAGTCATGCTGGCGCTGCGCAAGCCTCTTAAGCCGCCTGCTTTCAAAATGACGCTGCTGCTGGGTGTTTTGCAGACGAGCGGCATGATTGGGCTATCCACTTGGGCATTGGTGAGCGGCGGAGCTGGGAAAACTTCCATCCTCTGCTACACCATGCCGTTTTGGATTTTGCTGTTTGCCTGGTTGCTATTGGGTGAGCGTTTGCATAAAGCCCAATGGCTACATGTGGCGCTGGCGCTGACAGGGCTAGTGCTCATCGTGCTGCCGCTCAACTTGACAGACGCTTCCTTGAGCAAGGTGCTGGCGATCCTGGCGGGAATGAGTTGGGGGATGAGCGCGATCGTCGTCAAAAAAATTACTCAAAATCAGACGGTAGATTTAATTTCCCTTACGGCCTGGCAGATGCTGTTGGGCAGCATTCCCCTCATTTTGGTGTCGCTGTTTTTGCCTAGCCCTCCGGTGCAATGGACGGGCACCTTCATTGCGGCTTTGTTGTTTAACATTATTCCCGGAACGGCGATCGCCTATCTGCTGTGGATGTTTGCTCTCAAGAACTTACCCGCAGGCACAGCCGGACTGGGAACTTTGGCAAATCCGGTCATTGGCGTCTTGGCGGCAGCGATGCAGTTGGGCGAAATTCCCGACTTGACGGAAGCGATCGGCATGATCTTAATCGTCATAGCCTTGACTTTAAACGTGCTGCAAGCCATGAAGCCGCAGCAGCCGATCGCGGCTCCTCTAACCTCTCGTCAGAGCACAGAAGATTGAGGCTCACCCGTCAGAAAATGGCGATATGCCCCGATCGCCCTCCTATCACCACTGCTTCACCATTACCAAGCAATTTCGCTGGTTGTCACGGCTGTAGCTAAACCCATCTGCGATCTGCTCCAGCAGCTTGAGGCCGCGCCCACCCGTTGAGTTGGTATCTACTTTTTCAGGCAGGCTCTTGACTTTTTGCAGCAAGTCAAAGGGTTCGCCATAGTCCCAAATTTTCATTTCAATTTGCTGTTCCGATAGTTGCAGCTCTAGATCAATTGGCAGGTCAATCGCCTTGCTTTGATGGGCATGGCGAACCGCATTGGTAAATCCTTCTGCTAACAGCGTCTGACATTGCATAAAGGTCGTTTCTGGCAATGAGGACTGAGTAAACTCATCAAACCAGGTGAGAACTCGTACCAGTTCACTCAAATCGGTTTTCGCTCGAAGACTACTGTTTGGCATTGCTGAGAATGGCCACAGACATGTAACGTGGCTTCTGAAGATGAACTGAATATTGATCTGCTCGTAGCACCGCCCAGGTGGTTTTAAGCGAGTTGGGTTGGCGGATCGGTTGGCGTGCAGCACCCCAAAAATTAACGTTTAGCCGTCTGCCGACTCCCTTTTTACCCACTCCTAGAGTATCGACAGACTTGGAATACCTGGGTCGTGGCATTTAGATTAATGCAGATAATGATTTTTTGTTTCATTACCCTCCAGGCAGAATCACTTCAAGCACCTGAATTATAAGTACCCAAATTGCGAACACCCGCATCAACTCTATCCTTTTGGGCATGATATTTCCAGAGATGCCGTTAGCCTCTCAAGTCTTAGTTCCTGAAGTCTCAGAGTGATCATGGTGCGAATATTAATTATTGATGATGACCCCGTCATCCAGATGGTTTTGAGGAAAACGCTTCAAGCCCAAGGTTACGAGATCGCGGCAGCAGGGAGCGGTGAGGAAGGGGTGCTGCAAGCGATCGCCCTGCGCCCTGCTTTGATTGTTTGCGATTGGCTTATGTCAGGCATTGATGGCTTAGAGGTGTGCCGCCAGATTAAAGCTGACCCTGATTTGGCTAGCACCTTCTTTATCCTACTTACCTCTCGATCTGGGGTGGAAGATCGGGTGCGAGGGCTAGATGCTGGAGCCGATGATTTCTTGCCCAAGCCCATCGAAGTGCATGAGCTAAAGGCAAGAGTGCGATCGGGATTGCGGCTCTACCAAGCAGCTCAAGAGCGGCAGCGCCTGATCCAGGATTTGCAAGCGCAAAAGCAGCTTTTAGATCATGAGTTAGCTGAGGCTTCTGCCTATGTGCGATCGCTCTTACCTCAGCCGCTGACGGGGAAGGTGGCTACGGCTTCCCGTTTTCTACCCTCTAGCCAGTTGGGGGGCGATTGCTTTGATTATTTTTGGCTCGATCCTGACTATCTGGCTATCTACCTACTGGATGTTTCAGGTCATGGGTTAGGCTCAGCACTGCTCTCGGTTTCTGTGCAAAACATATTGCGATCGCAGTCTCTGCCCAATGTCAATTTCTATCAGCCCAGCGACGTGCTGCGATCGCTCAACGAAGTTTTTGACATGGACGTGCATCACAATCGCTATTTCACGATTTGGTATGGGGTTTACAATCAGCAAAAACGACAGTTAATTTATGCCAGTGCTGGGCATCCGCCTGCCGTTTTGATATCAGCCAATATCGCATCGTCAGCCGACATCAGGCTGCTAAAAACGCAAGGCGTGCCGATCGGCATGTTGAGCGATCGCAAATACACCAGCGAATTTTGCCAAGTTCAGCCAGACGATACGCTATACCTCTTTAGCGACGGCATTTATGAAGTGGCACAATCTGATGAAACGCCTTGGAATTTAGATGAATTTATCCATTTACTCAGCCAGCTTCACGGTCTAGAACCAGACCCCTTCGATCAAGTCATTGCTGCCGTACAGTCGCTCAGCGGCAAAGGCAGCTTTGAAGATGATTGCTCACTATTGCAAGTGAGGTTTGGCTGATGCAGACCAGGTTTGGCTGAAGCGCAAAGAGCACCTAGAGAATTTAGGGTTACTATAAAAAATGAAAAATAAATATTACTTAAATTCCCCGATTTTTAGGGCTTGATCCTATAATCACAGCGTGCTTTTCGCAAATGCAAGGTTCAGTCAGGATTTTTTATGAAACCATTTAAGAAATGCGAAGCTGTAGCGGCTCTAGCACTGCTACTCGCTTTCGCCGCTGCTCCAAATTCAGCCGCTTTAACATCAAATCTAGTCCTGGCTCAGGCTGCATTCCCGATTCCGGCACCTCTCCCTCAAGGCACAACGGTCAAAATTGACGGCTCTAGCAGCATGACGTCAATCAACCAAGCGTTGAGCGATCGCTTCAAAACTCAGTTTCCGGGCACGCAGGTCGATCTGGTCTATAGCGACAGCGAGGCTGCACTTCAGGCTGTTTTAGAGGGCAAGGCTGATTTAGCGGCGATCGGTCGTCCTCTCACGGCAGAAGAGCAGGCGCAAGGTCTTGTCGCGGTTCCGGTGGCTCGCAACAGGATCGCCGTTTTTGTCGGCGCTAACAATCCTTTTACCGAGAGTTTAACAGGCGAACAGTTTGCCAGCATCTTTAGAGGCGAAATCACAGATTGGTCGCAGGTCGGTGGAGTTGATCTTCCCATTCGCTTGATCGATCGCCCTGACAGCAGCGATACTCGCCGCGCTTTCGCCAATTATCCTGTCTTTCAAGTTGCGCCATTTCAGCCGGGTGCCAGCACCGTCAAGGTGGCAGAAGACAACACCAACGAGGTTATTCAGCAACTGGGCAACGATGGCATCAGCTATGGCATCACCGATCAGGTAAGCAGCAATCCGGCAGTGCGCATTCTTCCCCTGTATGGTACCTTCCCCAACGATCCGCGCTACCCCTTTTCGCAGCCTCTCTCTTACGTCTACAAAGGCGCTAATCCCAGCCCAGCCATCCAGGGATTTTTGGGCATCGCCACTGCGCCCGATAGTCAGGCCGCTGTAGAAACCGCTAGAGTGGCTGCGGCCACTGCGGCCATTGCTGCTGCGCCTGCCGCCGCTCCATCTAATCCGGCTCCGGCAGCCAGTCCGGCTCCCGCCAGTCCAGATCCAGCATCCGCTTCACCGACTGCTTCTAGCCCGGTGGCTTCGCCAGGAGCAGCCTCACCAGGAGCCGCTTCACCGGGAGCCACGGCTCCTGGGTCTGCCGATGGAGGAGCCAACGCCTCTCCTGGCAATCTCATTACTGCCATTGAAGGGGATAGCTTCTTGTCGCGCTGGTGGTGGCTTCTGCCTGCCTTGGGCGGCTTGGGGCTTTTAGCTTGGCTGCTGCGCGATCGCTCCGAGGCAGAAACCCTCCCAGCAGAGGTGGCTCTGAGGGAAGCGATCGTCCCTGCAACCGTAATTCCTGAGGCTTCTAATCCTGTCCTTGCATCCACAGCCCTGCCCGAAGTTCATGACAGCCGTATTGTCCTGACGCCGCGCAACTGCAAATCGGCTCATGCTACCTGGGAGGTGTCAGAAGCCCATAGAACTCTCCTGAAGCAGCAGGGCGGACAAGACCTGAAGCTGCGGCTTTACGATGTCACCAATATTGATGCCTATTACCAAACTCCCCACAGCACCCAGGAGTTTGACTGCTCAGAATCTGCTCAAGATCTGCATGTGCCTATTCCAATTGACGATCGAGACTATGTTGCTGAGATTGGCTACCTGACTAGCGCCCAGCGATGGCTACCCTTGGCGCGATCGCCCCATGTACGAGTTCCGGTCTGCCTTCCTTCAGCCGGAGATACCTCAACCCTATATGACCTACCCGTCTATGAGGCTCCGCCAACGGCTGTAGATGAGACATCTTCTAAAGTTGAGCCTGCTGTAGACCCATCTGCTGTGGTTTTGTCCAATCTTTTAGAGGATTCTAGCCAAACTGTCTCTACATCAGAAACCGTGTCAGGAAACGTGACTGCGGGTAAAGCGATCGCAGGGGATGCCGTTGCAGCTGCCCGCAGCCGCATCTCTAGCGATCGGGCGACTGCCGAAAGTCGGCTGCTGCTGGTGCCGCGCAGCGCTGAGGAAATCTATGCTTACTGGGAAGTTTCTGAAGAGCGCAAACAGGAGTTGCGGCAGAAGGGGGGACAGCGTTTGGTTTTGAGAATCTACGACATTACAGGCGTCGATCTAAACGATCAACCTCCTAAAGGACTCCAGCAGTTTGAATGTAGCGAAACGGCTAACGATCGCCATGTTAGCGTGCCATCTTACGGCGACTACATTGCGACGCTAGGATATCTTACCGGAGAAGGCAGATGGCTCTCGGTTGCGCGATCGGCTCCCGTCAGAATTCGTTCGTCCAATGCCTCTACACCTGGGCAAACTCCGCGCGATCACTGACGCTTTAGAGAAGGCCAAAGCTATTTTTAACGGCCTCAAGGTTGCATCTAATGTTTGAAAGCTTTACTCTGCTAGACTTTCAAACATCGGACGCAGCCAGCTTTGAGCATAAATCACCGTTAGGTTGAATAGGGGCAGCAGGAGATTGATCCGTGATTCCTCGAATAACACTAGGTAGCAATCGCAGCTAAAACCGAGGAACATTCAACTAGTTCAGAGGCTTGCTAAATGAGAAAACTGCTTTTGATTGCTGGCATGATTCTATGTAGTCTAGGATTAGGTGTGCCTGCCCTTGCTCAAGATGTAGATCTCTATGAGTATGAAGATGGTAGCGTTACGGCTGTAGATGACGAAGGCAACGCAGCGCATGTAGATGCCGATGGCAACGCTACAACGGTTGATGACGAAGGTAATGTTCTTTACGAAGATGTTGACGGCAGCGCTACGCTAGTTGACAGTGAAGGCAACGTTGCTCATGAAGATGCCGATGGCAACATGACCATTTTGGTAGAACCCTAGACGTTGAGTCTTGGCTTCAGGCTTCTTGCAGATTAGATTTCTCAACTAAAGCAGACGGAGGCAAAGCCTCCGTCTGCTTTAGTTTTGGGCTAATTTTGGGCTAAAAAGCTTCTTCCTACCTTGCTTCTCAAGGATGCTTTGCAAAAACGTCCCAAGTAAAGTAGCTACGGCCATAGCGGTGCTCACGGCAGTTAGGCCGGAGAGAGAAAGCGGGTAGCAAATTTCATGACATCGCCTATATCGGTATCACCATCGCGATCGCTATCTAAGAAAGCGCTGAGCAGTGGGTTACTGGCTCCACCGGGTGCACCGGGCTTATTAGCGCCTAAATTCAGGAAGCCCAGCACAACGGGAATCAACATTGGCAGCAGCGATTGCACCATCGTTGCATCTAACCCTGTCTTTTGAGCCACGGCCTGGGCAATTTGCTGCTGCATCTGAGCGGGAATCAGAGACTGAAGTGCGCTGCCTCCCACAGCTGCTGTTGCCGCTTGACCGAGCATTCCGCCTAAAGGATTGCCGCCAGCCACTTGACCTAGCATTCCACCCAAGGAATTACTGCCGCCTCCTGCAAGCTGACTCAGCATTCCTGCAAGCTGTTGCCCCCCCATTTCTGAATTCTGCTGCTGCAAGACAGGACGGAGCGCCCCTCCCAGAGCGGATATCACATTTTGCGTTGTGCCTGCATCTAGTCCAGTCTGCTGGCTAACCTGCTGCACTGAGCTGAGCAGCGAACCCAATTGGCCAACACTCGCCTGCTGATTGGGGTTGTTAATAGCACCCAAAACATCAAAGAAAAGTCCCATTTTTTGCACCTTGGCTTGATAAAAGCTGGATATAGCTCCCGAGAAGCTATCTTAAAGTCGATCGCATGTGCAAACCAGCCTTTAAGCTAACCTCTCGTTATAAATATCTCTAATTTAGAGAGATTTACGCTGATTTAATGGTTTTTTATCAAGTGCTGCACGATCTGGTTTCCCATCTAGGTTGCCTACTAGGTTGCCAACTGAGGACTAGCGGCCTCAAAAACTTCGGGGCGATCGCCGTCGTTCAGCTTTGGAGTTTGCTTTAGAGTCTGCCATGAGCCAAGCCGCGACAATGCCGCCGATGAACCCAAACAGATGCCCTTGCCAAGAAATGCCTAACTGTCCTGGCAAGACTCCCCAAATAAGACCGCCATAGGCTAGGCCGACAAGAATAGAAAACAGCATGGAGGTAAAGCTGCGCTCAAAATAGCCCCGAGAAATTAGGAATCCCAAGTAGCCGAAGATCACGCCGCTTGCGCCAATATGAACGGTGTTGGGTGAGGCGATAAGCCAGGTGCCCAAGCCGCCGACCAGCATTGCGATCGCCGTTACCCAGAAAAAATCGCTGGTGCGACGCAACATAACAAACCAGCCCAACGTCGCAAAGGGGACGGTATTGGCGATTAAATGGGCAAAGTTGCCATGCAGGAAGGGCGCGAACAGGATACCTCGTAGCCCAATCACGTTTCGAGGAATAATGCCAAAGCTGTTGAGCGCTCCGCCTAAGAAAAAATCGACGATTTCGATCGCCCACATCAAGCCGAGCGCAAAAGCCAGAATTGCCACCTGGGTTTTGACTTCACCAACCAGACCTCGAACTTCAGGACTGCTCATGGATTATCGGATTACTGCATGTAAACAATGGCACGTTTGAAGATACCGCGCCTGGATGAGCTAATTCTAGCCAGAATTAATCAGAACTTACACATCTTTACCTTGTGGGTCAGGCTTCACTAACTTTACGGGAGAAAAGCGCTGAAACTAGCAGGTTCAGAGGCTAGGTCGGCACGAGTTCACCCGGACGCAGGCGCACCCACCGACCTATATCTTGCTTAAAGCTCAGACAGCCGACGACATCATATTCTTTCTCAATTTCGTCGCCTACAACTCGAATGTTGGCATTAATTTCAGGTTCTGTGGCTTCAAAGTCAGGAGATTCGGTTAAGTGGCGCTGCTGGTGCAATTCTTCTACGGCGTGATAGGTTGTGCAGCGATCGACGTAGTGGCAGTTAATGCAAATACACATGGGCAAACCCTCCGCTTTTGCTATTCTTCCAATTCTAGGAGATTCAATCCTGTTCATGGAGGACGCCTGTTTCTTGAGCCACCAAATTTGACTAACGCATCGCGCTGTGTGAGAAGCTGGGAAAACCAAACCGGAAAATCAAATAGAGCGAAGACTGCCACACTGATATCTTTGGAGCCTATCTCAGGAGCCATATCTCAAAGGTGTCATTAATTTTATTGCAAGAGAAGCTCTGCTTCTTTTCCAATGAATTAACCACAGGTCTAGAAGCTTACCTCTTATACAGCCACGCTCAGGTTGAAAAAATATTGACACAATGAAAGTGAGCCAGGGGAAAGTTCGAGGAATGGGGCAGAGATTAGGTGTAGATCGCTACGGGTGTAGCGAAATTGTTCATCACGTTGGGACGAGCTGTTGAAACGGACGCATTTATTTACAGATATCGCACAGACACAAGGTTTAGATACCTCAGTGCTATCGCCACAAACCTGGCCCTTCAGCTTGGATTGGCTGCCTCGATCGACCTACTTAGTCGGGGGCAACGTCCGAGATGCGCTGTTGGGCAGACGCGCTGACTATTTAGATCTAGACTTTGTCATGCCAGAAGGGGCAGTCAAGGTTGCCAAGGCGATCGCTAGCCATTACCATGCCGGGTTTGTTTTGCTAGACGCTGAGCGGCAGATTGCTCGGGTGGTGTTTGAGAAAGCCACCGTCGATTTTGCCCAGCAGGTTGGCGATAGTCTAGAAGAAGACCTGCATCGGCGCGACTTTACGGTGAATGCGATCGCCTACAGTCCGCACACGCAGGAGATTTTAGATCCGCTTCAGGGTTCGATCGCCCTTCAGCAGCAGCTCATCCAGATGATTGCGCCCGAAAACTTAAAAGAAGATCCCTTGCGCTTGCTGAGAGCCTATCGGCAGGCCGCTCAGCTAGGGTTTACCCTAGAGCCAGACACCCGTAAAACGATTCAATGCTTGGCAAATCTGCTGCAAGAAATTGCTGCCGAACGGGTGCAGGGCGAAATTGGCTATCTTCTTAGCACCGCCAAAGGCACTCCTTTTCTAGGCATGTCTTGGCAGGATGGTCTGCTGAAGCATTGGTTTCCCCATGCAACTGCTGATCGATTGCAGCAGCTAGAGCAGATCGATGTCGCCGCTTTAGCGCTGGATCAAACCTGGAGCGGCGCGGGGCTAGAGCTGACAGGTTGGCTGCGAGATCAGCATAAAACGTCAGGCACAGGGCGCAGCTGGCTCAAAATTGCCAAACTGGCTTGCCTGGTTAGCCCTGAGCCACAGATAGCAGAGCAAGAGCTATGGCGGCTGAAATATAGCCGTGCTGAGATTCAGGCGGTTCTAACGGTGATTCACTGGCTGCCCAGCATCTGTGCGGCCAAGGACATCGCATCTCCAGCAGGTGTAAGCAAGGGAGAGCCATTATCCCTGCAAGCCCAATATTGTCTGTTTAGAGGAGTTGGCGCAGCTTTTCCAGCTTTGGCAGTTCTGGCGGTGGCGCTGAAGACGCCTCTATCGGCGATCGCCCCTTTGATTGAGCGCTTCTTGCAGCCAGATGACCCCGTGGCTCACCCGATCGCCCCTTTGACGGGCAAAGATCTAATGATCGAGCTGAAGCTGCCGCCGGGTCGTCAAATTGGTCAACTTTTGGAAGCCATTCAATTAGCCAGAGCTGAGGGCAAAATTCAGACCCGCCAAGAAGCTCTGGCCTTGGCTAAGGCGATGAATAGCCCCCAGCATGGCTCAACATGATCAAGTTAGGGCAAGTTATTTTTGAAAGCCTCGCGTAGCGAGGCTTTCAAAAATAACTTATTTGGATCTAAGCGGCATATCGTAAACCTTAAGATCACTCAACAACCTGCGCCAAATCAGCAATTCTCATTATGGAATTTCAACTAGTATTGGGTGGGATGTGTAGCTCTAGCCCGTCAAGCATAAAGGTAAGCAGATGATCCCAACTGTCAAAATAGAGATAACGGGTTAACGCCCGCAAGTCATCGAAGAAGGT
>DATNPL010000181.1:0-91985 GCA_036703255.1 Coleofasciculaceae cyanobacterium
CCGCGCCCCCCGCCCCCCCCCCACTTCCAAAAAACTATTGGGTTTTATTTAATCCATGACCCTTAGGACTAATCTCTCAAACGCTTCGTGTAAAACAGGCATTGGCTCGGTTGAGGTGAGCTTACCCGAACGGCCTGTAGCAACCGTTGCGGACTAGTTCAGTTCCTTAACAGCTGTGACCAGAAGCGAAACGACATCTTTAGCACCACCAAAGAGCATCAGGGTTTTATCTTTGTAGAACAGCTCATTCTCTACACCCGAAAACCCAGCGTTCATACCTCGTTTAACCACGATCGTATGCTGAGCTTTGTCCACTTCTAGGATGGGCATACCATAGATGGGGCTGCTTTGGTTGGTTCGTGCCGCCGGATTGACGACATCATTAGCGCCAATCACCAACGCTACATCGACGCGATCGAACTCTGGGTTAATATCCTCCATATCATAAAGCTGAGGATAGGGCACGTTGGCTTCGGCCAGCAGCACGTTCATATGTCCTGGCATTCGACCTGCCACCGGATGAATGGCATATTTCACATCCACGCCCAGCCTTTCTAGCTGGTCAGCCAGTTCGCGAACGGCATGTTGCGCCTGAGCAACCGCCATACCGTAGCCCGGAACAATAACGACCGATCGCGCATAGCCCAGCATCATTGCGCCTTCTTCGGTGTCGATTGTATGCAACGTCCGATCTTGTGAGCCTTCGGCGGCGGCATCTTCAAATTTCTTCGCAGAGCCAAAGGCGCTGAACAGAACATTCCCCAAGGAACGGTTCATCGCCTTACACATGATTTGCGTCAGGATAATACCCGACGAACCCACCAACGCTCCAGAAATAATGAGCATATTGTTGCTCAGTACAAAGCCTGCCGCGCTAGCTGCCAAACCCGAAAAAGAGTTGAGCAAGGAAATGACAACTGGAGTATCGGCACCGCCGATGGGCAGAACAAACAGAACCCCCAACAAGAGCGAGATGGCAATCAAGCCCAAAAAGATCTCTGAGTTGTGGGGATCGGCAATCAGCAAGCCGCTGCCCACCAAAAACGTAATCAGCAGTGAAATATTAAATGGCTGCTGAAATCCATAGGTGATGGGTTGTCCTGTAATCAGACCCTGGAGCTTGACAAAGGCCAGCATACTTCCGGTGAAAGTAATGCCGCCAATTAACACACTCAAGATAATCGTGGCCGTCTCACTCAGGGGAATATTATCTACATGCTCCATGTACCGCCAATATTCGCCCACGGCTACTAGCGCCGAAGCAGCGCCGCCAAATCCGTTGAGCAATCCTACCATCTGGGGCATAGAGGTCATTTCGACCCGCTGTGCCATGACTGCGCCGATTGCTGATCCCAGCAGAATGGCAACGAGAATCATCTGATAGTTCAAAACGCCCTGGTTGAGCAACGTGGCTACGATCGCCACCAACATACCGATCGCCGCTACCAGATTGCCCTGACGAGCGCTAGCCGGAGAGCCAAGCTTCTTTAAGCCAACGATAAATAGCCCTGCCGCCACCAAATAGCCCAGCTCAATTCCAGAGGGCAAAAAATCGCTAAAATTCATGCTTTCACGTCCTTCTTCTTAAACATTTGCAGCATTCGATCGGTAACGAGAAAACCACCCACAACGTTGATCGTTGCTAGCACCACGGCCAGTAATCCCAAAATCACCGTCAGGTTCCAGTTTTTATCTCCTGCTACAAGCAAAGCCCCGACGATCGCGATGCCCGAGATGGCATTAGAGCCTGACATCAGCGGCGTGTGCAGCGTCGGAGGAATCTTGTTGATCACCTCAAAGCCAATAAAAGTCGCCAGTACAAAAACCACCAAACCCGTAATCAGAGGGTCTATCATCCTGCGTTCTCTCCTCTAGTCTTCTAGCAATATATTTTGCAGCGCGTTTCTCAGATTTCGACAGTTCTAGGATGAGTCGCTCAGGCTTCATCCTTAAGGTCGTTAATGAGTTACCGCTACGGCTTCACCCAGCAAATCGCGCACCCGAGCATTGCGGATTTCGCCTGCATGCGTGACACAAGTGCTGCCTGTAATTTCGTCTTCAAAGTTGAGAATGAGATTGCCCTCTTTGACCAAATACTGCACCAGCGTCAGCAAATTTTTTGAATACATTTGGCTGGCGTGAATTGGCATGGAGGCAGGTAAGTTCACCGGGCCGAGTAGCGTCACCCCATTGCGCACGATCGTCCGACCGGGTTCAGTACCCGCACAGTTGCCGCCCTGCTCTGAAGCCAGATCGACGACGACCGCACCGGGCTTCATAGAGTCCACCATTTCTTCGGTGACCAGACGCGGGGCCTGTCTACCCGGCACCTGCGCCGTTGTGATCACCACATCGGCAGTTTTAACATGCTCTGCGATCGCTTCCTGCGTCTTCTGCTTGGCGCGATCGGACACCTCTTTGGCATAGCCACCCGCCGCCACCGTCTCTTCTTCTAGCTTCACCTCAACAAACTTTGCGCCCAAGCTTTGCACCTCTTCCTTGACAGCAGGGCGAATGTCAAAAGCTTCTACGACCGCACCCAGACGACGGGCGGTAGCGATGGCCTGCAAGCCTGCTACCCCCGCCCCAATCACAAACACCTTGGCTGGGGGAATGGTGCCTGCTGCGGTGGTGAGCATGGGGAAAAACTTGGGGGAAGTAGCGGCTGCGATCAGCGCTGCCTTATAACCAGCGACGCCTGCTTGAGAAGACAACGCATCCATGCTCTGCGCCCGACTGATGCGAGGAATGAGTTCGATGCTGAAGGCCGTAATTTGGCGATCGGCCAGCCGTCTAATCAGCGTCGGTTCAGCTAAGGGATTGAGAAAGCTAATCAGCGTTGTGCCTTGACGCAGCAGATCGACCTCATGCCGCCCATGCTCTAGAGCCTGTGGGGGCTTGACTTTTAGCAGAATGTCGGCCTGGTGCCACAAATCATCTCTATCTGTAACGATCGCTGCCCCGGCTGCTTCATAATCGGCATCAGAAAACGAGGATTCTAAACCTGCGCCTGCTTCTACGGCCACCTCAAACCCTTGTTTGACGAGCCGACTCACCGTGTCTGGAATCAGGGCAACACGACGTTCGCCCATTTCAATTTCTTTTGCGATCGCGATTTTCATGAAATCTCCTAAATCAAGTCTCGAAGTTCTCTAGACCCCTTGCAGATTAAATCTTTAGATTAGGGTGTCTGGAGGCTGCGCCCCCCTTAGCCCTAATTTGCAAGAGGCTTTCTGAATAAAGGGTTTTGTCGGCCATGCTCCAGTTCTGGCATTTATTCGAGGGAATAAACATCATATTTGAAACATAGCCGCCTGCTTCAGGTTGAGTTGCTGGTAGCGCTGGAACAGACATGGCAAAATCAGCAGATACAGCAAAGCCACGCTCCTCCGCCGTTTATTTTTCTGCCGTCCACATAGGGTTGAGCATTTAGAGTTGAGCATTTGCCTAGGGAAGTTGATTCAGCAAACCTCTTTTTGTGAAGATTTATTTCTTTCAACGCCGCAAAGGCTTTTACACACGATAGTCCCGTCTGAACGCTGAGGTAGATTTCTACAGATTTAGATCACATCCGCTTAAGAAAGCATCATTTTCTTTGAAACATTAATTAGCGTTACATCACTAAATGCAACAAATTAGCCGAGGCAAATATGCTTCACCTGACTTGCTTTACCAGACTTAGAGGCTGAGTAGGTGGCAAATGCTCAGTAGATCGCAAATTAAGGTTTTGTGGCGCGCGCCACAAAACCTTAAAAGCTGGATTTCAAAGGCGCTCTGCGCCTTTGAAATCCAGCTTTTAGAAAAAGTAGGAGGACTTCACCCCATACGCTGAATCGATCGCCCTAAACATCTGTATTCAAGGAATCTGTATCCAAGGAAACAGTTAAATCAGGTGGTTCATTTATTAACATACGTTAGATGAATAACCGTTGTTCAGTCTTTCCCACCCCCCTTTTTAATCATGGTTTCAGGTCTTGACGCGACTCCGCCCACGAACGCTAGAGCTAATGATGTCTTTGATGTCTTCCATTTCAAACATTATTCCGGCCCTAATCCTTACCTGCAAACCGCTGCTTTTGTATTTGACTTTGCCTTGAGTGGACATAGCGAACCTTTACCCATCCGGGCTTACGTGGATTGGATCTCTCAGCGCTTTCCCCATTTCAGAGAGCGCTCCTTTGAGTCTCATGCCGAGCTGTTTGCCCAAACTGCGGTTGAGTTGGGCAAGTTGGAAATGGAGCTGCGGTGCGATCGCCATAGCCTCAAGCCTATAGGTGGAGCGACCCGAATTGCCATTGAATCGCTGCACGAGTCCACAAGTCGGGGCGTTGTTTATGCCGTGTGGGATTGGTTTGAAGATATTTCTCGCGATCGGTTTTTCAATCTAGATGGACAAATTCAGATTTTGCAAAACCGATTTCGGCGATCGTCCTACGGTGGCCCTACGGTTTATGCGCTGCTGAATGCAGCCCATATTCGCGGCATTCCGACCTTTTATTTGCCTGACGAAGGATTAATGCAGTATGGCTATGGCAGCAAGCAGGTACGCGGCATTGCCACCACATTTGATGGAGATAGCCATCTTGACTCTGATTTCACCACCCATAAGGATGATTGCAAAGCGTTTCTAGCCACGCTAGGGTTTCCGGTGCCCAAGGGAGAAATTGTTTCGACGCGAAAAGCCTTGCTAGCAGCCACTGATCGCATTGGCTATCCGGTTGCCATTAAGCCTGTGATCGGCCACAAAGGCATTGGCGTCACCGCCGAGGTGCAAAACGATGATGAGGCAGAGCGGGCATTCGATCATGCTGTCAAAGCCCATCCTGAGGGCGAACCAATTCGGGTGATTGTAGAGCAGCATGTGTATGGCTCCGATCACCGCCTACTCTGCGTTAACGGCAAGTTTGTGGCAGCAACTGAGCGCCATCCGGCCTCTGTGTTGGGCGATGGCAAATCGACGATCGCTGAATTGATTGAAGATGAAAATGCCAAGCCTGAGCGACTCGATACTCCCACTTCGCCGCTTGGCAAAATCATCAGCGATGATTCCATGAAGCATTTCCTAGCAGAACAGGGGCTGGATTTGGACAGCATTCTGGAGCGCGATCGCCTAGTTCACTTGCGAAAGGTCGCCAATCTCTCGTCAGGTGGCGTCAGCCTAGATGCCACAACCAAGCTCCATCCCGACAATATTATTCTGGCACAGGATATTGCACAGCACTTTCGCTTGGTTTGTCTAGGTATTGATGTATTGACTCCCGACATCTCTCGCTCTTGGAAAGAAGGCAAATTTGGCATTGTTGAGATTAATTCAGCACCGGGCGTGTATATGCATCTGCGCCCTGCTGTGGGAGATAGCGTAGATGTGGGTGGAAAAATTGTAGAAAACTTTTTTGAATCAGAAGATGAATCGAGAATTCCCATTCTCAGCTTTAACTACATTCCTATCGAGGAACTCAAGGAGCTAATTGACGAGATTTCTGTCAAACATCCCAATTGGGCGATCGGTGCCATCTGCCGAGATGGGGTCTTTGTCAATCGCGGGGAGAAACAAATGATGGGAAGCTATAACACTAAAGTACAAAGCCTACTCCGTAATCCCAAACTCGATCTGCTAATTGCTGAGTATCCTGAATCCGTTCTAGAAGAACAAGGTCTGTTCTACGATAAAAGCAATATTGTGATTTTAGATGAACCCACAGAGACAGAGATGATGTTGACTCAAAATATTGCCGATGATGCAACAGTTCTCATTCGCCAAGGGAACGTGATCACGGTTCGGAGTAAAGGATTGCTGGATCAGTATCAGCTGGGTGAGCAGGAACCCTTTAAGCGAATTTACTGGAAGGAAATTTCTGCAATCCTGTAACGACATTGCGTAATAGGAAAATGAGCATTAGCGATCGCCGATCACCAATGCTCATTCTGGAAATCACCAGCAGCCTCTATCATCTGTATCTCAAAAGGCGGGTAATGCACCTTCTCAGAAACAGCAGCGATTACGATACCGGAGAGGCAACGCTATTAGTTTTAGCGGGTGCCGTAGAGGCTTCGATTAAGCTCAGCAGTTGCTCGATGGAAAGTTCATCTGCTTCAACCCCCAAGGCTTCCAACACCTCATTCACTTCGGGGTGACGGCATACCCCCGCTTGGCAAACTAACCCAAGCTGTCGCCAGTAAGGCGTAGGTAGCGACCAACTCCGCTGTCCCGAATGTTCTTGGTTAAGAAGATGATTTTCTAAGAAGGAATTGGGAGAGTCATAGCGAACCTGGCGTCGGGAATAAGGCACCGTAAAACAGCCAAACACATTGCCATATTCCTCTGAATCTAAAATGGCGGCAATCAATTGATATACGCCTTTTTTGAGCAAAATATTGCCGTAGACCTGCATCTCGCGGGAGTCCAAAATTGCCCGCCCCATAAAGTGCTTGAAGCATAGCTCAAGAAACTTCATATTAGAGAATTTGTGGTAGAAAGCGTCAAGGTAAACATCCGATCGCCCCAATTCTCGTAAGAAGCGGCGCACGCCAATCTTGTTTTTTAGAAAATCTTGCTCTGCCCGTGCTAGCATATCGCGCTCAAATTCATAGGGCTGCCGCTCTAGAGCTTGCTGGTAGATTTGTCTCAAGGCGAACTGCCGCTCTTCTAGAGAGGAAAAGCGACCTACAGTTACGGGTTCAAAGTCGTTCATGGATACAAGGTGTCCTCAAATCAAGTAGTTGCATACCTGAGGTACACGGGGGCAGGTAAACCTCACCTGGAGTATTTCTGGGGGGATCTATTGGGGTGTTTCTATGGCTTAGACTGCCCTGAAGCTCACAGCGATCTTCAAATTGATGGGTTTCTTAACATTCATAGCGCTTTACACTCAGTTAAACGTCGATTTTTTTTTTAGAGTCAGTTAGCCTTAGGTTTACCGAAGCAAAATCGCGGAAACAGAGGCACTGAGACTGTAGCTGTGGTTATCGATCGCCCCTGTTGAATTTGTGACTAGAAAGATGAGGAGTGTCAGATGTCCATAAAGCTGCGTATCAAGGTTTTGAGTCTTGCGGCTGTCTCAGTTGCTTCGCTGTTGCTCTTGAGTCAAGCGACAACCGCCGCCTCTAGCCGCACTTGTGCCTATGACGTCAACTCAGGCATTCCCAATCCTTTGGGCATGAGAGCTTACATCACCCTGACAGAAGAACAGGGAGACACTCAGGTTTTGTTTGAGCAATTTCCTTCACCCATAGGGGGCGATCAGGTGCGGGCAACAATCGCCTCTAGTCGCGTCCTCGTCTTCTACGGCATGAAAATCGATCAGGTGCGGACGCTAATGCTGCAAGATCCCGCCTACTACACAGAGTTAGTGGGCTACGAAGACCCCGAAGGCTTTGCCCCCGTGAATGCCGTTTTAGCCTGCGAATAGAGCCTTCGCCCTCTCAGGCGTTGCTGCAAGCAGGAGAGCGATCGCCCCTCGGACAGCATCGCTCACATCTTTTTTCAGTCCCCTTGAGCTTCCCTCTTGGCATCCCCAAGCCGATCGCTGGAGAATTCTGTGGGGATATCGGCTGGAATGAGGGTAGTCAACAGGTCGTCTGTAAAGTCAGACAGCACAGCGAGGCGATTGGCCTGCCGCTCGACACTCTTTTCAAACAGGTTACGCACTAGGCGGGCGTTGCCGAAGTTCTTGTCCCGGTTGGCATAGAGTGTTTCTAGGAGCTGACGCAATTTGTCTTGTGCCTCTGGCGTGAGGTTGAAATGGCTTTTGCGCGCCATGCTCTCAAAAATAGCAACTAGCTCGCTTGGCTCATAGTCGTTGAAATAAAAGTAGCGGTTGAAGCGAGATTTTAAGCCGGGGTTAGACTCAATAAAAGCGCCCATTTCGTCCGTATATCCGGCGACGATGACCACCAGGCGATCGCGGTAGTCCTCCATCCGCTTCAACAAAATATCGATCGCTTCTTGTCCAAAATCGCGGCCGCCCTCTGCCGGAACTAGCGCATAGGCTTCGTCAATAAACAGCACGCCATCGAGGGCTGAAGTCACTAGCTCATCCACCTTTTTTGCCGTCTGCCCAATGTAGCCTGCCACCATGCCTGAGCGATCGGTTTCCACCAAATGTCCTTTTGACAAAAAGCCCAAGCCTTGAAAAATTCGGCTGACCAGTCGCGCCACGGTTGTCTTCCCTGTGCCGGGTGGCCCCCCATAAACCGAGTGCAGCGAAACAGGCGTTTTGGCTAAGCCGCGATCGACCCGAATTTTTTGGACTTTAAGCAGGTTTGCTAGCGTCGTCACTTCCTCCTTAATATTGTCCAACCCTACCAATTCATGCAGCTCTGCCAGCGCTTCTTCTAAAATTTGCGCTAGATCTTCCGGCGTTTTGCTGGCTTCGGTAGGGGCAGCCGCTTCGCTAGCGGGTTTTGCAGCAGACGGATTTTGAGCAGCAGAAGACGGCTGACTGGGGCTAACGGGTGGGCTAACGGGCGCAACAAACCCCTCCTGATAGCTGCCCAAACTCTCGTAAGCATGCAAAAGCTGCCAGATCTGAGAGAGGGCATCCATTTCTTGCATCGAGATATTGCCATCCGCTTTAACCACAACTTGGGCAAACCGATAGATAGCGTTGACGGCATCGTTGAGGTAATTTGTCTGCTTTTCCTGATCGTATTGGTTCAGCACCGAGGGCAACATCAGGCGATCGCTCAGATTCTGGCTTTGGCTCTCACTCCGAGCTTTCTCCTCCGTTAGATCAAGCAGAATTTGCAGGGTCAGCTTTTGGTATTTCAGCCGCGTTTCTTCCGAAAACTCCCAGGCGTTGAGTGCCACCGTCAACTTTTCAGAATCTTCTTTGATTAGGGCATACAGCACCAGATAGGCCAGCAGCTCATTGGCAGTGATTTCGTTATCGCTGCGTCCGCAGATGCGAACAATTTTTGCCAAATCGACCAGGATTAGATCAGCAAACTTGGGATCAAGTTCCACCAAAGGTGCTAGCGACTTATACAGTGCGTTGGCTTCTTGTTTGACCAATCGAGAGTTGACAAGCTGCTGAAAATCCACGGGTGCATCCTAGTTGGGGGTGGGCTAAACGATGTTATTTTAGCGGGTTAGCGTTCTGGCCTGTGCCTTGTCTCTCTCAAACTCAATCTACAGAAGTAAAGCCAGTTTAGTGGCTTCAGCCTTGCTTCACTATATGATGCTTAAAAGGTTTGCGCTGACACAGCAGCTTAGTGGAGCCAAGCATGGATATTTTTGCACAAGCTTATGCCTATGCAGTCAGCAACTGGACTGAACTGCTAACGGCACTGCGCCAGCATCTGGTGTTGGTGCTGGTTCCTCTGGCGATCGGTCTACTGGTTGGCTTACCGCTAGGGTTGTGGAGTGCCCGATCGCGCTTAGCCTCTATGGTGCTAATCAACGGGTTCAACGCCCTGCGCGTGATTCCCAGCTTGGCGGTTTTGTTTCTGGCAATTCCCTATTTTGGGTTGAGCTTTCAGTCAGCAGCGATCGCGCTGACCTTGTTGGTGATGCCGCCCATCTTGATCAACACAGATGTTGCCTTTCGCACTATCGATCCGATGACCCGCGAGGCGGCTTTTGGCATGGGCATGAGTCCGGGTCAGGTTTTGCGCCAAGTTGAAATTCCGCTGGCGCTGCCCGTCGTCATTGCCGGAGTCAAGATTGCCTTGGTCGAAGTGATTGCCAGTGCAACTCTGGCGGCTTTTATTGGCGCAGGCGGCTTGGGCAGTTTCATCGTGCGAGGGTTTTCCCTATACGACAACGCCATTCTGCTAGTAGGAGCGATTCCGGTAGCCCTGTTAGCGCTGTTAGCTGAGGTGAGTTTGAATGCGGTACAGCGATCGCTCCAGCCGCCCAGGTAGATTGGCGAGCGCAAATTAATTTCGCAAACGAGATTTTAGGCTGCGCGTAGCGCAGCCTAAAATCTCAAAAGCTAAGAGGCTAAATCTGCTGCAACCGTTTTGCAGAAATGTGGCGTACTCGCCTTGCCGGATTGGCCACCCACTCTAGCGCCAGCAGCGCTCCGTTGACGAGGAAGGCCAGCAGCGCTACGGCGATCGCCCCTGCCCAAATTTTGTCATAGCGCCCCGATTGAGCAATGCCGTCAAACAGCAAGGTCCCCAATCCGCCTGCCCCAAACTTTGCGCCGATCGTGGCAATGGCGATCGCCACCACAGCCGCTACTCGCAAGCTTGCTAGAAAAATCGCCAGAATTAGCGGTACCTGCACCTGCCACCAGCGCTGCCAGAGGTTCATCCCCATGCCTCTAGCGGCCTCCAAAACGGCGGGAGCGATCGATTGCAGACCAACAACCAATCCCCGCACCAAAATGACCTGCGTGTAAATCACCATCGCCACAATGACCGATCGCTGATTTAGCCCAAAAATGGGAACCAGCAAAATAATTAACGCCAGACTGGGCAGGGTATACAGCACACCCAAGGTACCCAGAATGGGGATATTGAGCCAGCGAAAGCGAAAGACCAGCAGAGCCAAAGGCAGTGCGACCAGCACGGCAATGACGAGCGTCAAGCTGGTCATTTGGAGATGTTCAAGAAGCAGCTTCCAGACAATTCCAGGATTCTTGAGGATGTAATTCATGGTTTAAACTTACGCCTAAACCTCCAGAATTTCTACTGGGGCAAGAGCTGTGCTGACCTAACGACAAAATTGATTTTAGGCATAAGGTCAATCAAACTTTAAAATCCAAAAGCTAAAGCCTAAAATCAACCCCTTTGAGTTTCGTAGCTTAAGTTACAGTCAGGCAGTGATGCTAAAGACTATTCATAGGCAAGGCGCTTGCATTTTTTGACATAGGCGCTGATCCTGTAAGGTGAGACGTTAAAGGCTAGAAGTGAGGCTGCATCGTGCAATTTCAGCATTACGATCCCGGTGATTTCTATGATGAATTGTTTGCGGCAAAGGGAGAGCCTCGCCCCGAAGCAGCCTTGCTGATTGAGCGCATTAGCGGACTCAGCCTGGAGGAATTGCAGCAGCGACGATATGCGGCTCAAAATGCCCTGTTCAAGCTAGGCGTCACCTTCAATGTCTATAGCGACAATGAGGGCACCGAGCGGATCTTTCCCTTCGATATCATTCCTCGGATTTTGCCCTCGCAGGAATGGGAGACGTTAGAACGAGGACTGAAGCAACGGATTCAAGCGCTCAACCTGTTTCTAGCCGATATTTACGGCGAGCAAAAAATTCTTAAAGACAATGTGATTCCGCGTGAGCTGGTCGAGTCAGCAACCGGATTTCTCCGGCCTTGCATCGGCCTGAAGCCGCCCCAAGGCATCTGGTGTCACATTACCGGAACAGATTTGGTGCGCGATCGCTCTGGCAACTGGTACGTTCTAGAAGACAACTTGCGCTGTCCGTCAGGCGTTTCCTATGTGTTGGAAAATCGGCGCGTCATGAAGACGACTTTCCCGCTCGTCTTCAACAAAATGTCGATTCGGCCTGTAGATGACTATGCCAGCAAGCTGTTGGAAACCTTGCTAAACCTGGCTCCGCCAGGGCTACCCGACCCAACGGTTGTGGTGCTGACCCCCGGAATCTATAACTCCGCCTACTTTGAGCATTCCTTTTTGGCGCAGCAAATGGGCGTAGAGCTGGTAGAAGGGCGAGATTTGACGATCGTTGATGGCTACCTGCAAATGCGCACCACTAAGGGGCTAAAGCGCGTTGATGTGGTCTATCGCCGCATTGACGATGACTTTATCGATCCGCTGGCTTTCCGACCCGACTCGCTGCTGGGTATCCCAGGGCTGATGGAAGTCTACCGGGCTGGACGGGTGGCCTTGGCGAACGCCTTAGGCACAGGCGTTGCCGACGACAAGGTGATCTATGCCTATGTGCCTCAAATGATTAAGTATTATTTGGGCGAAGATCAGCTCTTGGCTAATGTGCCCACCTATCTCTGTTGGGAAGCCGATCAGCAGTCCCATGTGTTGGCTAACCTAGACCAGCTCGTCGTTAAATCAGCCGATGAGTCGGGGGGATATGGCATGTTAGTTGGGCCTCACGCCACGCAGGCAGAGCGAGAAGAGTTTGCCGGACGGATCAGAGCTAATCCCCGTAAGTACATTGCCCAGCCAACGCTCAGCCTTTCTAGGGTGCCAACTTTGTTTGAAGATCACATTGATGGCTGCCATGTTGATTTACGGCCTTACATTCTCTACGGCAAAGAAATCTACATTAATCCAGGCGGCTTGACGCGGGTGGCGCTGAAGAAAGGCTCTCTGGTCGTCAATTCTTCACAAGGGGGCGGCAGCAAAGATACCTGGGTGGTAGGTGAAGCGGGTCAAGACCAAAGTCAAGGCCAGAGCCAAAGCTAGTTTCTATTTTCTTCTATCCTTGTATTCTGAAATCTATGCTCAGTCGTGTTGCAAACTCTATCTATTGGCTCAATCGCTATGTGGAACGGGCAGAAAATATTGCTCGATTCGTTGATGTCAATTTAAACCTGCTGCTGGACTCGCCCACCGTCATGACCCAGCAGTGGGAACCGCTCGTGGCAACCACAGGCGATCGCCCCCTGTTTAAATCTCGCTATGGCGAAGCAACCGCCGATAGCGTTATCCAGTTTTTGACGTTCGATCAAGAATATCCCAACTCGATTTTGTCTTGCCTCACGGCTGCCCGCGAAAATGCGCGATCGGTGCGCGAAATCATTTCCTCAGAAATGTGGGAGCAGGTTAACCTGTTTTATCTGATGGTCAAAGAGGCTTCGCAGCAGCAGCATCTTACCTTGACGCAGTTGCCCAGCTTTTTTGCAGAAGTCAAAACCGCCAGCCACCTGTTTGCAGGCGTGATGGATGCCACCATGTCTCACAATGAGGGCTGGAATTTTGGGCGCGTCGGACGGCTGCTAGAACGTGCCGACAAAACAGCGCGGATTTTGGATGTGAAATATTTCATTTTGCTGCCTTCTCCTAGCGATGTGGGAACAGCATTGGATGAACTGCAATGGATTGCTCTATTGAAGTCAGCTAGCGGCTACGAAATGTACCGCAAGCGGCAGCGGTTGATTAGCCCAGAAGGAATCGCCAATTACCTGATCTTGGATCGAGAATTTCCCCGATCGATCGCCTATTGCCTGCTGCAAGCGGAGCGAGCGATGCATGAAATTAGCAGCACAACGCTAGGAAGCTGGAACAATTCGGCAGAGCGATCGCTGGGCAAAGTGCGATCGGAGCTGGATTTCATTACGATCGAAGAAATCGTACAGCAAGGGCTGCATGAATTCCTCGACCACATCCAAACGCAGCTCAACTGCGTCGGGGCATCGATCTTTGAGACTTTTTTTGCACTAGAGCCAGTGGGCTGATTCTAAAGATGCGCCAATGCGTTAACCTGCGATAGTTTTTGGGAAGCGCAGCACTTCCCAAAAACTGATAGAGAACGCTTTTTGCCTCTCTGATCACACCCTCGTCAGATCGTGAATTAGGGTTTTGTGGCGCGCGGAGCGCGCCAAAAAACCCTAAAAGCTGGATTTCAAAGGCGCTTTGCGCCTTTGAAATCCAGCTTTTAGATTAATGAGCGAGCACTTACGATCTACTGAAGATAGGGAACATGGAGAGCAAGGGTTGAAAAGTGGGAATGTCTAATGAACTGCGTCAAGGTAGCTAACTAAATCAATTTGCTCAATTCAGGAATAGCTTGAAGCTGCGGCGTGAGCGGATTGAGGTTCTGGCCGTACACAGTGAACCCATTGCCTGAAAACTGAGTGGTAATCAACTTGTCCATTAAGCCGTTTGCCTGCACTACCGTATCGGTTTCTAGGAAGGCAACCACATCTTCTGAACTCCCTGTTTTATAGATGGCAACACCGGGCACATCCCGCAGGCCATCTTTAATGCCTAAATCTGTATGGGTGCGGACGGACATACTGTAATTTTGATCGCTGCCCAAGATCAGCGAATCTTCACCTGCTTGGAAGTCTTCAATCCAGGCCAAGTCATTCCATCCACCTTTGGGGGGTTGAAATGCTTGGGCAATGGAAATGGCAGTGCTGATGGCTTGAAAGGCTAGACCAACTGAAGCGAGTGCAGTCCCATTCGCACCCGTAAATTTGCCAACAACATCTATCACCTTTGCCATAATTTTGGTGCCTTCATTGACACTCGTCATAATTTGCGAAGCGGTCGCTTGGTTGGCGACATCTGTGTTGCCTGCCAGTAAGAATGCATCGCTATTGCTGCCGCCGATCAATATATCTCGATTGGTACCCCCGGCGTAATCGCTACCTGCAAATAAGATATCGTTGCCTGCATCACCGTAGAGTGTATCCTGCGTATATTTATTGCCAATCACGTAATCATCGCCGTTACCGCCTTTGATGGTGTGGGTACCGCTAACTTCATAATTTCCGCTTCTGGCTTTAGACTGTCCTGCCCGCAGAATATCATTGCCATCTTGTCCATCAATTATGTCGGAACCTGCTTCGCCATTAATATTATCGTTGCCGCTACCGCCATTTAGCGTATCGGCATTATCTCCTCCAATGATCTGATCATTGCCTGAGCCACCGTCTATAAAGTCATTGCCATCATCTCCATCGATCGTATCGTTACCGTCCTCACCATAAAGAGAGTCATTACCCATTTCAGAGTTTGTAGCAATCCCTGGACTGGGTACTTCATGACCCCCGATCGTATCATCGCCAGCACCGCCATAAACGATATCATCGTCTCCTGTACCGCGAAGGGTATCATTGCCGCTTCTGCCATACAGCGTGTCATTGCCGTTACCCCCGTTCAGATAATCATTGCCGTTACCCCCATCCAGCATGTCGTTATCCCAGATCCCATGCAGGTTGTCGTTGCCATCACCGCCATACAAACTATCGTTACCAAAGGAGCCATCAAGATGGTCATCGCCAGCGTCGCCATGCACCGTGTCATTGCCAATTGAACCGTAGAGTTTATCATTGCCATTACCGCCTGAGATCCAATCATGGTCTAAGGAACCATCGACCCAATCGTTGCCATCGCCAGCGTAAATCGTATCGTTCCATCGGCCACCGTGAATGATATCGTCTCCGCCCAGAGCTTGTACCGTGTTGTGGTAGTCAAAGAGCCAGAACCAACCATTCCAGAAATAGCCTTCAGCAAAGAGTGTTTCGCCGTTGTTGCTGCCAGTTCTCGTCATTGTTTTTTCCTCTTTTTTGTGTTGTGAGTTGTGTGTTTCACCTGATGACTTAAAGGTACTGGCAGCGGTCAGGTATCCACATCGCGTAAATATCACGATCGCCCCATGACAAATGTCATGCGATAAAACATGACAAGATGAGCGTTCATCCCAAGACATTCTTGAAGGGTGTGCAACGCTGCGAAAATGCCTTGAATGACGCTCTCACCGAGGGACTATTGGCAATAAAAAACTACAGCGCTACAGAACCTCGCCTTCACAGTAGGCGTGCAGTAGATCAATGCAATGCGCGATCGCTCCCAGATGGGCAATCTCGTAACCATGTGTATTGTGGGTTGGAAAGCTGAGACAGGCAGCACGGGACACATGACCAAACTTCATGGCGATCGAGCCATCGCTGCCAAAGCCGCTAATGGTGGCAAGTTGAAGAGGAATGCCCTTCTGGGATGCTGTTTGGCGAACTTTGCGGTTGAGATCTTCGTCGTATAGGCCGTAGCCATCTTGCGCTAGCAATACGGGTGTGATGCCCTCCTCGATCGGATATTCTGGCGACAGCGGACAAATTTCTAAGGCAATCAGCGCTTCCAAATGCTGGCGCTGGGTGAAATACATGGCTCCGATCGCGCCGACTTCCTCTTTAGCCGATGCCAGCAAATAGACATCCACCGTGGGCTGTTTTAGGGTAGCGGCTAACTCTAGGAGAATGGCGATCGAGGCTTTGTTGTCTAGCGTGTAGCTCGCAATGTAATCCCTCATGCGAAACGGCAGCTTGCGGTGTTTGCCCACCACCATGCGCGTTCCCGGTCGCACCCCAGCCGACTCTAGCTCCTCAGCCGTGCATTTAGTCTCGATCCAGGCATCTTCCCAGCGCAAGGGCTGATCTTCTTGCTGCGCCTTTTGCGGGGACTCATGGGATACATGGCGAGAGCCAAAGCTGAGGATACCGCTGATGGTTTGCTGATCGCCCAAGAGATCGACAACACCCTCGCCATACACCCAAGGAAACGCGCCGCCCAGCTTGCGCACCTCCACCTTTCCCATATCGCCAACCCGCTTAACGATGCCGCCAATTTCATCTTTATGGGCCGTAATTGCGATCGCCCGACTGCCGTCACTCCCTGGAATTTTAGCGATCGCATTGCCCGCTGCATCAATCCAGGCCGAGATGCCCAAGGCCGCAAATTTGCCCAGAATGTACTGATCAACTTCTGTCTCGACACCGCTAGGAGAGTGACACAACACCAGTTCAGAGATAGTTTGAAAGAGGCGATCGTAGTTATGAAGAGACATAAATTAGAAAGAAGGAACTGCTTTGCCCCTCTGGTGAGTTTGGCGTTGCTGAATTTCTAGGTCTTTGCAGGTCCTTAGGAATGATGGACTCGGCAGACCGCTCCATTGAGGAGAAAACTCATCTCTGGATGCAGCGTGCTCATTCAAAGTGCAGCCTGGTTAAATAGCCTACGCCTATCAATAAAGAAAGATTCATACTTTTGTTAAGTAACGTCGAAAAATAGAGACAAGATATTGAATTTCATCAAAGCTTGCTAATAATCGGAAGTTAGCACACATTAACCTTGAGAAAACGCCTTATGGGATTAAGCGATAAGATTAGCGATCAAGATATACAGGCGCATCTAGTAGCAGATTGTGCCAAGTTGGTTGATGAACAGGTGGCCGCAAAAGGTGGCATTTCTGGGCTGGCCTTGAAAGCAGCATATGGCGTCGTTAAGGGTGTTGAGCCTAGCTACATTCCGGGCGCGATCCAACGGCTTTTGCCTGAGGCGTTGGCAGCGCTCGACCCCATGTGGGATGAAGGGCTTCAGGCTGGTGATCCCGTTCAACATTTGATTCAGAATCGCTCTCGGACAGCCGACATGCTGCTCAATGTTACCGATGTCAAAATTGAGAGAGCCAGGAATGGCGCTGTGCGGGCTTCCTATAACAAGCTGCGCAAGTCAGTCAAAAATGACGTAGAAGAGGCGGTTCCAGGCTTGGCTAAGATTTTGGGAACTCACGTTCGGTAGGGCAACGCTTGCAGTCCAGCTTCCTTTGCCAATATTCACTCATTCAGCCCAGACCCAAGAGCCTCGCGCTTAAGCCTAATTAATATTCCCCTGAAAGCTTCGCTCTGCGGGCCTTCAGGGGAATATTTTTCCAATCTGATTGCGTAGCGCTATGGGAGCCTAACGTTTTACAACCGTAACCACGACCTCACCTTGATTGTCCTCAAGATGAGTGTCGAAGAAAAAACAGCAGAGGCTTGCCGTCTCCTCAACTTGCAGATTGAGCGTCTCATCATACCCGTTGAGGGTTGACCAAGTGGCACCTACAACAGCATTCGTTTTTAGATTAATCACCTTGCCGCCATAGATCCACAGCATCACGATCGCTTCCCCACCCCGCTCTGCGCCATAGCCAAAGACGCCTTCTTTGATGCGGATAATATATTGCCCAGGCTCCAGAACTTTGGAAACGGCTTTTTCGGACTGAATCTTGTTCATCTCCGAGGCATCGAGGAAGAAGCAGTTGCGCTGGCTATGAACTTTGAGAGTCGTGACCGAGCAACGGCTAGACGCAATTGGGGGCACTCCGAGGCCAGCCGCCGCGATCGCCGCAGGGGGCAAGTCAGCAGATGCGGCCATTCCCATCCGCACAGGGTTCGATCGCGCTAGCTTTAGCCAGCGTCCTTCAGCCGTCTCGTAGCCAATCTCGGCCACATAATCGCGATCGACCTCTGGAATCGAAACATGCCGATCTGACGCTGAATCTTGCACATCATAAACTTGCAGACGGTGTGCCGGATGCTGATCTAAATCAATATCCGTGGCATCGTAAACCCTCAGCTGAAACTTGTTACCGCCCTGTTCTCGTAGCGTCGCCTTGCTGGCTTCTGGAGCCTCCCAATAGGCATAGGCATCCTGGGCAGTGCGCGGCGTCAAGATTATGCGGCTGTCATCCACGACGGTGGCGGGATCGAGCAGCGGCTCAGCCGTTGCAGAAGGCGACAGTGCTGCCCCTGCCGCAACGGCACCCGCCGCGATCGCGCCTCCTGCTGCTAACCCTGCCAAACCTGCCAAATTTAGCCCGTCATCTGCTTTGACTGGCTCACAGGGCACCCGCACCGACTTCGATCGCGCCAGCTTTAGCCAGCGATTGTCATCTGTGACATAGCCCAACTCACCCAGATAATCGCGATCGCATTGAGCAATGGGCACATGCAGATCCGGATCAGCTTCGCTGCAATCATATTCCTGCGTGCTATGGGCAGGCTGCTGATCTACATCAATATCCGTGACGTCTGAAACGCGCAGCTTCAGCTGTTTGCCGCCTTGTTCTCGCAGCGCAGCCCGATGCTCCTCCGGCGCTTCCCAGTAGGCATAGGCATTTTGAGCATCGCGCGGCGTCAAAATCAATCGGCTATCGGGCGATTGGCGTAGGGCACCCAGCGCGGCTGCCCCAACTGCTGCCGCTCCAACTGCTGCCGCTCCCGCCGCCGCAACGGCCGGAATTCCGGCAGCTACAGGATCTGCATCCGCGATGGGCGGCGGAGCAACGGGAGGAAGAGGGGGCACAGGGGTAGGCACAACGGGCGGTGCAGGTGGAACAGGCGGTGCAGGCGGAACAGGCGGTGCCGCCATAGGAGCTGCGCCGCGCCCTTTAGACAACCACCAAAGTCCGCCTGCAATCAGGGGCAGCAGTAGCCATCCCAACCATCCCGGAAAACCCCCTTGATCGGCAGCCACAGCCCCCGGTGCAGTTGCTACCGAGGGGTCAGCGGTTGCTTCAGGCGAAGCTTCTGCGCTGACAGAAGGTGACACGCTGGCAGAGGGAGACACGCTAGCAGAAGGCGACAGTTCTGGAGAAGCTGCGGGGCTGGCAGCAGCAACAGCCGCCGCTTCCGTCGCTTTGGCTGTTGCAATCGTCGCCTGACCGTCTGGAGAAGTCGCGAAGCCTAAGAACGCCAGCACTGCTGGATTATTTGCATCCTTATAGACATAGCCGCGCGGCTGAGAGAAGGGATAGCGCGGATCGTCGGGCAGGGTCTTGTGCATCGAAATGATTTTGACATTGGGCTGGTCTAAGACCTGACTGGCGATCGCATAACCAATGCCATCCCTGCCCAACTCAGTCACCACCGCTGCGGTGTCATCCTGCGAGACTTGCGTCGCAGTGGCTCCGGTTTCAAACGGAGCATTTTCAAAAACCTTGTACTTCCCTAAAGAGATGCGGGTATCGCTAGAGTCAGGGCGATCGATCAGCCGAATTGACCCTGGCTCACCCCCTAATTCTGACCAGTCTGTAATCTCGCCTCGAAAGACTCTGGCGAACTGAGCAAACGTAATATCACCGCTAAAAGGGTTGTCTGGAGAAACAATAATGGCGACCTTTTCTCGGCTAATCGGTGTTTCAGTCAGCCCTTGCTCCTTCTCTTCATCGGTTAAAGGACGACCGATCGCAGCCAGATCGATATCCCCTCTCACTAAAGCTTGTAGAGCTTCATCGGTTCCGATCGCAGCTAAGTTTACGGTCGTGCCAGAAAATTTTTCTTCAAAGCTTTTTTTCAGCGCTTCGTTAATCACGCTCATACTGCTAGAGCCATCTACCTTTACAGTCGTGCCGCTGGGCACTGCACTGGGCAAGGGAAAGCTAGTAGGAGTAGGCGACTGGGCTAACAGCATGGCATCTGTCTTCAAGGCTGTTGCAACTGCCGAGGCAGTCATCAGCGTCAGGAGAGTTGCAGATACCTTAATGGCAGACCGCTTAATTAAAGTTTTTTTTGAACTCAGCATGATGCGTTCCTGGTTGGGAAAATGTCAAAGCAAATTGTTGAAGATTTCACTCCGTTACTCCAGGTGGGATGCAAGTTATGTTGTCCAGGCATGAATTGCCCTTGAGACGGAAGTCCAACCTGAGTCGGTTGGTTAAAATTGTGCAGGTTAAATTCGCACTACTTAGATTCGCACGATAGACAAATTCACTTCGCCATCATTGTCTTCAAGATGTGTGTCAAAGAAAAAGGCGCAAAGGGTTGCCGTTTCTCGAACTTCTAGCGTGAGCGTGTCATCGTATCCATTGAGTGAAGACCAGGTTGCTGCAACTTCAACATTCGTTTTTTTGTTAACGACTTTTCCGCCATAGATCCACAGCAGCACGAGAGGTTCACCTGACATACCTGTTGAGCTTCTGTAGCCAAATTCACCGCTCTGAATTTTGACAATATTTGTGCCCGGTTCCAGAGGCACAGAAACAGCAACTTCGCTCTGAATCTGCTGCATTTGCTCTGGGCTAAGTATGTAGCAATTGTTCTTGCTATGAATTTTGAGATCGGTAACTGTACATCCTTCCATCGTTCACTTCCTCAATCAATGATGTTAGTAATATCCTGCAAATCTATCAGCTAGATAAATCTAAAAGGATTTTCAAAGTTTGTGGGTCTAGAAATATAAATTCGCCTCGCGCAAGCCTTACTTGAGCGACATTTCTAACCTTGCAATCTCTAATAACTATGGTTTGCCCAGCCTATTAGAGATTTCAGGAGGATCATATCTGTTTATTAATTTCTTGTAAAGCTTCATGCATGAGGTTGCCTCCGTAAGACATGTGTTTTATACTACAACCCTCGATTTTATCTGAGTCTTAACAACCCTTTCAGCAGGGCTTCATCCAGCCATAAGATCCAGCTATGAAATTTAATCTAGCTATGAACGGTAGATCGCAAAGTCCTCCTGTTTTTTCTAGAAGCTGAGTTTCAAAGGCGCTCCGCGCCTCTGAAACTCAGCTTCTAGGGTTTTGTGGCGCGCGCCACAAAACCCTAATTTGCGATCTACTGAGCTTTTGTGAAAGAGACTCGGCTCCTAGCCAGCGTGGATTTCAGCAGCGCAAAGTGCCGCTGAAACCCGCTCATTGAAAAGGTGCAAGAGGTAAATTGACCTAAAAGGCTGATTGAAAATTTAAAACATGCTTTATCTTTAGGGGGAGTTGCAGCCCGGTTGGGAGAAGATCGTTTCATGCCATCACAGATCGCGTCATCACAGGCCCTGTCGTTGCAGCCTGTACAGTCAGAGATTTTGCCCCTTGCCGCGTTTGAGCCTGGAGCGATCGCCTCAGACATAAGCCTGCTAGAAACAAGTCAATCAGAGACAATGGCAGCAGTCGCGATCGCCCCAAGACGGGGTCGGCGTCATACCGTCAAGCGCCCCCGCACCAGCCCTGACCTGTTTCCGCAAGGACTGACCGATCGCATGGCTTCAAACCGTTTGATCTGGGAAGGCTGTACAGTCTTGAGCCAGGGTCGCAGCCTCGACTGGGCAGAAACCGACGACGGACTGCACTACCAAAGCCCTGTCGCTAAGGGCAAAGGCTATATTTCTTTCTCCTTAACCAACGATCTGTATCTCAAAGATCCCAGCGTTCTAGAGGGCGAGGTGGCGCTGGCGCTGATCGAAGAATTTGACATCCGAGCCGCCTGCCTCCATCTAATCTATGCCGCCTTTGCCACTCAGCTAGAGCGCCCCTGGGAGCAGCAGTTTGTCATTAGCGATCGCCAGTTGGAGCGCTATTTAGGACTCGATAAAAACAAAAAGCTAAATAAACAGCAGAAACTAGAGCTGTTATTGCATCTTGCCAAACAGCCCTGCTCGCTGCTGGTCTATGTTTCCTGGCCTGATAAAGGGAAGGTCAAGTCCTTTAGCGTTAGCCGCACCTGGCTATGGGAAATTTCTGAGCCGATTTTGCATTTTCAGGAAACAATTTCTGGGCATTCCGAGCTAGTTGGCTTTACGCTCCAGGTCAGAGCTGGAAACTGGGCGCAGTACTTCCTCAACGCCGAGCGCTGTAAGGACGGCACGGGCTATTACGAGTACGGCATCTTGTCTCAGTCGCTGCTTCAGGACGTGATGAGCCTCTGGTACAACCACGAAGGAGCCGCCCGCCTGATGCTGTGGCTGCTGTTTAAAACCCGAGTTAGCAATAGCCCTGTGCGGGTAGGCACACTGTTTAAGGTTGCCTTTGGAGTCGAAAAAATTGAGCTGGCACGGGAAGATGCCTTTGCCCGCAAGCGCCTGGTTAAACAGTGGAAAACCCTGCTGAAGGTCTTGCATGAGCGAGATTGGAAACTTACCTTTGATGCAGCCACCTATCCACCTCAGTATCTGCCCGATTTTACCGACCTCGTGCCCCTGAGCGAGATCCCGGATGACCCTCAAGAGGCAGCGGAATTTTGGGCAAAGGATGCGCAAAAAGCCGAGGGCGAACGACTAACCGACCTAACGCGCAAACCCTACGGCGGCTTTGAGCCGCTGCTCATGGGGCTAATGCTGATTCAGCCCCCTGCCGAAATCACGACTCGCCTGCAAGAGCTAAACCCTCGATCGCCAGTTGCTAAGCCTGCTTTCGCTGCGTTGCCAGAAACAGACAGCCGCGAACCTGTGAACCAGCCAGAATGCAAGCCACTGTCAGGCAAAACCCAAAAGCGATCGACCCCTGCCCGCAAGGTCAAACCTTTGATCCGGTCGGGTCAGGAGTTGAAGGATCTGCGGGTGTCTAAGGGTATGACGCAAAGCGCGCTAGCGACCCACCTGGGCAAAAGCACGAGTTGGGTGAAGCTGGTAGAAACCGATCGCCGTAATATTACAGCCGCCGACCAGACGCTATTGCAACGCCTGTTTGAGGGATAAGCTTTAGCTTTTGTTCAGCGATCCTCGCGTGACGCCAAGCTGATTATGCAGCTTTAGATCACGCCAAAGCTGTGACCCTGTGATTTCGCCCCGTAGGAGTTTTTGATAGCTGGCGATCGTCTGATTCACCTGTGCTGCCGTTTCATTGACAAACTCTAAGCGAAACTGACTGACCCCCAGCTTGATCAAATGGGGAACATACTCTGCTCCAGTCTGAGCCTTGCCATTGAATACCGTATTTCTACATCCGGTATCGGCTTTAAGAATATGTTCGACACCTACACGATCGCGCAGAGTTACCTCCTGAGTTTCGCAGGGGCGACCGCAGTTGGTGTAGTCAGTTCCCTCTGAGAGGAATGCACAAAAGACGCAATGCTCCATGTGAAACATGGGAATATGCTGATGGATCGTCACCTCAAACCAATCGATCGGACAGGCGGCAATCAAATCTTCGAGTTGGTTGATGTTTAAGTCATAGGAGGGGGTCAGTCGCTCTAGCCCCTGCTGTTTTAGGTAGTCTGCCGTGATGGGATTGGCAACATTCAGGGAGAAATCGCCCATGCGGCGATCGCCTGCGAAAAACTGGAGATGATCGGGATTCCGCACCAGATAGCCATCGGCATTGCAGGCGCGCACCTGCTGCAAAATCCAGTCTTCGCCCGGTTTGGTGATCCGAGGAGGCGCAACCCAGAGAGTGGCAGTTGCCTCTGCGGGACGATCGCAATTGGCGGCAGCAACTAGACTGACGGCTTCTCGATAGGCACGCGGATCTTCGAGTTCGCAGTAGAGCCGCTGAATGCCGCAGTCCAAAGCGGCTTGCAGTTGCGGCAGGGTGCGTGCCAGGACGGTGAGCGATGGGGCGATCGGGGCAGGGGTTGCAGAAGCTCTGGGCAGCAAGTCAGTAAAGCTGGCCGCTTCTAACTGCCAGCGTTGCGGGCGCGATCGCTGTGCCTGTAGCTGTTTGACAATCTCGCGCCGCAGTCGATTTAGCTCACGCATGGGCAGCATGACTGTGCCCACCAGATGGTGAGAAAGCTTGCCCAAACGAAAGGGCGTATTGCCCAAGCGACCCAACTGATCTTGCAGCCGATCGCCATCCAAAGGCTGGGTATGCGCCTCGACCAGCGGCATCGTTGACTCGACTTGCACAATATGCCCCTGAAGATCACGGGCGATCGCCACCAGAGGTTGATTCACCTCGCCATGAATTTCTAGCTGAATCGGCTGCTGAAACTGAGGCGTATCTCCGGCATAGCTTTGTCGCACCTGACGATCAAATTCAGGATCGCTTGTCTTCCAAATTTTGTCCCCAATATGGATACGCCGAAAGTCTAAGCTATCTCTGCCAAAGGTCAAAATAGATTCGTTCTTCCCGGACTCTATGGAGTATATTCTACCGCCTTCTTCCGGGAGTTCTGGATGTCCATGATCGAACACGACCCCATCTCCTGGCTTTGCCGGAGCCTGGAGAGTCACAAAGATTTGGCGATCGCGAATTTGGGTGACTTCGCCCAAGTAAACCCCACGCTTTTTGCCAAATCGCCCATGCACTAATTCCTGGTTGTTAATGCCGCGAAACCAGCCTGTGTATAGCCCACGTGAGAAAGCCATTTCGAGATCGTAGCGATCGTCAGAGGCTGTAGATCCAGAGGCTGTAGATCTGGAAGCTTGGGTGATTTCTGCCCCAGCTCGATCGATCGCCTGCCGATAGACGCGCGTTACTGCCGCCACATATTCAGGAGTTTTCAACCGCCCTTCAATCTTCAGACAGGCCACTCCCGTTTTAACCAAATCTGGTAGCACCTCTAGCCCCGCCAGATCTTGAGGACTCAGCAGATACTTGCGATCGCCCAAGTCGATCGACTTGCCATCTGCAATCAGCTCATAGGGCATACGGCAAGCCTGCGCGCATTCGCCACGATTGGCCGATCGTCCTCCCAAGGCTTCACTCGTCAAACACTGCCCCGAATAGGCAACGCACAAAGCCCCATGTACGAACACCTCTAGCGGCATGGAGAGCGGGCGAGCCGTCTGCTGAATCTTGTGAATTTCCTTCAGAGAACATTCCCGCGCCAGCACGACCAGGTTGCAGCCGAGATCGTGGGCAAAGGTCACACCTGCCGCACTCGTGACGGTCATCTGCGTCGAGGCATGAATCGGGAAATCAGGCGACAAATGCCGAATCAAACGGCATATTCCTATATCTTGCACAATTAAAGCATCAACCCCAGCCGCGATGACGGTGCGAATATACTGCTCTGCCTCAGGCAGCTCTTGGGGAAAGATTAGGGTATTCAAGGTCACATAGCCCTTGACCCCTCGCTGATGCAGAAACGCCATTAGCTCAGGTAGCTCTGCTTCGGTAAAGTTTTGTGCCCGCATGCGCGCATTAAATCGCTCTAGCCCAAAGTAGATGGCATCTGCCCCATTTTCGATCGCGGCTTTGGCACAGTCCCAGTAGCCCGCAGGAGCCAGCAGTTCAGGGAGTTGTAGCGATCGGGCGTCACCCGTTGGCAGGTTGGCTTGGGGCAGATTGGCAGTCATGAAGGCAGCAGTTGAAAATGAGCAGCCTCTTGATCTTGCCTCAATTTCCAAAAAGTTGGAGCGGCGATCGCAGGAAATCATGCCCCTTCAGATTTTGCCACTCCAGATTTTGCCAGGTCAGAGCGTCTGCGCTTAGTCAACGCCTTCATTGACCGGGAACCGATCGATCGCTCGAATGGCTAACTGTGCGTTGTCTTTGAGCGCTCCTGGTAGATAAGGCGCATGGGGAACCTGCGAGAGAAAGTCTACCGTTCGGCGCAAAATCCTGACGATATCTCCCTCGTCCAAGCTGGTGTTATTGCAGAGTTCAACCCAGTCGGTGCCCATAGCCCATTGCTCCACCAGGGCAACCCAATCGGCCTCTAGCCAAACGGGCAGCGCCACCTGATAGCGACGTTGCAGCTTGAACAACTCCCGCCGCAGCCCCCGCAGCCCGCCCAAGGCTTCCTCGATCGCGCCAGAAGGCTCGTAGCGCGTCCAGCTATCGGGGCGCGAAACCTCTGTTACCATCGCGGCACAGGCGGCAGCTAAATGCTGCGGCTCTAGGTGATCTAGCTCTCCTGACGCCAGCGCCAGCCCTAGCCACAGTTCATTGTCGCCTCGGATAGCGGCTGTCACTTCGCCCAAGGAGGTGGGCTGCCACTGTTCGCCCGATCGCGACCCAATCGCTTTGGAGGGGTTGCTGTCTCCCGGCTGATCCTCAATTTCAACGGGTCTGAGGCAGCCAAAATAGCGCAAGATTTCCATTAAGTTCAAGAATTCTTGCCAGTAGCGCTGCGAGTACTGGTTCAGCTTTCCCTGGCGATCGTTCAGATCTTTTTGCAGCTTTGTGATGCGGCTATAGCGTTTGAGCAGATAGCCCGGATCGCCAAACTGCCGCAGGGGGTGAGACTGAAGCTGAGCTTCTATGCCCGCCACTCGCCCTTGCTGGGTCTGCACTTCTGGCGGCAAATCGATCTCTAGATGGTCGAGCGGCGGAATTTGCCGGACGAGCGCTGCTGTCACTTCATCACCTTTGCGAATCGATCCGGCTCTAGGCGCGAGTTCTGCGGGTGGCACTAACTGATCAGCCTGGGCTAATCGAGGGAACTCAGCATGCAGCCCAACCACATCGCCAACCGTTACCACATACCAGCGGTTGTCTTGCCCCAGGCAAACCAGGTAAGGAAACTGTCCCGAACCCGACATTTTCATCACCAGAATAGCTGGCAGAGGCGCAGCGACGGGCACATGCTTACCCTTGAGGCTAATAATAGTTCCGCCCACGGCATAGGCAATCGCGATCGCCATATTGTCCGCGCTAATTTCCATCGCCTGCTGCTGCAAAACCTTAAGCAGTCTGCGTTCTTCCTTTAGCCGCTCGTTCAGCTTTTCGTAGCTAGAGAGCAGCGCCGGATCGATCGCATCAATTTGCTGCTGCTGCTGGTTCAGCTCGGCATGCAGTCTGGCGATCTCTTGCTGCTGCGGTCGCAAATGAATGGTAGACAAGTAATGCCCAAAGCTGCGCTCTACCAGGTTTTTAGCTTCTTCTAGCGTATGGGTTTGCAGCAGATTCAGCACCATGCCATAGCTGGGCGTAAATTGGCTGACCAGCGGATCGGCCTTGGATGTCGCCAAATAAGCCGCTTCCGATGCGCCTTCAAAGGGCGTTTGTGCCGTGACCACATAGCCAATCTTATCCATGCCGCGTCGTCCGGCTCGACCTGCCATTTGCAGAAACTCAGAGGCGGTCAGCAGCCGATGGCCGCGATCGGTGCGTTTAGACAAGCTAGAAATCATCGTGGTACGGGCGGGCATATTGATGCCTGCTGCCAACGTTTCCGTGGCAAAAACGACCTTGATTAGACCCTGCTGAAACAGCTCCTCAATCAGGGTCTTCCAGGCGGGTAGCACCCCGGCATGGTGGGAGGCAACGCCGCGATAGAGCGCCGCAACATGGCCGCTGCGCGCTGCTTCGGGGTTGCGTTCCAAAAAGGCATCAATTTGCTCTTTGAGGATGGCGGCTTCGCGATCGCTCACCAAAGAGAAATTATTCATTTCCTCAACCGCCTTATCGCAGCCCCGGCGGCTAAAGATGAAATAAATGGCGGGCAGCATGTCTCGCTGCTGAAGCTGGCTCACGGCAAACCCAATATGGGGCGGCTCCTGCCTGCCGCGCTGCTTACCCCCCTTGTGCTTAAGGCGCGGATCGATAGCTTTGCCGCTGGCGTTTAGCAGGGGAAACAGCCCCTTGGGATTGCAAAAGTGAAATTCTAAGGGCACTGGGCGGAAGTCAGAATAAATCAGCTCAGCAGAACCATGCACTTGATTGATCCAATCGGTGAGCTGATCGCTATTGGCGATCGTGGCCGACAAAGCCACAAGCTGAATGCCGGGTGGCGCATAGATAATTGACTCTTCCCAGACCGTTCCCCGTTGGCGATCGTTCATGTAGTGACATTCGTCTAGCACCACAACCTCTACGTCAATCATTGAGGTGCCAACCTGTCCGATGGGCGTGCCGTAGAGCATATTGCGAAAGATTTCGGTGGTCATCACCAAAATCGGCGCATCTCGATGGACTGAGATATCCCCGGTCAGTAGCCCGACTCGATCAGCCCCAAAGCGATCGCGAAAGTCTCGCAGCTTTTGGTTTGAGAGCGCCTTGAGCGGTGTGGTGTACAAAACCCGCTTGCCGCGCGCCAAGGCTCGATGAATGGCATATTCACCAATTAGAGTCTTTCCAGAGCCAGTCGGGGCGCAGACCACGACAGATTTATCTGCGTCTAGAGCCGCGATCGCCTCTCTCTGAAAGTCATCTAACGGAAAGGGGAACAGCGCATTGAGGTCAAGTCCAGTCAAACCAGTAGGGGGAGAAACAGTCACAAATTTAAGGATGCGATCGCGATCGTTATCACAGAGACACCGCTATTGTAACCCCGGATTTAAATTCTCCTCACGGGGTACGGAGGCATTGCTTAATAGGGGATAAATTTTTGTGGGAGAGGGGCACTCCGCGCCCCTCTCCCACAAAAATTTATCCCAGAAATCAGCAGCGTTGGTACGGAATACCTGTTAAGGGTGGTCAGTGTTTTGGGCGATCGCAACTGCCAGTTCGTGATATCGACGAGGATCACCCTCGGCTAGCACCAGGCGCTCCTGCCCCTTGCGTCTGTACAGCCCTTCCAGAATGACCTGCCAATCGGTAGAAGAGAGTGGCGAAGAGGTATCTGTAACCTGCGGGATGGCCGCACCCGCCCGAAGCTGCTGCTGCGCCAGCCACACGCGGGCACGCACGGCCGCACTCTGATCTTGAGTTGCCATTTGATCGAGCTGAGCCTGAATTTGCGATCGCCAAGCGGGATAGGTCGTTGCTACGACAGTCGCCAGCGCCTGCAAGCCTACTACGGCAGCATAGCGCACTACCCATTCATCATCCTGCTGCGCCACAAAGAGCAGAGCTTCTAAAACTTCTTCCTGCGCTATTTCTAGCAGCTCGGCAGGGAACCAGTGCCATTTCATCATGCCTAGCCCCCGCGCTGCCGCCCGCCGGACGCTGAGGGAAAAGTCGGCAGTCGCCACCCCCAGTAAGGTTACGAGTCCTCTAGGGTCGCCAATGCCTGCCAAAGCGCGAATGGCCCAGGCGCGGGCAGTATAGTTGTGCAAATCAAGCTGCTCAATCAGAGCCGGAACGGCTGGCTCTCCCAGATGAATTAGCCCTTCGACCGCCGCCACCGCCGCCCCTGGATTGTTATAGCTCAAGGCGGCAATTAATATGGGAATTGCCCCTGCCTCACGGGCTGCTGCCAAATTTTGTACAGCTTCTGTCAAAAGCGGAGCAGAATCTGCGGCTTCTACCGCCCGAATCAGAGAGGAAAGAGAGTCAGCCATGGGAAGGAAAACGAACGATAAATCCTATTTCCATTCTGACGCGTTCTGCTACAACAATTCATCCATAATTTCCATGACTTTGATCGCGCCGGGAGACAGATCGGGTGGCGCAGCCAGCAATAGCTGTTTTTCCAGCAAGCCCTTAAGAGAAATTAGCTTCAGACTGTTTTCGGCTAGGGTTTGTGAAATGGCCTCGGCCGCAGACAGATAGCCGATCGCCCCCAAGTCTGCCAAAACGGCTCGACGTAGCTGCAAGTCGTCGTGAGACAGGGCTTGAATCAAGCGATCGCCATAGGGGTTAGCCGTTTCAGGGTCAGATAGCTGATACATAGCGCGCGCGGCAGCATACTGGACACGCGGCACAAAGTGATCGAGAAACGGCTGAATGTCAGGAATTGCTTCGACGGCTCCCAGCGTACCCAGCGCCTCAAGAATGGCGTCAAACGGCTGTACCAGCCGAGGCGGCTCTGAAGCAGGCTGCGTTCCCGCCACGCGATCGTGAAGCAGCTCGATTAATTGCGGAATTCCAGCCGGATCGCCCAACATTTCCAAAGACTGGGCAGCCGCTTCTCGCACATAAAAATCGGAGCAGCTTAAGGCATGGAGCAGCGAGGGTATAGCACGACGATCGCCCAGTTTGCCCAACGCCCTTGCCGCATTGCGCCGCAGCGGATAGCCGCCCGCATCCGTGCGATCGTCTTCGTCTTCTAAAGCAGCCATGAGCACATCGATCGCTTCGGGCACATCGACCCGAAACCGTCCCAGCCACCAAGCCGCATAGACCCGCAGCCCCAAATCTTCTCCTTGAAGGTTGGCGATCGCCTGTTCTACAGTCAGTTGAGTTTCGTCCTGAATTCCAGAGTCGCTATGCATAGAGCCGTGGGGTAAAAGGGACTTGCGATCGAATTCTCTAGAGTTTTCTTTTGCTGGGCACAGGCCCAGCAAAAAATCATCTCTGACAAAAATCATATCCATAAGCAATGCCCAGAAGCGTAAACAAAGGCCAACTTTAGCTGGCGGTTGCCTACCCTTCTGGGCAAAATTATCGATTCATGCAATTCATGAATCGGTCTGAAGCGATCGACTAGCTCAGCGCGTTGATCGCGTAGTCGATGTAGGAGTTAGCTTCAACAGCAGGGTCGCCGCTCAAACCGTGGTTGGATTTGATGTACTTCAGCGCTTCAACATACCAGCTAGGAGACAGGTCGAAGGTGCGGTTGATTTCAGCAATACCGCCGATCAGGTAGTCATCCATGGGGCCTGTGCCGCCCACAACCAGGCAGTAGGTGACCATGCGTAGGTAGTAGCCGATGTCACGAGCGCACTTGTCTTTGCCCACTTGGGTGGAAGCAAAGTTAGGACCCGTCATGCTGGTGGTGTACGGGAATTTTTGGTAAACAGCGTTAGCTGCGCCAGAAGCCAGGGTCGAAGCCTTGGAACTCAGAGCCTTGGCCGCTTCCAAGCCAGCAGAAGCCTGACGGAAACGACCAAAAGCGGTTTGAATTTCAGTGGAGCTAAGGAAGCGACCTTGGGAATCAGCAGCCGATACTGCTTCGGTTAAAGGGGTTTTCATTTTCAGACTCTCTCCAATTGATCTTGTATTGTGAAATGATCTCCGGCAAGGGTTTCAACAGCCGACAGACCGTGAAACGGCAGGCTGTGAAAGCAGCCCACAAAAAACTAAGGTGCGTCGCGCAAACAGCCGAAGCCTTGCTTAAGCAACAGCAGCAGCAGCTTTGTCGAAGTAGCTAGCAACTTCGCCCATCAAGCTGGAGCAATCGCCACGGGTCACGCCTTCGGGATTGCCTGCAATCGCCAGAGCTGCATCCTTCATTTTTTGAACGCCCACTGCCACAGAAGCACCGGGGGTACCCAAAGCTAGGTAGGTTTCTTTCAAACCGTTGAGGCAGCGATCGTCGAGGATGCTTGCATCTCCAGCGAAGACTGCATAGGTGATGTAGCGCAAGATGATTTCCATGTCGCGCAAGCAAGCTGCCATGCGACGGCTGGTGTAAGCATTGCCGCCGGGAGAGATGAGCTGAGGCTGTTCTGCAAACAGAGCGCGAGCAGCATTTGCCACAATCGTCGATGAATTGCTGGTGATGCGGTTGACGGTATCCATGCGCTTGTTGCCTTCAGCAACCATGGCGCTCAGAGCGTCAAGTTGAGATGCGCTGAGGTACTCACCCCGTGCATCAGCCTGAGAAACCACCTTTGCAAATGCGTCCAACATAAACTAAATCTCCTAGTATGTCTAAATTGAGATGATTTCCTTTCTTCCAATGAGGAAGCTTGGAATATTTTACAATTCTTAAGCGATTTGAAGAACCTGCCTCATCAGATGAACGGTCAACCCGCATCTGCTTTGTACAATACTTCAACTCTTTTGTTTATACTATGTCGTTGGATCGTTATTTATTACAAATTGTCAAGGATAGTATCGTAAACCCCTAGAACGCTCAGATTTGAAGACTATTTTGCTCCAGTGTCTTTCTGGCCTATCCCACGCTATTCAGTAGATACAGGCCACATCAGAGGGTGGAAATAGCCATGATCGAACCGATCTGAATATGAAGAAAAAATGATTGCAGAAGGTAACGGAATGTTAACAATCTGAGGATGTGCCTGGAAGATATCTTTCTGAGATATCTTTGCTAAGGTAAGCGTCAACGGCTGGCCGCAGAGGCCAAATTTCTTTCTAGGTCAAACAGAAAGCCGTGGATATACTCTTCTGTCCATTCAGTGCCGTAAAACCGGGTGAACATGCCCCTGGCTGGGTCTTTTTCAGCCCGGTAGCGAAGATAGCGAAGCTGCGCCTGCTCTACAGCGGCCAGCGCCTGAGTTTGGGTTACGGGTTCTGCTTGGTCAACAAAATCGAGGTATGCCTGTAGATAATCTTTGAAGGCTGCAAAGACGTGAGTCTCTACGACCTCAGTCTGCTGCGATCGCGTCCAAAGAAAGGCAGGCGAAAAGAAGGGGCGCGCCTCCTCTGGAAAATCGCCCCCCCAGGGTAGATGCTGCTGATGTGCCTCAAATAGGGGCAGGATGGGCTGAGTATATTTCGCCTGATAGGCGGCATCATCCCGAAACAGCGGCTGCATGTCTAGCGCAATTAAGTGCCCTCCCGGTAATGTCACCAAATCTGCGCCAAAAAAGGGCAGATCGAAGTTGAGGTGAGGAAAAATCACGAAGTTGAGCACCTGAAGCGAGCCGCCGCCCTGGACATGAGCCGCCCGGATTTGCCGCAGCTTGGGGGTTTGGTAGGCGTAGCTGGTGGTGACGACTTCCTCTTGATGCTTGCCCTTGCCTACGATCGCCGATTTTGACTCAAATCCAGCCGGAATGGGATAGGGCTGTAAGTCTGGACGCTCCTGCAAAAGGGCGATCGCATAGTCGAGAAAGGGCTGATAGAGCGTCATAACAATTGAGATGAGAGGTCTAATAAGCTGGCTGAGTTCAGGGCGTTAAGTTTCAGATTTTTTAGATGGCGGCAGTTGCTAAAGGCAAAGCATCTTCAAATAAGAACCCATGCAGGAATCGCTCAGACCATTCATGCCCAAAATAGCTGCTAAATAAGCCTGATGCTGGGTCGCGTTCGGCGCTGTATTGGTCGTAATCTTTTTGGGCTTTGACGATGCGTTGAATATCTGCGGCATGGGTCAAAGGCTGGGCATCTGCCAGCATTTGCCAGTAGAGATTCAAATAGTCTTTGAAGGCATCAAATACTCTCGTTTTTACCGTTTCAGCATCGGTTTTGGCGAACAGCAAGTATTTTGAGAAGTACTGATTGGCATCGTAAAACTTCATCTCTAGGTCTTGCGCCAGGTCTGGATACCGCTCATGCAGGGCTTTCAATGGATGAATGTATTTCTCTAGATAGGCTTCGTCTTGAAACAAAGGCTGGAAATCCATCACGATCAGGTTTTTGACTTGCCCAAACGATAAAAAATCAATCCCCAGCAAAGGCAAATCGTAGTGACAGCCTGGATAGATCACACTATTAAAGATCTGGGCGCTGGCTCCCGCATCAATATAGGTATAACGAATCTTCCGAAACTCTGGGCATTGATAGCACCAGCTCTGAATGGTGGCAGGATTTCTGCCGCGATCGCTCACTTGATACTCTAGCCCTGTTGGAATAGGGCGGCTCTGCAAGTCAAACCGTTGAAACAGCGATTGTTCCAGATGTTCAAGAAAAAGTTTATACATGGATGAGTAAACTTGTATGCCTTAGAACCTAGAGAATAGGGGATTGCTGAACTCTCTGTCCTGAATCAATCAGACAAAGTAACGATTTTTAACGTATGTATTTTTTAACGTATGTATCTGGATGTGCAGGGGCAAAAGGGTCGGTGGGTAGGGGAATGCGTATATCTACCCTTCACCCGATGACCCAACCCCCTAATCTATTCCAGTGTTTATCATGGATCGTATGTTTCTTTGTTGAGGCCGATGCATGAGTCAAATCCATAAGCTTGATACGGTCTACTCAGAGACACAGATCTGCTTAGAAGTTTGCCCCCCAGGAGAAGCAGATCCGCCCGATCAAGCAGCTATGGAAGCCTATAAACTTCACTCCTCTGGTGATTTTCTCAGCCTGAACGAACAAAAGTTTTTCAAGATTTTTCAAGAGTCTTCTCACCTCACGGCTCTGCTGGATGCGTTTGGCACAATTTTGGCTGGCAACCAGGCGTTGTCGAAATTTTTGGATGTAGCGATCGCCGAGCTGATCGGACAACCGTTTTGGCAGATCTGTGATGGGTCAACTCAGTCTGAAACTCAAGCCCATCTTCAGCAGGCGATCGCTCAAGCGGCTAGTGGTCAAGCTCTGTCGTGTGAAATTGAGCTAGCCTCCGATCGCCTCATTACCCTTGACCTGTCCCTCAAGCCCATCTGCAACGATGAGGGAATGGTGCTGTGGCTGCTGGCAGAGGGTCGAGATATTACCCCCCGCAAGCAGGCCGAAGCGGAAATTTGGCGGCTGAACCAAGAGCTAGAGCAGCGGGTCAATCGGCGGACGGCTCAGCTTGAAGCCTCGACGGCTGCTACAGAGGCGGCGATCGTGCGGGAGCGTCAGGCTCGGGCACAGGCCGAGTCCGCCAAAGCCGAAATTCAGCTTTACGCAGACATTGTTCAAAGCATGCAAGTGGGGGTAAATGTCTGGCGTCTGGCCGATCGCAATGATGATTATTCGCTAGAGCTAGTCACCTCTAATCCCCTAGCTGAGCAGATGTCAAACCACTCGACGGCATCGCTAGTCGGCAAGCGAATTGCAGAGTGTTTTCCTGCGGTTCCCCCAGAAGATGTCAAGCTAATTGCCAGAGTGGCGCGATCGGGTATTGCAGAAGCCAAGCCAGAAACTGAATATAGCGATGATTACAGCAGCGGTCTCTATAGCTGCAAGGTGTTTCCGCTGCCCGATCAATGTGCCGGAGTGGCATTTGAAAATATTATGGAACGCAAAAAAACCGAGCAAGCGCTGTTAGAAAGTGAGCGACTCTTCGCCACCTTAGCGCAGCGTTCTCCGGTCGGCATCTTCCGCACGGATGCCACTGGAAAATGCCTCTATGTCAATCAGCGCTGGCGTGAGATTGCAGGATATCTGACAGGCGACATTGAGGGCGATACTTGGGCCAATGCGCTGCACCCTGACGATCGCGAGCGAGTCATTTGGGAGTCGCAGGAGGCTATGCAGGCAAAACAGGCGCTCCATACCGAATGCCGCTTTCGCCATCCTGACGGCCGCATTGCCTGGGTGATTGGTCAAGCCTTTCCAGAAACCTTGGAAGACGGCAGCGTCGTTGGTTATGTGGGCACCATTACCGACATTACCGATCGCAAATGTGCGGAGCAGGCGCTCCGCGAAAGCGAACATCGCTATGCCAATCTGGCGCGCATGTCTCCGGTGGGCATTTTCAAGACCGATCGCCAGGGGAACTACCTTTATGTCAATGAGCGCTGGACAGAAATTGCCGGATTGACAGCGGAAGAGGCACGCGGCAGCGGCTGGCGGCGATCGATTCACCCAGACGATCGGCAGTGGATGGCCAAAGACTGGTATGCCTGCGTCATCGCTCGGCTGCCGTTTCAGGCTGAGCTGCGGTTTCAGCGACCCGATGGTGGCGTGACCTGGGTGGTTTGTCAGGCTGTACCTGAGATGCTGGATAACGACGAGGTGATTGGCTATATCGGCACCATTACCGACATCACCGATCGTAAGCAAGCCGAGGAAGCCCTACGCGAAAGCGAACGCCGCTATGCCACTCTGGCACAAACGTTGCCTGTGGGCATTTTTCGAGCTGATCTAGACGGCAAAGCCACCTACCTGAACGATCGCTGGGCAGAAATTGCTGGGCTAAGTGCAGAAGAAGGGCTGGGGGATGGCTGGCGGCAATCGATTCACCCAGACGATCGGCAGCAAATGATCGAAACTTGGCTGGCAGCCGTACAGACGCGATCGCCCTACCAAGCAGACTATCGCTATCAGCGACCCGACGGTGTGGTTACCTGGGTGGTTTGCCAAGCCCTGCCCGAAACCCTGGACAACGGCCAGATGATTGGCTACTTGGGCAGCATTACGGATATTACCGATCGCAAGCTGGCCGCAATGCATCTGCAAGAGCGGGCTGACGAACTTTCTCAGGTGAATCGGCTGTTAACCGACACCACGACGCTGCTCGAAGAACGCAACCGCGAACTCGACCAGTTTGCCTATGTCACGTCCCATGACCTCAAGGCTCCTTTGCGGGCGATCGCCAACCTTTCAGAATGGATCGAGGAAGATCTGGGCGATAAGCTACCTGATGACAGCCAGCGTCAGATGCAATTGCTGCGGGGTCGGGTTCACCGGATGGAGTCTTTAATTAACGGACTGCTACAATACTCGCGGGTCGGGCGTACCCAGGTTGTTGCCGAAACCCTATCGGTAAAAACGCTGCTGCATGAAGTGGTTGATTCTCTGGCACCGCCCGCAGAATTTACCATTCAGATCGGGGATGAGATGCCGACTTTAAAAACCAAGCCCCTCCTTTTGAGGCAGGTTTTTTCTAACTTGATCAGCAATGCTATTAAGCACCACCCTCGCAGTGAGGGTACGGTCAGGGTTGCTGTGCAAGACATCGGCTCAATGTATGAATTTGCCGTGAGTGACGATGGTCGTGGCATTGCTCCTGAACATCACGAGAAGATTTTTGCGATCTTCCATACCCTAGAATCTCGCGACACAAAGGAGAGTACAGGGATTGGATTGTCGATCGTTAAGAAGATTGTGGAGACTGAAGGGGGAGTCATTCGAGTAGAGTCTGCATTGGGTGAGGGAACGACGTTTCGATTCACCTGGCCTAAGTCTCCTAAAGTGTGACCGGGGCGCTCTCGAAACCGAACTTTTCAGGCAGATAATCTAACGCCCAATACATGTCTAATACATCCCAATACATGTTCAATACATAATGACTCAACAATAGAGAAGTGCAAAAAGCAGCACAGAAAGTACAAAAAACAGGGAAGCCTAAAACACATAGAGAAGCATTTGCAAATTTGCTCATTCGAGAGATTTGCTCCACCTCTCTTGGAGGTGAGTTACAGGAGTTGAAATATAAACATTAGAGGGATGCAAGAGCGAACCAATTTTTCTGGCTAGCGATTGTACAGAGGATAGGTATGAAAGTTTTACCCGGGAGGAAGTTAAACAATTTATGGGTGCGACTGCCTGCCCGTCGGCGTGGCGCGGTAGTCATTGCCATTCCAGCCATTTGCATCGCTGTGACTTTGGCTAGCTGGATTTGGTCACGAGACAGCACGCTCAATGTTCAGGCGCAGGCTGACTCCACCGAAGATGTGATTCTTGAAAGCAATGCCCTGTTGCTAGAGATGCTAAACGCTGAAACGGGGGCAAGGGGCTATGCCGTTGCCAAAAATGAGGTCTTTTTAGAACCCTTTAGCCGTGCCGTTGAGCAGGTGCCGATGGCATTGCAAAGGCTAGACCGATTGCTAGAGGATGATTCTTCTGAGCAGAGCCAGCGACTGCAAGAGATTAGTCAGCTAGCGCAGCAGCGGTTGGCCTTGCTCAGTGAAATGGTGAATGTGATTCAGTCGCAACCTCCACCTCAGGCCGCGTCAGACTCTGCTCGGGCGAGAGCGCTGCTGTTTGAGGGCAAGGTGGCAATGGATGAGCTACGGCTTGCCATTAGTGAATTCCAAACCCAGGAGTGGAAACTCCTCAACGCCTACACGCTGCGAAGAAATAGCGTTCAGGAAGCGACCAATACCTTGCTGTGGTCTGCGGTATTAGTGAGTGTGTTGGGCACCTGGTCGGCCATGTATTTATTTAGCAACCTTGACCATGAGTTAAGCACCCGAGAGCGCCTGCTGCGTGAGAGCCGATCGATGCTTCAGGCGATCGCCAACCATGTGGTTGATGGCGTCATTATCTTGGACGAAGATCGCCAAATTGAGCTGTTTAATCCAACGGCCTCCAAGATGTTTGGCTATGAGATCTTGGAAGTGAAATACAAGTCGCTGGACATGCTGTTTTCTACTCCTGTGCTCAAGAACTATGAGGAAGACCGCAAAGGACGCTTTGTGGGCAGCCAGCAATGGAAAACGATGGGCTTGCGCAAAATTGGGTCGCCCTTTCCGGTCGAAATCTCCATTAGCGATCTTCAGGTAGAAGATCGTCTGATCGTGATTATTCGAGACATCTCTGTGGCAGAAGATGCCCAGGCAAAACTGAAGGCTCGCGCGGATGAGCTGGTGCGCTTGGCGGCTATTTTGGCTCAAACAAATTCTTCTCTAGAAGATCGCAACAAAGAGCTAGAGCAGTTTGCCTATGTTGCTTCTCACGACCTTAAAGCTCCTTTACGGGCGATCGCCAACCTTTCAGAATGGATTGAAGAAGACTTAGGGACGCAGCTCCCCGAAGAAAATCGCTACCAGATGCAGCTCTTGCGGGGGCGCGTCATGCGAATGGAATCTCTGATCAACGGCCTACTGGACTACTCTCGGGTGGGGCGCACCCAAACCCCTGTCGAGATGGTCAACGTCAACGACATGCTGGCAGATGTCTTAGACTCTCTCGATCCGCCCCAGTCTTTTACCATCAAGATTCAGCCAGATATGCCTGTGTTCAACACAAAGCGAATTTTGTTGCGTCAGGTCTTTGCCAACTTGATTAGCAATGCCATTAAGCATCACGATCGCCCCGATGGCACGATCGCAGTTACCTACGAAGACCAAGGTGACTTTTACGAATTTGCCGTTTCCGACGATGGCGAAGGCATTGCCCCAGAATTTCATGAGCGGATTTTTGCCATCTTCCAAACTTTGGAAGCCCGCGACAGCCGAGAAAGCACTGGCATTGGGTTGTCGATCGTTAAAAAAATTGTGGAGACGGAAGGCGGCAAAATTCGGGTGGAATCTCAGGAAGGCAAAGGCTCAACTTTCTACTTTACTTGGCTCAAGGAATCTCTGCGCGTCGCTAAAAGCTTTGAAGGGCCATTGAGTTAAGCACTGGTTTGGTGGCCGTCCATTGGGTGACGGGGGCTAGCGATCGCCAGCCCAAAAACTTGCCAACTGGCTCAGCCCGCTGGATGCCGATGCGAATAAAGTTTCCCCCCACTTTTTCATGCGCGGCAAATAGCTTTTGTTCTCCTTCTAGCGTCACCACATTGGCTACCAGCCGCCCACCTGGCTTGAGCGCGCTCCAGCAAATTTCTAGCAGTCCCTCTGACGTGATGCCTCCCCCAATAAAGATGGCATCAGGCGCAGGCAGATTTTGGAGAGCGATCGGCGCGGTGCCCTGAATAATTTGCAGGGTGGGAGTGCCCAAGGCGGCGGCGTTGTCGGCAATGTACTGCGTCCTGGATTTTTCAATGGCGATCGCCCGACAGCGAGGATGGCTACGCATCCACTCAATGCCGATCGAGCCACAGCCTGCGCCCACATCCCACAGCAGTTCTCCGGGCAAAGGAGCCAGAGCGGATAACGTCACCGCCCGAACTTCCCGTTTGGTGAGCTGCCCATCATGATGATAGGCGGCATCGGGCAATCCTGGCGATCGCGCTAGGAGTAAGGTTCTGGGAATAGTGCTAGAGGGAACACATTCGATCGCCAGAGTGTTGAGATCGGCGATGTCTTGATCGGACGTGACCCAGGTGGCGGCTATTCCAGTGATCTGTCTTTCATGAACGCCGCCCATGCGCTCTAATACCGTGATGCGGCTGTCTCCCAAGCCTTGCTGCGTCAAGATTTCGGCTACGATCGCCGGGGTCTGCCTCCCTTCACTTAAAACTAGCAGCTTGGCGCTGGCGTAGAGCGAGGCGCGCAACAGATCGGGCGGACGGCTGCATAAGCTGAGGGTTTCTACCTCAGGCAGCGACCAGCCCAAACGGGCACAGGCAAGACTAAAGGCCGAAACAGAGGGAATGATGGTGATTTCAGCGATCGCCACTCGACGCGTTAGCAAGGCTCCAATGCCATAGCACATCGGATCGCCGCTGGCTAAAACGCAGATGCGCTGACCGCGCCGCCGCAAAATTTCATCTACAGAGCTGCTAATGGGCGAAGCCCAGCTCAGGCGAGGGCGATCGTCGGGTGGCAGCATTGCTAGATGGCGATCGCCCCCGACTAGCATCTCTGCGCCATCGACCAACGATCGGGCGATCGGGCTAAGTCCCGGCAATCCGTCTTCGCCAATGCCGACGATCGACAGCCATTTTTGAGTCATCTGCAAGACATCTCTGAAAAGCAACAGTTTAAGAAAGATTCAGTATCCCGTCTTTTGGCTGTCTGACCATGCTAAGTTAGTCAGGCTCAGAGTCGGGAAAGTCCGGTGAGATTCCGGTACTGTGCCGCAACTGTAATGGGACTAGCCCCAGTCAGAATGCCGACTTTGATTGCCATCTGTTCTCTTGAATTTCCCGCGTCGCACGGGAAAGGAGCTAACTGCTTGCTGTCTCAAACGGACGCTTGTCCTGGTTTATTCTACGCTACACCTGTTCAAGACGGCATCTTATCTCGCCTTCGCATACCGGGCGGCATCCTGACGGCTCAGCAATGTGAGGCGATCGCCCAACTCTCCGAGTGCTATGGCCCAGTGCAAGTCACCAATCGCGCCAATTTGCAACTGCGATCGGCTGCGGCCTTGCCGCCCACAGTGCTGACTCACCTCCAGCAGGTAGGTTTGGCTGCGGCCAATGGCAGCACCGATCACCTCCGCAACATTATGGCTAGCCCCACCGCAGGCATCGATACCGAGGCGCTGCTCGATACTCGCCCCTGGGTCGCTGCGTGGAACAGCTATCTCGCTCACCATCCTGAGCTGGCTCCCCTCTCAGCCAAGTTTAGCGTTGGGTTTGATGGGGGTGAGGCGGTTTCAATTCGCGATCGCCCCAACGATATCAGCCTGGTGGCCGTGAAGCGAGATGGCGCTATTTACTTTCGGCTGTATTTGAGTAGCGGCGATCGCGGCAACCCTCCCCAGGCGATAAACCTATGGGTGAAGCCAGAAGACAGTTTGCGCCTGCTGGCGGCTTTGGCAGATCTGTACTGCGATTACACAATACAGCAAACCTCTCTCCCACCGGATAAAGTCTCTGCACCGCTGCGCGATCGCCATGTTCGTAGCCCCAAACCCCGCTTCCGAGAATTCTTGCAGGATCGAGGCATTGCCGCTGTGCTTCAGGCGGTTGAGCGGCGACTGCATCTGGACTGCGTTCTCACCTGTCCTACTGCTAGCGGCGAGATAAGCGACCTTTCCCTGTCGGTTCGCGAATTTATGTACTTAGGCAGTCATCCCCAACAGCAGCCCGGACTGGCCTATCTGGGCATTGCTCTACCGCTGGGATGGCTGAAACCCTTCCAAATCAGGGGATTGAGCGCACTGGCAGCAGCCTATGGCGACAGCACCCTGCGGCTCACGCCTTGGCAAAACTTGCTGATTCCCTATATTCCTCAGCCACAGCTTGCGATCGTGCAGCAAGGGCTTGAGGCGCTGCAACTCACGGACGCTAGCGCTTGGGGGGCGATCGTTGCCTGTGCCGGAACAAGAGGCTGCAAATCTGCCGCCACGGATACCCAAGGTCATGCGATCGCCTTGATAGACCAGCTTCAGCACCGCATTAAGCTCGATCGCCCCATCAATATTCACTGGAGCGGCTGCGAAAAATCCTGTGCGCAGCACCACCCAGCCGATATCACGCTCATGGGCATTCCTTTGACGGAGACGTCCCTTGACGGCCATGAAGACAGGCAGACAGAGACGGCACCCTATGCTGTTTACGTTGGTTCTCATGATCATGCACTCGATCAAGAGCTTTTTCAAGAACACAACTTTGAACGGCTGCTAAACCGGATCGAACACATGCTGAGGACTTATCAAGAGCGGCGGACGGATGCGGCTGAAACCTTTAGGGCATTCACAGCAAGATATTCGCTAGAGCAACTCAGACAACTTTTTAATTCACCCAAATTAAATGGCTCTGATCTTAGATAGGCCGCACCCACGCCACAAGCTATCCATAATCCCAAACCCAATGTCTGACTATATCCGTGACGGCAACGAAATCTACCGTAACTCTTTCTCTATCATCCGAGCTGAGGCCAATCTGGCGACCTTGCCCCCCGACTTAGAATCGGTTGCTGTGCGGCTGATTCACGCCTGTGGCATGACAGATATTGTGAGCGACCTAGCCTATTCGCCTGATGCAGCAGCGATCGGTCGATCGGCTCTGGCGGCAGGAGCGCCGATTTTGTGCGATGCCCAAATGGTAGCCAATGGCGTGACGCGCAAGCGGCTGCCTGCCAACAATGCCGTCATTTGTACGCTGAATGAACCGGAAGTTCCAGCGATCGCTCAGAAAATCCAAAATACGCGATCGGCTGCCGCCCTTGAGCTATGGAGAGGGCAGCTGGCAGGAGCGATTGTGGCGATTGGCAATGCGCCAACGGCATTGTTCCGGCTATTGGAACTTTTGGATGAAGGGGTGCCAAAACCCGCGCTCATTTTAGGCTTTCCGGTGGGGTTTGTCGGCGCGGCAGAGTCAAAAGCGGCTTTAGCCGAAAATAGCCGAGGCGTACCCTTTTTAACGATTCACGGTCGGCGGGGCGGTAGTGCGATGGCCGCCGCCGCAGTTAATGCCTTAGCAATGGAGGAAGAATAATGTCGTCGGGTCGTCTTTACGGAATTGGCGTGGGGCCTGGAGATCCAGAGCTGCTGACCCTAAAAGCGTTGCGTATTCTGCAATCGGTGCCTGTGGTGGCCTACCAATCTGCTGTGGAGCGAGAGAGCGTGGCGCGATCGATCGTGGCACCCTATTTGGTCGGGCATCAAACTGAGGTCAGCTTTCATTTTCCGCGTGCTGATGATCCGCAAGCGGCACAGCCTTTGTATGCTGAGGCGATCGCTCCTGTGGCGGAGCATCTGTCTGCGGGTCGCGATGTGGCGGTTCTCTGTGAAGGCGATCCGCTATTCTATGGGTCGTTTATGTATTTGTATACGCGCCTGTCCGATCGCTTTGAAACGGAAGTGGTTCCAGGTGTTTCTTCGCCGATGGCTTGTGCGTCAGCCTTGGGAATTCCTTTGAGCTATCGCAACGATATCTTTAGCGTTCTCTCGGCGGCGCTGCCAGAGGATGTTTTGGCGACGCAGTTGCTCAATGCCGATGCGGTTGCCATTATTAAGCTGCGACGACATTTTGCCAAGGTGCGATCGGTTTTGCATCAGCTCAGCCTGATTCCGCGTGCCCAGTACATTGAGCGGGCGACGATGCATGACCAACAGATTGTGCCGATCGATCAGGTAGATTCCGGCAATGTCCCCTATTTCTCCATGATTTTAGTGCCGAGCAAGGCGCATTTATGAAGCAATTGATAGACCTGTCAGGAAAAAGCCCCGCTGTGGTGGTGCTGGGGCAAAACAGCGTGCCCGTAGCGCAGCAGCTCATGCAGCATCTGCCAGGAGCAACACTCTATGGACTGTCGGGTCGCACGACTGAAGTGGATATTAGCTTTAGCGATTTTGGCGTCACCTTGCGCCAGCTCTTTGCAGAAGGTACGCCCATCATTGGCCTATGCGCTGCCGGAATTTTGATTCGCACGCTTGCCCCCCTGCTAAGCGACAAACGGGCTGAGCCGCCTGTGCTGGCGATCGCTGAAGACGGCAGTGCCGTTGTGCCGCTCTTGGGTGGACTAAATGGCGCGAATGAGCTGGCGCGTCACCTGGCGGCAGCGCTAGAGGTCAGTCCTGCCATTACTACCACAGGCGATTTGCGGTTTCGCAGTCGGCTCCTGTCGCCCCCAGCCGGATACCGCCTCGCCAATTCTGACGAGCAAGCCAAAACATTTCTAGCCGATCTACTGTCGGGAGCAACGGTGAAATTGGAGGGCAATGCGCCCTGGCTGCGGGATAGCCCGCTTCCCTGGGCGGATGCGGAGGCGAATACGCTGACTATCGAAGTCACTGAACGCCCCCTTGCCCCCTCGCCCGATCGCCTGATCTATCATCCGGCCACGGTAGCGATCGGGCTTAGCGATCTCGGCACCGCTACGCCTCAAGACCTGTTGGCGCAGGTGCAGCAGCGTTTGGCCGATCATGATTTGGCTGCGGCTTCAGTCGCAGGCTTCTTTGCTCCGCTGTCCGCAGCGGCTCATCCTGCCTTGGCTGCGATCGCCCTTGCCTTCAACGTGCCGATTCGCTTCTTTACCCCTGCCCAACTTGACCCGCTAACACAACGCCGGGAAAGCCAAGCTGAAGCGATCGCCCTAGCCGCCGTGGGTGCAAATGGACAATTAGTGGCCTCAGGACAGGTGGCGATCGCCCTGGCTCCCGAACCCTTTGACCCCACGCAAATTGGCCAGCCGCAGGGGCGGTTAGCCATCATTGGCACAGGCCCAGGCGGCGAAGCCTGGATGTCTCCCGAAGTGAAGGAACTCCTCAAGGCGGCCACCGATTTAGTGGGGTACAGCACCTACCTCAAGCTGGTCGGCAGTTTAGCAGAGGGCAAGCGCCAGCATGAGTCAGATAATCGAGAAGAGCTGGCACGCGCCAGAATGGCGTTAGATCTAGCCGCAACAGGGCGATCGGTCGTTATCGTTTCTTCGGGCGATCCGGGGATTTATGCGATGGCATCGGCTGTGTTTGAAGTGATCGATCGCGAGGCAAATCCAGTCTGGAATAGCGTTGATCTACAGGTTGCCCCCGGCATTTCGGCCATGCAGGCGGCAGCAGCAGCGATCGGTGCGCCTTTGGGTCACGACTTTTGCGCCATCTCGCTATCGGATATCCTTAAGCCCTGGTCTATTGTGACGCAGCGAATTGCGGCGGCAGCAGAGGCAGATTTTGCCATCGCCTTTTACAACCCCGTCTCAAAACAGCGCACTTGGCAATTGGCCGAGGCGCAACAGATTTTGCTGAAATGGCGATCGCCCGACACTCCTGTGGTGCTGGCGCGCAACCTGGGTCGTCCCGGACAGTCCGTACAGGTGATCTCTTTGGCAGAGCTGACGCCCGACCAAGCCGATATGCGAACGGTGATTTTGATTGGCTCTAGCCAAACCCGTAGGATCGATCGCGCCAATGGCGGTGTTTGGGTTTATACCCCTCGCAACTATGGGAAATAGAGAGACTCAGTAGATTACAACATCCAGCTTTTAGGGTTGTGTGCGCAGAGTGCGCACACAACCCTAATTCGAGATCTCCTGATACTGTAAAGAGAATACTTGACTGGCAAAACCGCCCATGTCTTCTGCTCTGGAAAGGCTGAATTTGCCCTTTGGCTCCCAGCTCGATCGATTTTTGGTCTGCGGGTTGGGCAGCTTGGGGCAGCATTGTGTCGCAGAGCTAAAAGAATATGGCGCGATCGTCAGTGCCATCGTCGATGCACCCCCCAAAAACTGGGAAATTCCGGAACTGCCTCAGCTGCTAGAGGAGGTTTTCATTGGCGACTGTCGGCTAGAAACGGTGCTCAAGCAGGCACGGATTCACCATTGCCGCACGATTCTGCTGGTCACGGGCAACGAGCGGGTAAACACCGAAGCGGCCTTGGCGGCGCGCGCCCTTAATCCTGATGTGCGCCTCATTGTGCGATCGGATAAGCAAAATCTCAATCAGCTCTTGGGAGAGAATTTGGGCAACTTTGCCGCTTTTGAACCCACTCAGCTCTCCGCCTCAGCCTTTGCCCTGTCTGCTCTGGGGGTTGAAACCCTAGGATACTTCAATCTAGAAAAGCGGCTGCTGCGGGTGGTGAAATATCAAGTGCATCAGGGCGATCGCTGGTGCGATCGCTGGCGGGTGCATGGGCTAAATAGCCGCAGTCGGCGGTTGCTCAGCCACACCTCAGCCCAGCTCAATTCGCCTTTGGTGCCTGCCTCTCCTCAGCGATTTCACCAATGGGAACCCGATGCCGTACTCCAGGCTGGCGATACGGTGGTGTATGTCGAAGTTATGAATTCACTGGATATGGGCAACATGCTCGCCCGTCCTACCCATGAGAGCGAACAGCGCACCAAGCCTTCTCGCTGGCGAAAAAAGAAAACCTGGATAGCCCAACTGCGGCACTGGGGCAGGCAGGAAAAGAACTTCGCGCAGATGCTGCTGCGATTTTGGCGATCGACTGAGCAGTACCAAACGCAGCGAGTGGCGATCGTCTGCGGCATTACGCTGGTGGCAATGTGGCTGTTGGGCATTGTGCTGTATCGCCTGTCCTATCCCGGCGTGGGTTTGGCCGAAGCTTTCTATGCGCCGATTATTCTGCTGCTTGGGGGTTACGGCGATCTGTTTGGCAGCGTCGATTTTGCTAATCAGCCTGCTCCGGCGGCTGAGATGCCGGGATGGCTGCGGCTGTTTAGCCTCCTGTTGACTTTGGCGGGAACTGCGTTTGTAGGGGTGCTGTACGCGCTGTTAACGGAGGCGCTGCTGACCTCCAGATTCATGTTTTTCAGCAACCGTGATCCGGTGCCCCAAGCCAACCATGTGGTTTTAGTAGGTTTGGGACGTGTGGGGCAAGGAGTAGCAACCCTGCTGCAAGAGCTGAAGCAACCGCTCGTGGCGATAACGATCCAGGCGATCGATTCCAGCACTTTGCCCCGCATGCCCATTATCATGGGCGATCTCACCCATCTGCTCGCCAAAGTCAATTTAGAGACTGCCAAAAGCATCATTGTCGTAACGGGGGATGACATTCAAAATTTAGAGCTAGGGCTGATGGCGCATACGATCAATCCCCAAAGCCGTCTGGTGATTCGCACCTACGATCAGCACTTTAGCAATAGCGTCACGCGCCTGTTTCCCTATGCTCAGGTGCTGTGCGGCTCGGCACTCTCGGCTGAGGTCTTTGTAGCGGCAGCGTTTGGCGAAAATATCATCAGCCTATTTCACTTTAATCAGCAAACGGTGCTGGTAACGGAATACAGCATTGAGGTAGGAGACACGCTCAACGGACATCTACTGTCTGAAATTGCCTATGGCTATGGCATTGTGCCTGTGCTGTATCAACGCAGTAGCCAAGAGCCAGCCGAACTAATGCCTTCCGAAGACATGCGGCTCTATGTGGGGTCGCGGCTGATTGTTTTGGCAACCAGTCAAAGCCTTCAGTGGATTGAACGCGGGGAAATGACGCCTCGTCAATGGCAGGTGCGAATCGAGCAAGCTTTAAATTCTTATGCTGTCACCGAGGGCGCAAATCAAATTGCGCTGATTTCGGGCTGTAACATCGGCATCGCCAAAAAACTGATGCTAAGTTTGCCCGCCACCTTAGAGCAGCCGTTGTATGAGCATCAGGCACTACGGCTGGTGCGTAAGCTGAATGAAGTTCATGTTGTGGCTCAAACCATTAGGCTGTGATCGGTTTCGACTGGTGGGCGTCATCAGGCTCAGGGCATTTTGTGAGTCTGATCTGCGCGCCCCAAACATATTCCTGGCCTCATTGCTATGAGTTACGCATAAACTGTTCTAAAACGTAAGCATAAACATCAATATCAACCTCGTTATAGGTTTGAATAAACTCATGAATCAAGGCGTTTTCACAAATATCCTTCTTGATTTTATACTCTGAGTTTTGATTGAGGAAATCAACTTTAACCTCTACATCCAGTTGATTGACTGCCACAAATTTTTGTAGGCTGCTTTCATAAAACTCAGTTAGCCCAACCATATCGAGTGTTGAGAGATTTTCAATAACATCCATGCTGCGTAAATTCTGCCAATCTTCAGCAAAGTAACGAGACTGACAGTTTTGGAATAGCCAATCGTACTTGCTCAAGCAAGATATGAAGGTGTCAGGATCATACAGGTCAGCGGCTCTTAACTCCAGGCTGAGTTCCTGTATGTCTTTGGGATGCGCCTGAAAAAAATCAAGGCCAATATCGTAGATGTGAATCACCCAGTTGATATGAGAAATCAGTTGGTCAACAGGTTCTCTCAAAAACGTTAAGGCAAAATATTCTTCTCTAGCAAAGTTTCTTGCAAACACAAAGAAATTCAAATGCCCTGAAACATAGTCGAGTTTTCTGAGAGAGTCTAGGTTTGGGAAGGTTACAGTTTGGCTGTCTAAGTACTGTTCACAGTGCGATTTCCCCACAAAGTTGCTTTCTAAGAACTTGTTGAATGAAGATCCGGCTGTCTTTGCAACATGGATAAAAAAAATCTTTTTCTTCATTAATAGCTCTGCTTCACTGTTTGGTAAATGTTAAAGATCTCTGCTGGAGAGGAACGTTTAAAAGCGCCCAATTAGCTTACCTTTGCTTGCTTTTCTGGTTTACCGCAGGCATAAACTCTACTTCTGAAAGCCTATATTGGATTGCTTCTAGCTTTCTCTGATGCAGAAATTTAGGCGTACCAAAGCAAACTTTAAAGGGTAGGCTAGCTAAACTCTAAGAAGTCTACCTCAAAAGCATTTTGTTGATCGTGTTGCACCTTGGGTTATTTAAGCTAACCATTGACATCTTCAAAAAAGCATTGACATAAACGATCGCAGATCTGCCACTCCATGAGGAGCGATGCCCAGCCTAGCCCAGTGATTCCAGTACAATGATTCCTGCAAGGTAGGCGGGAACGAACGTATGGATTACAAACAGGCTGGGGTTGATGTAGAAGCAGGTCGCGCCTTTGTCAAAAAAATTCGAGATGCCGTAGAAAGTACTCATCGCCCTGAAGTCATGGGCGGGTTAGGCGGTTTCAGTGGCCTGTTTCAGTTGCCTAGCGGCTATCAAGAGCCAGTGCTGGTGTCGGGAACCGATGGCGTTGGGACAAAGCTAAAGGTAGCTCAGCAGTACGATCGCCATGACACGGTGGGCATAGATCTAGTCGCCATGTGCGTTAACGATGTGCTGACTTCGGGAGCCGAGCCGCTGTTTTTCCTCGACTATTTAGCTACTGGCAAGCTCAATCCTGACCAGCTTGCCCAAGTTGTCGCCGGAATTGCTGAAGGCTGTCGGCTGGCGGGCTGTGCCTTGCTGGGGGGCGAAACCGCCGAGATGCCAGGATTCTATCAGCCTGGAGAGTATGATCTGGCGGGCTTTTGCGTCGGCATCGTTGAAAAAAGTCAGATCGTAGACGGTTCACGGGTGCAGGTGGGTGATGTGGCGATCGCTCTAGCCAGCCAGGGTATTCACAGCAACGGCTACAGCCTGGTGCGCAAAATAGTAGAGGCTACAGGCAGCGCTTTGAGCGATCGCCCCGAACAGCTCGGAGGCAAGTCTCTGGGCGAAGCCTTGCTCACGCCAACGCAAATCTATGTCAAGCCTGTTTTGGCAGCGCGTCAGGCTGGGATTGACATCCACGGCATGGCGCATATTACCGGGGGCGGCTTGCCTGAAAACCTACCGCGCTGTCTGGGGGCAGGTCAGTCTGTGCAGATCGATGTGCGCTGCTGGACAACGCCACCGATTTTTGAGTGGCTGGCAGCACAGGGCAACGTTAGCCAGCTAGAAATGTTCAATACCTTCAATATGGGGGTGGGGTTTGTGTTAATCGTGCCGCCCTCGGCGATTGACCCAGCGATCGCTTTTTTTGAAGCCCAAAACCTATCGGCTGGGGCGATCGGCGAAGTTGTGGATGGCACAGGAGAACTCATCCTTAAGGGCTTGTGAACTTGTTTGAGTAGTCTCAGAAACCTGAAATCCTCGATTTCGCCCGTTTCCTGAGCAAAATCGAGGATTTATAAAGTAAAGCCTTGGGGTATTTTTGTAGGGGCGCTCCGCGCCCCTACAAAAATACCCCAAGCATCATGGCTACGGCAATCACACAACCTTAGACCACATGAACTTTCTTCACCTTCAACCCTGCACCTGATTGAGAATACTCATTCAGTGAGATCGGCACAGGCTGCACATGCCAGATATCTGTGCAATACTCAGCGATCGCCCGATCAGACGAGAACTTGCCCATGTTGGCCACATTAAGAATGGACATGCGCGTCCAGTTGTCCTGATCACGGTAGGCCTCGGCAGCGCGAGCTTGGCAGTCTACGTAGGCTTGGAAGTCAGCAAAGAGCATGTACTCATCCGAATTCAGCAAAGAGCTGACGATCGGCATAAACAGCCCTGGATCTTTGGGAGAGAAGAAACCCGAGGCCAGCTGATCTACCACTCGCTTCAGCGCCGGATTGGAGTGGTAATAGTCTTGCGGCTTATAGCCCTTCGCCTTTAGATCCACCACTTCCTGAGCCGTCAGACCAAACAGGAAGAAGTTTTCAGCGCCCACCTCTTCTCGAATCTCAACGTTTGCCCCATCTAGAGTGCCGATCGTCAGAGAGCCGTTGAGCGCAAACTTCATGTTGCCTGTACCTGAAGCTTCCTTCCCGGCAGTAGAGATCTGCTCAGACAGGTCAGAGGCCGGATAGGCAAACTGTCCTAGAGAGACAGAGTAATTTGCCACAAAGACCACCTTCAAGCGTCCAGCCACGTCAGGGTCGTTGTTGACCACATCTGCGACCGAGTTGACTAGCTTGATCACCATCTTGGCCATGAAGTAACCCGGAGCTGCCTTGCCGCCAAAAATGACGGTGCGAGGCACCACGTCAATGCTGGGATTGTCTTTGATTTGGTTATACAGGGCAATCACATGCAAGACGTTAAGCAACTGCCGCTTGTATTCATGAATCCGCTTGATCTGAATGTCAAAAATCGAATTGGGATCGATTTCAATCCCGTTGCTGCGGTGGATATAGGCTGCAAAGCCAGCTTTACGGGCTTGCTTAATTTGCCGCCAGCGCGATCGAAACTCTAGATCATCCACATAGGCTTCTAGCTTTTTCAGCTCGTCGAGTTGTTTGACCCAGTTGCCGCCAATTTTCTCGGTAATCAGCGCCGACAGATCTGGATTGCTCATCAACAGCCAACGCCGAGGCGTAATGCCGTTGGTTTTGTTCTGAAACTTCTCGGGCCAAAGCTCATAAAAGTCACGGAACAGGTCTTGCTTGACCAGCTCAGTATGCAGCGCTGCCACGCCGTTGACAGCATGGCTACCGACGCAAGCCAAGTGCGCCATGCGAATCTTCTTATCTTCGCCCTCTTCCACCAACGACATCCGATTCATCTTGCCCGCATCGCCGTTGTACTTCAACTGAAGTTCTTCCATGAACTGGCGATTAATTTCATAGATAATCTCCAGATGACGCGGCAGCAAGCGACCAAACAAACTCACCGACCAGCGCTCTAGGGCTTCTGACAGCAGCGTGTGATTGGTATAGGCAAAGGTCTGGCGCGTGATGTCCCAGGCTTTTTCCCAGGGGACAAAATGCTCATCAATCAGCAACCGCATTAGCTCGGCCACGCCGATCGCCGGATGGGTGTCGTTAAGCTGAATTGCAGCCTTTTCAGGGAATAAATCAAAGGTGTCATGCTTGCGCAGATACAGTCGAATAATGTCTTGTAAGGAGCAAGAAACAAAGAAATATTGCTGCTGAAGGCGTAGCTCTTTGCCCTGAAGCGTGTTGTCGTTGGGGTAGAGAACTTTGGAAATGTTCTCAGAGAAAGTTTTGTTGGCGACAGCCTGCGTATAGTCTCCGGCGTTGAAGGTGTTGAGGTCAAAGTCTTCACCCGCTTTGGCTGCCCAGAGGCGCAGGGTATTAACCGTGTTGTTGCCATACCCAGGCACAGGCGTGTCATAGGGTGTCCCCAAAACCGTTACTCGGGGAACCCATCGCATTTGGAAACTGCCGTCAGTATGGGTATAGCCTTCGGTGTGCCCACCAAACTTAACTTCAACGGTGTAGTCAGGGCGTGGCAATTCCCAGGGGTTGCCAAATTGCAGCCAGTTATCGGGGCGCTCCGTTTGCCAGCCGTCAGCGATGAGCTGGTCAAAAATACCGAACTCATAGCGGATGCCATAGCCCACTGCCGGAATTTCGAGCGCGGCCAGAGAGTCGAGATAGCAGGCAGCCAATCTGCCTAAGCCGCCGTTGCCTAGTCCGGGTTCTTCTTCGCGCTCCAGCAGATCATCCAGGTTCAAGCCTGACTCCTTCAGAGCCTGCTGCATAGGTTCATACAGCCCTAGATTAATCAGATTATTGATCAGCAGGCGGCCAATCAGAAACTCAGCAGACAGGTAGTAGACCATTTTGACATCTTTGTCAAAGTAGGTCTGGGCGGTCTTGATGCGGCGATGCACGAGACGATCGCGCACCGTATAAGCCAACGCCATGTAGTAGTCGTAGAAGGTGGCAAAGTTCTCGTCTTTGCCCTGAAGATAGTAGAGGTTGTCGGCAAGGGCGCGCTTGAGGGTTTCCACCGTTGTCCCAGTCCGATCGTCCTCGATCGTGATAGGACAATCAATTAACTGGTTAGCAAGCTGGTTGTCCATAAGCTCGGATTGGTTAGGGATTGAGTTGATGGTTCAACTCAACTTATGCACAATCCAATTTCCAAACGCAAGGGAGAAGGGCTTAAGATTGCATGAAGATCGGCTTCAAAAATGAGGCTGAACTGGGTCTAAACTGCCTAGACAGCAGCGATTGCGACCTTTTGCTTTGGCTCGGTAAAGCGCTCTATCAGCAGCAGCGACAAAGGCTTCAGAACTAATTTCAGGAGAGGGAATCAGGCTAGCGACTCCAGCGCTCAAAGTCACGGTTTGATGAACGGGGGCGCTGCTATGGGGAATGGCTAGGGTGCTAATTACCCCACAGGTTGCCGATGCCACAGCTAAGGCTCCGGCTGCATGGGTGTTAGGTAGCAGCAAGGCAAATTCTTCGCCGCCATAGCGCGCCACTAGGTCTGCTGGGCGCTTGATAGAGTCTTGCAACGCTCTGGCTACTTGCTGAAGGCAGCGATCGCCCGCCTGATGACCATAGGTGTCGTTATAGGACTTGAAGAAGTCGATATCGCACAGCACCAGAGCGATCGGCAACTGTTCCCGCTGCATGCGTCGCCATTCAGTATCTAGGTACTCATCGAACCGCCGCCGATTGGCAACCTGAGTCAAGCCATCAAGCGATACCAGACGCAGCAATTCTCGATTGGCTGTCTCTAGCTGCTGCTGAAGCTGAGATTGCTGGATCAGCCGCCGCACTCGCTGCCGCAGGACGGCAAAATGGACGGGCTTGGTGACAAAATCCATTGCTCCGACTTCAAAGGCGCGATCGACGGAAGCGCGATCTTCAAGCCCTGTAATCATCAAGATAGGAGTGGGGCGATCGCCCGCCAAAGCCTGAAGCTTTTCGCAGCACTCAAAGCCATCAATTCCTGGCATCACTGCATCCAGCAGCACAATATCAGGATGTTTGCGGCTGTAAAGTTCTAACCCTTCCTGACCTGTCTTAGCCTCAATAATGTCATACCCCTCTTTGTCTAGACACAGCCGTAGGTGCATCCGCATGACAGCATCATCGTCAATCAGCAAAACAAGGGCAGGTTTGCTAGAGGCAAAGAGCCTAACTGGTGCTGGATGCCCGATCTCCGTTTGCCCAAATGCATCGATTTCCACGATTAAACCCTCAATGCCCTCTTTAGTCTTTGCCCTGTATACAAAAGAATTCTTGGCTCTACGTCGTTCATCCCTTACGACCTTTTTGCCTGCCGCAGGCGCTAAGCCCTCAATGATATAGAGAACTTTAAGTTCCAGAAGTCCACCAGAGTTAGGGAGTATAGCCCTTTAGGTTTTGCCGCTAGGGGATGGGTACGGCCTTTGAGCTTAGCCACAAAATCAGCCACGAAGATAGGTGTGCATGGATTCCCATTGAACTAGTATTCCCATTTCTACCGAGAGCACCAAAGAGATCTGCAAAGAGAGATCTGCAAAGGGCTTTTATCGTCCTGCAACGTTAAGCCCTGATCTTCTAGCGCATAGAGCGCCGAAAGATCAGGGCTTGAGAGACAGAATATTTAGATGAGACTCTGGGAATCAACCCAAATGTTGAATTTCTTCATTTTCCTTCGCTCCATAGCTCAGGGTAGCCAGTCTATCCGGCCTGAGACGTGGTCTGAGGAGCGCTAATTAAAGCCACTTCGACCTGTTCGCCGCTGAGTCTCGCCAGCTCAACCCGCAGTCCTGGGCCAAAAAAACGCTCAATTTTTTCTCGTTTTTCCTGCCAGGTTTCAAAAGAAATGAGAGCAGAATCAAATTCCAATACCAGCGCATAGGCACCTTGGCGCTCTTCTTCATGCAGACCGTAGAGCAGAGGGCGTTCGTCATCGCTGGGGCTAAGGCCCAGATGCTCTAAGGTACTGTCTAGATGAGCCTCCTGACCATAGCGATAGCGGGTAACATCTTTACGGATCTGATTTTGAGTTTCCGTTGCCTGCTGCTGCCGTAGTGCCAGCACCTCCGGTGCAGTAGGCTGAGTTAGCGGTACAGGCTTTAGCTCAGATGCAGTTAGCGCCAAGCCGCCCAGAAGCACAGGAATCCCGTAAAAAAAGCCCACTAAATTGAGGGTTGGATGATCGGTGGCGTAAGCAATAAAGCCCATGACGGTCAAAATTCCACCAACGACTAAGCCCAGCGCTCCTAGAGAAATTTGGCGTAACATATTCATTGGGTCAAGATTTGTGAGTCAAGCAGCCTACTTCATAAGTATTAACCATCTTGGTGTAGCCCGTCTAACTGATTCGGCCTGACTGATTCAGTCTGCCTCATTTCAGCTTTTGGCCTGGGCAACACCTAAACAACCGCTAGCAAAAGATTATCGGAGCTGAACCAGTATGTCAGATTTGCAACAAGACCCCAAAGCAATGCGCGATCGCTTTAAGCTGATTGAAACCAAGCGAGAGGCTCTGGTGCGGCTTCTGGAACAGCCGGACTTAGGCACTTTACGCATTGACGTCAATCAGGCCCTCGAAGAAATGGATGACTTGATTGATGAGTTCAAGCGTGCCTTTCCCGAAACCTGAGCCTCACATAAACCTGAGCCTCCTAGAACCTGAGCCTCACGAGCATCCCAGCGTCCAGAAAGAACTTATGTCAAACACCTACACTGTCGAAATCGACCATCAGGGCAGCACTTACTCTATAGCGGTGCCCGAAGACCAGACAATTCTGGAGGCGGCTCAAGCAGCCGGGATAGACTTGCCCACCTCTTGTGGTGCAGGGGTCTGCACCACCTGTGCCGCGCTGATTTCTGAAGGCACAGTCGATCAAGCCGAAGGCATGGGCGTTAGTGCCGAGCTGCAAGCCCAAGGCTTTGCCCTGCTTTGTGTTGCCTATCCGCGCTCGAACATCAAGCTGAAGTCGGAGCAAGAAGACCAAGTTTATTACCTGCAATTTGGACAATTTCAGCAGGCAAAGACGTGAGATGGGGAGATAGAGAATGGTGACGCAGTTTCTAACGGTGGAAGTTGCGCTGCAATCTTCGCCTGCCTTGTTACAGCAAGCGATTTTGGCTGAACTGCAAAAGTGCGGCGAGCCTCTGCGCTGGGCGATCGTAGCGGTGAATGGCGATCGCCAAATGGCAATCATTGAGGCTGTTGTGACGGTTTCCCAAGCGTTTTTGATTCCTGAAGCAGCGATCAGAACAGCATGAAACCCTACACCGTAATGCTGATCGTGCCGACAGGCATTGGCGCAGCGATCGGCGGCTATGCGGGCGATGCTTTGCCTGTGGCGCGGGCGATCGCTCAAGTGGCCGATCGGCTGATCACCCACCCAAATGTGATGAATGGGGCACAGCTCTATTGGTCAATGCCCAACGCGCTGTATGTCGAGGGCTATGCACTCGATCAGCTAGCGGCAGGCCAGTGGGGGCTGCGTCCAGTGCATCAAAATCGGGTGGGTTTAGTGCTAGATCAAGGCATTGAACCGGAACTACGACTGCGACATTTGCAAGCGGCTGATGCTGCCCGAGCCACGCTGGGGCTAGAGCTAACCGACTATATCGTGACCGATGAACCTCTGGGCGTCGCGTTACGCACGGCTGCTTCTGGCGCAACTTGGGGCACGATTCAAAGCCCAGATAGTCTGTTGCGAGCGGCAGAACAGCTCGTTAAAGCCGCAAAAGCTGAGGCGATCGCTGTAGTGGCGCGCTTTCCAGATGACTGCGGCAGCGAAGCCCTGACTCAGTACCGTCAGGGACAAGGGGTTGATCCGCTGGCAGGAGCCGAAGCGGTGATCAGCCATTTGGTTGTGCGGCATCTGCAAGTGCCCTGTGCCCATGCGCCTGCTCTACTGCCGCTGCCTCTAGAGCCGGATCTGTCACCGCGATCGGCGGCTGAGGAGTTGGGTCACACTTTCTTGCCCTGCGTGCTGGTGGGATTGAGTCGGGCACCGCAGTTTGTAGTGAATGGGGGTGAGAACGGAAATGGGGGGCGATCGACTGATATTTGGGCGGATCAGATTGATGCGCTCGTGATTCCAGCTTCGGCCTGCGGCGGCAGTGCGGTACTGAGCCTGAGCCAAACCCAGACAAAGATTATTGCCGTCCGAGATAATGCAACGCGGCTGGAGGTGCGGGGCGATCGCCTCAACCTTCCGGTGCTAGAGGTGGAGTCTTACCTGGAGGCACTAGGGGTTTTGGTGGCTCACCGAGCCGGAATCAGTGTCTCAGCGCTCTCTCCTCAGTTAGGACAAATTCAGCCGCTGGGTGATGCAATTCACAATTCGCAATTCGTAATCCACAATCCTAAAAGGCCGTGAGGTTCGCGGCCGTCGCCTAGAATCGAAACATGTCCTGTTCACCTTGTCACTGTGCCTGAAGAACTTCCTCCCAAGTCCAACACTGAATCTCTGACGCGCACGCAAATTTTGATGGCGATGGGCTTAACGGCGGTGGTGCTGCTGCTGGCCGCGCGCTTATGGCTGCTGCTTGATTCTTCGGCACGGCTATTGCCCGTTACGGGGTCAGGGGCTGCGCTGCTGTGGGGCATTGGCTTGGGAGTGGGAATCACCCTAGCCAGCAGCATCGCCTACCGGGTTTGGGAAAGCTATCGCCAAAGTGCCGATTATTACCTGACACTCGTAATCAAGCCTTTAGCGCTGCCCGATCTGATTTGGCTGGGACTGCTGCCTGGAATGAGTGAAGAGCTGCTGTTTCGGGGCGTTATGCTGCCTGCGATCGGCCTCAATTGGTTTGGTCTAGTGGTTTCCAGCCTCTGTTTTGGCGTGCTGCACTTCAGCGGTTCGCAGCAGTGGTCTTACGTCATTTGGGCAACGATTATTGGCGGCGTGCTGGGCTACAGCGCCATTGCAACAGGTAATCTGCTGGTGCCGATCGCAGCGCACATCACCACTAACTTAATTTCGAGCTGCATCTGGAAGCTTGAACGGCAGCTTGAGCATTAAGACCTTGAGCCTTAAGCCAATGGCAGATCCTCAGCTAACCTGATAGACTCGATTGCGAAAATAGAAATCGCAAACGCAGCGTCTACTATGATCCAGCCCAACCTGCCTCAGCCGCCGTTATTCGATCGCCCCGAAGCAGAACGCCTCCACCGAAAGCAGCGTCTTGCAGCGGCTCTGCGCCTATTTGCCCACTGCGGCTTTGACGAAGGCGTTGCTGGACATATTACCGCTCGTGATCCAGAGTACCCCGATCACTTTTGGGTGAATCCGTTTGGCCTCTATTTTGGGCATATCTGTGTTTCAGATCTGCTGCTGGTGAACCACAAGGGCGAAGTGGTAGAAGGCAATCGCCCGGTTAATGCAGCCGCCTTTGCTATCCATTCACAGATCCACACCGCCCGTCCAGACGTGGTTGCAGCCGCCCATGCCCATTCGCTATCGGGCAAAGCTTTCTCATCGCTGGGGCGATCGCTGGCTCCCATCACGCAAGATGCCTGCTCCTTTTACGAAGACCATGCCGTGTTTGATGACTATACGGGTGTGGTGCTGTCTACCGACGAAGGACAGCGGATTGCGGCAACGTTGGGCGATCGCAAAGCCTTAATCCTACGCAATCACGGTCTAATGACGGTCGGGCACTCGGTCGATGAGGCGGCCTGGTGGTTTGTTGCGATGGATCGCTCCTGTCAAGCACAGCTTATGGCAGAGGCGATCGGCCAACCTGTTTTGATCGATCCTGAAGTAGCAAGCCTCACCTTTAGCCAGGTCGGATCGCATTTTATGGGTTGGTTTAGCTTTCAGTCGCTGTACGAAAAGATGGTGCGCTTGCAGCCCGATTTACTGGAGTAGAAAAGGAGTGACAATCTGCCCTGCGTTCTGAGTTCGCTAGGCTGCTTCTGCCTGGGTAGGCGATCGTTCACTCTAGCTGTCATAGACCTCAAAACAAAGGGTACAGCTCATGCTGTACCCCTGAATCTGTAGCGAACGCGCTAGCGATTCCGATCGGCTTTAGTTCCTAACCAGCCACTTTTGACCGTTCAGGCGTTGTGCAGTGTAAAGCAGCAATAAATCCAAGCTCACTTTACGCTCATCAATCATGAACGACTCCAGCGTACTGGGCTGAGCGCCATTATCGGCATAGCAGAAAAATTTTGCCGCCTGAATGTCTTCTTTAGAAAAAACAATGTGGAACTGGCGCTTGCCACCCTGCCAATGGCCAGTGACCTGCCAGTAAGGCTCCGTCATCCCGGCGATCGGCAGCTTTTGCTTCTCAAACTTCAGATCCAAATCCTGGATGCCTAGCTTAGAAAGCGTTAGCTTCAATCCGGGTAGATAGTCCTGTGTGACAAAGTCGGCAAAAGGCTTATCTTCTAGGGCTGGAGCCTTCTCTTTTTTGGGCGCTTTAGCAGGTTTTTCTTCGCCATCTGCCTGCGCCTTGGGTGCTCTAGCAGGTTTTTCCTCCCCTTCGGCAGCTTTTGCTTTAGGGGCTTTGGCGGGCTTTTCTTCAGGCTCAGGGGCGGGAGTTTGGGGCGTAGTTTCGTCTGACATCGCTCAGCCTACTTGCTGTGTATGGGGTTTGGGCACGACTCTATCGTAACGGCTAACTGCGCACTAGAGAATCACATCGCAAAGACTGACTTTTGGCAAAGCTGACTTCAGCCGCCCGCAACAGCAGGCACAATGCTAACTTCGTCGCCTTCGTTGAGGGCAGTATTTTTGCCGTCTAGAAACCGAATATCTTCGCTGTTGACGTAGAAATTGATAAAGCGGCGCAACTCACCCTGGTCGTCACAGAGGCGGGCTTTAATACCGGGAAAGCCTTGCTCTAAGGAATCTAGCAATTCTGAAATATTGCCGCCGCTACACTCGATCGCCGCCTGATCGCGGGTGAACTTTTGCAGAGGCGTTGGAATGAGAACTTTAACAGCCATAGGAAAGTGCTAAACAGATAGTAGAGAATGAAAGACTGGGTGGGGTGGCAGTTACGCCACCCCATAAAAAAGAATGGCTTAAACTGAAACCTGCTGCCATTCCAGGCGATCGAGTGTCCGAGATCTTTCGAGCGCCCGCTCGAAGCTGTCTAGCTTGGGTTCAATGGTGAAGGGTTCGCCCACATAGCCTTGAACGGCTTCCTGGGTCTTCAGGCCATTGCCCGTAATATAGACGACCGTTGTTTCATCGGGGTTGATTTTGCCTGCTTCCACCAGCTTTTTCAAGACGGCGATCGTCGTTCCGCCCGCTGTCTCGGTGAAGATGCCTTCAGTTTCTGCCAGCAGCTTGATGCCGTCAATGATTTCTTGATCATTCACCGATTCAATGTTGCCATTGGTCTTGCGCGCAATTTCTAGCGCATACACACCGTCAGCTGGATTGCCGATCGCAATCGATTTGGCGATCGTGTTGGGCTTGACGGGGGTAATGAAGTCCCGACCTTCTTCAAACGCTTTGGCGATCGGTGAACAGCCTTCAGCTTGGGCACCGCTAAAGCGAACGGGCTTGTCTTCTACCAAGCCGACCTTAACGAACTCTTGGAAGCCCTTGTGGATTTTGGTAAACAGAGAGCCAGACGCTAACGGAGCCACGATGTGATCGGGCAACTGCCAGCCAAGCTGCTCGGCCACTTCGTAGCCTAAAGTTTTGGAACCCTCGGAATAGTAGGGGCGCAGGTTGATATTGACAAACCCCCAGCCGTGGGTGTTGGCCACTTCGGAGCAAAGGCGATTGACCTGATCGTAGTTGCCGTGAACCGCCATCACCGTGGGGCTGTAGATTAACGTCCCCATGACTTTTCCGGCTTCTAGGTCAGAAGGAATAAAGACGCAGCAGTCCAACCCGGCATGGGCAGCGATCGCGGCTGTCGAGTTTGCCAAATTGCCAGTGCTGGCGCAGGAAACGGTTGAGAAACCTAGCTCACGGGCGCGAGTCAAAGCCACAGACACCACCCGATCCTTGAAGCTCAGGGTCGGCATATTAACGGCATCGTTCTTGATAAACAGCCGCTTGATGCCCAAGCGACGAGCAAGGCGATTGGCTTGCAGGAGAGGAGTCATACCCGTGCCCACATCGATCGGATTTTCGGAGGCGACGGGTAGAAAAGATCGGTAGCGCCAGATGGAGTTAGGGCCAGCCTGGATGCTCTCGCGTGTGACGGTGCGACGGAGCTGAGCGTAGTCGTAAGCCACTTCTAGCGGGCCAAAGCACTCTTCGCAAACATGAATGGCTTTGGCTTCATACTCGGTTCCACATTCCTTACACTTAAGTCCGGTAAAGGTGGCGGCAGCAGAGCGGGAATGGGTGAGAGTTTCGATCGCCTGGGTCATGTGAACTTAATCCTTTGTTAACGGCACGCTTGACAGAGTGAGCAGCGAGGCATCTATTCAGCGGCTGAGTGATCCAAGCCGATCGAATGCTGATTTATGCCTGATGTTGAAGGATAGTAGCACGAGTCACAAAACAGAGCAATCATACCCGACTTTTTTAGTCGGGATTAGATTTCAAAGCCACAACCTTTTATTTGCAGCAGATTACAAACGAGGGGTTAAAATCCTCAGCCGCTTACTTTCAAAAGCTCTCTACGCCTTTGAAATAAAATTTATTAGAGAATAATTGGATGGGCGCGATTTATCGAGCTTGAGAACTCTAGGCTCGATCGCCCTACACCCAAATTGCCTCTAAAATCGGCTCTGCCCCAAAGCGAATCACATCTGTGCAAGGCAGTCCGGTTTGCTGATGTGTCTGCGCGATCGCCTCTCTGGCCGCCTCTTCCGACAAATGAAACGTATTCAAGGCAATGCCTACAACCTTGGCCGGGGCAAAAGCGCCGCCTGCGGTCGCCACAGATTCATACATCTCGATCACCTTGGACAAAGGCGGAATGGTCACATGCTCAAAGTTTTGAATATGGGTCTGTCCGGCTCGATGCACTAGCACCAGATGGGTCGGCTGACTACCGCGCATCAGTGGCAAGGTGGCCGTAGAAGCAGGGTTAATGAAAGAACCTTGACCTTCAACAAATAAAACATCGGCATTGCTGCTATCCTGTCCGCCATGCCGCAAAACAATTTGCTCAACGGCCCCGGCTGCAAAGTCGATGCGCACGGCATCTAGGGCGACGCCATCATGCCCCAGCATCAAACCCGTTTGCCCCGTTGCCAGAAACCGCGATCGCCACCCCCTCGCCAGCGCAGCCTGATGTAGCTCTAAGCTTGTAGACATTTTGCCGACGCTCATATCCGTGCCGATCGTTAGCACCCGCTGACAGGAGAGCAAGCGTGCTTGCCCAGAGCCGACTTTTAATCCAGGTGGCTCTTGCCGCACATCCCAAATCCAGCGATCGGGTTTCAGGAGCGCCATCAGCTCAGGATCGGTAGCCATCGGCGTGTGCAGCCCATTGATTACAGACAGTCCCGCAGCGACGCCTTGGGCAACTTCTTGCCGCCAGACCTCCGGCAACGCTCCCCCTGAAGGAGCAATGCCAATGGCCAAAACATCAGGCTGATAGGGCAGAGCCTCTAGCACCGAGGCAACAATCGGCGCTGCTCGGTCAATGCCCGTTAGAGCCGCGAGAGACTGCCCTACAGATTGTTGATCAATCACCGCCACAATCGGATTGTCGCTATAGCGCAGGAGTGAAATTCCCGTTTTGCCCTTGCTGCCCTGAATACCTTCATGCATGAGAAGAGCAAGGCGATCGCTAGGCTTGAGCATGCTGCACCCCTAATCCAGGTAAATCATTCGGGATCAAACAACCGTCTTGGAGGGCTGCACCCACAAACGGATCGTCGCGCAAATTCAGGTGGCTGTCTAGATCCAGATGATCGGCTAAGGGGGCTAGCTGTGCGGCGGCGGTGTTGGCTAGGGCACTGTCAGAATAGCAGCCATACATGATTTGCAATCCATAGCCCTGAGCCATGTGAATCATCCGCATTGCCTCGGTCAAGCCACCCGACTTCATCAGCTTGATGTTGATCCCATGCACGCGATCGCTCAAGGTGGGAATGTCGCGGCTGTTAAAACAGCTTTCATCGACAAAAATGGGCAGAGGCGATTGCTGGTAGAGCTGCGGCAAATCCTCTTCCTGACCTTCGGGCAAGGGTTGTTCGATGTAAGTCACGCCTTGATCCGCCAACCAATGACTCATGGCGATCGCCGCTTCTACCGTCCAGCCGCCGTTGGCATCGACACTAAACTTGGCATTTGCGGGTGCCACCGCCTGCACTCCCTTCAGCATGGCGCGATCGGCCTCCACCCCAGCCGGACTGCCTAGCTTCACCTTTACGGCTTTCACGCTGACGAGATCTAGCCAGCTCAGCATCCGCTGTTTTGCGGCTTCTGGCGTGCCAATGCCAATGGTGACAGAGGTGGGCACGATGCGATCGCGATCGAGTCCCCAGAGCTTCCAGAGCGGTAGACCCACCCGCTTGCCCACCCAGTCATGCAGCGCCAAATCCAGAGCCGTCCAGACCGAGGAGGGCAGGTGTAAATCCTGGAGCAGAAAGTCGATTTTTTGGCGATCGTAGGGCGTGACGTTCTTCAGCAGAGGGGCGATCGCCTGGAACTTTGCCAGAATTACCTCTGTCGTTTGGCGAGAGCCACCTACAGAAAAAGGAGAAGCTTCCCCCCAGCCCTCAATGCCATCCTGCGCTACCCGCAGCCAAATATTCGTGGTTTGAGCTGTCGTGCCTCGGCTAATCGTCAGCGGGACGCGCTTGTGAACTGTAAAGGTTTCAACCTGAATTTGCATGAGCTGGGTCTAGTGCATTTGCGCGTTACAGACATGATATTATTCCTTTCTGCACTTCATGAACTGTCATTACAGAGGTCTTTAGCCTAAGCATCCTAGCGCTATGCCTTTTACAAGTCAGATCTCTACTCCCCCACCTAAGCGCATGTTTGTCCAGACGAGCCAACTAGAAAAGTGGAGAAATCGAAATCTTTACTACTACCAAGATTTAGAAAAGCTCTGCCAATTCTTAATTCAACCTGGCTCCAAAGTTCTAGAGTTGGGTTCGGGATTGGGTTATTTGCTAGAGGCCGTACAGCCCGCTTACGGATTAGGCGTCGATATTAGCGAATTTGCCGTTGAGAAATCTCGAGAAAGGTTTCCCAACTTAGACTTTCTGATTGAAGATGCAGAAGAAATCCATCTCAATCAAATATTCGACTACATTATTCTGGCAAACACGATCAGCTATATTCAGAACGTTCAAAGAGCGCTTCAGAATATGCAGAAGTGCTGCCATCCTTCTACGCAAGTCATTCTCACCTATCACAATCCGGCTTGGGAACCTATTCTCAACCTCGCCACCAGCATTGGTCAACGGATGCCGTTGCCCGACCTCAACTGGCTGAGTTTTGAAGATGTCGAGAACTTGCTCAATCTGTCAGGGTTTGAAGTGGTGTACCACGGCAAGCGGCTGCTGTTCCCCAAACGGTTGCCGATCGCTTCCTGGTTTTTCAATCGAGTGCTTGCGCCGCTGCCGCTGCTGAATCGGCTTTGTCTCAATGAGTATGTCATTGCTCGGCCTCAGCCCGGTAATGCCAGCTTTCAAGCACAGGTGCAAACCCTAACTTGCTCAGTCATTGTCCCCGCTCGCAATGAGGCGGGCAATATCGAGAATGCCATTCTGCGGATGCCGCAGTTAGGTCGCCATACTGAGATTATCTTTATCGAAGGCCATTCTAAAGATGGCACCTGGGACGAAATCCAGCGAGTGCAGGCAAAATATGCCGATCAGTGGGATATCAAGATCGCGCAGCAGACGGGCAAAGGCAAAGGCAATGCCGTCCGTCAAGGGTTCGAGATGGCAACGGGTGATGTGTTCATCATCCTGGACTCTGATTTGACCGTGCGCCCCGAAGATTTAATCTATTTCTTTGAAGCGATCGCTTCTGGCTACTGCGAGATGGCAAATGGCTGTCGGCTAATTTATCCCGTCAGCAAGATTGAGATGCCGCTGCTCAACCGTATGGCCAATCGATTCTTTGCTTGGCTTTTATCCTATCTACTCAACACCCGCATCAAAGACTCTCTGTGTGGCACAAAGGCTATTTCAAAACAAAACTATGCCAGATTGTCAGCCAATCGATCGTATTTTGGCGATTTCGATCCCTTTGGCGATTTTGATTTGCTGCTAGGGGCGTCTAAACTTGGTCTAAAAATCAAAGATATTCCCGTGCGCTATGTTCCCCGAGAATATGGCAGCTCAAATATCCAGCATTTCAAAGAAGGTCTAAATCTGCTAAAGATGTGTCTCCATGCTGCCCGGAAGATCAAATTTAGCTGAGGGTTTGAAGTGCCTTCTGTGCGCCTGTAAAAAACTCAGCGTGAGATTATTTGATTGACATGTCGATCGCAAATTTGGGTTTTTTGGTGCGCGGAGCGCACCAAAAAACCCAAAAAGCTAGATTACGGACTCTTCTCAGCCCAAGAAGCTTATCGATTAGATAGAGACAGTCGCCGCAGAACGTTGGACGCTAAAGCTGTATCTTTCGCCGCTGCCTTCAGCGCTGGTAAATCGAAGATAGTAAGTACCAGAGCGCAGCGTTGGAGCCAAGATTGAACCCGTGTCTCCATCATCTACATTGACAAATAGGCTGGCACCGTTACTTTTTTTGACCGGATTGCCATTGCTATCAAGCACAGTCAGGGCGATGGGTTGATCAAAGCTGTTGTTCGTGACCCGCGTGACCACTCGACTAGTGCCACCAATATTAAACCTGAAGAAATCAGTATCGTTCGCCCCCACGCTGCCCGATGAAGATCGGGTCTGCCCCAAGCTCAAACTGCCCAAGTTTTGAGCATTGTCGATCGACCCGCTGCCCGAGCCACCTTCAGATGATTTGCCCGTAGAGAGACTCAGCTCATAGTCTTCATCTTTGCTGCGATCCTGAGCGCTTTGAAGCCGCAGAAAATAGGTTCCCGCAGCGAGTCTAGGCTCTTTGAGCGTAAAGGTTTTCAGGGCTTTGACGTTAGCAAACAGAAATTTGCCGTTGCTGCCTTTTACGACGCTGCCGCTTGCATTGAGAATAGAAATAGCGATCGGCTGATTACCGTCACTGTCATTCTTTAGCTTTGCTGAAAAGCGTTCCCGTCTGCCCAGCTTAAATTTGAAGAAATCGAGATCTTCGCCGCCCACATCTCCTGAGAAGTTATAGCTTCTGCCAGACTTGAGCGTGCCCAGATCTTCAGCATCATCTCGGTCATCACCAAACTCAGCTCTAGATACCAGGCTTCTAGAACCCAACCTCAATGAACTGTTGCGAGTCAGCGTACCGCTGGATGAAGCGCGAAAAAGTTTATTAGATGCCATATGTCTTATCTGCTGTGACTTGTCTGCTGAGAAAACGATTTGCAATTGCACTCGGCTGTAAGCTCAAATCTTCACGCTAGGTTCTGATTTCAACCCTGAGCGTTTCAGCCACTCGGCTTTATTTTGTGTGCGATCCTTAGAGCCGAATGACGGATAGCTTTTACTGTTTGTCTCATATCTTTTTGCCTCAGAAGTGGGGAGGATTCAAGAAGGTCTGTGACACTTGCTAAAACACAGGAATGCTATTGCTAAACCGTTGATCCTCTCCTAGACGAAGCGATCGCGCCAATAGTTCCCCACTGAGTGAATGGGGAGTTGTCTCAATTTTCTAAAAGGCCAATTTTAGGGGTTTCTCTTGCACGATGCGCGGCACCAAACCCCAATTTGGAATCTGCTGAATATACTCTATGCTAGAGGTCTTGTCGATCGCAGAAACTCAAGCGCTCATGGCTCACTATCAGCAATCTATTCAGGTGCAAACTCAGGGTAAAACACTGCACAGAATTACTCAAAAAGTGGCGTCAGTTGTGACTGCATCTGGTATTCAAACCGGACTCTGCACTCTGTTTTTGCGGCATACTTCTGCCAGCCTGATCATTCAAGAAAATGCTGATCCAGATGTGTTGCTCGATCTGGCAAATTTTTTGTCAAAGCTGGTGCCTGAGAGCGATCGCTACATTCACAGTACTGAGGGAGCAGATGATATGCCTGCTCATATCCGTACCGTACTGACGCACACCTCAGAGCAGATTCCGATCGCCCGAGGTCGCATGGTTTTGGGCACCTGGCAGGGGATCTATATCTGGGAGCATCGCAGCCAAGGCAGTCCGCGTGAACTCGTAGTGCATATCACGGGTGACTAAGCTCGCAAATTTGGCTCAAGTCATACTTAGCTCAAGTCATACTTAGCTCAAGTTGAACTTGACTCAAGCCAGAGCAGAAAGCTCATTGACTATTTTGATCCGCCCCTTGCGTACTGCGTAAAGCAGACGATCGATCGCAAATCGTTCTTCGTCACCTAGACGGTCTTTTAGCAACGCCGCCTGTAGCCCATAGCGATCGGCAAGGGTAATCTGACCTGAGACACTGGCTTGAGCAAACAACTCAGCAAAGGCAAACTCGAGCAGAGAGGGTGGCAGAGGCATCGGAACATCAAATGAACTCGATACAATCTAGAATGGCGCATTCTCCTCTAAAAGACGGTGATATTGCAAAGGTGCGCCCGGTGATGTGTATCACATCTTGGTCTAGTGTTGCCGACCGTAGCGGTAAATTTGTCCATGTAGAGACGTGTAGAGACGTAAAACGCTCCTATAGCAGACAAGTTCTCCTGACAAAATTGAGTTTTTTACGCCTCATACGGCAAACTCGATCTTCCTAGTTTTTACAGAACGTAACAGGATTGCCAGTGAGGGCGAGACTCCGTTTTAGACTGGATCACGAGTAAGCCGATCGCAACAGTTCAAATTTCATCCTTTAGCAATTTCAATAAATCCCATGTTCCCAATCCAGCGTCCTCGCCGTTTGCGTAGCCATCCTCAACTGCGCCGAATGGTTCAAGAAAACCTGCTGACCACGAACGATTTGATCTATCCCCTATTTGCTGTGCCGGGTGAAGGATTTGCTAAAGAAGTCAAATCCATGCCTGGCGTCTATCAGCTCTCTATAGACAAAATTGTTGAGGAAGCCAAAGAGGTTTACGATCTGGGCATTCCCGCCATCATCTTGTTTGGTATCCCAGCCGACAAAGATATAGATGCAACGGGCGCATGGCACGATCATGGCATTGTTCAGCTGGCAGCTACAGCAGTCAAAGAAGCGGTTCCTGATCTCATCGTTATGGTCGATACCTGCCTCTGTGAATATACTTCTCATGGGCACTGCGGCTATTTGCAGGTGGGTGATCTATCCGGGCGAGTGCTCAACGACCCGACGTTGGAACTGTTGAAGAAGACGGCTGTCTCTCAAGCCAAAGCCGGAGCCGATATTATTGCACCTTCCGGCATGATGGATGGCTTTGTTCAGGCGGTTCGAGCGGGTCTGGATGAGGCAGGTTTTCAGGATATTCCCATCATGTCCTATGCCGCCAAATATGCTTCGGCCTACTATGGGCCTTTCCGAGATGCTGCTGATTCAGCACCGCAGTTTGGCGATCGCCGCACCTACCAAATGGACCCGGCCAACGGACGGGAAGCCCTCAAAGAAATTGAGCTAGACATGGCTGAAGGGGCAGATATGCTGATGGTGAAACCAGCGCTGGCCTACATGGATATCATCTGGCGCGTTAAGGAAGCCACTCAGCTTCCGGTCGCAGCCTATAATGTGTCGGGTGAATACTCTATGGTCAAAGCGGCTGTGCTCAATGGCTGGGTTGATGAGCAGCGTGTGGTAATGGAAACGCTGTTAGGCTTCAAGCGGGCGGGTGCGGATCTGATTCTCACCTACCATGCAAAAGACGCTGCGCGCTGGTTGAATGCCTAAGTTCTACTAGGCGCTGTGCTCTGTAAAACTTGCCACATAACTGCTCTAAACTTTGAATCCCCTAAATCTAGCAGCATTGCAAGATTTAGGGGACAAGTGCAGCAGGCATAGGCTAGCTCTATGGAATAGGGATGCAGGGCAGATGCAATTAGGGATCGGTTTGTAGGGTTTGAGGCTGCAAGAATGACACCATTTGATCCAGTCCACGCTGAATTCGGCGGGTGACGGTCATGGGGCTGACTCCAATTCTCTCGGCCACTTCCTTGCGGGACAAGTCGCTAAAAAACACAAATTCGATCGCGGCTCTGGTCTTATCCTCAAGCTGACCTAGGGCGCGCTGAAGCTGCTGCCGATCTTCCTCTAACCGCTGCATCACTAGGTAGTTGGCATCAGGCAGCGTTTCTCCTAAGGTGATAGGCGAATCAATCTGATGGCAGACCGTTGCATCCAGACTCAAAGGCAGGCGGTTTTTGACGGCGAGACGAATTTCTTGCCACTCGTGCAGAGAAATGCCCAGTTCTTCAGCAATTTCTCCGTCATGGGGCTGACGGCCTAAGGTTTTGGCTAGCTCTAAGCGAATTTTTTGCCCCTCTTTTTGTAAATCTTGCCAGCGGCGGGGTACTTTAATGGAGCTGCTGCGATCGCGCAGGAAGTGCAGCATTTCACCGCGAATATAGGGAACGGCAAAAGAGCTGAAGGCGCAGCCCTGTGTAGGGTTAAATCGCTCGATCGCTCGGATCAAACCTAAGTAACCAATTTGCTCCAAATCTTCGTAGGGTTCGGCACATTGATGACTTACTCGGTGAGCAATCTTACGGACTAAGCCTGCATTCAATCGGACGAGCTTATTGCGGAGAGAAACCGTAGGGTTCTGCTGATAAGCCATCAGCAATTCCATGCTATTAACGCGGATAGAGGATTGAGTCGCCATCATCTGAGAGCCACCATTCGTCAGGTTGTAGGCACATTGTCTAAAGAGAACCTATTCCAAACCATCGTTAATTCACGGTAATGAAAAAGCGCTACTCCAGACATGTCAGCGAAAATACTGAATCCCTCTCTGGGTAGAATAGCTGAGTGCCTAGAGATAGAGCGGGGGAGCGATCGCCCAAACTCAAGGCTTTTTCAGGCCAAATCGCCTAGAATCATTGCAGAAGGCTCTATTGACCTAGACCCGATCTAGAGAGTATGGGTCTCAAACTACTCGTTAAGTACGCGTTAACAAATATCTCTTTGTGAGCAAAATTTTATGAGTAATACTAGCAATTTTCGAGCGGCTATCCGCCAAGCAAAAACGCAAGCGCTCGTTGGCCCTAACGTTATTCGCAATGCGCTCCCGTTTTTGGGCGCAGGTCTGATGCTAACGGCATTGGGCACCTACGGCGGCGTTCGTTTGATTAGCTCTCAGCCTGAGCTGTTCATGCCCACATTTATTGGGGCTATGGTACTCGAATTGATTCTCTTCTTTGTGGCTCGGGGTGTAGCCGAGAAGGGAAACAATGCCGTTGCCCTACCGCTTTTGGCAACCTATAGCCTGCTCTCGGGATATACCCTGAGCGGATTGGTCTTTGTCGCTTTGGGAATGAGCGGCGTCGGTATTGCTGGAGTTGGCATCGCTGCCTTGGGCTGCGGTGTAACCTTTATCGTGGCTCGGCAAATTGGCTCTAACCTCTCTGATCAAGATGGTCTTGCATTAGGTCAAACGGTTCAGATCGGCATGATAGCTTTGGTGGTCGTGCTTTTGGGTCAGTTTGCTCTATCTTTCTTCGGTATTTATGCCCCTCAGCCGCTAGAAATTGCTATTTCTGGAATTGCCACTCTCTTGTTTGCCGGATGTGCCGTCGTAGATTTCTATGTTTTGCCTCGTGCCTATCGAGATGATCAATATCTTTCGGCAGCTCTGTCGATGTATTTGACGTACATCAACTTGTTTGTTTTCATCCTCAGACTTTTGATTGCAATTAACCGCGATTAATCGCGCGATCGCATCAACTGTGTCTGGCGGACGACTGCAAGTTTCTGAGATGATTTTCTAGATGCGCCAAGCCCCCCCAAAGCTCTTCAGTAGAAAGCTTCAGGGGGGCTTTGTTTTGGAGATTTTGTGCTCTACAAGGGCGAACGGTAGTGCTACAGATCTGTTGTTTTTAACTGTTCGAGTTTGGATTTTTGGATTAATGATCTAGGCACTAACAACAGATCTATAGCACTACCAAATTGCAGCCACGCCCTAGATCGCTCCATAACGAGCCGTTGCGGCAGCGGCAGGGTTTTCCTGGCACATCAGCCAAGCCCAAAGCTGATCGCCCCAGGAAAAGTGCCACCATTCTCCAGGATGCTGCCGGAAGCCCGCAGAAGTCATCGCAGACTTTAAGATCTGCCGATGGGTGTGAAACAGCGCCCGATCGCTCTCTAAGGCTGCACCCCCCTCGCTCTGCTCTAGTCGTGCGGCAAAATAGTCAGGGTGCGATCGCGGAGACATTTCATCTATGGGGGAACCCATGTCGATCGCTTCACCCGCAGCATTGATCAGCGTCACATCTACAGCGGCTCCCGTGCTGTGGGGGGGCGGAGTGTTGGGGTTGGAACTGGGAGCTGCCCAAAACTGATAGACCTGTGCCAGAATGCTTTGCCGCTGCACCTCTGTCAGATGCTCTAGAGCCAGCCCCTCCGCTCGAACCGTTTCAGCAAAGGTGTAGTCCACCATGTATTGCTGTACCGCCAGAGGTCGGTAAGCATCAAAGATTTGGATACGCCAACCTGGATGAGCTTGTTGCAGCCCTGCCTGCGCCTGATGAAGGCGTTCCAGCACCGTTTGCCGCAGGTAATAAGGCGATTTATCTCCATAGGGTGCCCCTAACTTAAGGTAGGGATGGGGAGTTTCTAAGGCAAACCAATCTGGCAAGATGGGCAGCAGTGGCTCATGGCATGCCACGATTGCGATTTGTTGGTAGGGTTTCATACAGAAATTCTACAGAAGTCGGCTGATTCAGCCATAGCCCAATTAGGCCGGATGATACGACTACCACATTTGAAACACAACCAGAAAAAATTCCATTTGCAGCTTGCCTAGCTGAATCAGATCGCCATCGCCCAAAATACGCCGTTCATGGGGCATCAAGCGGCGCTGATTTACCCAAGTGCCATTACTGCTTTCCATGTCTGTAATGTACAGCCCATGCCTAGAGTGGTATTCAATCAACGCATGAGAGCGAGAAACCGTCTTATGCCTGACCGGAATTGCACAAGCAGGGTTGCGCCCAATCGACCAACTGAGGGCGATCGGCGTGATTTGAGTCATGCGATCGGGCACTAAATTGGTTGCTAGAAATGTATTTCTGCCTGTAGTGACCGCCTGCACATAGAGAGAGGTGGCACGACACCGTCTAGGGGCATTTAATAACGGTTCAATCACCGCTGCCACTTTGTCAACTTCATACCTACAGTCATGCAATAGGGAATCTGATAAAAAGGGGTTCTGCTCTCGAATAAGATGGAGGTAAGGAGCAGAAGCGCCAACAGCTTTAAAGCTGAGAGAATTCAGGTTTGCCATTCTTCTAAGTTGAGCCTGTACAGTAACAATCGATCATTAGCCGTCAGTTTCTAGAACCCTGATGAGCAAAGTGACTCGATGCTGCCTTGCAGATGGATAGTGATTTTGACTAAATGATTTTGGCTAGGGGACGAGATCCTTATATCTCGACACACTTATATTTCGCCACAAGTATCTCGGCACTCATATTTCGGCACGAGTGACAACCTGCACATCAGCAATGGCCTGGATACAGTGGCCTAGAAACAAAGGCTTGAGTGTGCAAAGTCGTAGGTTTCACAGTCGTAAACACGCATCAAATCACAAATTACGAACCCTCACAACCCTTATTAAAGGGTGCGAACCTGGATTTAGCAACTGAAGGATTAGAGGATTTTACTAAGACTTTAATGAAAGGGCAAAAATATAATTTTTAGGAATTGCACCTGTTTAAAATAGAAGTTCTAATTTTATTTTTGAGCAGAAATAAGTATTCCGCGAATGGGCTATGCGCCCCTAATTTAGTTCATCGGTAAATGGCGGCATTGAACTGAACCCAGATCTCAACTGATTATTTATTTTGCAAAGTAGGAGACATAGCGTTCCTCTTTAAAGAAGAAATAAAGCAAAGCAAACTCAAGCGGAAAAACAAATTTCAACTGCTATTTAATGCGCAAGCGATCGATTAAATTCAACAAGATAAACTCTAAAAGTTAATAACGAATTTAGATTTCGACAAGCCGCTTGGATAGGAAAGATTCGCGCCTGCCTACAATTTTGTATTTGTTTGGCAAAGGGCTAAACTTAAGGTATCCAAACTGTGCGATCCTGAGTTACGTCTAGTTTCTGCTACATCATCCTGTTGCTATGAAGTCTTACCGTGCCGCTGCTGTGCAAATGAATAGTCTGCCAGATTTGAGCAAAAATCTGGCTCAAGCAGAAGATCTGATCGACCTTGCAGTCCGGCAAGGGGCTGAATTGGTGTGTTTGCCTGAGAACTTTTCGTTCTTAGGAGACGAACAGGCCAAATTGTCTCAGGCCGAGGCGATCGCTCAAGCCAGCGAAAAATTCCTTAAGACGATGGCGCAGAAGTATCAAATTACCTTGCTGGGCGGCGGTTTTCCAGTGCCCACTGGCAATGGCAAGGTTTACAACACGGCAGTTTTAATTGGTTCTGGCGGTGAAGAGCTAGGACGCTACGAAAAAGTCCATCTGTTTGATGTCAACCTGCCAGACGGCAACACCTACCAAGAGTCTGAGAGTGTTTTGGCGGGTACCCATCTCCCGGCTGTCTATCATTCCAAAGATCTAGGTAGCTTGGGCATGTCGGTCTGTTACGATGTGCGCTTTCCAGAACTCTATCGCAGCCTGTCTCACATGGGCGCAGAGGTGCTCATTGTTCCCGCTGCTTTTACGGCCTACACCGGGAAAGATCACTGGCAGATTTTACTGCAAGCTCGGGCGATCGAAAATACCTGCTACATGATTGCTCCGGCTCAGACCGGGCGACACAACGCCGTCCGCCAGTCGCATGGGCATGCGGTCATCATCGACCCTTGGGGCATCATTTTGGCAGATGCTGGAGAAAAACCTGGCGTTGCGATCGCCACGATCGATCCAATGCGCTTGGAACAAGTGCGGCGGCAAATGCCCTCTTTGCAGCATCGGGTATTCCTGTAAGGCTTCGCAGCCGCTAAATCCACTGCAATCTTACTGTTTAAGATCTTGGACTAAATGAAACCTAATAGTTTTTAGGAAGTGCCGAGCTTCCCAAAAACTGTTGCAAATTAATCAATTTGCGCTCTTTAAGGGCTATTTCGCTCGCACTCTGGGGCGGGTTTCAGCGCTGCTGAAACCCGCACATTGAGAAAGGGGCAAGATGTGAGTAGAAAGATACTCCCTGGTTCATAAAGAAACCTGTACATTGGACAGGACGAGTTTTGGACATGCATGATTGATCTATCAATTTGGACAAATGCCCTGAATGCTCTTCCTCTATTGGCGATTGAGGCATCTGGAGGATCTGGGGCACCTGGAGCAGCTGAAGCGATCGACACGGCCGCAGAAGCTCCATTTGTGCTCTCGGGCGTCCTAGTCAGCCTCATCATCATTTACTTTGCTGCCAAGCTGGTCGGAGAGCTTTGTATCCGGGTTAATCTGCCTCCTGTGCTGGGAGAGCTAACGGCAGGAGTGATCGTCGGCATTTCTGCCCTAAATTTGCTGATCTTCCCAGATGCTCAGCATAGCTTTCATTCGCTAATTCTCGATCTGTTGCAGAGCACAGCAGGATTAGAGCCACAGTCTGTTCAAAGCGTTGCTGGCTCTATCAGCGAAGTCATTTCAGTTCTGTCAGAACTGGGAGTAATTATTTTGCTGTTTGAAATTGGCCTGGAATCAGACCTCAAAGAGCTGATTCGAGTTGGCCCGCAGGCAGCCGTTGTTGCGGTGGTTGGGGTTGTGGTTCCTTTTGCTTTGGGCACAGCTGGGCTAATCACTTTTTTTGGTGTGGCAACTGTTCCGGCCATTTTTGCGGGTGCAGCGCTCACGGCTACCAGTATCGGCATTACGGCAAAGGTGCTGGCTGAAATTGGGCAGCTCACTTCCAAAGAAGGACAAATTATTATTGGCGCTGCGGTGCTTGATGATATTTTGGGCATCATCGTTTTGGCTGTTGTCGCCAGCTTGGCAAAAACAGGTGAAATTCGCATTAGCAACATTATTTATCTGATCGTCAGCGCCTCAGTGTTTCTGATCGGTGCCATTCTTCTGGGTCGGCTATTGAGTCCTTACTTTGTGGCGCTGGTCGAAGGGATGCAGACACGGGGACAGCTTTTGCTAGCTTCGCTAATTTTTGCGTTTACCCTGGCCTACATCGGTGCAGCGATTCATCTAGAAGCCATTCTGGGCGCTTTTGCGGCTGGGCTAGTGTTGGCAGAAACTGAAAAGCGCAAGGAGTTGGAAGAGCAGGTGGTGCCGATCGCTGATATGTTTGTCCCCATCTTCTTTGTAGTGGTGGGTGCCAAAACCGATGTCAGCGTGCTCAATCCAATTAACCCTGCTAACCGCGAGGGGCTAATCATTGCGATGTTTTTGGTTGTCGTGGCCGTTATTGGCAAATTGGTAACAGGGGCTACGGTATCGGGGAAAGAAGGCGTCAATCGTCTGGCGATCGGCATTGGCATGATCCCGCGAGGCGAGGTGGGTTTGGTGTTTGCTGGAGTTGGTTCAGCCACAGGAACTTTGTCTAGCTCTCTGAATGCCGCCATTATTGTCATGGTGATATTGACGACGTTTGTGGCTCCGCCGCTGCTGCGAATCGTATTTCAGACGGCTCCAGATTCAGAAAACCTGGAATCATTGCAGAAATCTGAGTAGTATATCGACAGTCAAGATTCGCAATGGCCTTTTCAAATCTGAGGATGGGTGTAGAGCGGTGTCTTGACTAGATTTCCATAAAGTCTATAATTCTTCAGATCCTTAAGTAATTGATGAAAATTCCGGTGTCTAATTTTTCACCTGGCGGCGATCGGCTCAATTGCTCTGATGCTTCAATCACAGGCTCAGCAGTTCAGCCCCATAATATGCACCTTTCCCATCCTGAAACCCTACCCCAAAAATCTGATGGCGCTCAGGCTCGCGCCCGCATTGGGCTATTTGACAGCGGGGTTGGGGGGTTAACCGTGCTCAGAGAGCTATATCGCCAGTTGCCCCAAGAGTCGGTGCTGTACTTTGGCGATACTGCGCGATTGCCCTATGGCATGCGATCGCCTGCCGAAATTCTTCAGTACGTGCGAGAAATTCTGTTCTGGATGACTCAGCAAGGCGTGAAGATGGTGATTATGGCCTGCAACACCAGCTCTGCTCTAGCGCTAGAGGCTGTGCGCTCTGAATTTGACATTCCCATTTTGGGAGTGATTCTGCCGGGTGCCCGTGCCGCTGTGCAAAAGGGCAGAAGAATTGGAGTCATTGCCACGGCAGCCACCGCCTCCAGCAATGCCTATCGCAAGGCGATTTGTGAGATTGAGCCTGAGGCTCAGGTGTGGCAGGTGGGCTGTCCAGAATTTGTTCCCCTCATCGAGCATAATCGCATTCATGATCCTTATACGCGCCAGGTGGCTCAAGAGTATCTGGCTCCGTTGATTGAGCAGCAGATCGACACGCTGATTTACGGCTGCACTCACTACCCCCATTTGGCTCCCGTCTTAAGGTCGCTCTTGCCGCGATCGGTCTGTTTGGTTGACCCAGCCATCCATGTGATTGGGGCAGCCGCTCAGGAGCTAGATCTGCTGGGGTTGCGCAATGCTCGCGTTGCTCTGCCCACTCAATTTTATGTCAGCGGCTGTCCAGAGACGTTTGCCCGTCTCTCTGTCCAGTGGCTCGGCTGTACGCCGCTAGTCGAACAGGTCGATATTGTCGCAGTGGCGCATGAGTTTCGATCTCTTGAGCTTGCCGAGTAGCCTGCTGCGAGAGATGGCAAGTTTTAAGGGCAGCGCAGATTATTTTTCAAAAGTCTCGCTTAACCAGGCCGCGAGGCTTTTGAAAAACTAGCTTTAGCCCCAGGTCTAGAAAAATAAGCGCCACCCTTTGGGTGGCGCTTATTTTTTCTAACTTCATATCTCGCATAATTCAGTGATGTAAAGGTCTTACATAAGTTCAGGCTCACATCGATTAGATGAGGGGCGATCGCCTCCCCAAAAAACCTTGCGGCAACCCAAACAATTAAGCCCCAGAACGCTCAGCGAGTCTAAGCAAGATGTACACGGCAAGAACGTAGCCCGTAGCCAGGATCGGAATAATCATAGGAACAGAATCGTAAGTCATGGGGCAGCATAGAGGATTAGATATAGAAGAACATTAAGAGTATCAAAACTCGCAAAAATGCGAAGCTATTAGCAACACTTTGAGCCAACCTCTAATGGGGCGACTCAAAACTAGCCGGAAGCAAAAAGCCGGTTGCCAGCTCACGCTTGCAGCCCCCTCAAAGCAGACAGTTCTAAGCACCCATGTTGCGCGTCAACAGAAACTCTACCGAGCTGCTGCGGGGAGGCACTTTGCTAGGATGCTCTGAATTTCAAGCAAGTGCTTGAAATATGTGCTGAAAGTCTGGCTCTCACGTCAGAGACAATAAGCCTTTGCTTAGCTTTATGAAATTTTGAAATCCTTATACACTAGGCTAACACAGTCTTCCCAACTTTCTGAGAGAGATCAGCAAAAGAATTGGCAAGTTTCTCTAAAAAAGTTCTCTCAAAATCATGACCCGAATACCACGCTTTCATCATCTATCCAGTGAACTATCTAGCCAGTATTTTTCAAGGAATAAAAACTTGCCGACGGCAGATGCGGAGGCGTTAGCTTAGAATAAGTGTAAGATAATGTAAAATTTCGTAAACTTAGAGCCAGAGTCAGCCTATCCATGACCTCAGCCATCTCCCTTTTCTCCCCGGTTGAAGCAGATTTACATCTCCTTGCCGAGAATCTGAAACAGTTGGTGGGTGCTCGACATCCGATTCTCTATGCCGCAGCAGAACACCTTTTTGGGGCGGGAGGAAAGCGGCTGAGACCAGCGATCGTCCTGCTGATCTCCCGAGCCACCATGCCTGATCAAGACATCACACCCAAGCATCGTCGGCTGGCCGAAATCACTGAGATGATTCACACCGCTAGCCTGGTACATGATGATGTGATTGATGACTCAGAGCTGCGTCGAGGAGTTCCAACCGTTCACAGCAATTTTGGCAACCGAATTGCTGTACTGGCTGGAGACTTCCTATTTGCACAGTCTTCTTGGTATTTAGCTAACCTGGATAACTTAACAGTCGTAAAGCTGCTGTCTGAAGTGATCATGAATCTGGCAGAAGGTGAGATTCAGCAGGGGCTGAATCGATTTGACACTCGCCTGTCAATTGAGGCTTACTTAGACAAAAGCTACAACAAAACCGCTTCTTTGATTGCCAATAGCTCCAAGGCAGCAGGTATCTTAAGCGACGTTTCTCCTGAAATGGCGACTTGTCTATATAGCTATGGCCGCCACATTGGGCTTGCCTTCCAAATCGTCGATGATATTCTGGACTTCACGGGTTCTAGCGATGCTTTGGGCAAACCTGCGGCCTCAGATCTGAAGAGCGGAAACTTGACTGCTCCGGTGCTGTATGCCCTGGAAGAAAAGCCTTATCTGGAAACGCTAATCGAGAGGGAATTTGCCCAAGATGAAGATCTCGATCAAGCGATCGGTCTTGTGAAAAATAGCCAAGGGATCGATCGATCCCGCGAACTAGCCGCCTATCATGCTCAACAAGCGATCGAAAACTTAGCGGAATTAGCCCCGTCGCAGCCTCGTGAGGCTTTGATCGAACTTGCCGACTATGTGTTGAGTCGTCTTTATTAACGCTCAACTGATTCAGAGCTGACGCAAATTCGTTAGTTCTGAACTGCCCTAGTTTAGAGCTACCCTAATGTCCTCATGGGATGGCAGATTCCCGGCTAGAGAGCCATGCTCTCGATCGAATTAAATGAGCCAATTAAAATTTCCCTAAAAGCCTTGCAAAATCAGACTTTCAGGGAAGTTTTGTTGTACTTGATTTTAGCAAAAACGCAGGTTTTGCCAGATGTGCTGCCTTACAAAACCCATAGCTAGATTCGGCAAGGCTAGATCAGCTTGACCTACACTGCAATCTTTGGCCCATTGGAAGGTGTGCCAGGATGTAGAATCTCAGTCTCTGTAGACTGCCAGACTTGCCCATCCAATGCCATCTGCTCGATTAGGCTCGCGAGCCGCAGCGCTTTCAAAGCCTGTTCTCCGCCGACAGAAGGCTGATTTCCTCCTCGGACACAGTTAACAAAGTGCTCTAGCTCTGCGTGCAAAGGTTCAATATTGCTCGTGTAGACTTTCTCGATTAAGCCATCCTGCCGATAGAGCACTTGACCGTAATCAGTCCGGTAGTTAGCTGTGGTTTGGCGATGGATGAGAATTTCATTATTGAGAAAATTGGCTTCTGTCAGGGAGTTTTTGCAGTGGGCAGAAATCCGGCGAATTTTGCGGTGGGTCACTTTGCTAGCGGTCAAAGTAGCCACAATGCCGCTGGCAAATCCTAAAGTGGCCGTCACGTAATCTAGATATCCAGAGTTGGCAGCTCGGCTACCGCTAGCCGTGAGTTTGACCACAGGCGATCCAGCAATCTCTAGCATGAGGTCGATATCGTGGATCATCAAATCCAAGACCACCGAAACATCATTGGCGCGATCGGAGTAAGGACTCATGCGATGCGCTTCTAGAGCCAAAATCTCTTCAGTTTTTAAGACTTTGTTTAGCTCTTGAAAGGCAGGATTAAACCGCTCAATGTGCCCGACTTGGAGAATACAGTGAGACTCGGCAGCAGCGTTAACTAAAGACTCGGCTTCGGCAATACTGGCAGCGATCGGTTTTTCAATCAGCACATGCACTCCAGCCTGGAGGCAGGTGAGTCCGACGTTGTGGTGCAGGCGGGTGGGCACGGCCACACAGACAGCATCCACATGCCCTAGCAAATCACGGTAATCTTCAAAAAACCGGACGCGATACTTACTGGCGGTGTCTATGCCCCGCTCAACATTGATGTCTGAAACGCCCACCAGCTCAACGTCCTTTAGCAGACTGAGAACGCGAGTATGGTGCTGCCCCATATTGCCAACACCAATAACGCCAATCCGAATTGGCTCTATGGAATGGCGATGTCCTGTTGTTTGCCCAACAGATAAGTTATTTTGCACTCCTGCTGTCTCCTACACCACGCAAATCAAATGAACAAGGAACCTTAGAATTTAAAGGTAGATAGTCAAAAGCCACACAGATAGTATCATGGAGGCAGTATTATAAAGAATTTTAAATTTTTGTTTGGTTAATTACATCAGTTTACTCAGGCTCATTCTCTGGGTTGGTGATAATGATAATTGACCTAAATGTGTCAGTTTCTTGCCTGTCCATTGATTTCCAGATGGGTTTAGTACGACTTTCTGGGAGTTCTGAATTGCCTCCTGTGTGCTCTGAGGCTGCTCCATAGCTGAGCCATTAGGGACTACTTTCAGGTATGGCTGAATTGGGAGAGGAAGAATTCATCCCTCAGCTCAGCAACGTCACAATTTACTTAATCTTGGCTTAGGCTAAAAGTAAGTCAGAATAAGGCAGTCAACCAGAGAGCAGAACGACAGAGAGCAAGAATCAAGTTACAGGCTCACAAGTCACGCATCATGGGTTTCTAGCCCATGAGCCGCCATTAGGGGCATATCCCAAACGCTTTGTCTTCAGGCACTCTGTAAATACTGCTAAATACTGCTTTCAACATCAGAGTTATTGTTAGGGTTTCTTTTTGCAGCGCAGGTTCTAAGCGTCTTGCAAGAAATAGGCCAATAAAGATAAGCAGCAAGTTTAGAACATTACCGTAACGACCCATGTGCTGTGACCTATCTCTAAGCTCCGTAAGGGTGAACAAGCTGTTCTATTCCTATATCCCATGCCTTTAACCATTCTTGTCGCTGACGACGATGTAGGAACTCGGCTAGCCATTAGCGATTATCTAGAGTTTTCTGGATACTGGGTGGTGATGGCTGAAGACGGTCGCAAGGCGTTAGAGATGGTTGAACGATACCAACCTCATCTGATTGTTACGGATGTGACAATGCCTGGAATGGATGGCTATGAGCTAATGCGTCAGGTGCGTCACCAGCCAGCATTTCGGCTGCTGCCCGTAATTTTTTTGACAGCACGTACCAGCGTTGATGAGAGGATTCGAGGCTACCAGCTTGGATGCGATCTCTATTTGCCTAAGCCCTTTGAGCTAGAGGAGCTGGGGGCAGTGATTCGGAATTTACTAGAGCGATCGCAGCTCATTCAAACCGAATGGCGATCGCACTTGCCTTCTCCACCGTCTCACCTGAGCGGTGTTGCGTCTGATGACGAGAAGGCATTACAGGCTCCTAAAGCTTCTACCCTCCCGCCGATAGACTTGACGCAGCGAGAGCAGGAGGCGCTGACTCTGCTGGCAGCAGGGCTATCGAATGCTCAGATTGGCGATCGGCTGCACCTCAGTTCTCGCACGGTGGAGAAATACGTCAGCAGCTTGCTGCGCAAGACAGAAACCAACAATCGGGCGGAGCTAGTTCGCTTTGCGATGGATCATCACTTGATTGACTAGACCTGATACTTCCTAGCTGAACTCTCTAACCGAACCCTTTAACCTCAGCCGATCGCAAAGTCTTCCTGATTTTTTCTAAAAGCTGGATTTGTGGCGCGCGGAGCGCCACAAATCCAGCTTTTGCGATCGACTGAACTTGGGAAAAGTCCATTGAGAGCTTCGGGTTTCTAAAGAATTGGGGTGCAGTTCAGCTATTCACCCTGTTTCCCCCTGATAATTTACCTGAGACATGAGCGGTATAGCTGGCATGTATAACTGGCATATTGGGGGTCTATGGGTAAACCTATTTCGTAGTAGGGTGAGAGGAGATCAACTTTAATATTTGCTCCATCCTGCCCGGTACGGATTCCCAGATAGGCGCTTGAGCCTAATATCTAAGCCAGCCCTAATTTGAATAACAGAGGTGTTAAAAGTCTATGGATGTCAAGCTGATTTTGTTGGGTCTTACCCCTATTTTTATGATTGCCTGCCTCTTCTTCGGCACTCGCAACGGCTTTTACGACACGGATAACTATCATGGAAATGGCTCTGCTCACTAGGGCAAGTCATGGAACTCCTGGAATGCTTGCCTCTCGGGGTAGGTCACGCTGATGAAGGCGTCTGTCTGCTGGTGCAGATGGGGCCTCACCGCGTTTTGCTGGATTGTGGACTGAGCAATATTCAGCCTCTACTCGCAGGACATGAGCTGTATCCGCCCGCCGATCTAGTGCTTTGCACCCATGCGCATTCTGACCATGCTAGGGGGCTGTCAGCCTTGCGTCAGGCGTTTCCGCAGATGCCCATCTACGCCAGCGAAGTGACGACCCATCTGCTGTCTCTCGATCGCAGCAAGGCCGTAGCCTGTCAGGCGCTTCCTTGGCGAACGCCTGTGGAGTTTCGGGAGGGGCTGAGTGCCGAGCTGTTTCCATCAGGGCATTTGCCCGGTGCAGCCGCTTTGCTGTTGACCTACACCACCGATCAGCGCTCCTACAAGGTGTTCTACACCGGGGATTTTCTGCTGTCGAACTCGCGCTTAGTAGATGGGTTGCCGCTAGAAGATTTGCGCGGCATTAAGCCGGATGTGCTGATTGTGGAAGGCAGCTATGGCACAGCACGGTTTCCCCACCGCCGACAGCAGGAAAACCAGTTGGCCGATCGCATTCACCGTGCCGTTAGCGATCGCCAGTCTGTGCTGCTGCCCACCCCTGCGTTGGGGCTGGGGCAAGAGCTGCTCATGCTGCTGCGCAGCCACCATCACTTTACCGGGCGCGATCTAAATATTTGGGTAGATGGCAGTGTGGCGATCGGCTGCAATGCCTATCTGGATATGCTGAGCCACTTTCCGACCACCGTACAAAACTTTGCTCGCCACCAGCCCCTGTTTTGGGATGAGCGGATTCGGCCTCGGGTGCGGCAGTTTCCGGCAGGAATCAGCCTAGCAGAAAAGCAGGCTTTGCTTGAGCAGTCGCCCTGCATTGTTATCACCGACAAAAGTGTTGATCTCAGTCAGTACTTTCAATCTGTCACTCAGCCTTGGCTGATGCTGGTGCCGCAGCAGCCTGGACGCATCGGCTCAATAGAGGCGGCGATCGCCCGAAAACTGACGGCATCTTTGCCGCTTCAGGCGCAGCTTCAGACCGGACAGTTGATGCTGGAAACTTATTTATTGGGCGATCACTGCGACGGATCTAGCACAACCCAGCTGATTCACAATTTGCGTCCCCAGCATGTGATATTTGTGCATGGTTCTCCGGCCTACCTCAGCGATCTGACGAGCCTCGAGGAACTGCGAAATCGCTATCACCTGCATATGCCCGCAGCCGGAACCCGCGTTGAACTGCCGATCGGTGAAACTTTCTTGCAGCCTGCCGCGCCCGAAACCCACTACGAAGGAGAGCTAAGCGAATTTAATGCGGCGGTCAGCATTACCCTGCCGAGCACTGTGGTTAATGACCCGCGCTGGCAGCACTTTGCCGATACAGGGCTGGTAGAAGCCCGCTGGCAGGGCGAAGAATTGGTGCTGCGTGGCCTGACCCCCCGTGAGCTGTTGCAGCAGAGTGAAGCAGCGCCCGATGTGCAGACCGAGTGCTGCGATAATTGCCTACATTGTCGAGGACAGCGTTGCTGGAACCAAGTCTCGCCTCTGTTTGGATTTAGGGTCACTCCTGATGGCTACTGCCCCGCTTTTGCCCCTTCTCCTTCAGTGCGACAGGAATTTTCTGACAAAGAATTTCCTGAAAAAGAGCAGGATTAGCCCCTTTAAACAGATCAATAACACCCTTAAAACCCAACCTGCGCTCTAACTTTCTAGAATGGAGCAAGAGGGATTAATTTGAGGTATCATCTTCCCTTTACCTGCCCGTCTTTTAACTGACAGATTTAACTGGCAGATTTCAATTTCTAAGCTCTGTTCTAGGCTTTTCGTCTTTGGCGCATATGGCTCTCTCTTCAATTACTCGGGCACTAGGGCGATCGCCTCTCACTTCAGAACTGTTGACCAAACTCAGCCAACAGCATGTGCTGACGCTCAACGGCATTGCCCGCTTGCCCAAAGGTCTGGTCGCTTCGGCGCTGGCGCAGGCGCAGCAGCGCTCCCTACTAGTAGTGACTGCCACCCTAGAAGAGGCAGGACGCTGGGCAGCTCAGATTGAAGCAATGGGCTGGCAGACCGTCCATTTTTATCCAACTTCAGAAGCCTCGCCCTATGAGCCGTTTGATCCAGAGTCGGAGATGACCTGGGGGCAGTTGCAGGTGCTTGCCGATCTACAGGGCGAGGGCGTTGCGGAGGGTAAGGGCATGGCGATCGTGACGACCGATCGCGCCCTGCAAACCCATCTGCCGCCCGTGGATGTCTTTCGCCGCTACTGCGTCACCCTCAATCAGGGCATTGAAATTGACCTAGAAGCCCTGAGCCATCAGCTGACAAATTTGGGCTATGAGCGCGTAGCCTTGGTGGAAACAGAAGGGCAGTGGAGCCGCCGAGGCGACATTATTGATGTCTACCCAGTAGCTTCTGAACTGCCTGTCCGGTTAGAGCTGCTGGGAGATGAGCTAGATAGAATTCGAGAGTTTGATCCGGCGACACAGCGATCGCTCGACAGTACGCAGCGGCTCGTGCTGACCACGACCAACTTTAGCCCCATGATTCTAGAGCAGTTGCGGGAGGCAGCGCCGAAAGACCTGGCGGCTGTGCTTTCTGCCGAAGAGCTAGAGCGACTGCAAGCCGGACAGATGCTAGAGGGCATGCGGCGATTTCTCGGCGTTGCCTTTGAGCAGCCCGCCTCGCTGCTAGATTACTTGCCCGCCAATATGCTGGTGGCGATCGATGAGCCTGAGCAGTGCCGAGGACATGGCGATCGCTGGTTTGAACATGCCGAGGAGCAGTGGCAAGAGCTGGCGGCCGTAGCGCAACGCTTACCCCAAATCCATCGCCGCTTTGCTGAATCTTTGGAGCAGGTCGAGCGGTTCGATCGCCTCTTTCTTTCGGAGCTAGCAGAAGAAGGCGTAGGGCTGAATTTATCCAGCCGTCCGGTGCCCTCTACGCCGCACCAATTTGGCAAACTAGCAGAGATTTTGCGGCAGGAGCGCGATCGCAGCTTTGGGGTGTGGCTAATATCGGCACAGCCCTCCCGATCGGTTTCTCTGTTGCAGGAGCATGACTGTCCGGCGCAGTTTGTGCCCAACCCCCGCGACTATTTGGCGATCGACAAGCTGCAATCGCAACGGATACCGACCGCCGTCAAGTATTCGGGCTTGGCAGAGCTAGAGGGCTTCATTCTGCCGACCTTTCGGCTGGTGGTGGTTACAGACCGCGAGTTTTTTGGGCAGCATACCCTGGCAACGCCCACTTATATCCGCAAGCGGCGACAGGCGACCTCGAAGCAAGTTGATCCCAACAAATTGCAGCTGGGCGATTATGTGGTGCATAAAAGCCACGGGGTGGGCAAGTTTCTGAAGCTGGAAAGCCTGACAATCAACAACGAAACCCGTGAGTATCTGGTGCTGCAATATGCCGACGGGCTATTGCGGGTGGCGGCAGATCAGGTGGGGGCGCTGTCGCGGTTTCGGGGCGTGGGCGATCGCGTTCCCGAACTCAACCGCATGTCGAGTAAGGCTTGGGAAAAAACCAAGAGTAAGGTGCGTAAGGCTGTCAAAAAAGTGGCGGTGGACTTGCTGCAACTCTATGCTCAACGTGCCCAACAGCAGGGATTTGCCTATCCGCAAGATACCCCTTGGCAGGAGGAGCTAGAGGACTCTTTTCCCTATCAGCCTACGCCCGATCAGCTCAAGGCAGTGCAGGATGTGAAGCGCGACATGGAAGACCTGCGCCCGATGGATCGGCTGGTCTGTGGCGATGTTGGCTTTGGCAAAACGGAGGTGGCGATTCGCGCTATTTTCAAGGCCATCACGGCAGGCAAACAGGTGGCGCTGCTGGCTCCCACCACGATCTTGACGCAGCAGCACTATCACACCCTCAAGGAGCGGTTTGCCCCCTACCCAATTCAGGTGGGATTACTCAACCGCTTCCGCACCGCCGAAGAACGCAAAGACATTCAGCAGCGCCTCGCCACCGGAGAGCTAGATGTGGTGGTGGGTACCCACCAGCTTTTGGGGAAAGGGGTGCAGTTCAAAGATTTGGGCTTGCTGGTGGTGGATGAAGAGCAGCGGTTTGGCGTCAATCAGAAAGAAAAGATCAAGTCGTTGCGGACGCAGGTGGATGTGCTGACCTTGAGCGCTACCCCAATTCCTCGAACGCTGTATATGGCGCTGTCGGGGGTGCGAGAAATGAGCCTGATCAGCACGCCGCCCCCTTCGCGTCGCGCCATCAAGACCCACCTGTCGCCTTACGATCTAGAAGTGATGCGAACCGCAGTGCGGCAAGAGCTAGACCGGGGCGGACAAATTTTCTACGTGGTGCCGCGTGTGGAAGGCATTGAAGAAGTGGCCGCCCGCATTCGAGAAATGGTGCCCTCGGCCAGAATTGCGATCGCCCACGGGCAGATGCAGGAAGGCGAACTGGAATCAACGATGCTGACCTTTAGCAATGGCGATGCGGAGGTGCTGGTCTGTACCACCATTATTGAGTCGGGGTTAGATATTCCGCGCGTCAACACGATTCTGGTAGAAGATGCCCAGAAATTTGGCTTGTCGCAGCTCTACCAATTACGGGGTCGGGTGGGGCGTGCTGGTATTCAAGCCCATGCATGGCTGTTTTATCCGCGTCAGAGTCAGCTAACGGAAACGGCAAGACAAAGGCTAAGAGCGATTCAGGAATTTGCCCAGCTCGGTTCGGGATACCAGTTGGCGGTACGAGATATGGAAATTCGCGGAGTCGGAAATTTACTAGGAGCAGAACAGTCGGGACAAATGGACGCGATCGGATTTGATCTCTATATGGAGATGCTAGAGGACGCGATTAAGGAAATTCGTGGACAGGAAATTCCTCAAGTGGACGACACACAAATTGATCTGAGTTTGACGGCCTTTATCCCAGCCGATTACATTCCTGATCTCGACCAAAAGATGAGCGCTTACCGAGCGGTGGCCTCGGCGCAGTCCAAAAAAGAGCTGACGCAAATTGCCGCAGATTGGAGCGATCGCTATGGTGTCATTCCTTCAGCTGCACAGCAGTTATTGCGCGTGATTGAGCTGAAGCAAGTTGCCAAATCTCTGGGCTTTAGCCGCATCAAGCCGGAGGGCAAGCAGCATGTCTTCCTGGAAACGCCGATGGAGGAGCCAGCTTGGAATCTGCTCAAGGAAAACCTGCCGGAGCATCTCAAGTCTCGCTTTGTCTACACGCCTGGAAAGGTGACGGTGCGCGGATTGGGAGCGCTGAAAGCCGATCAGCAGTTGGAAAACCTGCTGGATTATTTTGGCCGGATGAAAGGTGCACTTCCAGAACCCGCTTTGGTTTAAGTCCTAACCTAATTGCATGGAGCGATATCCATTTGTTGGCGATCGACTTCAAGAGTCAACGCATCCCCGTACTTTAAGTCGCTGATGAATGACGTGATAATTTCAAGTACATTAGGCGCTTGAAAATGCTCGGGTTTAGTTTCGGGATGAGGATAGTAAATTAAGCCGCTCAGTCTTTCATGAGCATGGGTTAGAATTTGACAGTCAAAAAACGAGAAGTCTTCGGCTGGATCGTTGACTGACCATTTGACGTTTCTAAACGTATACTTTGCCTGTCTAACTTCATACCGATGTGGGGCGATCGAAAGATTGAGGGTGCCCAAAAAGTATTCCTCTAGATTCAGCCCTCGCTCACGAAAAAAGGCTTTTTGCATGGCAAGCGTGCCGTGAGGAAACCGAGGATTTCCAGCTTTGCCCGAAGCTACCCCATACCCTTGCTGGACAAGACCTTTGACTTGAATCCAATCGCTCATGACTCACCCTACAGGGTTTCTCCATTGCTTTGAATCACTTTTTGATACCAAAAGTAGCTTTGCTTTTTGCGTCTCTCTAAGGCTTTTTCTCGATCGACATAGACAAAGCCATACTGTTTTTGATAGCCATTTAACCAGCTCAGCAAGTCAATATACGACCAAGCAAAGTAGCCAAAGAGAGGAATGTCATCGGCGATCGCCCGTTTACAGGCAAGAATATGCTGCTTCAGATACTCAATCCGAGGATAGTCTAAAACGTCTCCATTTTCAGCGATCGGATCTTTAGCGCCCATTCCATTTTCAGTCATCACGATGGGAATGTTGCCGTATCTTTGCTGAATCCGTTTCAGACCTTCATAGAGTCCTTCAGGATAGATAGCCCAGTCCCAGTCGGTGTACTCAATGTTGGGATTGATCACCCGCTTGAACAGTCCAGGAATGCCGCTTTCTTTTTGGCTGCCTTTTTCCCCTGTTGTGTTTACCGTAGCAGCGCCAACTCCATCGATCGGATTGTGCGCCAGAAATGTACTCTGGTAGTAGTTCACGCCAATAAAGTCACTTTTCGCCTGCTGCAAAAGCGTCAGGTCGCCTTCTAGAACCGTCGGAGCGCCCCATTTATTTTGGTAGTACTGCCATGTAAGCTGCGGATATTCTCCCCGCAGAACAGGGTCATAAAACCAGTGATGATCCATGTCTTCGTAGTTTTCGCAGGCTTGGATATCTTCGGCTCGATCGCTGATTGCAAATCCGGGCAACAGAACATGGGCGACTCCAATCTTGCCTTCCAGAATTTTTTTCTCATCCACTAATTGTCTATATTCAGTTACTGCTTTGGCATGGGCAACGTTAACAATATGGCTTACTTCAACGGCTCTGCGTTCATCTTTAACTCCGGGCGGGTGCAGACCATCCCGATAGCCGAGCATGATGAAATTAATTACTTCATTGAAGGTAATCCAGTATTGGACGCGATCGCCAAACTGCTCAAAACAGGTTCTGGCATAGGTGGCAAAGGCATCCGCAACGGCGCGATTTTCCCATCCGCCGATGTCTTGTAACGCCTGAGGTAAGTCCCAGTGATAAAGCGTTGCAAAGGGGACAATCTGGTATTTCAGTAATTCGTCAATTAAGCGGCTGTAAAATGCAATTCCTTTGGGGTTGACCTCTCCACTGCCGTTGGGAAAAATCCTTGTCCAGGCGATCGAAAATCGGTAAGAGCGCATTCCCATCTCAGCCATTAACCGAACGTCTTCTGAGTATCGGTTGTAGTGATCTGCTGCAATGTCTCCATTGGTGCCCTGGTAGGTGGTGCCGGGTAAATGGGAATAGACATCCCAGATAGATAGTCCCTTGCCATCCTGCTGATAGGCTCCCTCAACTTGATAGGAGGCGGTGGCGGCTCCCCATAGGAAATCGATCGGGAAGGTTGTCATTATATTTACGCTTGCAACCCAGCAAATAGATCTTTACTCGTCAGGTTTAACTCACTGGCAAATGATGGCATCGGAAGAATATCATTCGGCTCATTAAAGACTTCAGTTTCTTTTTTAGAATGATGGATAAACGGGCTTACCTCTAGCTCTGCCGAATCCGATGCTAGGCTTCCATTCTACCTGGAATTCAATGGAAGAAACTGCCCTGCTAAATGCCTTCTTGCCTCTAAACTTGTGTTGTCTTTGATGCGTTTTTTGAAGGCACGTTTGAATGATGACTTGTGCGATAGAGCAGGTGCCACTAGACACTCCGGGTCTTCGATAATTGGGCATTGGGGCTTCTATGCGCAAGGGATGACGTTAGAATTGCCACAAAAATGGTGCGTTGGCTAAGTCGCAACTCCCTACGCGATCGGTACTGGATCGATTAACTATCCCATTTAAGTTCCATGCTTTAGATAATGCAGGATATCTTTCGCTATGGACTACCACAGTCGATGATTGAGAGTATAGTTCTTCTCGCTTAATCCGAGCTTGCGGTTTCACGCCCTAGTTCTCCGCATAGGTTCCTCTCCCGCACCCTATTTTTATACTTCTGTCAGCCAAGAAAAGGCTGTATTATGGCAACTGATTATCCAAAACGCCAGTTTGTCTTCAACTTTAACCCAACGGAGAATAAAAGCGTGAAGAACCGATCGATTATTGCTTCTGTGCTGACTGTGGCTGTATCTCAATTTGTGATGGTTGGCATGGTCAGGGCAGCAGGTATTCCACTGCTTAACTATACGTGCCCCACTGGCATTGAAGTTCATGCTGATGAAGGCGGCTACTTTTACATCAACGGAGAGGAGGCACGCCTTAAAAAGTTCAGTGATAGCTACTACGAGGCTACCCTTCGAGGTATCACTGTCTCCGTCACTTTAAATCCTGATGGCACCGCAGATGTGTCTTACACAAGACGCAATGGGGCTAATGGTATTTGCACCGCTCGGTAATTGAACAACAGAGCAATTTGGGGGGAAGAAACTTCCCCCTTTTTTGTAGAAGCTCTATTGCTCGTAGAGATGCGGATTCTTTGTGCTGCGGGCAAAGGACAACGTAAAAAGGACTGATCCAGTAATGAACCTCATCGATCCAGTTGTCAAAGATTATTTGCTGCACAATTCTCGCTGGCGATCGCCTGGAGACAAGAAAATTTTGTTGGGCATTGTGCTAGTTATATCGGTGCTGGCGTATTTGGGTATCTACAGAAGCGAAAATATCTTTGCCGCCTGGATCTGGGTTCCCTATGCGATTGCAGGCTCGACGATCGGCTATTTTCTCATTGCCTTTCTAGACCGCGAGCGGCGCGTCCGCTTTTTTCATTTCCTCACCATTGCTAGCGTTTTCTTCCTCACTGCCCCTGCCGCTGCGTTCTTTAATACCGCTTCTCCTTTTCCATTGCAAACGGTTGGCTTTGTAGAGGAGGGGCTGAAGATTTTACCCGTGCTCTTGTTGGCAATCTATGTCCCAAACCTCATCCGAACGAGAAAAGACGGTATCGTTTATGGGGCGCTGGCAGGAATGGGCTTTAACATTATTGAGATCGGTCTCTACATCGCTAAGCTCATCCATGACTCACCCGTGCTGGATGTGGTGCTTCAGCAATTGACGCGCCTCGGCTTGTGGGGATTAAGCGCTCACATTATCTGGTCAGCTTTTGTAGGCATGGGCATCGGGTTCGCGGCAGAGTCAACTCAGCGCGGGTGGCAGAAGTGGAAGCGATTTGTTCTGTTTTATTTGATTGCTGCTATTATGCACAGCGCCTATGATTCAGGTCTTTTGGCGGTTGGATTGATGGTGATCGCGGTTACTCAGAGTTTCCTGCAAGGTGTTCCTGTAGACTTTAAAAGCCCAGGTCAGGTGTTTAGTCCACTGCTGGACGGCATGCGCTACGGGGCATACCTCTACAACATTGTGTTGATCATTATTCTCATTGTGCAAATTAGACGATCGTTTCGGTTGGAAAACAGGCTGCAAGCGGCTGAACTGTCCACAGAAGAACCGAGCGTGGTGCCAGAAGCGGAGCTAAAGAAGGTTATGGGCGAGGGATTGTTCTCGAAGCGGAAGTACAAGAACTTTCCAAAGACGGTCGGGGCGAAGATTGTGCTCTACCAAAATCTGTTAGCGATGCAAAAACATACCGCGACACAGTTTGGCCTGCCCGTTGATAGCGTAAAGCCTGTTGGCAGGCTACGGCAAGCCATTCAATCGCTCAGGATAAGCCATCAATAAGAACAACTGGCAATACTCTGCTGAAGCGAAGACATTGTCTCAGCCTCAATTGTGCCGCGAATTTTTCATGGTTATAGTTTTCTTGCAGCGATTCCGTTGATTAACCCTGTGATTTGTGGTGATCGGCCTGATGACGATTGCACGGGTGCTGGGTGGGAGTGCGATCGCCCATGAACAGAGGTCGCTTTGAGGCGTGGTCGCTAAGGGTTGACTCAGAAAACTCTGGGTCAACCCTTGGCGGGAGCGCTGGTGGCTTGCTAGATCACTAAATCCACTGCTCTTTAAATCCACTACCATCAGAGAAGGTATTGAGTTAAAAGATCCATGCAATTTATTGATCAGGCGGAAGTTGAAGTTCAGGGTGGTAACGGGGGCGATGGACTTGTGGCTTTCCGCCGAGAAAAATATGTCCCTGCGGGTGGGCCATCAGGCGGCAATGGTGGGCATGGGGGTTCGGTAATTTTTGTAGCGGCAGAGCGGCTGCAAACCCTGCTCGACTTTAGATATGCTCGCGTATTTAAAGCCGATGATGGCGAACGCGGGGGTTCCAAGAATATGACCGGAGCTTCAGGAGACGATCGCATTGTTGAGGTTCCCTGTGGCACAGTCATTTACAATGCCGAAACAAACGAGATCTTGGGCGATCTCATAGAGCCAGGACAGACGCTTTGTGTGGCCAAGGGCGGCAAAGGTGGGCTGGGCAACAAAGCTTTTCTGAGCAACCGCAACCGTGCGCCCGAACGGGCACTTCCCGGCATTCCGGGAGAAGTCTTTTCGATTCGGTTAGAGCTAAAGCTGTTGGCAGAAGTGGGCATTATTGGCTTGCCCAACGCGGGCAAATCAACCCTGATCTCGTCGCTGTCGGCAGCTCGCCCCAAAGTGGCAGATTATCCCTTTACCACCTTGGTGCCTAACTTAGGCGTAGTGCAAAAGCCAGACGGAGACGGCACGGTGTTTGCCGATATTCCAGGACTGATCGAAGGGGCACATTTAGGCACTGGCTTAGGACATGACTTTCTGCGGCATATTGAGCGCACCCGTGTCTTGCTGCATCTCATCGATGTCACTTCAGAAGATCCGATCGCTGCCTACGAAACTATTCAGGCCGAACTCGTCGCGTATGGGCGTGGGTTAGAAAACCGTCCTCAACTCATCGGCATTAACAAAGTCGATGCGCTGCTCTCGGATGACCCGTTGCCAGAAGCGATCGCCGCTCAGCTTCGCCAACTGACTTTAGCGCCTATTTTTGTGATTTCAGCCGTTGCCCGTACCGGGTTAGAGCCAATGCTACAAGAGGTTTGGCGAATCCTAGAGGCTCAAAATCAGGCAGAAGCAGCCCTCTTAGAGGCAGAAGCCGCAGACAACCTCAGCGCAGAAGCAGCCGCAGCCTCCATTTTTGCAACGCGATCGCCCCTTTAGTCTCCTTTAGTGGCATCTAAGGAGCAGTTTTTGGAAGTGCCGCGCTCCGCGCGGCACT
>DATNPL010000183.1:0-15552 GCA_036703255.1 Coleofasciculaceae cyanobacterium
GGTCAAGGTATTTTGCCACAAGCCCTTGGTGTGCAAGACAAGCACCCGATTGTTGAGGAGCCGTGTGCCAGCAAACTGGCAAGCACGGTTTTGAAGCAGAGGGTAGGGCAGTGATGTCCTACTCGACTGCATCTCGACCCCATTATTAGACTGCCTCAGTGAATCCGTCGCGATCGCCCACGGGGGAGTAATCGCTGCGAATGTGAGACATTGAAGCACTCGTCGAACTTGCGGGACAACTTGCTGGGTTCTGAAAACCCTACCCTACTAGCCCATGCCTCGATCCGGGCTAGAAACCCACTCAAGTCTTGCTGCACTTTGCTCAGTTCCGCCTCAAACTTGGATGGCTCAAAGTCTATGTGAAATGCCTTGGCTTTCTTATCTGACCACACATGAATCAAACCACCCGCCTTTTCAATCCAAGGACTTGGATCATGTCCAAGCCAAGGTGATCGGCTTGTCTTCAGAAACCTCAGCCAGTCCCGCCAGGTTTCTAGGCCACAACAACAACTGGGATTAATCAATTTATGAGCCGATCGAACTTGGAGACCTCCCGGTAAAACCAGCGTCTCAGCCTGAATGACTTGGTGTAACAAGTTATTTGTGTCGCCCCCACCTTCTAGATTGTTGTAATTGACCAGTTGGGCGAAGACCAAGCCGACTTCCCGATCCGTCATCTTGCCAGACAAACGAATTAACGAGAACAGTTTGCAGTCCGCAATAGGCCACGGACATAACGGCTCACCCTCGTCCAGTGCGACTTCTACAACAGCTTGAAGATGGGGATCGACATTCATCACATTGGACTCTCCTGTTGTCTAACGATTCGCTTGCTGCATTGCAAATAATCTTCGCAATGCAGCAAGATCTTTCATCAGTCTACTCCAAGCGAATTATGGGGAGACTGTGTTTCACAGTACTGCTACGATCGCACTTTTAGCTGCTAAAATCGCTGCTTTTACTGCCAGATCTGGAATTTGATCCCACCATTTAGGACTAGTTGTCCAGCCAACATCTGCACCAGCAGGTCTATCTAGATAGACTAAGAAATCCAGTGCTGGTTCTACTTGTTCATTCACAATGGCAATCGGTGACTCGGTGGAGATCTGTTTTCCCAATTCACCACTGGAGTCATAAATGCGCCACTCAAATACTGGTTGTGCCGAATATTCCAGGTTGATTCCAACAGTGCGACGAGCATACTTCAGAAATGAAGGATTACCACCGATTCCTAAAGCAAAAGGTTGGCCTGTCAGAATTTCACCTTCGCTGTTGTCAGGTAATCTAAAATGAACTTTCTTGTCTCCAGCGTTGGTAATGTAACCCAGATTCACCCCTGCACTTGCCTTTACATACGTTAGATACTTTTGATTGGTTTGACAGAGTAGATTATACCCTGAATGAGCGGAGTACCTATTCTGTGTCTTTACGTTTCCAGGCTTGCCGCTAATCTTCCAAACTAGAACTTGTTCAGGAATCGTCAAACTTGACATGATATTATCTCCATTGTCCTGATTAAACTAACTTCTTTAAGAGTATGAGGCGGGATCTGGTGTTGACAGTACCCTTAAGGCTACTGTTGAACAAATCATGGCCAACTTAATCGATAATTCTTCAATCCTGCCATAACGAGCAAGTTCACAGTCGGGTAGAGGAGTGAAATGAACCCCAAAAAATAGACAAGACACTAAGCTTTGAATACTCCTAAAATTGGAGTAAACATCATGGCAGATAAACACAAACAGTACAGCGCTAAGTTCAAAGCAAAAGTGGCGATCGAAGCAGTGTGAGCGGAGAAGACGGTACCGCAGTTGGCAAGTCAGTACGAAGTCCATCCGACAGTCATCCACGGTTGGAAATGGCAGCTTTTAGAAGGAGTCAGTGGCATTTTTGAAGCTGGCAACCCATCAACGAGCGCCCAACCCGATACTCAAGCTCAGATCAACGAGTTGTATCGCACGATTGGACAGCTGAAGGTGGAACGGGATTTTTTAGCCAACAGCTCAGCCAAGCTAGGCATCAAGAGCGAAAAGCCTTGGTCATGAGTGATCATGCCCAGTTGAGCTTAGTGCGGCAATGTCAACTGCTCGGCATCAGCCGCGCCAGCCTTATACTACCAATTCAAAGCAGCCGATGAGGAAGAGTTGACTTTGCTAAAGCTAATAGATGCTCAATATTTAGAGACGCCCTTTTATGGCAGCCGAAAGATGAGGGAGTATCTGGGGTTAGACTAACCCCAGATACTCGAGCCGTCGGCATGAGCAGACCGCAGCTAGGTAGGATGGGCAAGAGCGCAGCGTTGCTCACCAACATCGTTTAACAATCGCGTCAGCTGTCTTTGTTTCGGTCGTTGGGACGCAATTCTGAGATAGTCGTTGGGAGTTCAATGAATGATTCAAGCAGTCCTTTTCGATTTAGATGGAACGCTACTCGATCGCGATACATCCATTAAACAGTTCGTTGCAACCCAATACGACAGACTCATCACTCACTTGAGCTACATTCCTAAAGCCGCTTACACTAGCAGATTTATCGAACTGGACTGTCGCGGTCATGTTTGGAAGGATAAGGTTTATCAAGAGCTAGTTGCGGAGTTTGAGATTAAGGAGTTGAGTTGGCAGACATTGCTTCAAGACTATGAGACACAGTTTCAGGGGCATTGTGTTCCTTTCCCTTTTCTCGTTGAGGTGTTAAGTGGGCTGAAACAGCAGGGCTACTCGTTGGGTATTGTGAGTAATGGTTTGGGAACGTTTCAATCTCGTGCCATTGAAGGATTAGGGATTCAAGACTACTTTGAAGTAATCTTGATTTCTGAAATCGAGCAAGTGAGAAAGCCACAAGTAGAAATTTTTCATCGAGCCGTGAAGCGATTGGGAGTGACAGCCAAAAACACCGTGTTTATTGGAGATCACCCGGAAGCAGATATCATGGGTGCAAAGAATGCAGAGATGAAGGCAATTTGGAAACGCAATTTGTACTGGCAAGATGCAAAAGAGGCAGATGCAATCATTGATGAACTCAATGAAATTCCTTTGATTCTCGGGCAATTTGAGAGTAGTTGCTAGACAGCTAATAATGCCCATGAACCCGACCGTTGAGAGGCTGCTGGTTAAGTTCAAGAGGTTACTGGCGGCGGGTTATGGGCATCGTTCGACGTCTTCATTGGCATGAGGGTAAATGGTATGAGTCAAAATCCCGACCTGACGATTCGTCGCGCTAACCCTGAGGACGCAGGCTTGCTGTCTGAGTTGGGTGCGCACACCTTCTCCGAGACGTTCGCCGCCGATAACAGCCCGGAAGACCTGGCTGCCTACCTCTGCGCGTCCTTCAACCCCGCGCAGCAGACAACTGAGTTGAACGATCCCGCCTCCACCTTCTTCATTGCGGAAGTCGGCGGGATCGCAGCGGGTTACGCCCAACTGCATGCAGGCGAGCCAGCAGCGGGCGTCGAAGGACCTAAGCCTATCGAATTGGTGCGGCTGTATGTGTCGCGAGAATGGCTCGGGCGCGGCGTCGGGGAGGCGTTGATGCGCGTGTGCGTAGACAGGTCGCGGCAGGTAGGGCACGAAACTATTTGGCTCGGCGTGTGGGAGCGGAACGGGCGTGCGCAGGCGTTCTACCGCAAGTGGAACTTTTGCGCGGTCGGCGAGCACGTGTTTCATTTGGGTTCAGACCCACAAAGGGACATCTTGATGGAGCGTGCGTTGTAGCCAGTGAGTGCATTTGCTCTCTGGCGAGCACCACCGAACAACGGCATGCACCCGACCCGCGACATGCAGGCTTTCATGTTCCTTTAAAGGGGCGGGTGATGCTGGGCGTTGACGCCTTCATTGTCGGGTAGAGAGGACTCCTTCAATGTTTAGGCTTGCTTTGTATTCCCTGTTGCTCTCACCTTTCGGTTCAAGAGTGTCACAAGATTCAGCCTTGCATGGTTGAGAGCCTCCCCCCCACAGAAGCCCGCCTGCGGTTTTCCCGCACGAGCCTCTTCATTCGGTCGTTCACCAGACGGGAGTAACCCGTCTCGCTATCCACTCGATTTCTGTTGTCGCCATAGTTTCACCTCTGAGTGTGAATAACGTTGCCATCGAGTGTTCGACCTAATGTGTCCCCCTTCGCTCCGTGGGCGTTACTCCACTTCCTCACTACTATGGAGACATCCGACTTCCCATGAATCGTTGGACTTCCTTCGGGTTGACCCGTTGTGCCATCCTACTTCTAGTTGGAAGAATCCAGGGGATCTCCCGAGTTCCCGACTCTACCTTGATGACGTGCCACGGTCTCAGACCCCGGTGGACCCTCGGAAACCTTGGTCGTTGGCTTCTCTGGTGTTGCCTTCCCCATTACTAACTAGGTCAGCATCCACGCTTATCTGTTCATAACGAGGCTCAATCCCTTCACGCTTTCGCATTGCGGCCCATCATCTCCTTGTGTACGCTTCGCCGACCGCGTTACCGTTGCCGACGCAACACTCAGTACCCGATGCCTGACCAGGGCTTTCGGTGCCGGAATCTACCTCCGACTGGCAGAGCCGAGCTTCGCTCGGCGCACTAGTAAAGGAACAATAAACAACGCTAAGGCTGAAAGCCTTGCCGTATAAAGCTTTCAGCCTCTAATTTTACTGGATTTATGGCGATCGTAATGGCTGAAACCCTTGCTAAGTCTGGTTTTCAGCCAGATCACGTTTGTGTGGCAGCAGAGCCTTTTTCTAACAACGAGGAAGACTCTGGCATAAATTTGGACTATATCGCTATTAAGTTATGGTCTGAAACCCTCAATTTCTCGTTCTCCACAATGTCTGAAGTAGCCTAAAACTGTATGAGTAGTTGCACTGTTAAGCAACTACTCTATTTCTAAAATTCAGTCATAGCAGTGCTTTTGAGCTTAGCGTTGTTTACCGTTCCGTTGCTGATGCTGTTGGCGAATGTAGTACAACTTCCCTTTCAAGCGTACTACAAGGCTTGATGGGTAACGAAAGATCTGGCACTTCAGCGTTTGTCACATTTCTGTAATCCTGCTTGTAGCACATTCGCCAACGGTATCCGTTGCTACGCAAAGGCGATATTGCTCCGTCAATCTTCAGGTCAATTCTACTCGTAGTAGCGGCGATCGAGCCATGCTCGTACTTCTGTTTCAGAATCGAAGAACACTCTGCGTCCTGATATCGGGTCATGAATTGCCCAATAAGGACAGCCAGATTTGCTTCTTGGTGAATAAATTTTGAATTCATTCACTGTGATGATCGATTCAATGAATCGGTGCCAAATGCGACTTAATTTAGACACGAGAGTTGATGTTTTTTGTTCGCTTACTGAGTGAATGGCAAACTCTAGCTTCTGATAATCCACATATTTACTTTTCACGATGAGTTCTCCTGAGTATGGGTTGGCGATCGATCTTGCGGCTGTTCAGACAAGTTCTGAGATAGTGGTTTGGCTTCAACTGCATCGGCAAATTGGCTGAGGTTGAAGACAAGCGAATCTTGGCGAACACGGGGATACCGTGCTGCGAATGCACAAACTTTGCACATGGTTTTGACTGATTTAGCTTTTACGAATGATGTAGTAGTCGTTCTGGAAGTCGTGTGCAAGCTGCTTGATTTCAACCTGCTTAAAGCCTGCCTCGGCTAACATTTGCAGCGCTTTTTCCTTGCCCCACATTGTTCCCAGTCCCATACCGCCGTATGCAAGCGAAACCGTCATGCAGTGCATACAGGAAATAGTGTAGAGCAACGGAGCGATCGGATGCTCCAGATTACCCTCTACATTCGTAGCGGCGTGGATATCTTGCATCAGATAAACGCCAGCAGGACGCAGTGCATTGTGGATATTTTTCAGTACCGTATCGGGTTTTGCCTGGTCATGAATCGCATCAAAGGTAGTAATGAGATCGTAGCGATCGCGCTCCTCCAATGTTGCTGCATCTTTAACTTCAAATCGCACATTGCTGAGCTTATGCAATTGTGCTTCAGCGTTGGCAGTGGCGATCGCTTCTCCTGAAAAGTCATAGCCTGTGAACTGACTATTTGGGAACGCCTCTGCCAGTTTGTTAAGCGCTCGTCCACAGCCGCAGCCGAGATCCAGAACATGAATACCTTGCTGCAACGCTTCGGTGATTCCAGGCATGAGGGGCAAAATGTGATCAAAGAGTGCAGACACGGTAGTTTGACTGCTATCTTCTGCCATCACCGCATGAAAACGTTTGAACTCGGAATAGGGAACGCCGCCGCCTTTATAGAAGCAATCGATGATTTGTTCTTCCACCGCTCCCAGCAGCGGAATGAATTGAGCAAAGACGGCAATATTGTCGGATGCTGCCGATCGGGTCAAGAAGGGGACATGTTCAGTAGGCAGGGTATAGGTATTGGCGATCGCATCATACTCCACCAAGCGACCTGTCACCATTGCGCCCAGCCATTCCCGCACATAGCGCTCGTTGAGTCCGGCGGCATCGGCAATTTGTTGGCTGGTGGAGGGCGGCAGTTCTGCCATGGTGTCGAACAATTCGGTGCGATGTCCGATCGAAGTCATTAAGGCAATCGCGCCGCTGTTGAGAATATTCAGCATCCGCTCTGCAAAGGCTTCGGCTTTAGTTACGTTAAAGGTTTGTGTTATCATAGTTACCTCGTGGGGAAATTAAGTTCACAGTATTGGAGAACGGTAAATCACAGAATTTCAGAAACTCTTCTATGTCTGTTCTTGCACCCAGGCTTCAAATAGCTCTTGCAGGAGCCGTTGGCGCATAGAGATATTCAACTGAGCGGGCAGCAATTTCTCTAACCTGACGATTAGCAGCCATTCGTCCACAGGGACAGGGTGCCAGAGTTGACCAGGCTGGCTGATGGCAAGCAGATATGCTAATGCCGGGTGTTGGGTACCCAACTCAACCGGACCAATTATTCCATTGACTTGGGCTTCTGACCCTTGCGAGTATTTGTGAGCCACTTCGGCAAAGGATTGTTCGTTTTCGTAAATGCGAAAATAGAGTTCTTCAGCCATTTCCGCATCTTGGATTTGAATCAGCGAATAGATAACGCGATCCAGGTCAGATTTGCGTTGCAGAAAATAGGATTCGAGTTTGTGATTCCAAGTCTGGTGCTTGAATTTTTCAATTTTGAGCAGTCGGGGAATTAAGATTGTCTCTAAAAATCCCAGACTGATCTCCTGCTGCGTTAACCAATCCTGCCGAGTCGTTTCATCGATTAATTGGTTTTGTTCGTAGAATTGCTGGCAGGCTTTCGTAATTTCCGCTTCAGAGCAAAGAATGGGAGCGATCGCTTCATCAATGATACGCTCACGCCGGATTTGGGGAAGCATCTGATAGCTGGCAAGCCGAGGAATCAGGTCTGCCTCCTGAATGCTAGACCTCTGTAATGTCGCCATAGGTTCGACTCTCTACACGTAAAGGAGTGGGAAAGGCCGGGTCGTCACAGCCCGGTCTTATCATCTGAGCGATTGCCTATCGAGCAGACATATTCAGAGTGTAGTCAACGCTGATACTGTTCTGAACCCCAAACGCCTGAACGAAGTAGTTTCCAGAACCCAACTGTCTTTGGATGAGTTCGTTACTTCTTGTGCCAGTTGAAGAAGCGACAAATTCACCTGAATCAATCACCTTGTTGTTGTTTGCATCTCGATACAAGATCAGGTTTGCATTTGCTGCGCTGAATTTTGGATCGCTGAGAGAGAGCGACACTCTGCGAGAGGCATCTAAGCGGAAGGCATAGAAATCACTGCGATCGCGGGTGCCATCTACAGTACCTTGGAAGTGGCGACTGCCGCTGAGTCTGCCGATGTTAGTGGCTTGACTAGGTATGTTGTTGGGTTCCGATTCCCGCCCGACCTTTGGCTCGACAGTAATATCCAGGGTATAGTTGGCAGCCGCCCCGCCTTTGCTAACCTGGACAAACAATTCGTTATTACCCACGCCCTCTAGCGTGATGGGGCTTGAGGAATTTCCAGAGGCAATCAACTCACCGACATCAAACTGACGATCGCCATCTGCGTCATGGAATAGGAAGGCCGTCCCAGTGATGCCTGCTAGATTGATGGTGAGTTTAGAACTTCCTTGATTACCTGGGAGAAACCGAAAGACATCCGTATCGGAAAAACTAACGTTTCCTCTCACTCTGCCCGTTCTGGCTTCCCTTGCGCCTGTGACAGAAATGCCTCCCAAGTTTTGGGCAGTGCCAAACGTATTATTCGATTCTCGATCTTGCGCTGTGAATGCAATAGCCATAGTATGGACTTCCTTTTGATTTCGTTAAGGGGTTCAAGGTTTCTTCAGAAACCTGGTTTCAATAACAACGATTGGATTCAATGCCGTTCGTTGCATCTAGAACCAAAATAACGATCGCAGCGCTCCCGAAACGTTCCTAAAGCGTTCCGAAGCTGAAAAGCCTATCTGACAGAGGGTTTAAGGACTTAGAACTTGAGCAGACCAGACGCGATCGAAGGAAATCTCTAATTTGTGTTGCGCTTCCTGAATCGGCGTTATGTCCGGTGCCTTCAGTTCATAAATTACTTTTGTGCGATCGCTGGACAGATAGGATTGCAGCCATTCGATATCGCATTCTGCACAGTAGTCCAAAAATTTGCGGCTGATTTCGTTCCAGTCTGTCTCACTGAGCGGGGGGTAAGTTCCCTCCATGACATACCGCACTGCTAAACTTCGTTGAGGTTGAGCTTCTCCTCTCACCAGACCTACAGCCCAAATTGAGCGATGTGGCAATTCTCCAACCCAAACTTGACGAGAGAGCGACTCTGCTCTGCGATAGGATTCCCGCAAAGACTCAGCGTCAGGTGCCTCAAAAGTGCAAATCATCCGGTGACCATCGACTGACAGCAGGCTATAGCGCCACGTCGCATTTCGTGCGGCAAAACAAGGTAGTGCTCGCTGGTAGGCATCGTTCAATAGTTCGCCCGTCAGCGGTTGTTCGGCAGTAGTTTCAACAATGATAAGAGGCATAGTGACTTAAGAAGTATGGATTTGCTCTGCCACATTGACTTCAGAGTGGGGCTTTTCTATCCAGGCGTCCAGATCTTGACTCGGATCTAGCACCTCTGATACCCAAACTCGCTTAAACGCCACTGCTGTCTTGCGATAGGCAGTCCGAACAGAGTCCGCATCCGGCGCTTCAAATTCGCAGATCGTGCGCCGTCCATCCAGAGAGACTTGAGAACGAATCCATGTTGCGCCATGGGCTTCTAAGCAGGGTAAGAGTCGCAGATCTGCGGCATACCAGGCTTTCTTATCAAAGGGGACATCATATTCACATTCAACGACAACGTGAATCATGTCACTTCTCCAGATTTGGGTAGATTTTGTGTTCTTGCATGATTTGCAGGGTTTGATCAAATGCTACACGCGCACGCGCACTCAGCGTAGGGCGATCGATCTGACGATATAGCGCTTCAAACTGTGTAGTAGCCCGCTCTAGTTCACCTAATCTTAAAACACTCTGAATCAAAATCGCCCAGGCCAGGGCAGTCTCGCTGGGATGATTCATGATCTGAGCCGCTTGCAGCGCAGCTTCGGCTCGACTTGCGGCTAACGTTAACTGCTCAGATGCTAAATCAACTTCGGCAGCCCTAATTAACACATACGCTAGCATTCGTTTAGCATCGATTTGTTGCAGCGCCGCGATCGCTTGTTCCAAAACCGTATCAGCTCCAGATTTGTGAAGCTTATAGTTTGCCAGGGCTTCCAGTGCAGTGGCGACTGCGCCTTCACTGCCTTCACCTTGAATCTTGGCAGCAACGATCGCCATTTCCTGACAATGGGGCAGTGCCGCAGTCGGATCGCCTGTCTCCAGTTCTAGCATCGCCAGATAGCTAACATAGATGCATCCACGCCAGTGGTCTTGTTCGGCTTGCGCTTGTTTGCATGCCTGTAGTAGTGAGGCTCGCGCCTCCGCATAGCGACCATTGTGGAAATGAACGCCCCCTAATCCAGAGTAAATATCAGTAACTTGTAAGTCAACTCTGGCAGCCAGCGACTGTGCCTCCAGCAGCAATGCTTCTGCCCGCACCATGTCTCGACCAATTTCGGTCAGACAAGTCCCGCTGGATGCCAGTAGTCGCGCTGCTGTCGCCGGACTGGCAACTCGGCTGACCTCTACGGCTTGAACCAATTGCTGGTGAATGCTTGTAAATTTGCTCTGATTGAAATACAAAATCCACAATGCCTCAAGTCCAATGGCCTCGTCATCTTTGAAGCCCAACTCACTTGCTTCATGCATCAACTGTTGTGCGTCTGCTTCAAGTTGCGCCGCGCGATCGCCCGTCACTCCTGCGATCGCCGTCACCCGTAGCAACCTCAACTGCAATCGAATCCGCGTTCGCTTATCCAGGTATTGACAGTGTTGGATTCCTCGTTGCGCTAGGGTGGATGCCTCGGCATAAGCAAACAGCTTCAAGCAGCGTTCTGCGGCAAGTAGAGCAGCCGCAGCCGCTAATTCATGATCGCCGCCCAGCGCAGCGTGATGAGCAATATCACCTGCCAAAGCATTGTCGGGAGTAGAGCATTGGTTCAGCTTATGGGCAATCCGTAAATGCACTAAATGACGACGCGGTTCTGAGATCTGTCGGTAGATAACCTGCCGCACAATATCATGGGCAAAATCGTATCCTATTTCATTCCCCACTGACGTACTAGGACGAATCACTGCTTGTTGCTCAAGCTGTTCGATCGCCATCAACAACTGGGGCAAAGGGTAGTCTGCGACCTGTGCCACCATTGTCGGTTTGAAACTCCGTCCTAATGCGGCTGCCCAAGGTAGAAGATCATGAGCATTGCTGTCTAGTTGCTGAAGGCGATCGTTAATCAGTGCTTCTAAATTATCTGAATGAGCAGATTGATTTTGGGCTGAGGCACGGGCAAGCTCCAAAGCGAACAGCGGATTGCCACCGCTGTCGATAAAGACTTGATCGACTCTTTCGATCGACAGTGCTGCCGAGTAGCCACTAGAAACCGTGCCAAGCAGTTCAGCGGTTTGTTCACGATCAAAAGCGTGCAGTTCCAGGGTTTGCAGCCGTCGTTCTCGCCTCAGCGCCTGCATCACCCGCGAGACAGCCACATTCGCCTCCAGTTCTCCCGTACGGGCGGTACAAGCAAACCGCACCGGCAAATGACTTAACAAGCGAATGGCATAGTGCAGCAGCGCAGATGACGCCTCATCGATCCATTGAATGTCATCGAGCATCACGACTAGCGGTGCTTGTGCCCAAGCCGCCAGCAGTTGTACGACAGCATCAAATAAATGGCTGCGGTCAGGGGGTGCGTTCACGGGCTGACCAATCTCTGGCAGCAAAAAGCCGAGTTCCGGGGGCAGCGTAACTGTCGGCGGCAGTTCCAGCGATCGTAGAGCATCAATCCAAATGCCATAAGGGCGCACTAGCTCTGCGGCAAATCCTCGCCCCCACAGAGCGATCGGCATTATGTCGCGTAACTCCTCCAGCAGCCGGGTTTTGCCAATTCCAGGTTCGCCCACCAGTAGCAACATCTCAGAAGGGGCATCACCAACGCTCGCGCTTGCCCACTGTTCAACGACCCGCCATTCCTGCTTTCGCCCGACCAGAGGCAACCGTGATGGTGCAGGAGTCAATGAGTGCAAGCGAATAATAGGTTGAATAGGTGTGTCTACAGGCAATTCATCTTCAAGCAGCAGTTGATACAGCTTGCGCGTGGTGAGACTTGGATCAACACCGAACTCCTCGCGTAGAACGCTCATGCAGCGATGGTAAATCTGGAGGGCATTAGCCCGATCGCCACTCAGCCCATGCAGCTGCATCAGCGTACAGTAAGTAGACTCGTTGAGTGGATCAACTCGCAAAAGCTGCTGAGCATAGTTGAGCGCCGATTGGTAGTCTTGCTGTGTTTTTAATAGGTCGATCAGTTGCTCCACCGCACGAACATACATTTGCTGAATGCGATCCCGCTCAGGTAATATCCATTCATCCTCACAGTCAGGCAGCAAATCGCTATGATGTAACTCTAATGCCCGCTCTAAAGCCGACCGAGCTAAGCTTGGTGTCCTTTGCGCCGACTGAATAGCTTCCTCAAATTGAGCAACATCAAGTGTGAAGGGAATACTAGGCTGCCATTGCAGCGATCGCGCGTCAAGCAGTAAAAGCTGGTCAAGACTCGGCAGAACACGACGCAGATGACTCAACTCTTTGCGAAGATTTGTCCGCGCCTGAGTATCAGTTGAGTCCGACCAAAGCTGAGAAGCGAGCCGCTGGCGAGGCTGCGACACATGGCGGTGCAGGATCAGGTACGCCAGCAGCACTTGCGATCGACTTGTAAGAATGCCTGCCAAAGAAGCACCCTCGCCAGTAAGGGAAAATCCTCCCAATAGTTTGACTTGCAGCACAGTCTTCTCCTGCTACAGCGTTGTTGCATGAAGAGAGGTTGTGGAGGGAGGAAGCATGGTAAGTTTCAATCACCACAACCAAAACCTGCCATGAAAACTCAATACAGCATCCGCAACTGGTCTGAGTATAAGGGGTATGGGCAACGATTCGTGTAAAAAAGGGCCATTTACGCTGAAGCCCTGATTTTGAAGGGGACTCAGCACATGAAGCTGTTCTGTTCACTTGAGAGTAGAAGAAGAGCTTTGATAAGGTCTACTGACTGGCTTCGGTAGCATACTACAGCCCCTTGGACTACAACTGGACTCAAACAGTACGAAAAAGCCATGCTACATATGTAATCCTGACCAATTTACCTGCCTACACTGCTGATTCTGTCGTTGAGTAGTTGCGATGGACGCAACTACTCTAATCACTCGTCTGAGCTTCCTCAAGGTTCTGTAGCTCCCTTATTGTTTCCAACAAGACCTCAGTCAGACTCCCATAGTCTCTCAGGCTGCCATTTGAGCAGACCTCTCCAGATAAGAGTGTGAACTGTCTCTGCACAACCATGTCATCTACTGTACCCCTTGAACCAAAAGGCTTCGTGATGTTGTGCTCACTCGCCATAGGGATCTCAGCCTTCTATGACATTTCTGTCTGTCGGCTCGCAGGTTTGCCGCTGGCTTCCTATGCCTTCAGCAGGCTTCGCCAACACACCCTTCCTCGTGGAAACGCCCTTGCCTTAAGCTAGGAGTTGTCATCACTCGGACTTAATGGATCTTTACAAAAATGACTTGAGTAACTTCTGAACCACGTTGGCTACCTGCAAGGCTTACAAGGATTTGACAGTACAATTTAAATTTATAAGGCTCCTTATAGCTTGATCATTTGAATGTTGGTTCTCCTCTAGGGGACTTTCACCTATTAGTCTACGCCTATGCTCGGCGTACAAAATTTAGATGCAGACGGACGGTTGAAAGCCGCTGGTGCTGAGTTCGAGGTTATCTGCCACCGATGATTTGAGGCGTTATACAGCTTGGTTTAGAGGCGATGGCAGTACACAGAGAGTTCAAGGTTCAATCGGGTGCAGTCGGTGAGTAACGATGAGGTTGAGTAGATTGTTGGAGTCTATTGGAGGAAGATTTAATGAAAATTGCAATTGTCACATTCGAGGGCTTCAATGAAATCGATTCGTTTGTTGCTCTACATATTTTGAATCGGGTAAAACGCGAAGGTTGGAAGGCTGAAATCGTTGCTCCAAGCGACAGCGTAACATCAATGAATGGAGTAACAGTTCATACGCAGCAGCCACTCTCGTTTGTAAATCAAGCGGATGCTGTCTTGTTCGGAAGCGGTAAACTAACCCGAACCGTGATTCAAGATGAGAAGTTGATGTCAAGTTTTCAACTCGATCCATCACGTCAACTGATTGGTTCACAATGTTCAGGTGCACTGGTTATGAAACGACTCGGACTGGTCGAAAATACTCCCATTTGCACCGATTTAGTGACTCGACCGTGGCTAGTTGAATCTGGTGCCCAAGTTATCGATCAATCCTTTATGGCAGAAGGCAATATTGCGACGGCTGGCGGTTGTCTTTCATCTCAATATCTTGCTGCTTGGGTGATCTATCGAAGTTTAGGGTGGGAAGCCGTTGAAGAAGCTTTAAGCTACGTAGCTCCTGTGGGTGAAGAACAAAGTCTTATTGAGCGTGTTTTTGCCGTGATAGAAGCCCGTGTTGATACTTCAATCTCTAGCCGACAGCCGTATAACAATTGCATTGCAGCGAACTTTTGAGCGCTCTTGGTGCATTGCCGACGTTGTCAGCAACCGCTGAATGCAATTGTTAGCTGCCCTCTATCACTGGGAGTTGTTGGTAGCGCAAGGTTCTTAGTCAGTGACACAGGTTGGGGATGCAACAATTGAGCAAGGAGACAGATGAACAAGTCCAGCATTCACGGTGGTTGCCTTTGCGGAACGGTGAAATTTGAAGTGAAACCACCGTTCCAGAAAATGGCTCATTGCCACTGTTCGCGCTGTCGTAAAGGTACAGGCACAGGACACGCGACCAATCTCACCGTTGATCCCGCCCAGTTCCGGTGGCACTCTGGAGAAGAAGCGATCGCGCGGTATGACCTGCCAACTGCCCAGAGCTTTAGCAAATGGTTTTGCCAACATTGCGGTTCGCCAGTGCCACGCCTCACTCGCAACGGCAAGATCATCGTTATCCCGGCTGGCTCGCTCGATACAGCGCCGCCAATCACACCGACAGATCACATCTTTTGGGACTCCAGAGCCTCGTGGGGTTGCACGAGCGGCGGGCTACCAACGCATGCCGAGTATCCAGCATCGTGGTAGCGGGTATGCCGAACCCGTTACTCTGACCGACAGATCTGCATCGTCACTGCCACAACCACGCACACGCCAGCACAACCCCCTCTCGACGGGTTCCGATCCGCTGATTGTAACGAAAGATGTGACAAAAGCACAAAGGGCTTTGATGTAAGCTGATCTTGATTCTTTTTTTTTGAAACACACGCATCAGTGCTTGAGTGCGGACGGTTAGCGCAGTGCAAACGGCGAGATGAAAAAGGATTCGATCGATGGTGCAACAGATTCGGTTTTGTACAGCTCCTGATGGCGTCCGCCTTGCTTACGCAACACTAGGGCAAGGACTTCCACTGGTCAAAGCTGCCAACTGGCTGAGTCATCTGGAGTTTGACTGCGAGAATCCGGTCTGGCGACATTGGTGGACAGGTTTAGCCCAAACTCACAGGCTGATTCGCTATGATGAGCGCGGCTGTGGCTTGTCGGACTGGGAGGTGCCCAATTTCTGTTTCGACGCTTGGGTCCGCGATTTAGAAACCGTAGTTGATGCGATTGGACTCGATCGCTTTGCCTTACTTGGAATCTCTCAAGGGGGAGCCGTGGCGATCGCCTACGCCATCAAGCATCCTGAGAAGGTAAGTCATCTGATTCTCTATGGAGCTTTTGCCACAGGTGAAGACCTTCATATGCTCAAAAAACCTGAAGATGCTGAGATGATGGGGCAATTGATTCGACTAGGGCGTGTTTTAAAACCCTTTGGAACGATTAGCTAGCCTAGATCTGATGGGTTCAGCCTCCTTCCATGATTCTTCCTCCAAATTCAATTCACCGTCGGGGTGACTTAAACGAGTCGCAATGGCAACGACTCAGATGT
>DATNPL010000025.1:0-1914 GCA_036703255.1 Coleofasciculaceae cyanobacterium
ACATCTGAGTCGTTGCCATTGCGACTCGTTTAAGTCACCCCGACGGTGAATTGAATTTGGAGGAAGAATCATGGAAGGAGGCTGAACCCATCAGATCTAGGCTAGCTAATCGTTCCAAAGGGTTTTAAAACACGCCCTAGACTTACCTAACATTTTCATTCAAGCCAGCGACGACAATGCCCAAGAGATGATCGATCGCATTGAAGACTACCTAATGCAAACATTGTGGCTGCCATCGCCTGTCATATTCTGGGAAAAGGTATGGGCGAAGTGTGAAGTGTCTGGCATTAACTCATCATTTAACAGATACATTAACCCTAGAAACCCTTGCCGCACAAACATTAGACGAGTTAAGTCATTCGTTAAGTTAAGTCGGTAAAAGGATAAGTTAGCCTCTCATTATTGCGGTGAGCAGCACGACCCTGATGCTTGTTGGGAACGATGCCTCTACGGGAATGCTGTCTAGATTGGCTGCATTAATTCACCACCATGACATCAATCATTCAGAAACTTGCTGCAATTTCTCTATCACTACTAGCCATTCCGCTGATTGCTGTGCCAATGCTTGCTGATTCCTCAAAGTCACCTGAACGGAGCGCAAGGCTGATTGATAACCAAACTGACCTCTCTTGGGTTTTGAATGGGGAAGAAGATGACCAGGGGCGGCTGGGCTATGCTTGCCTGACCAGAAATCGGTTAATGTCCAATGTGGGAGCCTCTTTCATTACCCGCTATGCCATTGTCCGTAATGGTAGTGGTGAGCTTGCATTAACGCCCATCATCGCAGCTAAAGTTATTCGTCAGGGATATGGTGTCATCACCCCGTCTAGCCGCTATGTGGTTGAGGCATTAGAGCCAAGGGCTGAAGCAGATATTTGGCAGACTGTCCGTCACCGCACCATGCAGATGAATCGCCCCTTTCAGCCAGGGCTAATTGCTGAAAATCAGCCGCGCGAACTGGGTCAGTCTTGTCTGGATGGAGGTATTGCAGGCAGCATTGACTGGCTTGAGCGGACTAACAACATCACGATCGAAGATACCAGAGAGCCACAGTAAGTAGAGCCACTGAAGCTAATTTGGGGCAGGTTTAATTCAGCAGATTAGTTATCCACTCCTCTGAGGTGAACTTATGGTTCATGTCGCATTGGTTGACCGAGATGATCAATGCCTCATGCTTCACTGGCGATCGTTATTTAGGATAAAACTTGATGGGCAAAAGCCATCATTTCTAGGGGCTACAGCCAGAACAGAGTACCCTAAATCAGAGCACCTCCTCCCCTTCATCTCGTTCCTACAGGGATGAACTTCAGCCCACAAATACAGCCCCAGATCAGGGTTTTCTCGGTGAGGAAAGCCACACCCGAAGCTCTATGATTTGCTCAGCACTGGGACTGTAGATCATCATGAGTACGCTCAACTTTGAGGATCAATCGGTCGATGGCTGAATCGCTTCAAGCTCCGTCCTTGCCTTCATCGCTTCAACAGCTCGAAGACGAACTAGAGCACTTAATTGCCTTTAAAGCTCAACAGAAAGGCAATCCCTGGCTAAGCATAGACAGGGTGACTGAGCTGTTTAATGCAAAGTATGGGATGTCACCTGAACAGTTGGCGATCGCCCAAGGCTATGGTTGTGGGTTAAGAAACCTGCTCAAAGAGAGTGGACGCTTTTCAATCTATGGGACACCACTCCCTCATGAGTTCTACAGCTATCCTAGATAGGAGATGAACAGTAGCCGTACATAAAAGCCTTGGGAAAAGCAAAGATTTGGCAATGGGTAAAGAGGTGAAACAGAAACTTGACTGACCCAAACTGTTTGCACAAACGGGCATATTTGCGAATGAACTGCTTGGCTTGTAACCAAACATCCTCGACCGGATTCTGCTCAGGAGCATTGGGGGCTAGTCGAACACAAG
>DATNPL010000061.1:0-36975 GCA_036703255.1 Coleofasciculaceae cyanobacterium
CCTTTCGATTAAAGCGCGAGGCAAGGAGAACGAAAACACTTCATTTCAAGCAGTTGTTAATAAGCATTTATACTCATTCCTAAGATTTTATCCCCGATATTTGACCAATATCGGGGATAGAGCAATTCTAAGACGAAATAGTAAGAGGAATAAAACGTCCCAAAGTAAAGTTGTACAGTGACTGTAATGACCCCCAAATTTTGGACAAGAAGCTAAGAGTAGTATTTTTGTTCTATGGAGGGAAAATCAATGGCAACTCACCGTCGTCAATACAGCGCCGAATTTAAGGCGAAACTGGTTTTGGAAGTAATCAGTGGCGAAAGGACGCCGAGCTAGAGTGGCTAGTCAGACAGTTGACGAGGAAACTGGAGATAGTAAGCGATTTGTTTCTGCTTTTAGCCCACCCTCTGTTTTTCATGCGTTTGCCCTGGCAGTTCTTCTAACCTTGCTACTTGTCTCGCTGATTAACTTCTGGAGGTCAGTCTCTGAGTCTTTACGATAGGGGTGTGAGCCTGATCAGCAGTATGGCTCCGGATGAGTCAGGGTTAGAAAATGGAGGAAGGCTGTGAGCGATCGCGTTCAGGCATCTAAAACTTTAAGTAGCTCATCCGAGCAGGGGATTTCTTGAGAGAAACTGAAGTGGCTTTTTGGCTGCGGTTGCTTCAGGGTAGCGAAAGCGGCTGTAATCCGCTAAATTTCATAAAATCCCAGTTTTTAGAAGCGATAAAGTCTTGGCAGGGTTGCCTCCGCTTGCTAATTCCTGGAAGAAACTGCAAGTTTTTTGAGAGAGACCCCCATGCTCAATATCCGCTTTGCAACCGAAGCTGATGCGCCTGCGCTATTGCAAATCTACAGTCCGTACATCGAGCAAACGGTTGTTTCCTTTGAGACCAAAGTGCCCTCCCTCGCAGAGTTCGCAGCACGGATATCTAAGGTACAGAAGGCATGGGCGTGGTTGGTTGCTGAGGAGAATGGGGAGATTTGTGGCTATGCCTACGCTTCGTCCCATCGTGAACGCCCTGCCTATCGCTGGTCTGTTGAAACGTCTGTATACATCCAGGAGACCTATCAACGTCGAGGCATAGCCAAAGCGTTGTACTCCGAACTATTTGTTCGACTGAGTGCCAGTGGCTACTGCAACGCCTTTGCGGGTATCGCACTTCCGAACGAAGCCAGCATTGCCCTCCACAGAGATATGGGTTTTGAACCGATTGGGGTGTTCAAGCGGGTTGGGAGAAAGTTTGGTCAGTGGCAAGATGTGGCGTGGTTTCAGCGTCAACTTCGGGACATCCCTCTGACTTCAGAGACTGATCTCGAATTAACTATCTCTACCGTTGATTCCAGGTAGTTTTAGTTGAGGCGATCGCTTAGAGAGAATAGAATCCAGAGAGGCGATCGCCGATACTAAAAGGTGAAGGCGATCGCGGTTGTTGCCAGAGGTATAAGAGGCGGCAAATATGACTCCTGATGAATACTGGAAAACTGTAGCTCGGTACTGGAGTGGCAGCCTTAGCACTGAAGAAGTAAGGCATTATCAGATCGCAGGCATTCTGGCAGAGTGTGCTGCTAGAGAAGGAGGCAGCACCTTATTGCCCCACTCCATGCAGCAGTCTCATGTGCTACCCCAGCAGCTAGAGCCAGAGACATTGCTTGTCCTGGGACTTACTGCCATAGTGCTGGCAGATTTACCTTCAGATCAGCCTATCTCAAGCTGAGAGGTTGTCCAAGGAAGAGAAACGATTCCCTATTGAGGGTTGATCCAACTTGCTGGATGGTAAGGCTGCGATCGCATAGGGCGATAACCTCCACTCATTTCTCTTGTTTCGATATGTTTTGAGATTTTATCGTACTGAAACAAGAAATGCTCTTGGGAGCCAACAACCGCTGGGCATGGGCTGCCTCTCAGGCTCAAGAAAACGCCGATAGCTAGAAGGGCGTCCACAGTCCTAAAAATAAGATTGGGAGCGTTAGGGAAGCGATCTCTGGGCAATCCCTGAAATCACTGGGAAGCCATTCCTATCACTGAGAGGACTGATAGGGTCGCTTAGCATCAGTGAGCTTTGGAGACCTGATTTACTTTGATGATTCGGTATGGTTGAACAATTGAACGTGCCGAATAACCCTGGATCTTGAGAATGGGCGATCGGCTACAGCAACTTTGGGGATAACATCCACTTCTCTACCGATGTCATTCTCTACCGATGTCACAGAGACTGCTCTACTAGCGCGATCTCAACCTGCGGATGCATTACAGCGGAAACCCCAGCCATAACAGGAATAAATACTGTAAGAACGTGCTAAGTTCTGGCAAAGCTACGAACAACGCCACGACTCCACGACGTTTAAAAACTGCTGAACGACAGGAGAGCAATGGTCGCGACGATAGGCGATCGCCAGATTCAAGGTCAGAGAAACTCCTTGCAAAGGGCGATAAGCAACATCTGGATCAATTTCCGTTTGAAAGTGAGGAGGAACAAACGTAACTCCCATACCGAGCGCCACTAGTCCTATTCTAGTTTGGCTAATCCCTGCTTCTTGAACAATATTTGGGCAGAATCCGGCTTGCTCACAGAGGTGCAAAATTTGGTCATAGAACACGGGGCCTTCTGCACGCGGGTGGAGGATAAACGCTTCTTGAGCTAAGTCATGCAGTGACAGGTGCTGCTTGCTGGCTAACGGATGATGTTTGGGCAGCGCCACCACCCAAACCTCTGTCGCGATCGGAATAACGGACAACAGAGATTCATCAACGGGTAGGTAGAGAACACCCACATCAATTTGATGAGTATGAAATGCTTCGACCTGTTCTTGCGTTCGCTTTTCGCTCAAGAGTAGCTGCACGTCTGGATAGCGATCGCGAAATGCCCGAATAATGACGGGCAAAATACCGCGCAACGCAGGGGCGACAAAACTGATCTTGAGTTGTCCAATCTCGCCACGAGCAGCCCGTTGTGTGATTTGAACGGCTTGCTCAGTGCGCTGCAAAATGGCTCTGGCTTCTGCCAAAAAGAGTTCTCCGGCAACCGTTAGCTGCACTTGGCGCTGGGTACGTTGCAGCAATAGCACACCCAATTCCGTTTCTAGGGCATGAATTTGTCGGCTCAGAGCAGGTTGGGTCATATGCAATCGCTCAGAAGCCCGCCGGAAATGCAGCTCTTCAGCAACGGCAACAAAATAGCGCAAATCATGAAGTTCCATTGATGCTTTTAGGTTATCAATAGCAGGCTTAAGAAGCATTGGACAGCATTAATATTCACTTTTATGGTAGAAGCATTAGTTCTAAACCGCATATTGAAACGGGATCAACGAGATCGCCGCTCTTTGCTAAGCCAGTAGGAGGTTAAAGATGAAATACGGCATCCGGCATCCACTGCTGTTGGGAATTGCGGCCTTAACCCTAACGCTCCTAAGTTCCATCGCAGGACTGGCTCAAATCGTCAGCTATGACCTACAAGGGCAATATCTGGTCGTTGCGTCAGACGGTGATTTCTTGGCCAGCAGCTATGTAGATGGTCAAATCCCCAGTGACGATCCGCGCTATCAAGACGCACTGACTCTGATTCCACTGCCATTTACCGGAGAAACGATTTCACTCAATGTGTCTAATTCGGTCTTGACTCCACCCGAAATCATGGCGTTGTCTCCAGATGGCAAAGCTGCGTTTGTGATTGAAAGTGCGGCTCAGCGTCCCCTGGGTGCAACCGATCGGGCTGATATTCCACCTGGACGTTTACTAACAAGGGTGGATCTGACGAATCCACGTCAGCCTCAGATTGTGGCACAGCAAACACTGGAGACACCGCCAGAGGCGATCGACATGCATCCAGCGGGCAACTGGCTGGCGATTGTGACCAATCCGGCAGCAAACTCTGATGAGCCAGAAGCCTTGCAGCTTATTCCAGTCAGCGGCACTACGTTAGGAGAACCGCTCAGCTTTCCATTAGACAGTCTGGGCATTCCTGCCGCAGCCGGTGCATTAGACGCTAGCTATGTCGAATGGCATCCGTCCGGTCGGTATTTAGCTATCAATCTCTATCGGCAAAACCGAGTTGTGTTTTTGGAGTTTACGCCAGATACAGCCGAAGCTAGCGTCAAGCTGTGGGGTGATCCGGTTACAGTTGATCCTGATCCGTTTAGCGGGCGTTTCACACCAGATGGTAGATATTACCTGAGCGCAAATTGGCAACGAAATTTTGCAGCCGATTCGCTGGAAACAAGGCTACCTGACCAATCCAGTACTGTTTCGGTGATCCGCCTGAAAACTAGCGATGCAGAGTGTTCCGAAGACCATTGCGTCCATCAAGTAATGGCGACTGTGGCAAGCGATCGCTCTTCCGAAGGCATTGCCATCAGTCCCGATGGCACCCTCGTCGCCACCGCTAATATGCGAAATACCGCATTGCCTCCAAATTCGCCACGCTTTACTCGTGAAGCCACCATATCATTATTTCGCTTAGATGCCGCCACGGGGCAACTACAAAAAATAGGCGACTTTCCGTTTGAAGGCGTTTTACCAGAAGGCATTACGTTTGATGCCACAGGCAACCATGTGATCGTTGCAACGTTTGAGTATCTCAACTCTCCGCAGCCAACAGGTGGATTGGAGATTTGGCAGGTCAACCGAGAACCACGATTAGATCTGAAATATCAAGGGCGAATCAACGTTCCGCACGGTGCCCATCAAGTGTTAGTTTCTCCTTGAAGATCAGCGCGAAGAACATTGGAGTGTTAGATGTCAACTATAAAGGGTTCGTCAGAATTGCGACATTTGTAGCGTTGCTTGCCTTCTCCTGATTGTCCATGCTTGACCACATCACTACTTCCACAGGTCGGACAAAGAACGGGTTCAAGAACATCTCAATAATTGGGTAGCCAACTCTTTAAGTTTCTCTCATTCCACAGGTCTAGTCCACTACCTACCAGTTGAAATTCCATAATGAGAATTGCTGGGCTCGTTATGCAGCTATTGACTTCTGATGGTTTGCAAAAAGTGAATATAATCCGAAGCTACCTCGGCTGCATTCTCTATCAGTAGTAGATGTCCGGCTTCGGGTAATTGGATCATCTCGCTACCCGGAAGACAGCGCTGTAAGCGATCTGCTCCTTGAATGTCATAAATTTGGTCTTGCTTGCCCCAAATCACCAGGGTCGGACGCTGAAGCGATAGGTTCTGACAGAGGACTTCCTCATACAAATTAACAATATCCCACACTTGCTGGTAATGTCTGTTGCGAGTTCGATAGTCTCTGACTTTCTCAGTTTTGACAGAATTTGAAATGCTGGGAGGTGTGACAAACAGTAGACTCATTTCTAGATCAAACTGTTCCTTTGTAATTGGGATAAAGGGATTCACTCCATTCAAGATCGAATTTTTGACTGGGTTTGCCCAATCAATTACGCCCAAGGGCGAACCAATCAAGGCAAGGCTGCGAACCTGGTTTGGATAACGCTGAGCATAGAGGGCTGCGATCGCTCCTCCCATTGAGCTACCTGTAATATCCAGGGACTGCACACCGACCTGATCTATCCACTGATGCAGCAGTGTGACCTGATTCTCTAAAGCATAATCTTTGACGATGAAGCCCTTACTATTCCCGTAGCCGGGTAAATCGGGTGCGATCGCTTGATATCCTGCTTCAGACAACTGACACATCATGCTGTCCCACTGCTCTTTTTCAGCAAACAAGCCATGCAGCAAGAGAATGGTTTGTCCAGTTCCTACCTGGTTGTAAAACAAAGTCCCAGTACCGACGGGAACAGAGTGAGTCTCAACTGTGCAGCTTGAGGCAGCACTGACTGTATTCTCGAAACAATAGCCCCCAATTATCGTTAGCACCAAAATGCAGATGGACAGACGAAGAATGATCTGTTTCATGGTTTGTCTACGAACATTCTGTAAACAGACACGATTTGAAGCGTTACTCCTTTTCACTTCTCTGCTGCAATGGCTAAGTATACAGCTAACGGGAAGCCAATCGCCCCGAAACCTAGAATGTAGATTGGTTCTGACAAACGATCAGACGAAGAGTGAGTGGTGTTCATGGTTATTGACTTCTAACTGCTCGATGTCGCTAGTCGGCCCTGCCACAATAATCTTTTCTGCAAGTTTTTAATCTTCGACCAACAGTGTTCCATCGGAGAGAAACAGGAGAATAGGGTGGAAGATAAACCAGTTTTGCGTCTGCTGCTGCAATCAAGGCTGCAATCTCTTTTCCTCAAACCGTTGCTGACGCTCTTTGGAGAGACCTTCACCGCTCTTGACAGGTTGCACAGAGCAGAAAAGCGCTGGTCCGGCAGGTTTCGTACTAAGCTCGTAGATTGCTTCTCCGGTCTTGACTTGATAAATCTCGTGATAAAAAGCTACTCCCTTGCCAGTGTTCTCTACCAGCCAGTTCCACCAGCGTGAGTGAGGTAGCTGGCGTGCCCAACGACCCAGATCGTTGTAAGAACGCCAGTATTGCATGAGCAATCGCCCTTCAGATGTAGTCATCGAGCGATTAAGCAACAGTCCTTTGGCTTTGGCTGTCTCCAAAGCTGGAAACATTTCCTCTTGAATGCCACTATCCTCGTAGAGACGTTGACCTGCTCCAGTGTGAAACTGAATGCCAAAGAATGCCAGGCATAAGTTTGGGTGTTCCCAGAGCGCAGCAATGTATGCACTATCGGCTGGTGGTTCGGTCAGAGGAATACCACTATTATGTTCTTCTATTGGCATAAGATTGCCTCCTGTTTTGTTTCAAGAACCAAAAGTTTATCTATTGCTAGTGGATAACCTCAACTAGAGCACTTCCTATAGGATATCGGGTGGCAGTATCGATGCGAGGATGGCTTGCAGCTGTGACCACTTAATATTCAACATCGGCTGTCCACAGTCTTGTGCCATTGTCATTGGCTTAGACACGATCGTCTCTCCGGTGCTGCGCTTCAACGTCAGTGTATTGAGCGGGCTACCTGCTTGTTTCAACGACTCAACAATTCCTAGTTGAATGGCATCAAGGCTATTTAATCCTTTAGGCGTTGAGTTCAACCCTGCCTCAATGGGTCGCAAAGCCTGCGCCCGTTTGTAAACTACGTTGAATCCGTGCTTGAGCAAGGAGATCGCGGTCGCTAAACCGCCAATGCCATCTCCAATAATGGAAACATTTGAAGTTTCTACCATGCTGCTAGCCTCCATGCTTTACAGAACCTTGTCAGGCGATCGCTAGCTTCAAGTGCATCCCGAATGACAAGAGATCAGACGCGATCACGACAGTCGATCGCCGCAGGTAGATTAACAGTCGATCGATGAGAACTCTGAGAGGATCTGCTGATATTTTTCGCTGACTTCTTCTAGATCATCAGTTGGAGCAATCGTTTCCACCTTAAGCGCTTTGAGTTGTCCCACACATTCACTTGCCTCCATCAGTTGTTCAGCCGTTTGCATTCTTGCCGTCACTGCTGCACCAGCAGAGCAAACAGCGGCAAGCAGACAGATGGGCTTCCAGTTTTCTGCGTTGCCAACCGTTCCTGCTGTTCCAGCCAAAAGCGCAGCTAGAGCACCGAGGATGATATTGGCTGTGGTATATCGAGTATTGTTACGTTTGAGTATATTTTTTTGCTTTTGAGCTTTTTCAAGACTGTCATGGATGTGTTCTCGCAGCACATTAAATTGATTCATTTGATCAGTAGAATTTGTGGTCATGATTTTTCCTCCGTGTTTTATCCTTGAGTGTAAGATTGTGTAACGATCGCCTCAGTCGCTGCCATCAATTGTGAAAGGAGCAGCTAATGAAAAGGACATTGCTTTGGCTGTGAGTCGTTGAGATCAGATGGAATGGAAGAGTGTCGATCGCTGCTCCCTCGTTTCCAAGGGACAGGCTGTTGAAAAAAATTGGGTTTGATGCAAACATCTTGCATCTCTTGGTGAAACACCTGCATGGTAGAAGCAGACATCGGCGGCACAATTCTCCCCCAATTGGCAGGCACGATGCGTCCAGACTCGGCTTCTCGCTGCCAGTGCTGCATGAACTGAGCAGACGCGGTGTGATGATCGACGATCGTGATCCCACAAGCGGTAAAGGAATGCAAAACGGCTCGATTCAGCTCGATTAATGCCCGGTCTTTCCACAGCGAGAGTTTTGAGCGAGTATTTAATCTCATTCGTTCAGCAATCGCAGGTAACAGGTTGTATCGCTGCTCATCTCCAAAGTTGCGGGCACCAATTTCAGTGCTCATATACCACCCGCTAAAGGGCGCGCAGGAATAGGAGATACCGCCAATCTCTAAGCGCCAGGTTGAAACGGCAGGAAGCGCATGCCATTTGAGTCCGAGTTCGGCAAACCACTCATAGTCAGGATGTGTCATCGGAACTTCCATCACCGCTGCTTTTGGGAGTTCAAACCACTGAGGCTGCTGTCCCGGCATCTGAATTACTAATGGTAAGATATCAAATGGGATTCCCTGTCCTTCCCAACCCAGGTGTTGACACAGTTCGGTAAATTCTGTTTCATCAGGATCGCCAATGATTGAGCCATCGGGTTGACGATAGCCAGCATAACGAATCAGTTGTGAATTCCAAATGCGAATCCCAGGTTGTCCCGGTGCAACGGGTGCAAAGATACTAATGGTAGAACGAATATTGCCGCCGTTGGTTGCTTGATAAAGATGATCGACGATCGCATCAAAGATTTCCTCTGCCGTGGTGAGATGGCGTAAATCTCGAACGTTGAGCGTTTCCCAGAAGATCCGTCCAATGCAGCGGGTGCTATTGCGCCAAGCCACTTTTGCCCCGTAAACTAGCTCATCCTCGGTCTGCCTGTAAGTGTGCGATCGCTGATAGTCGCAATATATTTCTGCAAATCGTTCCTGCAACTGCGATTCTGGCAGCAATTGCTCTCGATAAAACAATCGGAGATAGTCGATCGCTTCGAGCAACAGGGTCGGCAGCGATTCTGCCTCTGCAATTTGTTCGCGGATTTGATTATTGCTAAGTTTCATGATGGTATGAGGGCTATTTAGTAGAAGCAATTGCCGTTTCAGGAGAGCTTGTTGCAACAGAATGCTGAGGTTCTTGCAAGAAAAAAGCGCATAAGCTGGCACAGATAAGAGCCGTTACGCCCATGCTGTAGAACAGCGTCTGAGCATTGCTAAGGCTGTAGATCAGCAAATAAATTACACCGCCCACATTGCCATAAGCACCCACGCTACCCGCGATTTGTCCAGTCACAGGCTTGCGGATTAACGGCACCATGCTAAAGGTTGCTCCTGCTGCCGCTTGCACAAAATAGGCGCAAAGCATTGTTAGTCCGATCGCAACGGTGAGATTGGAGCCAGTATCAAGCTTGCCCATGAGCAAATAGCCGCTCCCAATCCCGATTGTCAGTCCTGTCATGATCCATTTCCGACTGCCAGCGCGATCGCTCATCAGCCCACCGCTCGGACGAGAGACTAAATTCAAAACGGGATAAGCCGTTGCGACTAAACTAGCTGTCACCGGATTTAGGCCAAAGATTTGTTCAATCCAAGTTGGCAAAATCGATATCACGGTAATTTGAGAGCCAAAGTTCGTCAAATACGTGAAGTTGAGCAGCGCAATTTGTCGTACCTGATACCGTTCGTTTAGCGGATAGTGCTGACTCGGTTGAAGAAACTCTGCATTGAAGGGATTGAGTGATCCCACGACTTCTCGATTCACCTGCCAGGCTTTGTAGAACTGAACGGCATACAATAGCCCCAAAAAGAGCCAGATCAACTGCACCTGCCCGGAGGTCAAGACGTGAATGTTGTTCTGGGATAGCGGGTAGGTTAACAGTCCCAGCGACAGGAGCAATCCTAAATCTAAAAGTGACATTGCCCAGAAACTATGCTGGCTAGTAACTTCTAAACCACCATGTCGCTTCGGACGCTGGTACACCTCGCCAAGTGGGGTGTCTTGCGTGTAGCGCCAATAAATACTGCCGTAGATTGCAGTCACAAAACCAACCGTAGCGATCGCCATCCGCCAGTTTAAGCTTCCGCCTGTGAAAGATGCGATCGTCACAGCTAGCACTGGCAAACAAAACTGAGAAGCGGCTGCACCAAAGTTACCCCAACCGCCATAGATTCCTTGCGCCAGACCGATTTCTTTGGATGAAAACCATTCGGCAACCATGCGAACACCGACCACAAATCCGGCTCCCAAAATGCTGTTAATCAAACTGCTCCAAACCAATTGATTAAAATCCTGGGCGGTTGCCGTCAGCCAGCAAGGCACTACGGCAAACACGAGCAATGCCGAAAACGTTAAGCGAGAACCATAGCGATCGAGCACCATGCCAATCACAATCCGGGCGGGTATGGTGAGCGCCAAATTGCAAATGGCTAAAACTTTCAGTTGTGGTGATGTGAGGTGCAGTTCACGCTGAATCGTTGTGGCAAAGGGAGCAACATCAAACCAAACCACAAACGACAGGAAAAAAGCGAACCAAGTGAGATGGAGAATCCGGTAACGATCGCGAAACGAGAATAAAGTTCGTAGCATGGTTTGCTCCTCAAGCAATCAGCATGGATGCAGAACCAAAAGCTTTTTTTGCTATGGGTTTGACTATCTCCAAAACATGATCCTCAATCTGTAAAAGATGGATGAGTTTTTGGATGTCCTACAATTTTTGTTCTGTGCTTATGGGTTTTGACTAATTACACTCACGTTTGGATCAAGGTCGTCACCAGTGTTGTAAATATAATTAGATGCTCCCTGATCACCTAGTAAATGCGATCGCAAAAACAGTCCACTCCAGCGACCGATCGCGCCGTTAGCAGTTGCCTGATCGAGGGTAGAACGGTTTGGATCACGGGCAATATTATCTTTATTGGTAATGCCGTAGTGATTGGTACCGTCAACAACAATCAACGCCTTTTGTAGGTCTTGAATCTTTACGTAGGTTGATGCCGCTTCACCAAAATCAGAGACACCATCTAAGGTGCCTGCAATTAAACCAACTGGAATACCCTGGTTATCAATGGGTGGAAATGTACCGCTATTCTCCGGAGACTGGAAGTTAGTGCCATAGAAAACACCTGCCATCAGCTCAGGGGGGCGAGTATAGTCACCGGAAGAAACCGCTGGATCATTGATGTTTTGAATGGCAGCAAGCCCCGCATAACCGCCAAAGGAGTGTCCCAGGAGTCCCAATTTTTCAGTGTCCACAATTTCAAAGATCGGTGAGTCAGAATCGGCATCCTCTACTTTCATTTGAGCAAGGACATCATTCACCTGCTGCTGATCTGCCAGAAGCCCAGTAATATTCTGTCCATCAGGTCCAGCGATTGTACGTTCATTGTTAGGGACAACGACCACGAATCCATAGCTAGCAACTTCTTCTGCATAGTTGGAGTAGTCAGCTTTATCGACCAGAGCACCCTGTAGCATCAGGGCGATCGGGAACTGATCTGCCGTTGCACTTGGCACAACAGGATAGTAGATATCTGCTGAATCCCCATCGGCAGCAATGGTCGTTGTGTAGTGCTCTACCTGCTCATACAGCGGATCGGGACTGAATGGAAGATCTCCTTCTAGGCGAATCCGCAGCACTTCTCCCTGTCCTGGAATGAAGCCCTTGTTTGAGATATAGATATCTCCGTTAGAACCTAGGGTCAAGCCAGTGGGGTTGGTCAGTTCATCATTGATGATCGTGGTGCGAGTCGAGCCATCAGGAGAAATATAGATCAGCGCACCCGCTTCACCGCCATTCAAAATGGCATCGGCATCGTACTCCAAGACATAAAGACCGCCGGACTGGTCAAATGCTAGGTCAATGATATTGGTGAAACCTTCTGCATAAACTTCTGCTTCTCCATCTTCCCCAATGCGATAAATTCGTGCATTCCCTTTCTCAAAGGGAAACGCGGTCAATTCACCGATGTAAAAGGCACCATCCGAACCAACGGTGATAGCGGTTGGCACCGACTGTTGCACAATTTCTTCACCTGTCGATGGATTGATAGCAGCACGGGTCGGAAACACCGTCTTTAAGGTTGGTTCCTCACTGCTAAATGCTCTTAGGCTCAGTAAATCATTTCCACCCGCATCCAGCACATAGGCCGTGTTATCTTCAATCAGTAAGTCGAAAATATTCGTATTTACGTCCTGCCCATCAGGATTATTGGCTTTTTCATAGGCTCCCAAGTCTGCTAACCGTGTCCAGGAAGCATTGTCATCAAAATTCTCAATTGCAATCAATTGACTGAAATCAGGAACTTGGATCACACGGTCCCGAAGCGCTGGATTCCCTGCAAATCCAACAATGGCATAAGCATTGCCATAAGCATCAAACTCAATATCATTAACACCTGCTGCATCACTACCGTCCGGTAGTGCCAGCGATGGCAAACCCGTAACTACCCTTTCAACCACGCCATCTTGAATTCGAGTAATGGCACCCGTTGCACCATAGGATAGAACTGCATCGGGGATACTGGGAGATGGAATACTGGCTCCAGGTCCGCCCCGTCCTGCTTCAGTGACGTAGAGCGCTCCATCTGAACCAAACGTTAACCCTCTAGGTCCATCCAAACCACTTGCTAAAACCTCAATTTGTGGCGCGTTTGATTCATCAGAGTCATTATAGGTTTGCTCTAAAACTGCGATCGATGATTCTTTTTCCATGATGAAACTCCCAGTACGATAAACTTTCTCGGAATCAAACGGGTTCACCCTCAACTTCATTAATTTTGAAAACACCGAAACCTGAAACCTTGAACTCAGCAAAGCTTCACCCTTAACAAGCAATAGCCCAGTTGAGAATTACTATGTCTCTACCCTAAAAATTGATTCGTTATTTTCTTCTGAAGAACATCTTGAATCGCGCCTTGACAAATTGAGGAACTTGCTCAAACTTTCGTTGAGGAGTCTATATCTTTATCACTTTCGTCTTAGCTCCACCGCTTGCTGCAACAGGGCACGAGTTAAGTTTTTGTTCTCAGATGGAATGGCGGCTAGCTGTTCCTCTAAAATCTCAAAAGCCGATGGAAGCTTATCTGTAAATTTATGGTAATGATTCACGTCGCAGCACAGCTAAATCCTCCGCATCGAGTTCGACCGGAATGCCACTGCGAATTAGTTCAGCAAAATTTTCGTTTGGTATCATTAGCGTCAGTGTATAAAGTCGCTTGATTCCAGTATTGTGAATTTCATGAATTCCGGTTGGCGGCACGAGTAAGGTATCACCAGAGCGAATCGCAACTTCTTTGCCATCACAAATTGCCATACCTTCGCCCTTGAGCACGAAAAACATCTCGACCGCAAATTTATGCCGATTGGGTGGCGTCTTCCCATCAACATCAAAAATCTCAATGCAACAAGTGAGTGAGAAATTGGCAGTCTTTGGCTCAAAGATAAGTGCTAAACGATTCGTGCTGTCTGGGCTGATGCGGTAAGCCCGGTAGTCCTGCGACGATTTAAGTACCGGAATCATACAGGTTGCGTCCGCTAGGGGTTCCACAATATTATCTCCATCATTCTAATTGTGAACTTAAGCAGGCTGTTCTTGTGAAATGCCGTAGATCTCAAACGCTCAACGTTTCTTAGAAGATATGCCTAATGCAGCTTGAACCATCGCGCCAAGCAACTCTTGCACTGTCATTTAACTCTTCTTCGGTGTACCAATACATGCGCGATCGCTAGATAGTTTCGGTAAACCTCTTAAAGTCGCTGCTGTAACTGCGATTCTGGCAGCGATTGTTCTTGGTACAATAATCGAAGATAGTCGATCACGTTTAGTAACAGCGCTAGCAGAGATTCCGCCTCTTCAAGCTGCTCGCATCCTGTTAAACGAGAGGTGTTGTAAAGTTCCATAAGCGTTTTTAGATGAAGAGACAATGGTTAGGTCTATCGACTGCACAATGCAACTCGGACTTGAGTGCTAGTGCTACAGCCAATGTTTTAGGTACGTTCTTCCTTCAGCTAAGTTGTTGATGTTTGATCATGATTGCATTGAGTGAATAAGACAACAAAGATGAACTGCGCTGAAGCTGAATTTTTGTCCAGATTTCGTTCAAAGCTCTGTTTGTTTTCAATATATCTACCTTATAAATTTGCATCAGTTAAAACATCTGCAAAATGGCTTGACTCATCTACTGACGAAAGAGAGTAACCTTTATTGACTTTCGTCAATAGGCTAAGTATATTTGCTTATATCTTTTGTCAATAAGTGATCTCAGTGATTTATCCTCAACAAATAATTCAGGCAATTGAGGAGATTCTGTTGTTCAAATAAAGTTGTGATAGCAACTGATCACAATTTCACAATTCAATTGTTGAGTACTGAGGTAATCGAGATTGCATAGATGGCGAGCTGCGCTCGATTTTTAAGTGATAGGCGCTTCAGCAGATGGGTCACGTAAGTTTTGACGGTTCCTTCCGTTAGATGTAACTCTGTCGCAATTTCGCGATTACTGTAGCCTTGACCAATCAAACGCAATACATCTCGTTCTCTCGGCGGAATCTGAGGCAGCTCTGCTGGTTCAGATTGAGCTTCTGACTCAGTTGGCACTGGTATACTAGTTACGAGTCTTTCCATCAATCCTGGAGCCATCTGGCTGTAGCCGCGATGAACTAATCGAATAGCTTCTGCTAGTTCTAAAGCTGGCATATCTTTGAGTAGATATCCTTTCGCACCTGCCCGCATCGACTGAGCAATATCACGATCGTCATCAAAGGTACTCAGCACCAACACTTTAATCTTGGGGAACTTTTCATTGAGCAATCGAGTTGCTTCAATCCCTGTCATTACTGGCATCCGAATGTCCATCAATACCACATCGGGCTGTAATGCTGTAGCTTGTTCAATTGCAACCTGACCATTCTCTGCCGTTCCAACCACCTGTAGATCAGCTTCTTGATCCAGTACTGCTTGGAGTCCCTGGCAAATCAAATATTGATCATCGACAAGCAACAGCCGAATCATGGTAGTACCTCTGCTAAAGGAATCTCTACCTTGAGCCGACAGCCTTTTCCTGGTTCTGTGATGAGATCCAAAGCGCCATTCACAGCAGTGATACGTTCTTGCATTCCCTTTAATCCAAATCCATCCGTTGCCTGTTCTACGCAGAATCCTATGCCGTTGTCTTCAACCTCTAGATAGATGCGATCGCTAGTTGTCATCAAACGAATTTCTACCTGAGTTGCTTTAGCATATTTAGAGATGTTAGTTAATCCCTCCTGCACCACTCGGGAAAGCGTCTTTGACACAGAAGGTGAAATTGCGACTGTCAAATGAATATGCATTGCTGGAGCCACACCTGTGACTTGCTGAAACCCTTCGGCTAAAGCCGCGATCGCCGCTTCTAACGATGGTTCATTGTGTTCATCTGATCGCAGTGTTTTGACGGACTGCCGCACTTCTTGCATGGCAGTTGCGCCTAGCCATTGCGCTTGGGCTAGAAAAGATTGGGCTTGAGTGGGATCGGTGAGCAATAAGGATGCAGCAGCCTGTAGCTGAACATTTAAAGCAGTGAGATAATGCCCTAAGGAGTCGTGAATTTCGCGGGCAATGCGGTTTCGTTCTTCGATCGCTGCTATTTCCTCAATCCGCTGTTTCAGCGATCTCTCTTGCTTCAATGCTTGCACCAGCTCTACCTGAGTTTGCTGCAGAGCTTGAGTTCGTTGCTCTACATTCAATTCTAATGTTTCAGCATAGTCTTCTAAACGCTCATACAGTCGGGCATTTTCTAAAGAGATGGCTGCTTGAGCAATCAATAATTTAAGGACTTCCAAACGATCGCTGGTAAATATTCCAGCACTCAAATTATTTTCCAGATAAAGAATGCCGATGAGTTGGCTTTGTTTGAGAATAGGAAGACAGAGTAGCGATCGCGGTTGATGCGTTTGGATGTATGGATCTGCCCCAAAAGATGGCTCATTGACTGCATCATCAAGCACCAGAACTTCTTGAGTCCGTTCTACAGAGTGAATAATGGAGATAGGAATATTTTCATAGTCAACAACGGCAGTTTTTTCCAGGTTACACTGCCCGCTACTATGAGATTGAGCAACAACAACTTGCTGTCTGCCCTCCAGCAAAATTAGAGAACCTCTTTCAGCCCCAGCATTTTCAAGCACGACCTGCATTAAAGTCGCAATTAATTGATCTAGATGAATGACCTCAGAGAGGGCTTGAGCGGCTTTCATAACCGCAGCTAGATCGATTGCTGTAACTGGACGGCTGGTTGTGCCTACAATTGTGGTTAAATTGGATCGGCGGATTTGGCTGAAATGGAGTAGCTGCGGATAGCGATTTTCTAAGTCTTTAACTTTAGCTTTTGCCCCCCAGCGATCGTAGCAGTAGTGGGCTTCTTTCATATAGGTCTGGGCAAACTTTTCTCTACCCAGATTGAGATAAAATTTGGCGGCTAATTCATAGGCTAATGCTTCTTCTTGAAGATAGCTATTGTCTTTAGATCCTTGAATCGCTTGTTCGTAGAACTCTTCTGCCTCAAGCAATTGACCCACAACTCGTGCTATCTCGGCTTGTACTAAATAATATTTATGCAAATGATTCATAGGGGCGTAATCCGCCCATTGCTTCATTTGCTCCTGGCTAACTGCAACTTTTTTGAGAATTTCTTCCTGTGTTTGAGCGCTACTTCCCGGATAGGTTGCGAGTCTTGCTAGGGAGCTATAGAAATAGTACAGAGGTTCAAAGGGCGTGGCTGTGATGTGAATTAGATAACGCTCCGCCATAGCCGAGTTCTCCACGGCCTGAGCATACTCAGAAAATAAATAGCAGAGAAAAAGTTTGTTGAAATAGACATAAAAGATTCCGCTTCCATCATTTGCTGCTGCCTGTTGTGGCAGTCTATTCTCCTCATTGTAGACTTCACCAATCAGACGGGTTGGATTGACTGAGGATTTCATCAAATTCAAGACAGTCTGCTGAATGACTTGAATCCAGGTGAGTACTGTTTTTTGTTTGATTTGACGGATTGCTTCACTATAGGTTGCTGCATCGCGTTCAACCTCCACGAGTTGCTTTGCAGTACGGTAGGACTGAGCGCAGTAAGCATAAGCGCAATAAGCGGCATGCTCTAAATCCCCAGTTTCCAACCCACTTTGATAACCTTCTAGTAATGGCTTCAATATTTCTCTATTGTGTTCTTTCCAATGAATGATAAAGCCATATACGATCATCAATATCTTAGCTTTGAGTGAATGCGTGTCTGGATGCGACAAAAACCTTAGGGCAAGCTGTCCAAACTGGTAGCCAGACTCAATGTCTTTGACCATTCCACAGAGAATCAACCCAAAGGTAGCATAAGCAACGGGAGACGCAAACGCATTGCCATACTGGATGGATAAATTAACCTGTTTCGATGCAAAGAGAGGCATCAAATCAGGAGCCGCAATATAGGCAACGCTCGTGATGCCAGACAGGACTCTCATTGCTGCCAATTTGTCCGGTTCGGTCATTTCCGGTAAATGAATCAAGTTCAGGATCGAGGTCTCACTCAAGCGAGATGTGATGGTGTCTAGCTCAAGTTGAATATCTGATTGATTAGGCTGTCCGGGAAAATGGATTCCTAACTGCTGTAAAAACTGTAAGGCAGTGTTGACTGCTATCAGGGGTTGACCCTGGGCGATGCTGACTTGAATTTTGACTTCGTAAACTTTTACAGTGTCAAGAATTGTTTTCGCCTCCTGGAGAACAATCGCTGCAAAGTGTTCTACGTGCTCAAACTCTCCACACAAATATACGATTTCTGCTGTCTCTGAATACAATGCCAAGGTTAACTCGTAGTTCGTTTGCCAGCTAGATGCCGCCAGCCATACTCTACCTGTAGTTAAATATGTTTTTGCCGCACTGTAGGCGATGGCTGCTTTCGCCTTCTGACCTGCCTGTAAATTCAGTTGAGCGATCGCGTCTCGTTCTGCTTGTTCCGTCACTGCATCAATTCCTTGATTGAGATGATCCGCGATCGTAAAAACTTGATCTTCTAACGTTTCACTCGTTGTTTCCTGCCACAGCCCACGACCAATTTGTAAGTGAACGGCTTGTTTCTGATTCTCGTCAACCAGCGCATACGCCGCTTGCTGCACCTGATCGTGCAGGAATTTATAGTCCTGAATCAACAATTGCTCATCTAACTCAGAAATAGGTAAGATTACCCCTGCTTGAACGGCTGTTGTCAAATCGGAAGACAATTCAGCCGCAGACTTGTCACAAAGAATGGTCAGGGTTATCAAGCTGAAATTTGCGCCAATGCACGCCGCCAACTGCAAAATCTGCTGAGTTGATTTGGGCAATCGCTTCAGCTTCGCAATCATCCACTGAACAACATTATCCGTAAAGTTTTGAGCTGCAATTTGAGCAAAATCCCACGACCAGGAGCGATGCTCCATATCAAACCAAATTAGGTTTTCTGTATACAGCGTTTTTAGAAATTGATCAACAAAAAAGGGATTTCCTAGCGTTTTTTCCTGTACCAAGTTTGCTAGCTCAGCAACTAAAGAAACGTCAGTACGTAATGTTTCGGCAATAAGCTGGCAAGTATCTTCTAATTGTAAAGGTGCAAGATTCACATGATTAATGATAACGGACTTGTTCTGCAATTCTCGCAGCAGCAATATCAATGGATGAGCTATATCTACCTCGTTGTCTCGATAAGCCCCAATCAATAATAAAGAGTGTAATTCAACGTCAGTTACGATCGTTTCAATCAACTTCAGGGTTGCCGAATCAACCCATTGCAAATCATCCAAAAAGATCACCAGCGGATGTTCTGGTGCACAAAATACACAAATAAACTTTTGAAATACTAAATTAAATCGATTCTGAGCTTCTGTTGAACCAACTTCTGGTACAGATGGTTGAACACCAATCACCCATTCGACTTCAGGAATCACGTCAATGACCACCTGTCCATTAACCCCCACAGCCAACAGGATTTTTTCCCGCCATTGGTGCAGTACCGCTTCCGGTTCACCCAATAATTGTAAGATCAGGCATCGAAAGGCATAAGCGATTGCCGAGTAAGGCGAATTGCGCCCAAACTGATTAAACTTACCCGCAATAAAATGTCCCTCTCTTTGGGTTATGGGTTTATAGACTTCTTGCACTAAGGCAGACTTACCAATACCAGAGTAACCAGAAACGAGTATTAGTTCACGCTGAAGGGATGGCGTAAGGTTCAGATTCTCACTCGCCATCCGCTCAAACGTTGCTAGTAAACTTGCTCGCTCTGCCTCTCGTCCATATAGTTTCTGTGAAGTCTGAAATCGGTGACAAACATCCTGAGTACCAAGCTGAAAGGCTGCAATATAGTGAGTGTTTTCTAGCTGTGTCAGACAGGCTTCCAGATCAGATTGAATCCCGATCGCACTCTGATAGCGCTCCTCAGCATTTTTTGCCATTAGCTTAAGAATAATATTAGAGATGATCACCGGAACCTCTGGATTCATCTCATGAGGTGGCATAGGCTGTTTAGCAACGTGACAATGAACTAACGTTAGGACATCATCAGCCAGAAACGGCACCTGCCCAGTCAGCAGTTCATAGAATGTGGCTCCCAGCGAATAAAAATCGGTGCGATAATCGAGCATCCGGTTCATTCGTCCAGTTTGTTCTGGAGAAATATAAGCTAATGTTCCCTCCAGTACATTTGGATTCTTGAAGTCAGGTGTTGTGTGACTAAAGCGAGTGGCAATGCCAAAATCAATAATTTTTATAATTCCTGTGGCTGGATTAAGAACGATGTTACTCGGATTAATATCTTTATGAATGATATTAGCAGCGTGAATTGACCCCAAAATCTTTGTTAGTTGAATCGCCAAGTAGAGAAACTTTGCTAGCGGCATTGGGAAATACCATTCTGGTGTCTGCTGCTGCAATTTCTCTAGAGACTCGCCACCAAAATCTTCTAAGAGCATTACCAGCGATCGCTCATAAGTGATCTGGTCATAAACCTGAATCACGCCTTCTAAATCGAGCGATCGGGTAATCTCATACTCCTGTTTGTAGCGAATCAGTTCTGAAGCAGTGGGATAATCTTCTTTGAGAGCTTTGAGAATAGTAGGCGCATGATCTGATGTTCTGATCCCGCGATAGACTACGGAATTAGCGCTTGAATAAATCTGAGCATGAATCTCAATTCCAGGGGGCGCAATCATTTTTAACACATCGCCGAGTGAGAGAGAAATGTAAAACTAAGCTGGCTTTACGCCATTGTGAAAGCTCTGCTTCGAGAAGTCAATTTGCTCAGATGGAATGGTCAATTTGGGGGTTCCATAAAGGTTCTGAGCATCGTCATACAGCAGCAGCAAGGATTGGGTGTCTGGGTTAATCATCTGCACCACCAGCTTCAGCCAATCGAGCTGGAAGTCATGCCCCTCATCCACTAGCACCGCCCCATACTGCCCTGCCGGGATTAGCCCTTGCTGAAGCGATCGCATCACTCGCCCCACCAGCTCGTTGAGGTAAGCCTCTCCTTGGAACTGATTCCAACTGGGTTTGGCAATGTGATGGGCTTGCAATAGCTCAGCACACCAGCGATGAAAATGGCGCACCGAGATGCGATCGCTATGGATGCCCCTAGCAGGCAGCCTCTGTCGTAAGGGTGCCGCTAAGGGTACGTTGAAACACAGCACTAAGATGGGGTCGAGTTAAACTCAGCGGAGCAGTCACCCACTCCGCTGAGTTTAACTCGACCCCTAGGTGGGGATGTGTTTTAGGATAACGTGTAATGGCTAGATCCTTTGATAACACTGGCTTTAGTCACGTTAATCCTTACCCTAAATCAACCGCCTTGTATCTAACTGGGCAGCAACCCCTCTACTCTGGCATAGCTTTGCTGAAGCGGTCAGTATTCACTATCAAGTCACACAAGAATGGGCTTCTGGTCTATTCGTGATCGCCATCCTCCTACCTGCCTCTCCGCTAAAAAGCCCACCGTTTCCGGCAGGTAGGAGGATGGGCTTGCAAGCAGTTCTATTGTACTATTAATCCATCAAGGATTGCATCCTGGACTACCTAAGCCTGATGTCTCTGCATCGCTTATTTAGGGTATTTTCCCTATCAATAAATCCTTTAATATCAAACTTTTCAAGGCTTTGAGCGTACCCTAAGCTAGCGTTCGATGGCGATCGGGACTGGCTCAGCAAGAGCTTACCACTTCATGAGCGATCGGGGCTGAGAGAGAATCATCCCTTTCATCTGTGCCTCTCCTCTATGGATGCTTTGTAGTTAGGGTGAGGATAAGCCCTGCGGTAGGCTTGAAGACGAAGAAGACTGCTCGCTCTTCTCTCATCAGTAAACTTATCGCTTTTCTAGCTTTGAATGAGCTAAGCTGACCTATCAATCATCGTTTACTTTTTGAACCTCAAGTGTAACTGAGCAAAAGATTTTGCGCAATTTGCAAATAGGTAGCACAAGCTTATAAAGTTGGAACCTGTGAGCGTTGCAGGGTTTTATTCACTTCCAATTGCTGTTCCTTAAATGCAGCTGGATGTCAACTCATCAGAAGCTAGAACGCTAGACTGGAACTGCTCTCACTCGTTGCGCAACTCATTTGCAAATTGCGCTATGTTTCCTGCTCATTCACAAATAATTAAGCGGCTTGCAGCCTCTCCTTAAGATCTCAAATAGGTTCTATAAGTGATTTTCATTCTTATGCCTGATTACTCCTCTATCTAAAGCTGAATAAATTTAGTTTAAGAATATAGTTAAAACTGATGCATAAAAAATACTTTACGTTAAAGACATCTAGAACGGCGATTGTTTTATACCTCCTCTTCCTCATCTCAGGATTCACCGCACTGCTCTACCAGGTCGTATGGCAGCGAATGCTCGGATTATTCTCAGGCTCTGATGTCCGATCGCTCACGATTGTAGTTGCGTCGTATCTGCTGGGTTTAGGTTTGGGCGGTTTGACAGGTGGATGGCTAAGCGATCGCCTCTCTCGGCAAAGTGCTGTAAAAGCTTATGGTTTCTGTAATCTTGGAATCGCAGTCTTTGCAATTTTAAGCCGTTTTCTATTCTATAATTTGCTGTTCCGTCAGCTCGGCACTCTAGCAGACTCTATGACCTGGACAATGCTAATTGTGTTTATCAGCTTGATTATTCCAACTCTGCTAATGGGTCTATCGCTGCCTCTATTGTCTAAAGCAATCAGCTACAGCGCCGATCAGGCTGCTCCTCAGATTGGACTGCTCTATGGCGTAAACACACTGGGGTCAGGAATTGGAACACTGTTTGGTGGCTGGTACATTATTGGAACTTTAGGGTACGAATGGACTGTTTATTGGGGTGCCACCCTGAGTGTTCTAGTGGGATTGATTGCTCTTAGAATTGCTCTCCAATTTGATAGAACTGGAGGCAACTATGGGACTCCAACCTCTGATTTAACGCTGCCCCATCCGACCGTAGCCCGATCTGTTTTCGAGTGGTGCCTGTTAGTCTTTTCGTCTGGATTTGCCGCAGTTTCCCTAGAAATTATCTGGTTTCGAGTTCTAGATACGGTATTGCAATCGATCGCCTATACTTACGCTCATTTACTGGCATTCATTCTGGTGAGCAATGCCTTGGGCAGCCTTTTAGGCGCAAGGTTTGTCCAGTTCATTCGTAACCCTCGGCAGGTGTTTTTATGGATTCAAGCGACGGTTGCAGCCTACTCATTAATTGCCATCTGGTTGCTAAGTCTTTACTGGCAATCTCACCCTACTGATCTGCGCTTAGATATTGGGTACATTGATCCTAAAGACATCACCTCAGCAGTTTTGTTCAAATATGTGATTTTGCCTTTGGTGATGATGGTACCCCCTAACTTACTGCTCGGCTTCTATTTTCCCCTGGTGCAGCAAGCTGTTCAGACGGACGATCGTCAGATTGGGCAGCGCGTGGGGCTGATTCAGATTGCCAATATCCTTGGCAATACGGCAGGTAGCCTCCTTACCGGACTAGTGTTTCTAGACAAATGGGGGACAGCAAATTCGTTGCGATTGCTTGCCCTACTGGGCTTGGGGTTTGTCTTGTGCGATCTTTCAAATTGGGGTAAGGCCAAGATTTCGAGTGGGCTGGCAGTTGTCCTAATGGCGATCGTCGTCGCTTTCCCCAGCAATACTCGCCTCTGGTCAGCCCTGCACGGAATTCAACCGCAGCAGTATTTCATTACTGCCGAAGACTCAACGGGTGTAGCGGCGGTGACTGAGGCAAATCATCAGGGCACGCTATTGGCGAGTGGACAAGCGCAAGCCAACTTTCCCTATCTGCCTGTCCATGCCCTCTTGGGCAGTCTCCCTGCGTTGATTCATCCCCATCCAGTTCAGGTGATGATCATTGGTTTAGGCTCAGGCGGAACGGCTCATACGATCGGCGTGAATCCCCTCACCCAATCTGTCCAGGTGATTGAACTTCTGGGTGCTGAGTTAAATGTTTTGCGAGAGTATGCGAAAACAGCGGTGGGTCAGCCGCTAAGATTCTTATTTCACGATCCCCGCTACCAGTTCATCGTGGGGGATGGGCGCAGAGAACTCACCCGATCTAAAGGTCAATTTGACATTATTGAGACAGATGCGATCTATCCTTGGCGATCGCGGGCAGGAATGCTCTATTCACAAGAATTTTTTCAGGAGGTTCAGTCTCATCTAGCACCGGGCGGTATCTTTGTAGAGTGGAATGTGGGTTCAGGTGTGGAGCAAACCTTTCGCAATGTGTTTCCCTACGTCACCCAGCTGAGCATGAGCGGCGGGCTGTATATGCTGATGGGGAGCGATCGCCCGGTTAACTTCAATCGACCAAACTTACTAAACCAGTTCAATTCTCCAGCAGTGCTAAGTTTTCTAGATAAAGCCGGAGTTGATGTGCCGGCTATTCGTCAAGCCGTGGCGACCGCAGATGTGCAGATGTATTCTCATGCCAAGGACGGTCAACCTGAGCCGATCAACACCGATCTATTTCCTCGGTCAGAATATTATCTGAATCAATCTTCTAGTTTATAGCTATGCACTTTTCTCTCACTCGCAGACTTGGCTTTGTCACTGTCGCCGCTTTCCTGACTATTATCTTTGTGAACTATCCAGTCCTGTCAGCACCCAGCCAAACCCAGCGACTCACATCATCTGAAATTCGGACAATGATCCAACAGTCCAGAGATGCTTGGGTAAAAGGTGATGCGGCTGCTTTTGCCGCCCTGTTTACAGACGACGGCGAACTGATTGTGCCGGGACAACGTTGGCAGGGGCGAAGGGCGATCGAAACAGAAACCGCTAATTTTGTGCGGCAGTTTTCAGTAGCGATCGAGATTCAGAAGGTTCTTGTTGAGGGCAACCAGGCAGCCATAGAGTGGGATTGGCAAGAGACTCCGAAAGCGGGGGGGCAAACTCGCCAGACTCAGGATGCCATCTTAATTGAGTTTGAAGCAGGGCAGATCCGTCGCTGGCGGGAATATATTGATGCTGAAACGTCAGTGACTCAAGATCAAACCTGAATTACCTTAAAAGGAGCCGCTATCAAGGAGATTTAGAGGAAGATATCCAAACGTAGAGTTTGAGGGGGGTAGGGAATGAGGGTAGAGGGTTTACGATACAACTGAAACGCTGGATTGTAAAACGAACTTGGGCAAGACTGGAGAATTGCCGAGGCTTAGTTCAAGACTATGAGTGCTTGCCAGAGAATCATGAAGCAATGGTCTATATCGCCATGATTCGGTTGATGCTGCGACGACTAGAAAATAATCGTAGAAGTTGGAAGAGGGAAACTGCTTAACAACCGTTTAAAAATATTCTCTGAGTAACTGCTGATACTGTGCAGGAGTATCTAAATCAATGGCTCCCTTTGGGAAGGAAACCTGAAAAACTCTTTCAGCGTGCCGCTTGATTAAAGACTTAGCTCCAACGTTTACATTTAGCGTCATCAGCTCTATAAATAGAGAACGATCAAACAGGACTGGTACACCGAGAGTATTTTCATAGGCAGAAGCGATAATTGGGCTTTGAGTAGCTCGATATGCCTCGACTAATTGATTCAGTAAATGATGAGAAACAAAAGGTTGATCACATAGAATAATGACTACTGCGTCCAAAGCCTGGTTAATGGCTGTTAGTGCCGTCATTCCAGCAAAAATTGAAGTACCCATGCCTTCTGCCCACTGCTGATTCTCAACAATGTGTACGGCGAGGGCACAAGCCTCTAATTTCATTCGCTCAGCCTGTGAACCCAATATAACAACAACTGGATCACAGCAAGAAGCGATCGCCACTTCAGCAACGTAGCGCAGCAGGCTACGCCCTTGATACAATAATAATTGTTTGGGCGTTCCCATCCGGGTAGAGGCTCCTGCTGCTAGGATCATTAAGCCAATGGTGGACATATAAGTTCTGGATTGGGATGATGAATGGGAGCTTTACGATCTCTTAGCATCCCGCCGATATGTTTGGTAAGAACAGCTTGAATTTCTGCCACGATCGCCAACGCAATTTCCTCAGCAGTTTCAGCGCCAATATCAAGCCCAACAGGATAATGAAGACGTTGCTGCTGAACGTAAGTTGGGGCAAACCCTTCAATGCGTAAATCCTCCAATAATTGCTGAGTTCGTTGTTTAGGTCCAAGTACTCCTAAGTAGTGAATAGGAGAGGGTAACAGTGTTCTCAACAAGGTTCGATCATGTAGGTAGTGATGCGTCATGACTACAGCGATCGTGCGTGAGTTGAGCGTGAGATTGGCTTCAAGTTCATTAGGATGGCAAACAATGATTTTGTCTGCTTGTAGAAAGCGATCGCGAGTGGCGTAAGTCGATCGATGATCAATGACTGTGACATGCCAGCCAAGCTGCTTTGCCAGTTGCACCACTGGAACTGCATCATACCCTGCCCCAAAAATCAGCAGTGGTACAGGCGATTGAATAACTTCGATCAGCACTTCAACAGAACCGTGATCCAAAGTATAGGAGATAACTTGAGTTTTCCCTTCCGCAAGTACCCTATAAGTGTCCTCCAACAAACGGGTTACCAGTTGAGAATTCGCGATTCTGTTCGCAACTGTACCGTCAGATTTTAAGAACAGTCGGTCAGCAATTTGGACGTCAACGTCTCCTTTAACTTGAAAGACGGTGGCGATTACGCCCGGTTGATTCTGCTGAAAACATTCTGCAATAAACTCAAGCTGGCTCTTAGCAGACTCTGTATTTAATGACTCAATCAGCACCTCGACGACACCCTTACAGCCCATGCCCATGCCCCAAATTAAGTCATTACTAGCAGTCGTGTCGTATTGGACAAGGATGGGTTCGGAGTCTTGAAGCAGTAACAGTTTTGCCCGTTCAAACACATCACTTTCCAGACAGCCACCGCTAATCGCCCCCACCCTTTGACCTGCTTCGGTCAACAACATCCGTGCGCCTGGTCTACGATAGACAGAACCCATTGTTTTGACAACGGTGGCGATCGCCGATCGTTGACCAGAACTCTGACTCTGTTCAAATATCTGGAGGATAGCTTGTAATTCTTTCATTACAGTGAATTCTCTAATGGCTGTAGGTTGGGTTTCGTACCTCAACCCAGCCTATAGTGAAAAGATTTGTCAGCTAACCAGATCAAGTTAAACGTTGGCCTCAGGCAATTAACTTATCGGGTATAAGTGGTAAACTGCGGAACCGCTTGCCCGTGGCGTGGTAGACCGCGTTGGCAATGGCTGCTGAGACACCCGTAATGCCAATCTCACCGACACCGCGCACACCTGCGGGATTGAAGTTGAGATCAGGCTCACCAACAAAGGTAACATCAATACGGGGAGTATCTGCATGGGCAGGGATATGATACGTCGCAAGGTCGTATACAACGGGATAGCCATTGTTTGGATCAAAATGGCATTCTTCCATAAGAGCATGCCCAATGCCCATAATTACCCCTCCGCGTACCTGGCTAGCAGCGGCTTTGGTATTGATGATGCGCCCAACATCCATTACTGATACCCAACGGGTGACTCGCAGTCGTCCAATCTCTTCATCAACGGTGACTTCGCAAAAGTGGGCACCCCAAGACTGAAACGCCCATTTTTTGGTTTCGTCACCTGGCGCAGAGGACGCAGAGGCTTCGATCGCTGCTCGTCCTGACCTTTGAAGCGCCGCACATGCCTCAGTTGCAGTGGTGCAGTTGGCGGTTTTGAGGATATCTTGACAGGCTTTCATAACAGTTGGGACGAGAGATGCGGTCATTTGGGAACCGCCTGCTAGCCCGCCATCCGGCAGCAGTGAATCCCCCATCTCTACCCGTACCTTTTCGACAGAAATTCCCAACGTATCAGCGGCTGCAATTGCAACGACGGTATACGATCCTGTCCCCATATCATTTCCAGAGGTAAGAACGTGGACGGTTCCATCGGGCAGCAAGCGTACCTTTGCAGAGGTTGTGCCGCGCAGACCAGGGTAAGTAGAAGCCGCCATACCCCAGCCAACGAGCTTGCCTTCGCGAGTTAGCGATCGGGGCTGGGGTCTGTCTTTCCAGCCAAAGCGCTCTGCCCCCACTTTGAGACAATCAGCAAAATGCTTGGCAGAGAAGGGCAAGCCCTTACGCTGATGCTCCTTTGACTCGTTCTTTAACCGCAGTGCTATCGGATCGAGCTTCATCGCCCAGGCCAGTTCATCCATCGCAGACTCCAGCGCCCACATGCCGGGATTTTCACCAGGTGCCCGCATAAAGGTCGGTGTGCCAACGTTCATCACTGCGAGTTCTTGGTTGAGCAGTAGATTAGGAGAGGTGTACAGGGCTGGCGTGACAGCGGTACAAGGCTCTGTGAATACATCTACAGGAGATGTGACCGACTTTACTTCGTGGGCGATCGCGCTCAACATGCCATCCGTCGTTGCCGCCAGACGAATCGTTTGCTCCGTTTCAGAGCGATGCCCTGTGTTAGCCGTCATCTGTCGGCGGCTCATTACCACCTTCAGCGGACGCTTGATCTGGCGAGCGGCAGCGACCGTCAAAATTGCATGGGGCCAGGGGAACGCCTTAGAGCCAAACGCTCCGCCTAAGAAGGGAATAACGATCCGAACTTTTTCCGAGGGTAGTCCAAATAGATCCGCATAGGTACGCTGGCTCAACGCAAGCCACTGGGATGGCTCATAGATCGTGAGGGAATCTGTCCCTTGCCATTGGGCGATCGTGGCATGGGGTTCCATTGGTGCATGGAGTTCAGTCGAAGTCGTGTAGGTTGCCTCTATCTTCATAGCGGCACTGGCTATGCCTGTAACAATATCCCCTTTCGCAAACTTTAACTCCTCACCCATCTGAGGTGGGGCTTCCTTGAAAATCGCGTTCTTAGCCTCCACAATGGGTTTCTGGGCATCATACTCGACCTTCACCAGATGGGCACCCTGTCTTGCCCGTTCAAAGGTGTCTGCGATCACTAAACCGATGATTTGCCCCGCGTAGTGTACTCTGTCATCCGACAGCGGCAACCGCGCTTCATAAATTTTCGACTTCATAAAGTCGTTGCTGGGCTTGAACACCTGAGGCGCATTTTTGTGGGTGAAGACGGCAATTATGCCGGATGCCTGTTCTGCCTCGCGAGTATCGATCGTCTTGATTCGTCCATTCGCAATAGTAGAAGTGACCACATACCCATGTACCAGTCCGGCAATTTCGTGATCTGCCGAGTAGATCGCAGTACCCGTTACTTTTGCCTGTCCATCTTTGCGGCTGACCGCTGTCCCCATCACCTTATTCATACAATCCCTCCTCCTTTGGCTGAAACGGCGAGGGCGCGTCTAATCGCCCGCTTGGCTAACTCAACTTTAAAGCCGTTGTATTCAAGCGGCTTGGCTCCTTGCAACGCAAGCTCTGCTGCCTGCTGAAAGGTTTCGGTATTCGCAGCTTTGCCCACCAAAAATGACTCTGCTTCCGTAAATCGCCAAGGCTTGTGCGCCATGCCGCCCATTGCCAGTCGGACTGTTTTGATGCGGTCATCTGCAATCTCAACCGCCGCTGCGACTGAAACTAGCGCAAAGGCATAGGAATCGCGATCGCGTAGTTTGAGATACACGCTGGACTTGGCAAATGGAGCAGGAGGCAAGATGACTGCCGTAATGAGTTCTCCCGGTTCCAGAGTTGTGTCCCGTTGCGGGGCATCGCCCGGTAGTCGATGGAAGTCGGTAAAGGGGATTTGGCGCTTGCCTTTAGAGCTTTCCACTTCCACGATCGCATCCAGCGCTGCCAGAGGAACGCACATATCGGAGGGATGCACTGCCACGCATTGGTCGCTAGCTCCCAGTAAGGCGTGTATGCGGTTGATACCTGTCAGTGCCGCACAGCCTGTGTCAGGTTCTCGTTTATTGCAGGCGAAGGCAGTGTCATAGTAGTAGGGACAACGCGTCCGTTGCAGCAGGTTACCGCCCACAGTCGCAACATTGCGAATTTGCTGAGACGCTCCAAGTAGAATGGCACGCGTCAGCATGGGGTAGCTGCGCCGGACTTCGGGATGGTCAGCTACGGCGGTATTGCTGACCAGGGCGCCGAGGCGTAGACCCTCTCCCGTTAGCTCAATCCGCGTCATTTCTAAGCGAGTAATATCAATCAGTTGGGAGGGTTCGTCTAAAAAGACTTTCATTCGATCGACCAGATTGGTGCCGCCTGCAATGAACATCGCATTGTTGTCCGTCGATGCCTGCTGGACAGCTTCTTTCACCGAGGTGGCGCGGACATAGGAAAAGTTTTTCATGCCGAAACTCCTGCTTCCTGCACGAACATTGCTGCTGCAGGTGAAGGTGGTGCTTGCCCAGTGACTTGCTGGACGGCAGCAATAATCCCGTTGTAAGCACTGCAACGGCAAAGATTACCACTTAGCCGCTCTTTAATTTCAGCCTCAGAAAGATTCATTAGCTGGGGGAGATTAGCAAAATCTTCTGTCACGGCGCTGGCACAGCCGCGTTTGACTTCATCCACTAAGGCAACAGAGGCGCAGATTTGTCCGGGCGTACAGTAGCCGCACTGAAACCCATCGTTCTCAATAAACGCAGCTTGCACAGGATGCAGCACATCTCCCTTTGCCAGTCCTTCAACGGTGACAATTTGTTTGCCCTCCTGCATGACTGCCAACGCGAGACACGAGTATACTCGCTGTCCATCTACCAGCACCGTACAGGCTCCACACTGCCCATGGTCACAGCCTTTTTTGCTGCCAGTCAGTCCCAGTCGTTCGCGTAACGTATCCAGCAGTGTGACTCGTGGCTCGATCGCCAGAGTTTCTTGCTTATCGTTAATACTCAGCGTTACAGATATCTCGCCTTGTCCAGAAATAGAAGCAGGCTTTTCACTTTGAGCAGATGTTGCTTGAGTGAGCAATGAGGGAGCAGCGATCGCTGCTCCTGCTGCGGTCAACGCCTGCCCTAAAAAATTTCGTCGCGCTTTGTGGTTTTTTCCGTTTTCAGGGGGTTGCATCGACAGTGCCTCTGGTTCGCGTCCGAATCTGTGTCAGGCCTACAAGTGAATCCCAATTCGGTACAGTTCTTCCTCTACACAAGGACATAAATTAAGTTGAGAATTACAGAAAGTTGAGAATTACAGAGCCTTCAACAATATAAAAGCACCCAGGTTGATCTCCCTCTGCTCGAAGAGTCAGGCAGGTAGATTGCAGTTAATCGGGTACGTTTAGCAAACGCGAAAAAAACAACGTTAAAGCTAATCCTTTTCTAGCAAGGGTTTCAGCCTCTATTTTTTGCAGGATTTAAGACATTCAAATCGGTATATGTCTTGATGGGTAAAGCTTTCAGGCTTTTGCAGGATTATACAGATTTTGACGTTTTTCTCTTGTCTTCGATAGCTCTGGACTGAATTTGGATTAAATTACCGTTTAGTTATGGTCTGAAACCCTTGATTTCTCGTTGAGTCACAAGTCTAGAACCACGCAAAATCGTTTGAATAGTTGCGTTGTCGAGCAACTACTCAAATTTTGCTATTCTATAGAAACTTTGCTGTATGAGGGTTTTAGCCTTAACGTTGTTTTTTCGCGTTTGCTAAACATACCCGTACTTGAGATTTGGGGATGTCCCGATTCATACCTGATTCCGCCCACTATTCAGCAACGCCTTGCTTGTAGCAAAGGTGACATGCTCCCATCGCTACTTTATCCTGAAGTATCATTCTATTTCTCCTAAAATTAAGTCCGGTTGTGCTCTCTTGAAATGGATCGATTCACTGCAAGTCCACCATCAAAAATCAACTTGCTATATATCCGCCATCGATCGCTAAGGGTTGTCCCGTAATGAAGCTGGCAGCATCAGAGCAGAGAAACACAACGGCTTGAGCAATTTCTGTTGCCTGACCGATCCGACCCATTGGCACCCAAGAGCCAAGATCATCGAACGTGATGCCCATCTGGTCAGCGCTACGAGCCATGAGGTCAGTTGCAATTGGACCAGGATTGACGGCGTTGATCCGAATACCTTGTTTGGCGTAGTCAATTGCAGCAGTGCGTGTCAGCCCCATGACTGCATGTTTACTGGCGACGTAAGGAGAGATCCCCGGAAGCGCAACAAGACCATTTGTTGATGAATTATTCACGATCGCGCCTGCGCCTTGGGTTAGCATCTGCTGAATTTCGTATTTCATACAGAGAAATAGCCCTCGTGCATTAATCGACATGATCTTGTCAAAATCCTCGATCGATTGTTCATGCAGCGGTGCAACAACAAGATCGATTCCAGCATTGTTAAAGGCACAATCGAGTTTGCCGTAGGTTGCGATCGCTTTCTGCACCAATTCTCGAACATCCACCTCGCTCGATACATCTGATTTCACAAACAAGCATTCTGCCCCAGTCTCGCGAATCAAATCCGCCGTTTCTTCACCTTCTACATCGCGTATATCCGAGAAGACCACTTTGGCTCCCGCAGCGCCGAAGGCGATCGCTGTTGCTCTGCCAATACCCGATGCGCCACCAGTGACTAACGCTACTTTATCTTGCAGTATCATTGTGTTTCTCCTGTTTTAATCAATATTGATCTTCAGCACAAAATTAGACTCCAATCCGTCCTATCAGCCCGCGCTGATGAACACCATGATCAGGAACGAGGGCAGGTTGAAAACGACGTGAACGATGATCAACACTTTTGATCCATTTGCTGATGGTTTTATGAATTGACGAGATCATCGACGATCAATCCGATCGCTCTGGAAAATGGGTGCGGATGCCTTGTCGTGTTTGAACACTTTGTAGGCGATCGCCAGAAACACGGGGATTATCACCAGCACCGAGATCGCGCCGAGAGTCGCATGGTACTCGCTGACTGTGAACAAAGCTGGCGTGGTCACGGCACCTCCAGCCATGTTGATCACGAGGATACCGCCGATGTTGTTCGCGAAGTGAGCGCCGATGGCGAGTTCGGTGGTGCCGTCCACCAGCGAAACGACTACCCACACCAGACCCGTGCCGACGAAGTAGCCGAAGAATACCGTGAGCCAGCCACCCGCGCTCGCCTCCGGGTTGAGGAGGTGCGGCAGGGTGAATAGCACGGCTGAGGCAATCGCCAGAAAGACGCGGTTGGCCCAGATCACGCTCGCGCCCTGCACGATGTATCCACGGAAGAAAAGTTCCTCGGTGGTGGTTTGGATCGCAGTAAGAACCAGCGCGAGCGGCACGAAGAGCGCGAACGTCGCGAGGTCGGAATTGAAGGAGAAGGTGTTGGGGTAGAACAGATACTGCCCCAGCCCGGACACCAGGAACCAAGCCACGAACCAAGCCACGAACCCGTGGCCGACACGAGTCCAGCTAATCTTTTCCCGCGCCGTGATCAGCGTCCGGAGAGGGCGGCGATGGATAAGGGAGACGGCGAGGAAAATTCCTGCCAGGAAGAACGGAAACCCCGCCATGATCAGCAGGAAACTCCCCACGGAACCGAGCGCCGCTAAATCCCCTCGACGGAGCGCCGCAAAACCCTCCTGACCGTCCAGCGCAAACGCAACGATCGCACTGCCGACGGTGCCGACTACCAGCCACGCAAAGAGGATGATCGCCAGTCCCAGAACATACCGCCACCCCCGATGCTTACCCCACCGGGCGGCCTCTACGTAAGTCGCATCTTTCATTTCCGTTCCATTTCCCTGATGTCCTTTAGTTGCTTTGATCCTCATCTTTGCCTCCTTATTTTGTGCTTGGATGTAGTGTTTGGAAGTTAGCGAACCTGTTTTGGCATTACTCCCGTAATGCGCTTAAATTGTTGTGTCAGATGGCTTTGATTAAAGAAGCCGACTTGTAGGGCGATGTCTGCGTTGGCACAGCCTGTGCATAGCACATCTCGCTAAATCCGTTTTCGACAGCATCAGTTTCGCCTTTTCGACGCGCTGTCAAATCACGTACTGATGGGGCGAAATTCCTATCGCTCGCTTAAAAAAACTTGCAAAATAAGTCAGACTAATGTTAACAACACTGGCCAGTTTCGCCAGGAATAAATCTCGATTCAGGTAAGTATGAATGTAATCGATCGCCACAGATTGCAAGCTAACGACTAAGCTAATCGGTAGTAGGTAACCGTTGCAATCTCACCCAGATATCTCAACTGTCCGCTTCATCGACGGGTTAGGCAGCGTCTGGCCAAACATTTTTGCATAGTCGCGGGCGAATGCCTGAAAACTGCATGGCTCTTTACCAGTTGCCTCCTGCACACCTGACAACACTGCCGCAGCTTCATTACGCCGATAGTGCGCGTAATCCTCAAGCAGTCCGTCTGCTTGCCAGTCTGGCATCCCAATGCTGAGCAGTTGATCCCGCATGGCTTCAGGTGAAATGTCGATGAACTCAATCTGGCGATCGAGTGCAACAGAGAGTTGTTCTGCCATCTCAGCGTGAGTTAATGGCTGCGGTCCTGTGAGGTTATAAACCTTCCCTTCATGCCCTGCTTCTGTTAGAGCAGCCACAGCGGAATTTGCAATGTCCCGCACGTCCACCACGCTCACCTTTGCGTCGTTGATCGCGGCGTAAAATGCATTTTGATTCGCGATCGCTGATCGGAAGTTTAATAAACCCTGCATAAAGAGGTTGGGGCGCAAAAACGTATACGCTATCCCTGAGGCTTGAATAGCGGATTCTACAACGGCGTGGTAGCGCAAAAAGCGAACGGGCGACTGGGCATCGGCTGCAAATTGCGACAGTTTGACGATATGCTTAACACCGCTCTGGTGCGCCGCATCGACGAACGCGAGTTGTTGTGCTTCTGCGTGTTCTGTTGAGTTGGTTAAAAGAAAGGCACGATCGACGTTCACTAAAGCACTCAACAGCGTTTCAGGACGATCAAAGTCTCCCTCCACAACGTCAACATTCGGGAGTGCGATCGCACTGGCTCGATCCCGATTGCGAACCATTGCCCGGACTGGCACGTTTTGCGCCGCCAGTCGCTTGACAACCTCTGTCCCGTTGCTCCCCGTTGCTCCAGTCACTAAAAGCATTGGACTGTCCTCAATAATATGAGCTATAACTCATATTGTAGAAGCAGCACTTACACTCATCAACTCGCATTCATTGCCCTCAACCTGATGCCTCGCAAAACTCGCATAACACCCCGCAAACTGCCGCAACAAGACCGCTCTAAAATGACGGTCGATGCGATCCTGACCGCAGCCGCTCACATTTTGACGGAAGATGGGTACGACACCGCTAGCACCAATCACATTGCCGAGCGAGCAGGGGTCAGTATCGGCTCCTTATATCAGTACTTTCCCAATAAAGAAGCCATCATGACTGCCGTGAGAGAGCGTCACACTAATGAAATGGCAGAAATCGTGGAATCTGCCGTGAGTCAGACCGCCCAGCAGTCCCTTGAGGCAGCATTGCATGAGTTAGTCAAAGCCTGCATTGCCGCCCACCGGATTGATTCCAACCTGCATCAAGTCTTACATGAGCAAGTGCCGCGTCTAAATCAAAGCTCTGCGGAAGCCAAAATTCTTCTGCTCCTGCGGGAGTTTTTGATCCAAAGACACAATGAAATTCAGGCACAAAACTTAGAATTAACGGTATTTATCCTGGAGCGCACGATTGAATCTCTTGTACACGCTGCGGTGATTGAGTATCCAAAGTTTCTGCAAGAGAACCAACTTGAGAAAGAACTGACCAGGCTGCTGCTGTCATTTTTGAGCAGACAAGTCTAGACATGTTTGTGATGCCAAATTTCAATTAGTTGAAAGTATGTAATGTCCTCACAATATTCTTCTACATTTTCCAACACTGCGATCGAGAATTGAGAGCCATACCGCAAAAAGCATCAAAATCTGTTGCGCGATGTTTAGAATCGACCACCAATCGTAAACACTAACTCACTACCACCCTTGTCGTTGATACCTAATTCCAGACGAGTTAACCCCAGCTCTGAGCGGGCCTGTAGCCCTACCCCAAACCCAAAGCCTTCTCCCGCTTTATCTCGCGTCTCACCTGGATTGCCCTTCACTTCACTGGCACTGCCTAGATCGTTGCCATAGTCCACAAACACTACACCGCCAAACCCTACATCCCGACGCAACACCGTTAGGTCAAACAGCGGGAATCGATATTCGGCAGTAGCTTGAATGAAACTCTGCCCGGTTGCTAGTTCGCCCTGTCGCCAACCTCGTACCGAGCTTTCTCCACCCAGGTTAAAGGCTTCATAACTCGGTACATCGCCTAGCATTGTTCCAGTTTGTACGTTCAAAATCAGAACATGAGGATAGCCGTCGCGATCGAAAGGACGAAACGGAATAAATTGGCTAAAGCTGCCAGAAAATCGAGTGTAGGCAATGCTGGCATCCCCAACTGGAATTGATTGATCAGCCCCAAAGCGAATGCGAGTTCCTTGAGTTGGGAAGCTTCGGTCGTCAGTGGCATCATAAAGACCAATTAGGTTGAGGGTCAACAGCGTATCCTGCCCGTCATTGCTGAGCGTCAGGCGGTTACCGTCTGCATCCTTAGGCTGCAATTTGGAGGCGAAGAGACCATCTCGAATCGAAATAAGTTGGTAGTTCAACGCTACGGCAAAATCAAACTCTGGACTCACTTCCTGGTAATACTCGACGCCACCCCCCAACCGCTCCACAAAAATAGAATTGCCGTTGGGTAAGTCTACATCCCGATCGCCCTCAGCAAAACTGGGCGATCGAGCTTGCTGGCTCATTAAGTTAACGGAGATAACACCTGGCAAAAAACTGGGGTCAAAGCTATATCGCAAATCTGCACCTAGCAGTTCAATGCCGCCCTGCACTTCCAGCAGCATATCTTGGTTATCGCCCAAATTTAAGCCAGCATAGGTGCTGAATTTTAGAGAGTCGAGGTGATCGGATAGGGCAGCAACTGCTGGTTGCCGAGTGAGACCCCGCAGTGCCGTAGGATCGCCTGTAGCGGAGCCAACGCCAAAGCGGAGCTGAGGTGCATTCACAACAGGTTCACTTAACCTGTCTTTCTCAAGTTCAGGCAGCTCATCTTCAATGTCGGACTCTTCTCCTCCATTGTCTGGGTTCTGATCGTCTGAATTTTGGACTAGTAGATCAGCGGTCGTCACCTCCGACGAACGATCAAAAGGAACTGCGTTAATTGACTGAGTGACGATATCTTCCTCTATCAGCAAATCAGAGGCAAGGGTTGATTCAGTAAAGGTTGGTTGAGGATGAGACGAGGAGGCATCAGAGCGATCGACGGCGGAGTCAGGCGCGTCTTGGGCAAAGCCTGCGGTGCTCATCAGCATTGAAATCGAGAGTGTACCCAGCGACAACTTAAACAAGCATAGAGAACAATCAATTAGCCGTTGCATGTTAACACCCTACTCCTCGTATCACCGTTACAGAACTGCGATCGCAGCCTAAACCACTCAACAATCTTCTGTTTGCACCTGAGCGATGTCAAATTGCAGTTTTCTTTAATTTCTAGACAGATAATCTTGCCAACCTTGTGCCCTCTAGGTAGACTCGTTATCTTCTATAGCGTTGCAAAAATTCAATCGAAGTCATCTTACACCATTTCGATTTGAGGCTATACAGAATTAGCAGGGTGCAGGAGCAATGCTTTGTTTCTTGTCCTTGCG
>DATNPL010000083.1:0-28832 GCA_036703255.1 Coleofasciculaceae cyanobacterium
TTTGTGGCGCGCGGAGCGCGCCACAAAACCCTAATTTGCGATCTACTGAAACTTAATAAAACAAAAGATTTTTGGCAGCAGCGCAGCCTGCTGCCAAAAATCTTTTCGGAAATCAATGTGCCGTATTTTGTGACGGCTTGACGGAGCTATGAAGAGCTTAGAGGCTCACGAGAAACTCGTCTAACCTTAAAAGAATTTCGCCATGATCAGGTACCCAACCTAACCATTCCTGTTCGGACACTTGGCAGAGCAGCCAAGCTTCATCAAAGCTGAAAGCCGTCGGAGGATTGATGAGTTTGACCCAGGTAGAAGAGGCTACCTGATCTGAAGCGGGATGGTGTGAGTGAGGGCTTTCCCAGGTGTAAGGATTTGCCTGCCCCAAACGAGTGTCAAATTCTAGTTTCATGACCTATTCCTGTGGACTTAGATTTCTTTGCAGGGAAGCAGCCTATTGAAAATCCGTCCAATGCGATCGCGGTTTCCGAATAGGTTTGTATCGCAAAGGAGGGTAGAAGCTCTACGACTCTGCGTTCAAAGCAAAGGTTAAAAATTCAGTTCTGTAGTTTATGATACAAAAAATTGATGGCGGCGTGTGGGTTTGTTTTAGAACTTTACAAGCTCAGAACTTGGTAAGCGGTTCAATCTCCAAACCGCTGGAGCGGGGCGCAACCCCTGTGCGATCGCTGCCTCTTGTAACGTATTCTCGTAAAGCAAGATATCGCCAAAAGCGCAACTCGTTCTATGCCAAAACTTCAAGCGGTTCAGATTGACGACGATACGATTATTTATATCGAAGCGGAAGATGATATCCAGGTGCCCCTCGTGGTGGAGGAGCCGCAAGAGGTGCAGCGGGGAGGCGGCAAAGGCTGGGACTCCAACAGTGTGGTGCAAATGGCTCGTAGCTTTGAACAGATCCAAAGCACGATTAAGGTCTACACCAAATATACGCTCAACGCCTTTAGGGATGCGGCCTTAGCCGATGTTCAGAAGGTGACGCTAGAGTTTGGGGTCAATGTCGGTGGCGAAACTGGAATGCCTTACATCGCCAAGGGAACCGTGGGCTGCAATGTCAAAATTACGGTGGAATGTGCTTTCCCGCAGCGGCAGCGATCGCCTCAGCCCGGAATGTCTACAGGAATGCCGCCTGGAGTACCGCCACGCCCGACCAATCCATCATCTGGCGGATGAGAAATAGATAGACTAATGATTTGCTGCTAGAGTCTATGGAATTTTAGACCCTGAATTTGCGATCGCCTAAGGAATCCCTCATGAACTCGCTAGATCTGGCATTTGCGCCCGCGTTGGAACAAGCTCGGCTGATTCGCAGCAAAGAAATTTCTCCTCTGGAATTAACGCAGCTCTACCTCGATCGCATTCAACGGCTTGATCCACAGTTAGGAAGTTTCTTTACGGTGATTCAGGATGAGGCGCTGGCGGATGCTAAAGCCAAAACTGAGTCGATGGCGATCGCCAATTCTCAAGATCTGCCGCCTTTTTGGGGGGTGCCGATTTCCATCAAGGATTTGACTGCTGTTAATGGCATTCGCTGCACCTATGGCAATAAGGCGATGCTCAACCATGTCTCTAGCCATGACGATGGTATCGTGGCGCGCATCAAGGGGGCGGGCTTTGTCATTTTGGGCAAATCTGCCACCTCTGAAATGGGTTCGCTGCCCTATACCGAGGTGGAAGCCTTTCCGCCTGCCCGCAATCCGTGGAATCTGGACTATACGCCGGGTGGATCGAGCGGGGGCGCAGCGGCATCGGTAGCAGCCGGATTCTCGGCGATCGCTCAAGGCTCTGATGGGGGTGGCTCCATCCGAGGGCCTGCTTTTTGCTGTGGGCTGGTGGGCATCAAACCTGCACGCGGACGGGTTTCCTATGCGCCTCTGGGTGATGCCCTTAGCGGCTTGGCCACCTTTGGCACTTTAGCCAGGACTGTATCTGATGCAGCCGCCTTACTCGATGTGGTGTCGGGCTACATTACGGGCGATCCTTACTGGTTGCCCGATCCTGATCTGGCCTTTGTTCAGGTGGCTTTGACGGCGGCTCAGCAGGGTATGCAGCCGCTCCGTATTGCCTACAGTACGGCGATTGCTCCGGTTGGAGAGGCTGACCCGCTTTGTGCCCAGTCAGTTCTCGATACGGCAAAGCTTTTAGAAAGCCTGGGGCATCAGGTAGAGCCAGGTTTTCCGGAGGGCACGGCTGATATTGTGGAACCCTTTAAGCTGCTGTGGCGAACGGGAGTTAGCGCTTCTGGATTGCCTCCCCAAGCCATGCAGCCGATGAACCAATGGCTATATGAGCAGGGTGGCTCTAATGGCGACTACCAAAAAGCGGTCTGGGCGCTGCAAGTTGCTAGCCGCCGGATTGTCAGTTTTTTCGATCGCTATGATGCTTTAATCTTGCCGACCTATCTCCATCCGCAGATTCAAGTGGGCGAATGGGCAGACGTTAGCCCTGAAGAAACGTTAGAAAAAATTATTCGCTGGATTGCGCCCTGCCCCTTAGCCAATACGACGGGTCAGCCTGCGATCGCTCTGCCTACGGGTAGTTTCACGCCTGAGGGTCTGCCGCTGGGTATTCAAATTATGGGTCGTCCAGCAGATGAGGCAACGCTGATTGGGCTGGCGGCTCAGATTGAAGCGGCAAGACCTTGGGCACAGCATCGCCCAGCCTTTGCGATTTAATGTGCCCCTAACCAGGTGTTTGTCAGGGCAGATTTAGCCGTTCATGCAACGTTCATGCAACGGTTTGATGTCAAAGTTTCGGCAAAACCTGCCCTAACTCCAAGACTTTCTATTCAGAGTATTCTTTGTACAGTTTACGGTAGGCCAAAATCATAGCGTCTGACGCAACTAGCAGATCATGGCTTGTGTCTGCTGCGATCGACTGCGGTACTTGAGTTTTCACCACTGCCTCATCTTCACGGAGCAGCTTTTGTCCAAATTTGTTCGTACTTCTATCGAATAATTGAGACTTGAAGAAGTTTCGTAGAATGATTGACTTTGTGATTGTCACAGTCTCAGAAACGGGAACATGCGCCATTAAGAACGCAAGCTTGAATCTGCCAAAGTTGAGTTCTAGCGTAGTGAAATTGGGCATATAAAAGGCGTGACGACGGGTTGAACCGAAGTCTTCCTGTTGCGCTACCAGCATTTGCCAGAAGCCTTTGAGTTTAGCCAGTTTGGCCGTTAGGGTGACGCTAGCCCCCCAGCGACTTGGCTCTACTTGCAGCATGGCAATGGTTGGGTCTTGGTTAGCGCGTTGCCCCAAACGTCGATGTAGAAAAGGCGGATGAGAAACATCGACATTGTTTTCAATCACCCTCGTATAGTGGGCGCTCCAGCGAAATTCATCGAGCGATCGGTGCCACTGTTGCTCGGCAAACTGAGGCAGATCGGGAATCTCAGGACGTTGATCTGCGGGGAGATTGCCGACAAACAGCCAGACAAATCCATTTTGCTCTCGTACTGCATGTGGCTCTACTCGCGCCCGTTTGGGGATGGCCATACCGGGCTGATTGGCAGGAATTTCGGCACAGGTGCCATCGGCCTGATATTTCCAGCCGTGATAGGGGCAGCGCAGACAGTCGCCATCGATCTGCCCTAAGGACAGGGCGGCGGCACGATGGGCACAGCGGTTCTCTAAGGCGATCGCTTCCCCTTGGCTGTTGCGATACAGCACAAATTCTTTGCCCATTAACGTGACTTGTTTGGGCTGTTGGGCCAGTGCCGCGCTAAATTCTACGGCGTACCAAAGGTTATTCAACATGGTGTTGGATTCGGGGCGCTAAAGCTTCCAGGCAGCATAAATCGTGAACGCAAAGGCAGCCAGGGTAGCGATGCCGATGTACACCATCTTAAATTCATGGTGATCGATCGCATGTTCTAGCTTTTGATCCATCTCTTGGCGAAACTGCTCAATTTCTTGCTTGGCAGCAGCATCGGCGATCGCCCGACTCGTTCGTCTTCGACTCAGCGGTTTTTCCATAGATCTGTGTTTTTGTAGAGGTTCTCTGGCGGTAAGTTGCTTTTAGAGTGCCCAGAAATTTTGTGGGGTAACGCTAGACTGTGCAGCCTGCTCCTCCAGAAGCAGCTCGATCAAACTCATATCAAATGGGTATCGAAAGTGGTAGGCTCTATGTAGGTAGCTGTGTGTACAGACTTAGATATGAATTTTGATTCAGCGAAATTGGGAGGAAGCCTTTTAATGAAACGATTAGTTGGCATGGTGATGGCGATCGCTTTGGCGATCGGCTGTCTGGGAGGGTTGGGAATGGCTCAACCTGCAATCGCCGCAGGGTTTAACAGCGCCCCATCTTTGCTGTTGGCCGAAGCTCGGAACAGCGCTGATGACAAGTTGGCCACTGATTTTGGCAAAAAAATTGACCTGAATAACACGAACGTGCGCGCTTTCACCCAATATCCCGGCATGTATCCCAACATTGCCAAGATGATTATTAAGTACGCGCCTTTTGACAGCGTCGATGATGTGCTGAAAATGCCCGGTTTGACCGATCGCCAGAAAGATATTCTGCAAAAAAATCTTGACAAACTGACGGTTTCTGCTCCAGAAGCTACTTTTGTGGAAGGTGCCGATCGCTACAACAACGGTATTTATCGCTAACGAGGTTATCGATCCAGCCTTGATAGAGTAGAGAGCGTAGGGCGCAGCGGGCGTCATGGATCTCTAAAAAGTTAGGTTTTAAAAATTGTCTCTGACGCTGTAGATTTTGCTTCTCGTCTTGGGGTAGCTAAACTCACAGTTATGTAGGGGCAATTTTTCGTATTTTCAGAATTCTGTCGCTGTAGGTTGAACGCTGTGCCCGATCGCACTTTTGCAACTGCTTCATCTGCCGATTTGTCTAACTTGTCTGAGCCGTTTGATGTGCTGATTGTGGGAGGAGGAGCTGCCGGACTCTATGCAGCCCTCTGTCTTCCGAGCCACTTTCAGGTGGGGCTAATCACCAAAGATATTCTGTCGCTCTCGGCCAGCGACTGGGCACAGGGTGGCATTGCCGCAGCGATCGCCCCCGATGACTCCCCGCAACTGCATATTGAAGACACCCTCAAGGCAGGAGCAGGACTCTGCGATCTGGAAGCCGTGGCGCTCTTGGTTGAGAAAGCGCCCGAATGCGTGCGATCGCTGGTGGAAATGGGGGTGGGCTTCGATCGGCAAGGGGCTGATTTGGCGATGACCCTGGAAGCTGCTCACTCCCGGCGACGGGTGCTGCATGCGGCAGATACGACGGGACGGGCGATGGTGACGACCTTAACCGCTCAGGTTTTGAGCCGCAAGAATATTCGGGTGATTCCCCAAAGTTTTGTGCTGGATCTGTGGATTGACGACAGCCGCTGCCAGGGTGTGCAGATGATCTGGAATAACCAAATTCTGTGGCTGCGGGCGGGGGCTGTGTTACTGGCGACAGGCGGCGGCGGTCAGGTCTTTGCCCAAACCACCAATCCGGATGTCAGCACGGGGGATGGCGTGGCGATGGCGTGGCGAGTTGGCGCTCAGCTTCGCGATTTGGAATTTATGCAGTTTCATCCAACGGCGCTCACCGTACCCCATGCGCCTCGGTTTTTGATCAGCGAAGCGGTGCGGGGAGAGGGGGCACATTTGATTGATGATCGGGGCGATCGCTTTGCTTTTGAATATCATGCTGCGGGAGAGCTTGCCCCTCGAGATGTGGTGAGTCGCGCTATTTTTAGCCACCTGCAAAAGACGGCGGCTGACCCGGCTGCGGCCAATGTCTGGCTTGACTTGCGCCCGATCGCGCCTGAAACAATTCGTCATCGCTTCCCGAATATTATTCAGGTTTGCCAGCGCTGGGGCGTTGATGTGTTTCAGCAGCCGATTCCCATTGCTCCTGCGGCACATTACTGGATGGGCGGCATTACGACCGATACGCTGTGCCGCACTACCATTCCCGGACTCTATGCCATTGGTGAAACGGCCAGTACGGGAGTGCATGGTGCCAATCGTCTTGCCAGCAATTCACTGCTGGAATGTCTGGTGTTTGGGTCAAGGCTAGCGGCGTTAGAGCTGCCCAACTGGCGATCGGCTCCAACGCTGCCACAGATGCCTGCGCCCTCAGCTGAGTCGCTACCCGACTGGCAAGCGTCAACGGCTCAAATTCACCACTGGCGGCAGGCCGTACCGCGCTTGATGTGGCAAAGTGCCGGAATTTGTCGAGAGCAATCGGTGCTGGAGACTGCGATCGCTCAGATTCAAGCTTGGCGACAGGAGTTTGCCTCGCTGCCCATCAGCCAGATTTTGCTGACGCGATCGCCCCAGGCGGCTCTCAGCTTGCCCGATCCTTTGCCTGCTATGCCAACCTTACGCACCTGGGCTGAGACTCGTAACCTGCTAGATGTGGCCTATCTGATGCTAAAAAGTGCTGCCTTTCGTCAGGAGAGCCGGGGAGGACATTACCGCCTCGACTATCCCCAGACCCAGACTGATTGGCAGGCTCATACAATTGTTGAGTCAGAGGAGTGGAAAAAATCTGCCCCGATCGGCTAAAAGGTGAGGAGATTTTTGTGGGCACGCTCTGGCACCCACAAAAATCTCCTCAGAGAGCTGCAAGCGATTATTTAAGAGCCAGAGGGAGCCAAATTCTCGATCGCTACAGGCTCTACTGCATCTGCTAGCTCAAATCCGAAGACCTGAGCATAAAAATACAGTTCGCCGTCTAGCGTCCGCTTGATGTTTTCGGATTTGCGGAAGCCATGCTGTTCGCCTTCGTACAGGACATAGGCTACAGGTAAACCCTTGACCTTGAGGGCATTGACCATCATTTCGGCCTGATTGGGCGGCACGATTTTGTCCTCATCGCCCTGGAAGAAAATCAGCGGACAGGAGAGGCGATCGACGGCATGAATGGGCGATCGCGCCACATAGATTTCTCGATCTTCGGGATATTTGCCGATCAACCCATCGAGATAGCGTGATTCAAATTTGTGGGTATCTTTGGCCAGCGCCTCCAGGTCACTAACGCCGTAAAAGCTGGCTCCGGCTTTAAACACATCTCGAAAGGTCAGCGCTGCCAATGTGGTATAGCCGCCTGCGCTGCCGCCATCAATGCAGAGACGATCGACATCTGCTAATCCTTTAGCCACCAAATACTTAGCGCCGTTAACGCAGTCATCCACATCGACAATGCCCCAGCTGCCCTTGAGCCGTTCGCGGTAGGCGCGGCCATAGCCTGTGCTGCCGCCATAGTTGACATCCAAGACAGCAATGCCGCGACTAGTCCAATACTGAATGCCAGGGTTGAAGCTGGCCGAAGTCGAAGCCGTCGGCCCTCCGTGGCTCTTGACCAGCAGGAGAGGTTTTTCACCTGCTGGAGCTACGTAATCCTGATTGTGAGGCGCGTAATAAAAGCCGTAGGCGGTTAAGCCATTTTCAGTGGGAAACTCGATCGCTTCGGGGACTGAGAGATAGCCTGAATCAACGGTGAGATCGCTAGAGCGGCGCAGGATGGAAACCTTTCCGGTGTGCAAATCGAGACGGGCGATCGCGCCAGGTGCCGTGGCTGAGCCACCGATAAATGCCGCGTAGCCTTCGCCTACTTTCAGTCCGCCCAAGTTGGCAAAGGGAATTGGGATCTCCGTCAGTTCTAGGCTGTGGGTATTTAAGCGGGCAAGATGCTGAATTCCGGCTTCTACATAGGTGCAAATCAGACTCTCTGCCGACTCAAAGCCGTAGGTGGTCATGCCAAAGACCCAGAGCGGCTGTCCAAATTCGGCGGCTTTAGGACAGAGTGCCTCTGGATCTGGAGACGTATCTGAGGACTGAGACGGCGACCAGCGGTAGAGATTCCACCAGCCCGTGCGATCGCTAACAAAATATAGTCTGCCGTCTGGCGACCACTCAGGCTGAAAGACGGCCTCAGCGACGCCACCTGCGACCGGATCGGCCTTGCCCAATGCGCCATCTGGCTGCACTGCTGCTACCCATAACGTTGTGCCATCCCAAGGCATATAGGGGTGATTCCAACTGAGCCAGCAGAGATGCGACCCATCGGGGCTAAGGCGCGGGGCTGCATAAAAGTCGCTGCCCGAAACGAGAACTTGTCCACCGTCTTCTAGAGCCGATGATCCAGAGGGGTTGAGATCCAGGGCGACGATGGTATTGATCGGTTCACCCGTGGCTCTGTGATCTTCTCGGACACAGATCAGGCGATGGCGAGAGCGATCGATAACCGCATCGGCATAGCGAAATCCGCTCTCAGGGGTGAGGGGCTCGGGTGCCATACCAGGACTCTGACGGTAGAGGCGCTGATCGGCAAAGTTAGAAAAATAGAGGGTTCCTGCCGCAGCGTCCTGTGAAACACAGTAGGCTCCGCCGCCATACTCATGCACACGGGTACGGACATTGAAGGGGGCAGGCGTAATGTCTTGAATGCCGTTTTCGGTATAGCAGACGATCGCACTGCGTCCCCCTTCTGAGGGTCGCCCTTCACTCCAATAGATCGTCTGGCCATTTAGCTCTATTTCACCCAAACGGATGCTGCTGGCCACAATCAGATCAGAGGTAATGGGAGATTTCCAGGAGCCATAGGAAGCAATATGGGGAGCAGGCATAACGGTTAGGAGTTGAGTTCTGAAAGGCGTGATCAGGCATTGGCTGGCGAGGTCTACGCTGACGAGAACTACCCACTAGCCGCTACTTGCTATCTATATAAGCATCCATTGGTAAGCAAGAACAGACCAAGTTACGATCGCCATAGGCGTTATCAATCCGTCCGACTGCCGCCCAGAATTTGTTTTCGCGTGTCCAGGGAGTTGGATAAGCGGCTCTAGTGCGAGAGTAAGCATGTTGCCAGTTGTCTTCTAACAAAACAGCCGCCGTATGGGGGGCATTTTTGAGCAGGTTATCTTGAGGATCGGCCTGCCCGGACTCAATCTCACGGATTTCTTCACGGATGGCGATCATGGCATCGCAAAAGCGATCGAGTTCCTGCTTCGATTCACTCTCCGTGGGTTCTACCATCACGGTTCCTGCCACAGGCCAGGATACGGTGGGCGGATGAAAACCGTAGTCAATCAGCCGCTTGGCAATGTCATCCACTTCGATCGCTGCCGTTTTCTTAAACTGCCGCAGGTCCAAAATGCACTCATGCGCAACCCAGCCTCCCTTGCCCTTGTACAGCACAGGATAATGTCCCTCTAACCGCTTAGCGATGTAATTGGCATTGAGAATGGCCACCTCGGTGGCGCGGGTCAGACCCTGGCCGCCCATGAGGGCAATATACATCCAGGAAATCGGCAAGATACTGCTGCTTCCCCAGGGGGCAGCGGACACTGCGCCGATTTTAGAACCCGTTTCGGAGCCGCTTTCAGCATCTGAACTCTGCATTGGCACTACGGCATGGCCGGGTAAAAAAGGCATCAGGTGTGCTTTGACGCCGATGGGTCCCATGCCAGGGCCGCCCCCCCCGTGAGGAATGCAGAAGGTTTTATGCAAATTCAGATGGCACACATCTGCCCCGAACTCAGCCGGACGACACAGCCCGACTTGAGCATTCATGTTGGCTCCATCCATGTAAACCTGCCCGCCATTAGCATGCACAATCTCGCAGACTTGCTGAATACCTTCCTCAAACACGCCGTGTGTCGAAGGATAAGTCACCATCAGGGCTGAAAGCTGGTCTTTGTGCTTCTCTGCCTTGGCGCTCAAATCGGCAATGTCAATGTTGCCGTCTTTGTCACAAACAATAGGCACTACTTTCATTCCAGCCATGACGGCACTCGCTGGATTCGTGCCGTGGGCAGATTCTGGAATCAAACAGATATTTCGATGCGCCTCGCCTCGCTGCTGATGGTACTGGCGAATGACCAGCAGCCCTGTGTACTCGCCCTGCGATCCGGCGTTGGGCTGAAGGGAAATGCCGTCGAATCCGGTGATTTCGCTCAGCCACTCTTCTAGCTGCCGAAACAAAACCTGGTAGCCTTGCGCTTGGTTGAGCGGCACAAAGGGATGAATATTGGCAAATTCTGCCCAAGTCACCGGAATCATCTCTGCCGTAGCATTCAGCTTCATGGTGCAAGAGCCAAGCGGAATCATGGCCGTTGTGAGCGACAGGTCTTTGGCTTGCAGCCGATGGATGTAGCGCAAAAGCTCGGTTTCGGATTGATAGCGGCTAAACGTCGGATGGGTGAGATAGGGAGAGCGGCGCTGAAAAAGCTGAGGAATTGCGGCTGAAGCGAGAGGCTCTAGGTCAGGAGCAGCGGTGCCGATCGCGAAGATTGCCAGCAAGTCCTGTAAATCCTGCAAGGTGGTGGTTTCGTCGAGGGAGATGCCGATCGCCCCGTTTTCCATCATGCGTAAATTAATCTGCTGCGCGATCGCCCGCTGTATGATCTCGGCTTGCTGTGTTCCTACTTCCACGCGCAGGGTGTCAAAGTAAGGTGCTGTTCCTAGCCTGTAGCCTAGCTGTTCTAGAGCCGTTGCTAGCGTCACCGTCAGGACATGAATGCGATCGGCAATCTGGCGCAGCCCTTCAGCCCCGTGGTAAACGGCATACATGCTTGCCATCACGGCCAGCAAGACCTGTGCCGTACAAATGTTGCTCGTAGCTTTATCGCGGCGGATATGCTGCTCACGGGTTTGCAGCGCCAGCCGCAGCGCAGGTTTCCCCGTCACATCTTTGGAGACACCCACCAGACGACCGGGCAACTGTCGCTTATGGGCTTCTCGAGTGGCGAAGTAGGCAGCATGAGGGCCACCATACCCAAACGGAACACCAAACCGCTGAGTATTGCCCACGGCAATATCGGCACCAAACTCGCCGGGAGGCTTAAGCAACGTCAGGCTGAGCAAATCGGCAGCAACGGTAACAAGTGCTCCTGCGGCATGGGCGCGATCGCAAAAATCCTGGTAGTCATAAATTGCGCCATCGGTGGCTGGGTATTGCAGCAGCGCCCCAAAGATCGGCTGCTCAAAATCGAAGCTGCGGTGATCGCCTACGATCACCTGAATACCGAGAGGATTGGCGCGGGTTCTGACGACATCGATCGTCTGAGGGTGGCAGGCATTTGACACCCAAAAAGCGGTCGCCTTGCCTTTGTGGAGACCATAGCTGAGCGTCATGGCTTCGGCGGCAGCGGTTGCTTCATCGAGCAAAGAGGCGTTGGCGATCTCTAGCCCTGTCAGATCTATGACCATCGTCTGAAAATTGAGCAGCGCCTCTAGTCGCCCCTGTGAGATTTCGGGCTGGTAGGGCGTGTACTGGGTGTACCAACCCGGGTTTTCTAAAATATTGCGCTGAATCACCGCAGGCGTGATGCAGTTAGCGTAGCCCATGCCAATAAACGATCGAAAAATTTGATTTTGAGTCGCGATCGCCTTTAGCTCTTTTAGCAGCTCATGCTCACTCTTGCCTGCTGCCAATTTGAGCGGCTGTTGCTGTCGAATTGCGGCTGGAATGGTTTTTTCAATCAGGTCATCTAGAGAAGCCAGCCCCAAAACCGCCAGCATTTGCTGAATCTCTGCCGCCCCAGGGCCAATATGCCGACGCTCAAAGCCTTGTGCGGCTGTGGCTACTGGACTGGACTCGGAAGACAAGCGTGGCTCGACCACACTGACAGAGGCGGTAGAAAAGTCAAGAGGCGACATAGGAAGAGTGAGCCGGAGTGGCGATCGAATAAAAGTTTAGATTTAGTTCTAACGATTTCTGCAACAATTTGCAATAAAACACTAGTCTAGCGAACCTGACGAAAGCATGAGGTCATAGCCCGATCGCCAATGCTTTGATCGGGGCTTACTCCACTGCGCCTCTTGCCGCTATGAGCCTTCTACCAGCGCCCGATAGGCTTCAGCCGAAAGAGCATCCTCTAAATCACTCTCGGCTTTAACCTCGATCTTCAGCAGCCAAGCTTCGCCGTAGGGATCTTCCGCCAGCTGTTCGGGAGTATCGACCAAAGCGTCGTTCCGCTCAATCACCGTGCCTGAAAGGGGCGCTTTCAGATCCTCGACGGCTTTCACAGACTCTACAGTGCCGAAGGTTTCACCTTTTTGTAGCTCATCACCAACGGCAGGTAGCTCCAAAAACACAATGTCGCCTAGCTGATCGATCGCAAATGCGGTGATGCCGATCGTGGCCGTATCGCCGCTCAAGCGGACATATTCGTGGGAGTCAAGATATTTCAAATCGTTGGGGTAGTCAAAAGCCATAATCAATGCCTCAGTGATGCCTTTAGTAAAGCCTCTCGCCTGGTTGCGATCGCCGTCGTTCTCACCTTTTTATAGAGGCTTACGTCACACCAGCGCAATGTTTTCTTCAAGGGGGTGACAAACCTGCTTTATGTTTGCTATAGTTGCGGATGTGTGAGGAGCGAACCAGCGAGGGCATCGAGACGAAACACGGTCAGTCGTCGATGCCCTTCCTGACTTTTAAAGGCAAGTTGGGTAAAAAAGAATTTTCAAAACTGAACTTTTGCATAGCATTTAGCTAAAGATCTCTTGTTGCGTAGGCAGCAGGGGATTTTTTACTTTGAGCGATCTTTTCCCTTGGGTGATTGAGATGGCGGGTTTTAAGATGTAGGCAGGTAGCTGGCTACAACTCGCCCCGCCCCTCGAAGCTGCGCGTAATAGGCTTGGCTGACTTTACTCCCCGTCGCTGATAGACAATCAATGCCAATGCCGTTACGTCCTTGGTCTTTTCCAGAGCTGTGGATGTAGTTCCCCGCCCCCAAATGTAGCCCCACATGGGTTGCCTTTGCAGGCGTGCCAAAAAAGATGAGATCTCCGGGCTGGAGGTCTGCGGTGGCGATCGGCTGCACAAATGCTTCCTGCTGGTAGGCATCTCTGGGTAGCCAAATGCCCGCTGCCGCAAAGGCCGTCTGGATCAATCCAGAGCAGTCATAGTTTGGCCCGACAGTGCCGCCCCAGAGATAGTGATTGGGTTGGGTCATGGCGCTGTGGGCAAAGGCAATCACCTGGGGCAATCGGGCAGAAATTTCTGCCTGAGAAAGGGCGATCGCCTGATAAAGAGATTCTGCCCGCTCGATTAAATCCACATCTTCTAGAGGCAGCCAGCCCGGATAGTCGTCTTCGCATAAAATCACCTGGATGGCCTGTCTCGCCCAGGGGCGATCGTCCTTCTCGTTGAGGCAAATCCGGAGCTGCCGCCCCGTAACGGCCTGGGTGGCCAAGCTTGTCAGATCGGGTGAATCATACAAGTTGAGATTTGACTGACACTGAAACTCGGTCAATTGGCGTGTCAAGCGATCGGATTCGATCGCCGCTTGAAGATCTACAAGAGAAACCACGATTCGCTCAGATGAAGGACAAAAATGGATAATTAAGTCAGCTATTGTACTTTAGGTTTCGTGTACTTTAGATTTTGGCATGGCGCTATGGCCTGAAAGCCACCAGAGATTTTGGCATGGCGCTATGGCCTGAAAGCCACCAGGTTTTTCTAAGATGGGTGCAGAGTGCGGCTCTCAGAAAAACTGCTCTCAGCCTTCTTTACGGACTAGCTCTCACAGCCGTTTTACCTATGCAATTCTTTCGATCGGATGATGCTCTGAACCTGCTCCCTGCCTTCTTTACGGACTAGCTCTCACAGCCGTTTTGCCTATGCAATTCTTTCGATCGGATGATGCTCTGAACCTGTGGGGCGATCGCGTTCTTCAAGCCACCTGGACAGAATTTCCTCAGCTCTCACCGACTCAAATTGCCCTCACTTGGGTGGTCTACGATGACCCCGTACCTGTCAACACGGGAGGGGCATTAAAGCCGGAAGAATTCTGGAAGTATGGGGCACGCAGATTCGCTTACCGAGGGACTGAACTCATTTACCCCGCTAGCGTTGTCAAACTGTTTTATCTCGTCGCGGTGCAGGAATGGCAAGAAAAAGCCATGCTGCCGCCTTCAGAAGAGGTCGATCGCGCTGTGCGAGACATGATGGTTGATTCGAGCAATGATGCCACTAGCCTGGTTGTGGATGTGCTGACAGGAACCACCAGTGGGCCAGATTTATCTGCTGCCCCGTTTGAAACTTGGAAACAGCAGCGTAATATCGTCAATCGCTATTTTCAGTCTTTGGGTTGGGCAGACCTAGAGGGTATTAATATCAACCAAAAAACTTGGTGTGATGGAGCCTATGGCAGAGAGCGATCGTTTTTGGGTGCTGCCTTAGAAAACCGGAATCGGCTTACCACCAATGCCGTTGCCATGCTGCTGCACAGCATTATTGGCGGTGTGGCCGTGTCTTCAGAGCGATCGCAGGCGATGATGGCGCTAATGAAGCGTCATCTCGATCCGGCGGTGCAGTTGGCCGATCCCAATAGTCAGGTGGTGGGCTTTCTGGGGGCAGGCTTGCCGCAAACGGCTCAGATTTGGTCTAAAGCAGGGGAAACCAGCCAAGTCCGTCATGATGCGGCCTATATAGAATTGCCCGATCGCCGTCCCTGTATTTTGGTCGTTTTTACAGAAGGCGCTGCTCATGCCAAAAGTGAGGCGATTTTGCCTTTTGTCTCTCAGCAAGTTGCTGCTGCTCTCGACCATCTATAGCGCTTCGTTCTCGATACCCAGCGCTACAGCCTTAGCTGTTTCCCCTATGCCTTGTCAGTGCCATAGCTGCGGCCTCGCCATTGCGTGGGGATGCGGCTAGAGGACAGAAAGAGGCGATAGGCTGCCAAGGGGTCTGCAAGCGGCGAAAGCCAGAAGCTCCAAGAAGCCTTGGCGTGAGTGAAATCGTAAGAAGGCGCGATCGCCCACAGCAGACCGACCCGCATTAGCAGCAGTCCTAGATTGAGTCCTAGTGCAAGCCAGACAGGCAGAGAGCCGTAGCCTAGAGCGATCGCACCACCCAAAACCATGACCGCAATCAAGGGCAGTCCTTGAACGACCGCTAAAAACGCCACATCGCCCCAGGTTTGCCCCTTGGAGGCCGCGTCTTTGAGATCGAGCGATCGCCCCCACTCGCGCCAGGTTTCAGCTGCTCCTTCGTACATCCGCACTTTTAAGAGCTGGGAGCCATCTAAAAAGCCAACTTTTGCCCCCAATTTTGCCGCATTGCGAGCCAGCGTCACATCGTCACAAAAAGAATTGCGGGCGCTGCTGTAGCCCTCTAAGGCAACTAGGAGCGATCGCCGACACAAGAAGCACTGCCCGTTTGCCATAACGCGCTCGGCTCCTGACAGTTCGCCGCCTGCTGCACCAAAGCGGTAGATTAAGGTGATCAGTAGGGCAGGCTGGAGCCAAAACTCACCCAGCTCTTTGAGAATAAACTGCGGAGCTAGAGAAACCAGATCGTATCCTTGCTGCTCAGCTACCTGAATCAGACTGGCGACTAACCCGGGCTGGGGCTGGGTATCGGCATCGATCCCGAGAATCCACTCGCTGCCTGGTGAGCTATGGAGAAATCCGGTATGGAGCGCCCAAGGCCGCCCGACCCAACCCGAAGGCAGGGGATCATCGGTAATGAGCCGCAGTCGCGGATCATATTTTTGGGCTGCTTTGACGCGATCGCCCGTCCCATCCTGCGATCGGCTGTCTACCACAATGACTTCACGAACCTCATAGCTCTGACGGCTCAATCCCTCTAAGCAGGGAGAGATGCGATGAACCTCATTTAAAGTGGGCACAACAACGCTGACCTGACCCAATAAGTCTGAGGTTGCAGGCAGCAGCTTCAGCGGTGGAATGCGTCGGGGGGCAGGCAGCAAGCGAGACAGCAGAATTGCCGTGGCTGGAACCTGCATCAGCAGGAGCAGGAGAGCGATCGCCCCCATGACGCTATAAACATGAATCGAGAAATCTGGAGATTGCACAAAAGATCACTTGCTGGGAACGGGAGCAGGCGTAGCTGTTAAATTACCCACTTCATCACCGATCGGCTCGGCAATGCCAGCAGCGCTAAATTCAGGAATTTGGCTGATTGAGCGACCCCACTGCCAACATAGAACAGCCGGAAGCACGCCCAGGAAAAGCCCTAAGGCAATGGGCACCCAAAAACCAGCAGCCATACTCATGACCATCGCAAAGGTGAAATTTCCCAGGTAAACCACAAGCGGCAGATTGAGATCGGCAGGTTGCAACACAGGCAGTCGCTGACCCCAGAGCAAGGTTGCGACCGACATAAACACAATGCCTGTACCCATCCAGCCCACAAAGTTTTGGTAGGGCATGCCAAAAAATGCGCCGGGCTGATGCCAGTACCAAAAAGGCAGCGTGGTTTGGCTCATGGCGGGATCAAGGACAAAATCCCAGGAGGTGAGTAGCAGCGCACCCAACGCGATCGCTCCTGTCTGTACCAGCCAGCCAAACTGAGGCAAGCGTCGGCTCAAGCCAGTCCGCGCCAACAGGTAGGCCGATAGACCCAGGTAGAACCAAGAAAGGGGGATTGTGAAGGGAACAAGCCCAGCAATTTTGTAGCCCAAACCGCTCAAGTAGCTATAGTCACCGAAGGGAAAGCCTTTGCTAGTGCCCAAAAGTTCGCTGCTAAGGGAAATGCCGATCGCTGGGATCATGAACATCAGCCAGTTGCGTAGCCCCAACGTCCGGTAGGCGTAAAGCGCAACGGCGATCGCCCCTAACAGAATATAGGCAACGCCTCCTCCAGCCATGCTCCAACGAAACATCATTTGCCCATAGGGCAGGAGCGACAAAAATTCAGGGTGGGGAGCCACCAGCAAAATGCCTGCCAGCCCAAATGCCATTGATACCAAATGACCTATTAGGCAGAACCGCTCAACTCTCATCAGTAGCCCCATCACAGACTCCTAGACTAAACACTTGACCTTGTGAACACCTGACCCTAAGCAATAGATCTCTTGCAGACTAGGGCTTTTAGATTAGGTTGGGTGGGGACGCAGCCCCTGCCCAGCCTAATTTGCAAGAGGTTTAATCAGCTCGTAGACCATTGCAAGTCTCAACGAACCCATCTTCTAACCGCTTAGGGCAGCAGCCTCGACGCTTTGCACAACCAGAGGCTGCTGTTTAATGACATTGCGAATGAATGACAAACCCTAATCTCTGTCAAGATTACTGCAAAATTATAAGATTTGTAAATTCTAGATTCAATTTAAGCCCTGATTGGCCTCAATTTTGCCTCCTCGCTCTGAAGCTGGTACGAATCAGAGCTGCGCTAACAATGAGGCTACCAAAGCGCTCAAACCTACAGCTTGCCCATCAACCAATGGGTCGTAATTTCTCCAAAGCCGCGAACCGCGATCGTACCCCGCTGCTGGAGCCGATATTTGTCTTTCAGGCGATCGTATGTCGCTGGAGCAATTTGAATACAGCCTGCTAGCCCCTGCGTCTCCATCCGGCTCGCCAGATTGACGGTATCTCCCCACAGGTCATAGGAAAACTTTTTGGTGCCGATGACTCCCGCCACCACCGAACCTGTATTGATGCCAATCCTAAGCTGAAAGGGCTTGCCCTGGCGAGTGGGAAACTGTGCCACTGTGCGCAGCATGGTCAGCGCCATCTCTGCTACTGCCTCAACATGGTCACTGCGAGGGTTGGGTAAACCACCCGCCACCATATACTCATCGCCGATCGTTTTGATTTTCTCTAGCCCATATTGCTCCGCAAGCTGGTCAAACGCCGAAAAAATTTGGTTGAGCATCTCTACCACTTCTTTGGGGGGAACCTGGCTGGCGTAAGGGGTAAAGTCAACCAAATCGGCAAACATCACCGTGACATCGGCAAAGCTGTCAGCGATCGTTTCGGGTCTTCGCTTCAGGCGCTCGGCGATCGTCTGAGGCAAAATGCTGAGCAGTAGCCGCTCGGTTTCTTGCCGCTGGAGGCGTAGCTCAGTTTCAGTATTGCGGCGCTCGGTGATGTTTTGCACAGTGCCTTCGTAGTAAAGAACATCACCCACGACTCCTCTGACGGCGCGCACATTCTCCGAAATCCAAATAATGCTGCCGTCTTTGCAGTAGACCTGCGATTCAAAGTCTTCTACTTTGGCGTAGCGCCGCAGATAAGCGTTTAGCTCATCCCTGCGTCCAGAACGCACGTACAGACTGCGAATATTGGTGACAGAAGCGATTAAGTCTTCAGGCGAAGCATAGCCATAAATTTTGGCCAGGGTGGGATTGGCGCTGAGATAGCGGCCTTCGGGGGAGATTTGAAACAGCCCCTCTAAGCAGTTTTCAAAAATGCTGCGGTACTTGTCTTCTGCCTTTTGACGTTCTGCAATTTCATGCTGCAAGCGGGCATTTTGCAGCTGTAGCTCTTGGCGCAGGCGTTGTAGGGTCAGATGGGTTTCTACCCGAGCCATCACCTCTGCTAGCTGAAAAGGCTTGGTAATGTAGTCTACTCCGCCCGCAGCAAAGGCTCTAATTTTATCCAGCACTTCGTCTAGCGCACTGATAAAAATAATGGGAATGTCGCGGGCCTGGTCGCTCTCTTTTAACTCTTTGCAAACGGCATAGCCGTCCATCTCAGGCATGCAAATGTCCATCAAAATCAGCTCTGGCGGCAGAATGGCGATCGCCTCTAGCGCCAACCTGCCGCTTTTTACGGCTCTGACGGTGTATCCCTTCTGTGTTAGCAAACGGGAAAGCAGCACCAGGTTATTTGGCGCATCATCCACGATTAAGATATTTCCCCGACTGGTTTCGGGTGGGTCGCTACTCATCATCCCCCGTTTGACCGTCGATTAGAGTGAAATTTACAGCTTTGGCTGCTGGAGCTATTCAAATCGTCTTTGGATAATAATGCTAAAAACCGAAGCTTTAACAATTTAGTCTCCAAGACTTCAGCAAAGTTCCAGAAGCCAGCAGTGTTTCAAATATATGGCTTATTTTTTGAAAGGCGCTCAGCAACCTGCTCAAAAATAAGCCCTAAGCCTCAAACAGGGCTGCGATCGCCGCTTACCCTTACCAGACACATCTGCCATTACGGCCTTCTTGCGCTGTATAAGGGTGGAGAGTCGTTAGCTCTATCATAAAACTCAAGATTAAGTCTGTAATGATGGCGATCGGTGTAGTCTTAAGCTGATAGGGGCTGATATAGATTATTTACGGCCAAAATAAGGCAACATCAGCACAAAACACAGCTTTTTTAAAGCTTGGCTTTATCAGAGTAGGTTTAGCAGGGATCTGAGTAGGGTATCTGATTGGGAAGTGATTTTGCGGGCGCGAAACCTGTCAAAGTTGAGCTTTGACAGCAGATCCAGCAGAACCCTAGCCTGCGCCCTCAGCAACGGCTGTTCTCTCATGGCGAAAAGATTACGGTTGATTTTGCGGCAAAGGGGACTGATTCCCATAGACTTGGTTAGTGAATACCTGACGATACAGAAGTTGACGGAAGATTGTGGCGATCGCAAATGTTATCGGGATTGTCTTGCTAGGTCTGGTCATTCTCATTGGCTTCGGCTTGCTTTTGTTTGAAATGCAGTTCCGTCGCCGTCCGGGCAATCGGCTTGAGGTCACCTCCGGCTCTTGGGATCTGGCAGTCTATGAACCCAACGCCTATCGCTTGGTTGGCGATGTAGATTTGATCAATCGCACCACCCAGTTGGAGATCATGGTGCCTCAGTTAAAAGTTGAGGCGACCTTGCTGTCTAAGGCCAGTCTGGAGGGCGTGAGCAGTCAAGCAAAAGTGATTGCTTGCCATCCCGATGCGGCAGCTCGACCGGACGGCTATTGGTTTGGCTACATTGTCAAACGTAAGCCAACGCGGGTGCAGGTTGTTCTGGATATCCAGGGGGAAAACTTGGCTGCTTTGCAGTCGGCTTGGGTGCGGGTGAACTATACGACCTATGGGCCGGAGGGTCGTCTGCTTAAGGTTCGCCATATCGTGGTGCCGTTGAAGTTCCCCAGCGTAGAAGAATCTCAGCGCTGGCGACCCACCACCACTGCCGATGTTTTGCCTGTACGAACGCATTTGCTCAGCCAGCTTGATGATCCCGTTGAAATTGTTAAGCGCTATGTGATGCCCCATGCCCAACCCGGAGATGTGGTGACGCTGGGCGAAACGCCTGTGGCTCTGATGCAGGGTCGGTTCCGACATCCTTCTGAGGTGCGTCCAGGCTGGCTTGCCAAGCGGCTTTGCTATTATTTTATGCCGACCTCTAGTTTGGCAACCGCCTGCGGATTGCAGACTTTGGTTGATATTGTGGGGGCACCACGCGTGTTTTTTGCCTTTGCCTTAGGAGCGATCGCCAAAAAATTCTTCAACCGACCCGGCGTTTTTTATCAGCTTGCCGGAGAGCAGGCCCGATTAATTGATGATGTAACGGGTACGTTGCCGCCCTATGACCAATTTATTGTGCTGGGGCCGAGCAACCCCCAACAGGTGGTTGACCAGATTCAGCAAGAAACTGGGCTAGCTGCCGCGATCGTAGACGCGAACGACTTGAAAGCGGTTAAGATATTGGCAGCAACCTCTGGGCTTTCTGAAAAATTTTTGGAACAGGCGCTTATTACCAACCCAGCCGGAAATGCTGACGAGCAGACGCCGCTAGTCTTAATTCGCCCGACAGGTTGATCCACTGGGCTGATTTTCTGAGCTGTCGGTGGAAACGTAATCCATTCATCGTTATCTTGGAAGTATGACTTCAGCTCTTCCCCAACCCTCAACCCTCACGATTCGACCTTTTCAGCATCGCGATCTGGATGCGGTCGCCAGTTTGGCGGCTTCGGAAACGGCGGTCGATTCTAGCGGCAAAGATGCGACTGAGCTAGGGCGGAAGATGCAGACCGTTCGCCACTGGTATGGGCTACTGAAGTGCTTGAGCTTCTTCCCTAACCCCCTTAGATATTTTTTCTGTACCTATGTTGCAGAGCAGATTTCTCGCGTCTGCGGCATGATTCAGGTGGCTCCTTTCAACAAAACCCGCAGCACTTGGTCTGTTAAGCGGGTGACGGTAGACACGGGCGCTTTGAGTAGCGGTACGCAGTGTCTATCCAGCGACATTGGCTCACAGCTTTTACGGCACTGTTTTCAGGCCATTTGGGAAGCGCGCACCTGGCTAATTGAAGTCAACGTCAATGACAACTTTACGCTGGCGCTCTATCGGCAAAATGGGTTTCAGACCCTGGCCCACATTACATCCTGGGCGATCGCTCCTGAGACGCTACAGGCTTTGGCTGAGCGAGAGCCAGATTTGCCTAACCTATTGCCTGTGAGCAATGCTGACGCGGTTTTGCTGCATCAGCTTGACACGGTTTCTATGCCGCCCCTGATTCGGCAGGTGTTCGATCGTCATGTAATTGACTTTAAAGTCAGCTTGGTTGGCTCGATTGTCAAAAGCGTGGGTCGTTGGTTGAGTAAGACCGACTCCATTAGCGGCTATGTGTTTGAGCCTCAGCGCAAGGCGGCGATCGGCTATTTCGATCTCAAGGTTTGCCGAGATGGCTCATGTGCCCACAAGGCGGATTTAACCGTTCACCCGGCTTACACTTGGCTCTATCCAGAATTGCTGGCTCAGATGGCGCGTCTTGTCAAAGATCTGCCGCCTCAGCCGCTGCATCTCACCTCAACGGACTATCAGCAGGAGCGAGAAGAGTTTCTTGAGCAGTTGGGTGCGACTCGAATCGAGCATACCTTGATGATGTCTCGCTCGGTTTGGCACAAGCTGCGTGAGTCTCGGTTTGTTGCCCTTGAAGGCTTACAGCTTTCTGAGGTGTTACAAGGTTTGCAGCCCAGCCGGAAGCCCGTACCGGGTCGCTTCTCGTTCGTTGATTCGGTGCCTCAAGAACCTATGGGTAGCGCCTCCTCCGCTACTTCGAGTGGCGATCGCAAGCTTGAGAAAATGCCGCTCTTGTCTGAATTAGACAGCTCAGAGAAAACGCCTGACTAGGTGTTGTCAGCCTTAAACACTCAAACTTCCTTGCTGGTGCGATGCTATGGCACATGTTTCCGATCGCATATCAGCTCTAGGTTTAGATGTGGGCCGAAAACGCATTGGCGTTGCGGGATGCGATGGCACAGGCTTAATTGCAACCGGGCTGACGACCATTGAGCGGCGATCGTTTTTGGAAGATGTGGCTCAAATTCGGGCTTTGGTCGAACAGCGGCAGGTGCAGGTGCTGGTCGTCGGTCTTCCCTACAACCTAGATGGCTCGATTGGATTTCAAGCCAAGCAGGTGCAGAAATTTGCCAGTCGCCTCAGGGAGGCTCTGCAACTTCCTGTAGAATACACAGACGAACGCTTGACCTCGGTGCAGGCTGAGCAATTCTTGAATGCTGAGAGAATTCCCCTTTCTCAAAACAAAGCCTTGATCGATCGCAAAGCAGCCGCCATTATCTTGCAGCAGTGGCTAGACGAGCGGCGCGCCCAGGAAAAGAGAGTGAGCGGGCAGTTTTAGTGCCTTTGTCTTCTGAACTGCTAACCCCTTGTGCACCGATTGCGAGATACTTGGGAAGTGTCTTTCAGGATCGGTTAGCCCTCCAACAAATCTGAGTTGAAGCTATGACAAGAAAAAATTTGGGAATGGACGAAACAGCAATGGAAGATGATGCGCCAACCGTGAGTTTGACAGACGAACAGGGGCGATCGCTGCTGTGTTATGTGGAACGTTCCTTGCCCATTGAAGGCTCAGAATATGTCCTACTCCTTCCGGTGGATAGCCCCATTGAAGTGTTTGCCTGGGAAGAGGATGATGAATCTGAAGAGGATGATGAAGTCCTGGTAGACATTGAAGATAGCGAACTAGATGAAATTTTTGCGACGGCAAAAGCTGTATTGGCCGAAGAGAATTTGACCCTGCAACGCACGGCTCTGACCCTGACGGCGAGTGGCGATTTGCCTGAAGTTGCCGAAGAAGAAATCATCACCCTCGATATTGAAGATGATCAAGGGCAGCTTAATTTTGAGCAGTTTCAGCAATTGGCTTCCTTCTTTCACGAAGATCAAGAGTATGTGATTTGCACCCCTCTTGATCCTCTGCTGTTTTTTGCGCGGATGAATAGTAACGGTCAGCCAGAATTGCTCTCGGCTGAGGAGTTTCAGCATCTTTTGACCTTGGATGAGTTTAAGGCGATTCAATCTGAACTGGAGCAACATGGTCATGATGAGGAAGACGATTGATCTAGATGTTAGGTTTTGAGACTTGATGTTCTAGAATTCAACCCATGAGCTGAGCCATCAGCCATGCTAAGCTCTGCCATCTATCTCGAAGTCTCGCTTTCGTAAGTAACTATGAAAACAGCAAAAGCGCAAAAAGCCGAAAAAAAGGTAGATTCAGGCTCCCGCATCTCCAAGTGGTTCTTCTACCTGATGCTGTTTCCGGCCGTGTTGGGTGTTTGTGCCTGGCAAGGTTGGGCTTGGTGGAGTTGGGCCAGTGCTCCAGTGCTTGAGCAACCTGCTAGAGCCGCTGCGCCCTCTGATCCTGCTGTTCCAACCCAAGCCAGCACGGCTCAAGCGGTACAAATCAAGGTTGCGGATGGGACTTCTGCCCAGCAAATTGGTGAAGATCTCAAAGCGGCTGGGTTGATCCGATCGCTAGATGCCTGGAACCTGTGGACAAAGTGGCAGTCTTTGCAAAACTCTGGGGGCAGCTTTCAGGCTGGAACCTACGAGATTTCTCCCTCTGAATCGTTGCCCAACATTGCCAGCAAGCTTTGGGAAGGCAAAGTGGTTGAGCGGAGCTTTACGATTCCGGAGGGCTGGTCGGTTCAGCAAATGGCAAAGTACTTTGCAGAGCAAGGCTTTTTCTCTGCTGAGGAATTTGAGGCGGCGACTCGAGAGATTCCGCGCGATCGCTTTCCCTGGCTGCCCGAAAATCTGTCGAATCTAGAAGGCTTTCTCTATCCGGATACCTATCAGTTTTCAGGTCAGCTCACACCTCAAGGCACGGTAGATCAAATGCTGGCTCAGTTTGAGCAGGTGGCGTTGCCTGTTTATCAGCAAGCACAAGGGCAAACCCCTTATTCACTCATGGCATGGGTGACGCTCGCTAGCATTGTGGAGAAGGAGGCGGTTGTGAGCCAGGAGCGGCCTCAGATTGCTAGCGTTTTTGCGAAGCGTCTTAGAGAAGATATTCCGCTGGCTTCCGATCCGACTGTGGAGTATGGGCTAGGTATTCGGCAAACCAAAGAGCAGCCTCTGACGCTGGCGCAGGTGAATACGCCTTCGCCCTACAATACGTACCTGAACGCTGGACTGCCGCCTGCCCCGATCGCTAGCCCCGGACGCGCTAGTCTAGAAGCTTCTGTCAATCCGGGCGATACTGAGTACCTCTATTTTGTGGCGCGCTATGACGGCACGCATGTTTTTAGCCGAACTCTGGCAGAGCATGAAGCGGCACAGGACATCATTCGAGATGGCGTTGAGGCAGAGCAACAGCAAAACCAAGCTTCTCCTACTCCTTAGCCTGTGCAGCAGCCATAGGTTTTCTGGCTCTAGTTTTCTGGTTCTCAATTTTCTGGCTCTCGTGTTTTGACAAATCCTTCCTGAAGAGGCTGCGACTCTTTAGGAAGGATTAAATGGAAAGCTTTATTGAGGGGCGATCGCATCCCAGGGTGCTCTAGAATTGTGGCCGATGGCTTTGAAAAGATGCTGGGCCGACTTTTGCGAAAAATAAACAAGTCTGAAGCCTTAGAGTCGCACCGTCGAAATTAGTCTATCCTGGTTGATCTCGTCGATTTCAGGGGACAATAGATACAGGACGGGCAGATGCCTGTGTGTCATGATCACGACCTATCCAAACACTTTTCGCCATGTCTTGGGGCAAACTCCTGCAACCTGATTTATTCTTGGGCAGATCTGTGCTCGATCTCAGCCCTGAGATTTTACAACAGCACAACCTGAAAGGGTTGGTGCTGGATGTAGATGAAACCCTAGTGCCCATGAGCATGGCTGATACCTCAGACGAATTGCGTCTGTGGGTTGAACGCATTAGCCCGACGATCGATCTGTGGCTGGTCAGTAACAACTTGAGCCAAGCGCGCATTAGCCGCATTGCAGAGTCTTTGGGGCTACCCTATATCTTGGGTGCCCGCAAGCCTTCTCGGCGGAAGCTGCGGCAGGCGGTGACTGCTATGAATTTGCCTGTTGAGCAAGTGGCAATGGTGGGCGATCGCCTCTTTACCGATGTACTGGCTGGCAACCGCCTGGGGATGTTCACGATTTTGGTAGAGCCAATGGTCAACCCTGCCAAAATTAAGCAGCGCTATTTGCTGCGAGATTTTGAGGTTTGGCTCTCTCACTTTTTAGGTGTGTCTCTGATGCCCAGACAGTAGCCGAACCCTGTGGCAAGCTTCAGGGTTCCAGCAGTCAGGACTACAAACTAGGGCTTTGCCCAGGGCATTGGATCGATCGCCTCGAAGGTTGTCGTCATTTTGTGGGGCGCATTCGTTTCTAGAGCATTTTGGATAGCCAGCACAATCTCGTTGTTGTGGAGAGAGAATTGGGTTGAAAGACGGCAGGGACGCTGTTCTCGAATCGCAGAGGCCATCTCAGCAACACCTCGCGCAAAATCCATTTGCTGAGAGCCTTTGTTAAAGCGTCCGGTCGGTTTTTTGACAAGCGGATAGCGTCGCTTGATGGGATTGATGAAGACTTTGCGCCGAATCTTAACCATCCGCTGAATGTGGACGGGCGCTCCGTAATACCAACAGTCATCGATCGAGAGAATGCCGTCATCCCCAATGATTTTTAGCTCATGATCGTGGGGGGCAACAATACCGCAGGTCAGCCGAGCCACTACGCCAGAAACAAACTTAATGCAAGCCACCGAAAAATCGGGAGCGTTGACCTCTAAGGGCACCTCTGTTTGCTTGTCGGGTACGAGACAAGATGAAAAAGCGGTGACAGACTCTGCGGGGCCAAAAAACGCCGTCAGCCAGGTTGTATAATAGCCTGCATGTTCTAGCGTGCAGCCGACCTCAAATTCATCTTTGTAAGGCCAGGGCGTTCCAGATTCGCTCACCCATTTTTGGTAAGGCATCTTGTGAACTAGGCCATCGTCCATTTCGGCATAGACCAACCGAACTTGGCCGACCTGCTGCTCTCGTAAAGCTTTCCAAACGGTTTGAGCCGTTTCGCTCAGGACGTTGCAAGGTGCTGAAGAGAAATATAGACCTTGCCGCTCAGCGATGGCAACCAGATCTTCAGCCTGCGCCATCTCCATTGCAAACGGCTTTTCAGAGTAAACATGCTTACCTGCCTCTAGACAAGCTTTAGAAACCTCGTAGTGGCTTCTGGGATTGGTCAAATTCAGGACAATCTCGACGCTTGTGTCGGATAGCAGCTCATCGAGTGTCGGGTAAATCTTGGGAATGGAGTAGAAATCTGCGAGTTTGGTGGCGCGATCGCTAATCCGATCCATGACGCCGACTAGCTCTAGCTCAGGATGATTGGGCAGAGTTTTGAGATAGTAATCTGCGACGAAACCGCACCCAACAATCGCAATCCGCATCAAAATTCTCCCGGTTTAGGCATTTCTGGTATCGATCAGCTTGTACGGGTAAAGCCTACCCAGCCAATATAACTTCCCATCAAACTAACCGACTCTCTAGAGAAAATCTACTCAGATCTCAACCAGAATCAGATAAATAACAATATTGAGTTTGATTTCAAAGATTTTGCAAAGCTTCTGGATCATTTTGCCTTCTGGCTCATTCTGCTCAAAGGCTAGCCATTTCGACGGGATCTTTCAGAGGAAAGCCTAAAGTGAGAAGACAGCCTAAAGTGAGACACAGAAACTTCTATAAAACTTTGCTCTGCGATAAGCTCCTCCGAGCGGAAGGTAATCTGTACCAGGGCAAATGGGGATATTCATGATGCTCCCAGTGATACCCAAAGTGATAGCAGGTTAGAAACGACCAAAAGATGGGGTAGTGGCTGCTGATGGCTCGGTGCGGGTTATTGCGCTCTACTTTCTTTTGTACAATCGCCTGTTCTCGGTGGGGCAAATAGGTGCCAAAGGCAAAAAGCTGCATAGAGCTAAGGACGATCGGCAATACCCAAAAAAGCATGAGATTGAGGCTAGCGACTTGAAAACCTAGACGCAAGCCATGAAAGATAATGGTCATGCCAATTAGCAAGACCCACTTTTGTCGGGCATCTAGATACCCATTCATGAATTTGAAGTACCAGGCAAAGATGCCGCTGTGAATGCCGTCATGGTAGTCTGGGTCGCCAATTTGCCCTGGTTGGCGATGGTGCTCCCAATGCTTAACAAAGTACTTTTTATAAGGGAGTAAGGCGTAAAGACTGATGGCGATCGTTCCCATCCAGTGGTTTATCTGCCGATGCTGAGGCAGCACGGTGCCGTGCATGGCATCATGGGCGATGATGAACAATCCTGTGTGCAGAAAAGTGCGACCCAGAACTGCAATCCCCATCCAGACAGCAGGAACATGGGTGAGATCACATGAGAGCAAAACGATCAGGCTGTAAACCCACAAACCTAAAAGGGTTGAAGCAACCCAAATTCCGGTGTAAGGTTCGACGGCAGTATGAATAAAAGCTGCAAGATTTTTGGAGATAGTTTGCTGCGGCTGACGATAGGACTTGTACAAACTGACTCCCTAGAGAAGATCATCCAAAACTGAACGATTACCACTGTAAATTTAAGAAGATTTATTAAGATCTACTCTCCAGAGGATTTTAACCTGTGCTAGGTCAGAAAAAGCCTTAAATCCTTCTTTGGGTACACCTATATCTGGGAACCGTCACGATTCGTCAGCTCGTGAGCAAATTAGCTAGAAGGATTTTGCCTGAAAGATTCTTTAAATTTGCCATCCTGAGCAGTTGAAGTTGTCTATTTAGCTCAACACCCCCAATAATCAGACCAGTGTTGAGGCGATTGCGGCATGGCAAAAATTACAGATTGGTGGCAGACGACTTTTCCTACGGGTCGGCAAACGCTCGATATTTTGGATGCAGGCAATCGCAAGGTGGCGATCGCCTATGGCGAGATTGGCTCAGGGCAAACCTTGATTTTGCTGCATGGCATCGGCAGCTGGAGCTATAACTGGCAATCTTGCATTGAGCCACTGTCGCGATCGTTTCGGGTGATTTGTGTGGATGCCAAAGGCTATGGCTTTTCTGAAACACCGCCGCCACCTGAGCGGGTGGGGCATCAGCAGGTAGAGTTAGTGCGCATCATTCAGGCGCTGAGTCACCTGCCTGTGATCATTGCTGCCGAATCTTTGGGGGCGCTGACTGCGCTAGCAGTTGCCCAAGATCAGCCCGATTTAATTGAGCGCTTGATTGTGATTAATGTGCCGATTTTTCCGCAAAAGCTTCCTAGTCCGGCGATGCGATCGATCGCCCAATTGCCGCTGCCGCTAGTCCGCTGGGTCGATCGCAGTCGGCTCCTCCGCCTATTTGCGCCGCTTGTGCGCTATGGGGCACGGCAAGTCCGGCGAGAGGTGGTGGCCGATCCGACTGCTATTACCTCAGAAGAGATCTACTGGCTGACTTATCCTTACTTAGAAGTGCCGGGAACCTTGACCCAATTTGCGACGGACTTGCAGTTGGCGGCCAGGGAGATCGATCGGCTTCAGTCGCAGCCCTCGACGGAAGACCCGCAGCCCAACCTCATTGGCAACATTCAGCAGCATCTCGATCGTATTACCTGCCCTACCTTGGTTCTTTGGTCAGAATGCGATCGCTGGTTTCCCGTAGAGGACGGCATTAGACTGCAAACAAAGTTACCCCAGGCGCAGCTTCAGATTATCGCTGGATGTGGGCATGTGGCGTCTAGAGGCAACCCCGAAGCGGTGAGTGCCGCTATCTTGGCTTTTTGCGGTTTTGCCTAGTTCAGGCTAGGGCGTGTTTTAAAACCCTTTGGAACGATTAGCTAGCCTAGATCTGATGGGTTCAGCCTCCTTCCATGATTCTTCCTCCAAATTCAATTCACCGTCGGGGTGACTTAAACGAGTCGCAATGGCAACGACTCAGATGT
>DATNPL010000125.1:0-8252 GCA_036703255.1 Coleofasciculaceae cyanobacterium
CGAGTTGAGCGATGTTTTAACCGCCTCAAGCAGTTTCGTCGAGTTGCCACTCGCTATGAGAAAAAGGCTGAAAACTACCTTGCCATGCTGACTCTAGCCTCTATTGTCTTGTGGTTACAGTTTTAAAACACGCCCTAGTTCTGCTTGCCTGTGCTAGTTGGGAGTGATGAGTCAACTCTGGCGGCAGCGGGGAATGGGGAGGGGCTTCTTTAATTTAGGGTATGAGCCAAGGGGCTAAACTCCCTGATTCCAATGCCCTAGAGACATTGAGCGTACCTTGCTCCGCTGAGAACCTACACCCTGCTCAGTGTCGCTAGATTGTATCTCTGTTATTACCTCTACATCATCTAAAGATGTCAAGTCAGGAGGTTAATCTAAACGAACAGTGCAATTGCTCCCATAATGAACTTAGCCACCCCCCAAATGAGCCAAACTACCGATTAGCCCGCCGATAATCCCAAGGCTTCATAGCCTGCGAATTCGCCCAAACTCCAGATCTAGCCTGCTTTGCCTCTGCCTCGCCCTGCGGCAGCGCCCAGCCATTGGGACAGCTTTTCACATACTGCGTATAGACATAAGCATCACCGCTTTTCACCTGCTCGTAATTGAGAAACGTTTCCTCATCTCCCGGCTGAGATGCAGGTAAAAAGACTTCTGCCACGGTTCGCCCATAGCGATCTTTATCAGTTTCCATAAACATCACCCGATTGTCAGCCGCCGCGATGAGCGATCGTAAATGATCACGGCTGGCGGTTCCTCCTGGCTGGGCTAGCTCTGGCGCATCGATGCCACAAAACCTGATCCGCTCCTGCCGTCCGTTGAGGCTCACCTTAATCGTGTCGCCATCGTGGACATCAATGACTTCTGCGGTTTTGCTCTGCCCTAGCTCTGGAGATAAATGAGTGCTAGGGGATGGGGTGGGATTATCGTAGTCCAACCGGACTGACTGTTGCCGCTGAGCCTGCTGCCAGATCATTGCCCCAATCAGGAGGGCGATCGCCCCCAGCAGGAGGCAATTAATCAGCGGTTTTAGACGCTTCATATCCAGTCAGCTCCAGTAATTTTCTTACTGATTGTTCCCAGTTCACTTGCGTGGGGGATGCTTCCAACTTTCTTTAACCCATCAATGTAATATGACCTGCTGGAAAAAGTAGGCTTGAATGCTTCCCATTGCCACTTGGGCGATCTGCTGCCAATCTGCTTGATTCAGTAATGAACAGAGAACCTGGCGCAGTTGAATCTGGAGAGGGCTATCTTGAGTGGAAGCTTCATCCTCTGCCATCAGTGCTTCAAAATACCTCTGCTGTTCTGAAGATAGATGTTGTAGCCTCTCTCGAATGAGTTGACGACCCTCCGTAAAGGCCGCTTCTTTGCCTGCACCCAAGCCTGAGTCTTCCAGAAGAGCATGCAGTTCACCAAACAGCAAAGATTGGAGTCGGACTTGCTTCAACTGTGCCTGAAGTTCAGATGGAGCTATAGATGGCGTAGAGCTACGGCCTGCTCCTCCAATCTGGATGTCATGACCCACATTCGTTTCAGCTTGTACGGCTTCTTCTAGCCAAGCGGTGTCGTAGGTGAAGTTTTCCCAGTTAAATTGCATTCTCACCCTCCCCTCGTTATGGCGGATTCAGTAGACCGTATTCAAAATAGGTCATCTCACGGTCAGGATCGTATCCAAAATTCAGCATATTGCGGACTTCGTAAAGGACTGATGGACATCGTTAGCAACAGCTTGATGTCGCTAGCGATGTCGCTGCTCAAATCATGGCTTTGAACGCTCTTCTGGAGAGAGTTGCTAATGGAGGATCGCCTACATCATCTGTGGATGCTGGGGAATAGAAGAATAACCCTGCGGTAGCGAGGATGGGGTGAAGTGATTTAGGGTCAGCTGGCGTGGCCATCACCTTAGAGAATGCTGCCTTTAACCCATCAATTCGTACCCTAAATAGCGATCGAGGGTAAATTACAAGGCAATGATCATCCTAACTGGCAAAGCCGTGATTGCTCTCTTCAGGAGCACAGGTAGCCATGCGATCGCTCTGAGCACATTGAGCCTGTGGCGTTCTAATATTTCATGCACAGAAGACTTCGTCTAGCGATCGCTTCAACTCTAATCGGCTAATCCATTGCGCCACCCAGCATTGCTCAATCCCATACTCCGCCAATGCCCCTGCTCCACCGTGGTTCATTGCACTCTAAGCTTCACATCCAATTCCATCGCGATCGCCATCGAATCGATGCGGGTCAGGCTGACGCACTGCAAAGTTTCGATCGGGAATGTCAGAACAATCCAAGTCAGGCGGTGGGGGTGCAATACATACCGTTGGGTAGCTAGGATCGCAACTCTGTTGGGCTGGGGCGGAAGCGGGCTGGAATAGGAGCAGCAGCGAGACGATCGCCAATGTCAGCAGAATATAGAGCAGTTTCATGGTTCGTTGCCTTTTAGCGTCACGATTGGAGGTGTTCCTGTGGTGCAAGCATTTCCAGCAGCTTTCACTAATTCCCTATTCGGGCGCTGCTGAATGCACCGAACGTCACTGTAAAAATCAGGGTTGATCAGTCGATATCAGTAAGGGAAAGTCATGACTGCGGCGATTGGCATCAAGGCCAACACCACCCGTTTCCAGCGAATCTCATATCAAGGCATTTGCTCTACGTGTCTAGGATGCCCAAATTGAGGTAGATTCCATCTTCCATGAGTTTTGAAGAAGGGGCGATCGAAGCCTCTGTGGGTCGCATCTGCCTGCCCTGTCATCACTAACCTAGAGCGACCCTGTAAATCTGGGCATCCTGAATGGGTTAGTTTTTGCTGCATCTCAATGAATTCCCTCCTGCATAGCGTTCGACAAAAGCTGCTGCCTCTCTTGCCGCAGCCCAAAGACAAGCATCCGCTGATTAGTAGCTACGGGCAGATCGAGAGTGGATTGTCTTTAGAAACGATTCAACCCGTCATGGAGTGGTTCTTTCTCAGCCTTTTCAATGCGGGTTACTTTGGGAAAGCGCATTTATTTTGGATGCAATCGCAAACAGACCCAGCTTTAGAAAAGCAAGCGCGACAACTTTATCGGCGAGGAGAGCCAATCTTAGGCTATCGCTGTGGAGATCGGGTTTCTCCTGCGCCGAGCGGGTTCTACTGGCGAATGATGCCAGAACATCCGTCAATGCGAGTTTATCAACTTGAGATCAAGCATGACTGAACATTCCGTTCGACAATTGCCGCAATGCGATCGCTGCCTCAACAATAGCCGTAATCCTCATCTTTTCTGTGCCATTCATCCCTATGGTGTGCCAGAGGATCAAGCAGTCTGCTTGGAGTGGAAGGAAGATACCCATTGCCCGAAGGGAGAGTGGTGGGAGCCGGAGGGTGGAAGCTTTTACGGTGATGAATTGGTCATCTCCTCTCATCAGCGGTGGACAAGAGTACAACAGCTAGAGCTATTGATGTGGCATCCCACCTTTACAGGCTTGTGTCCGCAGTGCCGTTATGAGTTTCCACCGATAACAAAGCGAATCCATTGGGATTGTCCGGCATGTCAGTGGAGAGATGACGCGCTTTAGCAATCTGAACCTATCCATCGAGCTAGTGATCGTTTTCTTCTGAGCGATCGGTTTTTGTGATGCTAGAGGTAGTTCTAGCATCAAACAAACTTATTCGTTTTCCAGTTCTTTGCAATCTCGACCGGGGTTTAGATCTATACCTAGTGATAATTTAGTTTGACAAAGCTTTGCTTGAGTGAGTTGTTCTTCAGTCAAGTTCTTGGCCTCACTGAGGTCAGCATAGCTGAGGTTAGCATGGGCGATGTCAGCGCTGAAGAGGTCGGCACCACTAAGATCAGCATGGCTGAAGTCGGTATATCTGAGTTTTGCACGGCTGAGTTTTGTGCCTCTGAGTTTTGCATAGCTGAGGTCAGCATAGCTGAGGTCAGCACCACTGAGATCGGCATCGTTGAGGTTTGCACCGCTGAGAATGGCGCGGCTAAGATAGGCACGGCTGAAGTCGGCATCGTTGAGCTTGGTATCGTTGAGGTTTGCATCGCTGAGAATGGCGCGGCTGAGTTTTGCCCCACTGAGATCAGCCCCGAAGAGTTTTGCACAGCGAAGTTTTGCGCCTCTGAGGTCGGCACCTCTGAGGTTTGCGCCTTTGAGTTTTGCATCGTTGAGTTTTGCATCGCTGAGGTCGGTACAGCTGAGGTCGGCGCAGCTAAGAATGGCACGACTGAAGTCGGCACGGCTGAAGTCAGCGCGACTGAAGTCGGCCCCGAAGAGTCTTACACCGCTGAGGTCGGCACCTCTGAGCGACAACTTTAACTTCTGAATTACCTCTGCTTCAACCAAAAAACGCACGATGCTAGTTTTCCTGCTAGCATCGTCTTCTAATCTTCGTAAGATCGCTAAAGTTCTGGCTCGAACTACATCTACAGCAGCATCAAGCCGCTCCTTCTGAACCTGAAGTGATGCAGGTAGCTTTATCTCTTCACTTCTAGATCCTTCTTTGCTAGATTCAGCCTCAACCTCAAAGCTCTGAACTTTCGATGCGATCGCAATCAGGTTTTTATCGACTAGCAAATCCGATAGCCTATCAAAGTAAGCCTGCATCGCCTCTTCTTTTCGAGTGGTTTCAACAATCTCTTTTTCTACTTCAGCCTGCTGAGCCGACTGCTTTTGCTGTAGCCACTGAAACCAGAACCCTAAGAGAGCTAATGTTAGCGGAACACCCAACACACTGAGCCAGTCCCAGAGCGTTTTACTAGATTCCCCCACTTCAACAGTCTTGATTACTTTGTTTGCGCTATTACGCTCTGTGTTGACGGTAGAGTCAGCTCCAAAACCAGTCCAATCCCGCGCTTTTAGGGATAACGGGAATAAGGTAGACTCCCTCACATTAAACAGTGACCAGGCAAGGAGAAAAGCAACAACAAAGGCAGTAGTTATCCATACTTTGGGCTGAGCAATTCGCTTCTTTGCGACTTCGGCCCATGATGATTTCTGCTGATGCTGCTTGCTAGATGGTTCGTCCACACTTAACTCCTTGAACAGGGTGCTTTCATGTACAATGCCAAATCAAATGACATCGAGACAAATTTGTGTCTCTGAGCAAAACCTTCTCTGTTGCAGGATTGCAAAGAGCTTTTGCTCAGGGGTCTAGCATCTGGCCATCAGCATTCCTAATCTAGCTTGAGGCGCAAAACAGTCATTCAGATCTAGCTTTGCCTCTTTAACGACACTAATCTATCTCCTCGACAAATAAAAAGTCACTGTACCTAACCGTGACGTGTCAGCTGGCTGCATCACGTAGCTCCCAAAATTGACTTTACTTAACGTCAATTCCTCTATTTTTCCAAAACTCAGTACATTCTTGATTAGCTCGTTCAATCTTTGCTTGTCTCAAATTTTCACTCAGTACGTCTGCAATCTGCTGGCTCATGAAGGTATTGTGATTGTCTCTTACCCCCTGCACTGGCTGTAGAAGACTAATGACTTCCGCACCTAAACATTTCCACCAAGTATGCTGTTGAGAAGAAAGATTGATGCCGTAGAGAACATAGTTGGAAAAATGTTCGCAGTTATTAATCGCAATGCTGTACTTGGCAATGGACATAAATCTCTCCACACGCTCAAGCTCCTGCGGCGTTATCCTGACCAATCCCCGCAGTTTAAGTCCACTTGGACCCCAACCTACAGAATTGTGGAGATTTGCGTTCTCAGCAAGGTAGTAATGGTCAGCAAAACCAACAAGTTCTTGAATCGGGGCTTTGCAAACTTTCAATACACTAGACTCCACAACTTCAAACCCCATACCATTCCTACTAGATACGCAATTACAGATAGGATGCCCTTACAGGATTGCAAACGCTCCACAAGGCAATTGAGCGTGCGGTGGCGGGAAAGCATGGGGAATGTGAGTTAGGGTAATCTATAGCCGCTAGACCCCTTGAGAATCCTAGCTTTTGCCCATCAAGTCGTACCCTAAATAAGAGCTATCAGCCAAGCGATCGCCCCTATGTTTTTATTGCTTATAGCTCGGTTGCACCCTTGGGCAATGCTTAGCAATAATGCCGCGTATTTCTGCTTTGAGTTCGTGATTGCGCACCAGGTTTTCCTTCTTTAGCTGCTCTACGAACCCATTGCCTTCGATGTAAGCATTGCCCTCAACATCAAATGCAGCTTTGAGTCCTGATGTATCTGCAAAGTCTTTCAGCTCCCTGGTGAGTTCTAAGAGAGTGCCGTAAATCTGAGGAGTAGGTACGTTTTGACTCATGGGAGATATAAATATGGACAAATCAAGCCTATTTTAGCTTTCACCCTTCTATCCTCATGAACCCTAAATTAGCTCAGCTTAGAGCTTCATCTCAGCCCTAATCTCACGGTCAATGAGCTGACTCCTTTGGGTATCAGCCCAACCCTCGCCTCTACCTGCTACATCTCTCATGATGATTAGGGTGACTATTCTGGTGAACTAAGCTGACCTGCCAACCATCGTTTACTTTATGAACTTCAAGGCCAGGAACAGTCTGAAGTAGCTCAGCCAACCTCATATCAGGGCATACCCTTCGCATTACAGCTCGGATAGGTTGCTGATACCGATCGCTAAACTTGCAGCTCAATGGCGTAAGGGCAATCACCTTGTTGGGATGAATCACTGTCAAGCTCTGAATGATTTCTATCAATGCCCGCTCCAAGTCATTGACTGAGCTAATCTCAGGAACTGAGCAATCTGACTGTCTCGAGGGAGCCTGCGTTTGGCAATGTACTCTCTCCTCAGCGTCCTTACCTTTTGCTCTCCTGGGCGATCGGCTGTTAGCTTTCCAGGCTTGCTTTGCTTGATAGGGTCTAGAGGAGGTCTGAGCCTGTGGATAGTCAAAGACGACTGCTTGAATCAGCGCGACATAGAACTCATGAGGGAGGGGTGTCCCATAGATTGAAAAGCGCCCACTCTCTTTGAGCAGGCTCCTTAAATCACGACCATAGCCTTGGGCGATCGCCAAATGTTCAGGTGACATCCCGTACTTTGCATTGAACAGCTCAGTCACTCTGTCTATGCTGAGCCAGGGATTGCCATTCTGTTGGGCTTCCAAGGCAGTTAAGTGCTCTAGTTCTTCTAGGAGCTGTTGAAGCGATGAAGGCAAGGACAGAGCTTGAAGCAACTCACCCATCGACCGATTGATCCTTAAAGTTGAGCATATTGGTGATGATCTACAGTCATAGCGCTGAGCATTTCATGGGGCTTTGGGTGTGGCTTTCCTCACCGAGAAAACCCTGATCTAGGGCATGTATTTGTGGATTGGAGATCATCCCTGTAGGGACGGGAGGGAGGGGAGGGGTTGTTTTGATTTAGGGTACTCTGTTATGGCCGGAACCCCTGAAAATGCTGGCTTTTGCCCATCAAGTTTTACCCTAAATAGCGATCGCTAGTGAAACATGAGGCATTGATCATCTCGGTTAACCAATGCGATATGAGCCATAAATTTAACTCAGAGAGGTGGCTGGCTAATCTGCTGAATTAAACCTGACTCAAGTTAGCTCCAGTGACCCTACTCACTGTGGCTCTCTAGTATCTTCAATCGTGATGTTGTTAGTTCGCTCAAGCCAGTCAATGCTGCCTGCAATACCTCCATCAAGGCAAGCCTGACCTAGCTCACGCGGCTGATTTTCAGCAGTTAGCCCTGGCTCAAAAGGGCGATTCATCCGCATGGTGCGGTGACGGACAATCTGCCAAATACTCGCTTCAGCCATTGGCTCTAATGCCTCGACTACATAGCGGTCAGATAGGCTAACGTAGCCTTGTCCCTGACGAATAACTTTAGCTGCGATGATGGGCGTTAATGTAAGCTCACCACTAGCATTACGGACAATAGCATAGCGGGTAATGAAAGAGGCTCCTGCATCAGCCATTAGGCGATTTCTGGTTAGGCAAGCATAGCCTAGCCGCCCTTGGCCATCTTCTTCACCATTCAGAACCCAAGAGAGATCAGTTTGGTTATCAATCAGCCTTGCGCTTCGTTCAGGTGACTGTGAGGAATCAGCAAGCATTGGCACAGCAATCAGCGGAATGGCTAACAGTGATAGAGAAATTGCAGCAAGTTTCTGAATGATTGATGTCATGGTGGTGAATTAGGGCGTGTTTTAAAACCCTTTGGAACGATTAGCTAGCCTAGATCTGATGGGTTCAGCCTCCTTCCATGATTCTTCCTCCAAATTCAATTCACCGTCGGGGTGACTTAAACGAGTCGCAATGGCAACGACTCAGATGT
>DATNPL010000029.1:0-20503 GCA_036703255.1 Coleofasciculaceae cyanobacterium
TGAATTAGAACGGGTAGAAAACGGTACAACGGTTTATCTAGAGGCACAGAATCTCTTGCTCTTCGCTAAAAACAAGTTGAATCAATTGCAACCATAACGTCCTCCTTTCATTGCGGAAAAATTACCTGATTGGGTGAAGAGTTGATATAGCCCCCAACTCCCCCTAGTAGGGGTAAAGGTAGCAGTGCAATGTAAAAAGTCGAGTGTTTGAGGATTAAAATCAATCCTCTCAAGTGAGCGGAGAGCCGTCTCTCCCAGTGGAATCTGTCCCACTGTCCCCACGTAAAAGAGTCTTTGACTCTGGTCGCACTTTTTACTGAGCGATCGCAGCATGTTCAATAACTGCGGCGACGGCATCTGGATGAGAAACCATCACGATATGGGACGCGCCATTGACGACGACTGTCTCACTAGAGTTAGCTCGCTCTGCCATAAATGATAGGGCGGCGGCTGGGATATTGAGATCGCGATCGCCATAGATGAACCAGGACGGGACAGACTTCCAGGCGGGCAAGCCAGAGGCTTCGTTCAACGCAGCATCCGTAATTGGACGCTGAGTACTGGACATTAACTGCGCGTCGCTGGCGGGCACATCGGCAGCGAACTGGGCGTGGAACTTGTCCTGTTGAATGTAGAGGTCTTTGCCGCCATCTGGTAGGTCAACGGGGGGCGCGAGGGTCGGCCCAAGTGTGCTGCCCGGATAACGTCCTGAAAGTTCAGCAGCCGTCTCGCCCGCATCAGGAGCAAAAGCCGCAACATAAACCAACGCCTTCACGTTTTCGTTGTCCTTGACCGCATTCGTAATCACTGCACCCCCGTAGGAGTGACCTACAAGCACAATGGAACCTTCAATACCCTGGAGAACGCTGGCGACATAATCTGCATCGCTTTTGACTCCGCGCAGGGGATTGGCGACAGCAACCGTTGGGTATCCCTTGGGAATAAGTTGGGTCAATACACCATTCCAACTCGAAGATTCGGCGAATGCACCGTGAACCAGGACGATGGTCGGTTTACTGTCTTGGGCACTGGCAGGATTCATGATGGCTCCTAAAGATGTGATGACCGTGGTGACTAAAAAGAGGGCGACGATGAGAGATAGTCGGATGCCGTGCTTGAGCGCGAACCTATTCATGGTGTGGTTTCCTTCATGTTGAGTGATTTCGTAAGATAGCCTTTGATTACGCTACGTGAGTGGCCATAAAACGACGGATGTGATTCGCGATTGCATCTCCACCTTCTTCCAGGGCAAAGTGTCCGGTATTGGGAAAGGTGTCGAGAGTTAAACGCCAATTTAGGACTGCAGTTGCTACTTAAACGTCAACTGCTTGAGTTCCTCTTGATTCCAGTTGCCTAACCTGGCGGCAGCTTCGTAGGTGCTTTGCAAGAACTCTAACAACATCTGATCCGGTGATTCTGCCTCACGGACAGCGTCATAGGGCAAAATAAATTCACCCAATTCTTTATTGTAAAAGGCAGCATCGGGACGAACCTCAGCCTGCTTAAACCCATCGGGTTCTGGGTACGCATAGGAATAAAACGCTGGATACGACAATCCAGCTCCAGGCCAAAATCCGGCACTACTGACTTCCTGGGAATAGGCTTCCTGTGCTATTGCATCCGGTAGATTTGGCACCCCTCCTGGATGTTCAGGAGCCGATCGCCCCGAAAAGCGCGTCACTGCTAAATCAAAACTCCCCCAGAAAAAATGAACTGGGCTGACCTTGCCGGAAAAATGTGAGCGAAACTCTCGAAAGACGCGATCGGACTGTAGCAGCACTCGCCAGCATCGATTGGCATAATCCGCATCATAAGCGGCATGGGTTTCATCCTGCTCAAATCGAATTGGATCAGGGACTTCATTCGGTTTGGTGTTAATGGTGATGCGGAAACCTAATTCTCTTAGAGTTTCCATCACAGTCTGATAAAAATCAGCAACAGAGCGAGGGTAGAGGGCGATCGCTCGTCTTGCCCCTTCACTGGTTTGAATCAGCAGTTCGTGATCAATGAAATCAAAGTCGATTTGAAAGATGCGACTGCCATAGGGAATCGTGGAAGTAGTCAGTCCCCGAACGGTTAAATAGAGGGGAGTATGCCAGGAATGATTAATCCACGGAGTTTGGGCCAATCGAATTTTGCCGATGATTTGAGTCCACATGTGCAAGGTCGCATAGGTCTCTTGCCATGCGTCCAGGGGTAAACTCGGCCAAATATCTATTGGGGCAGGCTGATTTGACATCATGGTTTCCTCGCGGGTAGAAAAGGGGCGCGTGATCAATAGTTCTTCTGTTGTTCGTCGGCAAAACACCACAGCCATTGTTCTCCCAGTTCGGCTGAACTAATCACTGCGTGTCCGCTCTCTTCGTAATGGTGGCGAGCGTGTTGATGCTTAGACGAGTCGCAGCACAGCATTTTGCCGCAGGTTTGACAAATTCTCAAGTGCACCCAGCGATCGCCAACTCGCAGGCATTCCTCACAGCGGAATACCGGGTAATTGGCTTTTGAAATCATAGTCTCTAGCGTCAGTTCGTTCAGGTGTTGACAAGACATGGGAAATTCCTGTGAATGTGCAAGAGATGTACTTGCTCAAATGGGATACAGCCATTTGCGAAAGAGTTGAGTGAGGCGCGGCATAATCACGTAGGTGAGCAGGGCAACCGTTAGACCTGTAACCAACAGCGTTCTGAGCAATACCGGAAGCTCCGCCAGGAGCGGTACGAGCAAATGATTGAGAATAGATATTGTGAAAAACACCGCCAGCCATGTCACGATCGCCATTTTGTAGCGCGGAGGTAGAGCCTTTATGGATTTGTTGGGAAGCGTAAACCAAGTTTCCAGACCCGTTAGAGTTTGAATGGTTTCAGGCTTTTCAATCAAGGGCTGCAACCGCTCTAGCCATTCTTGCCGCACGCTGGATTCCAGCCAAGTTTTGAGGTTGTCGTAATGATCAAATCTAAGAATTGCCACATACTCAAGATGAGTGTGGTCACAGGGTCGGATCACGCTGACCCCTAAGTGTCCCTTAAATTGGTGAGCAGCCGTCGCAATTCCGTGCAACCATTCCTCATAACCCTGCTCACGTCCAGATCGAATGAAGTGAGAAATGATGGCGGTTACCTGGTGAGTTTCTTCACCTGTACCTACTACCAGTGGATCTAGCATTACACATGACCTCAAAAACTCTAGCTACAAGAAGTGATGATGGTTCATGAGCGATCGCTGGCGATCACCCCTAATTCTATGGACGAAATTATCCAGCGCTGCTGCAATACCGCAAATGAAGTGGATCATTGAGCAATGACAACATCCACTCAATTACACACGAGTCATGAGACGTTCACGATTGGCAGAGCCAGCATTTGATGTTGCTGCATAGCTCGTCATTAGGTTTTTGTAGTCAGGAATAAACTCTGCAAGGAAATTACCTAGCCCTTTAATATCGTTACGCCAATCACGGTGCAATTCACCCACAATGCTAAACCAATTGACCAATGGAGGAATTGCTGACCTGGACAGGTTTGCCGTTCGATGGAGGGGTTGTTGCAAGGAGCTGAAGTTCCCATGCAAGGGCCACTGCACTAGCACCGCCATGCTCAAGAAGAATCTCTGATACACCCGCAGATGTTTCTGTGCGTGCCCAGTCACGTTGCCATTCAGCAAGTACAGCCATCCAGTTGATTGGAACTGCACCCGCTTGAACCATACGGCGAACCGCCATGTCATGAGCTTCCGCAGTAACACCGCCCGAAGCATCGGTAACGATGAATACGTCATAGCCCTCACCCAGCGCCTGAATTGCTGGCATTGCGAGACAGATCTCGGTCCAAAGCGCAGCAAGTATAAGTTGCTTGCGGCCACTTTTCTTCACTACATTTGTAACATTTGGATCTTCCCAGGTATTGATGAAAGTGCGGTTGATCGGTTTTTGATCAGGAAAAACATCTTGTAGTCCCTTGATGATGTAGCCCCCTCTCTCTTCAATGACTGTTGTCAAGATTGTCGGTACGTTGAACACCTTTGCCGATTTGGCAAGACCAATAACATTGTTAATGATCATCGTAGGTTCATGGCTGTTCAAGTTGGTGAACTGATAGGGCTGGTGGTCAATCAGTACCAGGATGCTATCTTCTGGACGAAGCAGTCCTTCTAGACCGATTTTTTGATTTTTAGACATTGAACTCTCCTATTTGAGCGATTGGTGAATGAGAAATTACAGAATGAAATCAAAAACTAAACATCTCTGCTTGTGCTTTTAAGTGAAACGTCTGTTTACCCTCAAAGGTTTATGACGTAAGCGATCGCACCATGAATTGAGTCTGCAAGTTAACCCCAAATTTCGCCACTTAAGATCCGCGAGTTAAGCGCAGAGTTAGGGCGTTCGCGTCGCGTGCCCAAAGGACATTTGCTTCACTGTGCGATCGCTCTTAATGCTTTTACCGTCGCTGCTTGAGCGTGCGTTAATCCAGTGCACCTTCAATATTCATGCCTTCAAGCATGGAACCGTGCAATTTGCTTGCTCGATCTGTTTGCATGACTGTTTGCACAAATTAAATATAGGTGGTCGCCTTCGAGCTGTCGCCTACAGCAAGTTAAATTTTTTACAGTACAAATTGATAGAGTAACCATGCCATCGCGGAGTAGAAGGCTGGCTATAACTTAAGTTAGAATCTGAACTTGATCGAAAGTACATTCATGCAACCGATCGACCATCAATGTCTGAATGCAAAATCCAGTAGCGATGTTCCACACTTTTGATACGGGTGACGACCTATTTGCCCCCCAAATGAAGCGGCTGTCACTACGAGCTATTGCCATGAACCGACGACGACAGACCCTGGTTCCTCAACGCTTCTGCAATACGGCTCTCGATAAGATCGCCCATGGCTTTTGCTCCGATTGGGGTGCAGAGTTGTTCGCCCAGATGCGGTCGTTGGTTTGTAAGCGATATACTTTGGGAAACGGATGACAGTCCTTTATAGGGGAGCACTCAATGATTACCCTGCCTGGAATTACTATCCACAGCAAAATCTATGAGAGCTTAGCTTCTTTAGTGTATCGGGGCATCAGAGAGCAAGATAACTGTGCCGTGATTGCCAAAGTTCTCAAGCAGGACTATCCCTCTCCTCAAGAATTAACTCGCTATCGGCAGGAGTATGAAATTACTCGTTTTCTCAACATTGAAGGCGTAGTCAAGACATACAGCCTGCAAGTCTACCAGCGCACGCTGGTTATTCTTTTGGAAGACTTTGGTGGAGAGTCTTTAGAATGCTGGATGCGGCAACAATTAGACTTCTCTCCCATGCCGCTGTCGGCTTTTTTGAATATGGCGATCGCCATTACTGATACTTTAGGCAAAATCCATGCAGCTCATGTCATCCACAAAGATATTAATCCTGGCAACATTGTCTTTAATCCGAGGACTGGCGTTGTCAAAATCATCGATTTTGGCATTGCCACTCGCTTCAGTCGCACCAATCCCACCTTCAAAAGCCTTCATCTTCTAGAAGGAACCCCTGCATACCTGTCGCCAGAGCAAACCGGGCGCATGAACCGGGTGCTCGACTATCGCACCGACTTTTATTCACTGGGTGCAACCTTCTACGAACTATTGACAGGACAATTGCCGTTTCCCACCAGTGATCTCCTGGAACTAGTTCACTGTCACATTGCTACACCGCCGATTCCCCCGCATGAATTGAATGCCACAATCCCCCAACCTGTTTCCAACCTGATTTTGAAACTGATGGCGAAGAATGCGGAGGATCGTTATCAAAGTGCCTGGGGCATCAAAGCAGATCTAGAGCGCTGTGCTCAACAACTGGCGGAGATGGGTCAGATTAACGCCATATCGTTGGGGCGGCAAGATGTTTCCGAGCAGTTCCGCATTCCTCAAAAACTGTATGGGCGAGAAGCGGAGATTGCAGCATTATGGGTAGCGTTTGACCGAGTGACAGGGAGTAAGGCAGTCCGTGAAATGATGCTGGTTTCTGGTTACGCTGGCGTTGGCAAAACAGCATTGGTACAGGAACTCTCTAAACCAATCACCGCAAAGCACGGCTATTTTACCTGGGGTAAATTTGACCAATTCCGGCGCAATATTCCCTATAGCGCGATCGTCGATGCCCTGCAAAAGTTGGTGCAGCAACTCTTGAGCGAACCCAATGAACAGGTGGAAGTGTGGCGATCGCGTCTACTCAGTGCTTTAGGAAGCAACGGGCAAATCATCATTGATGTCATTCCCGAAGTTGAGTTCATTATTAGCAAGCAACCACCTGTGCCCGAAGTTGGAGCAACAGAAGCACAGAATCGCTTCAATCTCACGTTTCAAAAATTTGTGCGGGCGTTTTGTGCAAAAGAGCATCCCCTGGTCATCTTTTTAGACGATCTACAGTGGATCGATTCTGCGACGTTGAAGTTAATCGAACTCATCTTACTTGATGAGCAAATCCAGTATCTGTTTTTGATCGGAGCCTATCGAGATAACGAATTGACTCCAACGCATCCGTTGGTCTTAACGCTAGAGAGTTTGCGAAACCAGGGAGCAGTATTTCAGGAAATCATCCTGACCCCTTTAACACTGGAACCGTTGAGTCAACTGATAGCTGGGACATTACATCACAATCCTGATACCGTTCGTTCCTTAGCCCAAGTTGTGTTGCGTAAAACCGAGGGCAACCCTTTCTTTGTTGGTGAATTTTTGAAGCTGCTGCATAGCGAAAACCTGTTAACCTTTGATGCCCAACAGTTAAGCTGGCAGTGGAACCTAGCTGAGATTGAAGCTCAAGATATCACTGCTAATGTGGTGGAGTTGCTGCTGCGTCAATTGCAGAAATTGCCGGAAGCAACACAGCAAGTTCTCTCCATCGCTGCTTGTGTTGGGTCTGAGTTCGATTTAGAAACGTTGGCGTTTAGCGCAGAGCACAACTCCGAAGGAACCGTTTGCGAAAAATCACCGAAAGCAATTTTCCAGGATCTACTAGCAGCAATACAAGCGGGATTAATTCAACCTCTGTCTGAATTGGACGAAGATTTGTTGGTTCAAGAGTATAAGTTTCTGCACGATCGCGTTCAGCAAGCGGCTTATGCTTTGATTGATGAATCGCAGAAACAGGTTGTTCATCTCCAAATCGGTCGCAATTTGCTCGAAAAAACTTCACCAGAGCAACGATCCGATCGATTGTTTGAAATCATCGATCATCTCAATCAAGGACTTGAGCTAGTCACTGCTCGATCAGAACGAACTGAAATTGCCAGATTGAATTTAATGGCAGGTCAGAAAGCAAAGGCAGCAACGGCTTATGAAGCAGCTTTTAAGTATTTCACGACAGGGCTTAAACTCCTTAATCCAGAAAGTTGGCAGAGTGAGTATGACCTCACTTTATCGCTGTACTCAGAAACAGCAGAAGCGGCGTATCTTCACGGTTGCTTTGATGAGATGGAACAATTTGTAGAAGTGGTACTCGATCGTGCCAAAACAGTGGTTGACAAAGTACAGGCTTACGATAGCAGAATTCAAGCGTTTTTGTCACAGGGCGATCTAGAAGAAGCACTTAAAATTGGATTGGAAGTGTTGAAGCTCCTGGAAGTAGTCTTACCGGAAAATCCAAGTCAGGTCGATGTTCAGAGAGGATTGGAGGAAACGACTGCACTGTTAGCTAGACGAGAAATCGAAGACTTAATTGATCTACCAGAGATGACTGCACCAGAACCGCTAGCAGCAATTTATATCCTGGCGAATATTGGGGCGGCTGCATTTATCAGGTCACCAGCACTATTCGTGCTGACTACTGGCAAAATGGTAAATTTATCACTCGACTACGGTAATGCTGCCTGGTCACCACTGGGCTATGTTGGCTACGGATTTATTTTATGTGGAGCCGTTCAAGACATTGAACTCGGCTATAAATTGGGTCAATTGGCTCTAAGTTTGGCAGAACGATTGAATACCAAAAGAGGCAATGCTAAAGCATTACAGCTATTTAGTGACCATGTTATGCAATGGAAGGTACATCTTAGGGAGACGATACCACTGCTGGTTGAGGTGTATCAAAACGGAGTGGAAACCGGAGACTTTCAAATCGCTGGTTATGCTGCATATGACGTGTGCTACAACTCGTTTTTCGTCGGTGAGGAACTCACCCAACTGGAACAGAAAACGGCAACCTACAGCAAAGCGGTTGATCGAATCAGACAGGAAAGCCCCTCGACTTGGATTGCAATCGTGTGGCAGACCATTCTTAATTTGTTAGATCGGTCTGAGAATCCCAGCCGCTTAATGGGTGGGGTATGTGATGAAGAGCAAGGGTTACCACATGCGATTGCAGTTAAAGATGGAATTGCAATTCAAATGTTTTATTCACACAAAGTTATGTTGTGTTATCTATTTGAAGAAAATCGCCAAGCTGCACAAACTGCTGTTTTGGCAGGGCAACATTTTGCAGAGTCAACAGCAATCAGGATTTTGCCTTTATTCTGTTTCTACCATTCTTTAGCGCTTTTGAGCCTATCGCTTGATGCTTCAACCTCTGAAAAAGCAGTTTGGCTGGATTGTGTTAGCTCCAACCAAGAAAAGATGCAAAAGTGGGCAGAACACGCCCCAATGAATTATTTACATAAATTTTATTTAGTTGAAGCAGAGAAAGCACGAGTCTCAGGACGATTCTCTGAGGCTGAAGAACTTTATGAACAAGCGATAGCAGGTGCTGCTAAAAATGAGTATATCCAGGAAGAAGCATTAGCTTATGAATTAGCGGCTAAGCATTATCTGGCGCGAGGTCGAGGAAAATTTGCCCAAACCTACATGAAAGAGGCGCACTATTGCTACGATCGCTGGGGCGCAACCGCTAAAGTTAAAGACTTAGAAAATCGTTATCCACAGTTCTTTTCTCAGTCGCCTAGAGCCACTTCCACATCAATTCCTATTACTGCCGACACTATCACTAATCCCCTCCATACTGCTTTCGATTTGGCGGCAGTGATGAAAGCTTCACAGGCGATTTCTCGTGAAATTGAACTGAAGCAATTGCTGCACTCGCTGATGCAAACTTTAATTGAGAATGCTGGCGCACAAACCGGATATCTGATTTTAGAAAACTCACGCGAATGGTTGATTGAAGCGGCTTGTGAACTCAATGCCGATGAGAATGCTTGTGCGACTCAGGTGTTACAGTCTATTTCAATTGCCGATCAAATGCCCGAATCAATCATTCAATATGTGATTCGGGCTCTGAAGCCTGTCGCCTTAAATGATGCGACTCGTGAAGGTGCTTTTATTAATGAGCCATACATTCAACAGAACCAGCCTCAATCTATTTTCTGTTTGCCGCTGCTGAATCAAGCCAAGCTGGTCGGTGTATTGTATTTAGAAAATCGGTTAGCAACTGGAGTATTTACACCAGAGCGATCGCAGGTCTTGCAGCTATTATCGACTCAAGCAGCGATCGCCATCGAAAACGCCCAACTTTACGCCAAGCTTCGCACAAGTGAAAGTCAAATAACGCAATTTCTAGAAGCTGTCCAAGTGGGAATTGGAGTACTGGATGCAACGGGTCGCCCCTACTATGTCAATGAGCGGGGAATTCAGCTACTGGGAAAAGGTATTGAGCCAACCGCTTCATCAGAACATCTTTCAGAGATCTATCAAGTCTATCTATCGGGAACCGATCAGCTATATCCAACTGAGAAAATGCCAGTTGTTCGAGCGCTGAGTGGTGAACGCACCAGGATTGATGATATGGAGATTCATCAAAACGACAAAATAATTCCAGTTGAAGCATGGGGAACTCCCATTTTTGACGAACAGGGCAATGTTGCTTATGCGATTACAGCCTTTCAGGACATTACAGAGCGCAAACAAGCCGAGAAACTCCTAGCCGACTACAACTGCACTTTAGAGCAACAGGTCGCAGAACGAACTGCTGCGTTACGACAAAGTGAAGCCAATTACCGTAACCTGATCCAAACTGCGAATTCAATCATCCTTCGCACGGATAGGGCAGGACGAATTCGATACATGAATGACTATGGGCTAAGTTTTTTTGGTTATAAGGAAGATCAGATTTTAGGGCGTACCCTACTGGAAACAATCGTTCCAGAAACCGAAACATCTGGACGTAATCTCAAGCAGCTTGTTCACAACCTGTTTCACAATCTTGAAGATTCCTTGCCTCAAGCTTACCTGCAAACCGAGAATGAGAACCTTTGTCGAGACAGTAGACGGGTTTGGATTGCCTGGTCGAATCAAGCCATCTTCAATGACCAGGGAGAGGTCGTTGAAATCTTATCGGTTGGCAACGACACTACCCAGCGTAGGCAAGCAGAAGAGGCATTACAACGCAGTGAAGCCAAGTTCCGCAATATCTTCGAAAACTCGCAGGTTGGCATTTACCGAACCCGCCTCTCGGATGGATTACTTCTCGATGCCAATCAACGCTTTGCCAATCTGTATGGCTTTGACTCACCAGAGGAGATCATTGGGATCGAACACACCGCAGACTACTATGTCAATCCCAGCGATCGCCAACAATTTCTTGAGTTGCTGAAGCGGGATGGGGAAGTGCGAAACTTTGAAGCCCAGGTGCGGAAACGAGATGGGACATTGTTTTGGGTACTTTTCTCTTCTTATCTGAATGCAGCCGATGGATACATTGAAGGGGTGGTTGCGGATATTAGCGATCGCAAGCAAGCAGAAGCCGCTCTACAAACGAGTGAAGAACGACTACGCTTAGCATTAACCGCTTCAAATCAAGGACTCTACGATTTTGATTTAAAGACTGAAGAAAGAATTGTCAACCCGGAATACGCTTTAATGCTGGGCTACGATCCAACAACATTCCACGAAACCATTCCTGAATGGATTGCTCGTTTGCATCCTGATGACAGAGAATCAGTTGTCGCAACCTACCATGCTTGTATTACTGGAGAAATCCCCAACTTTCAAGTAGAGTATCGCCGTCGTACCCAGGACGGTCAGTGGAAATGGATTCGTTCTGCCGGCAAAATTGTTACCTGGAATGAATCCGGTGAGCCAATTCGAGCGTTGGGGGTTATTACGGATATCGACGATTGCAAACAGGCAGAAGCAGCCTTACAAGCCTCAGAGTCAAAACTACGGACTCTAATTGAGGCAATTCCCGATCCATTGTTTGTACTGTCTGCTGAAGGGCGATTCCTTGAAATAATAGTACAGGAGCCAAATCTGCTATGGCAACCCTTTGAGGAGATGATTGGTAAAACCATGCATCAACTCGGAGAGGAACAAGCCGATGAATTTCTAAGTTATATACAGCAGGTGCTAAGAATCCAACAAATCCTCACGGTCGAGTACAGTGCGTTTCTAAATGGACAAGAAGCCTGGTTTTCAGCTCGCATTGCCCCAATCAGTCATGATCAGGTGATTTGGCTGGCGCGAGATATTACGGCGCTGAAGCAAGCAGAAGCCGCGTCAATTTTGGATGAACGCAACCGCATGGCACGCGAGATTCACGACACACTCGCTCAGTCGTTTACAGGCATTCTGGCTCAAGTCGGAGCTGCAAACCAGGTACTAACGGATGATGTAGAAGCAGCTCAGGCACACCTAGGCCTGATCAAAGAATTGGCACGAACTGGACTTACTGAAGCGCGGCGATCGGTCGTCGCACTCCGTCCTCAGCTTTTGGAAGAAGGCAATTTACAGAGCGCTCTACATCGTCTCGTCGCTCAGACTAGAGCTGCCGCTATGGATACCACTCTACACTATGAGATTGAGGGTGCAGTGTATTCTCTACCCACTGAAGTTGAAAGTAACCTACTGCGGATGGGGCAGGAGGCATTAACCAACGCAATTAGACACGCCAATGCTGACGAAATTCGAGTGCAGCTAGTCTACGATCGCGACCAGTTTTGCTTGCGCGTGAGAGACAATGGACAGGGCTTTGGAGTTGGGAGTATTTCAGCCTCTGAGGGTTTTGGCTTACTCGGCATGAGCGAACGGGCAGAGCGCATCGGCGCACAACTAACGATTAGGAGTCAACCTGGACAAGGAACAGAGATTATTGTCACCGTCAACCCTTGAGTGAGCAGCACGATGAGCCAAGCTACGACCATTCGAGTTCTGATTGCGGACGATCATGCCATTTTTCGGCAAGGATTAGCCACGATTATTAACCGTGACCCAGATATGCAGGTGATTGCTCAAGCCGAAAATGGGGAACAAGCGATCGCTCTATTTGAGGAACACCAACCAGATGTCACGCTCATGGATCTGCGAATGCCGGAAGTGGAGGGAGTCACTGCTATTGGTGCAATTTGTGCTACTGCTAAATCTGCTCGGATTATTGTACTAACTACGTATGATAGTGACGAAGATATCTATCGAGGATTGCAGGCAGGCGCAAAAGGATACCTGTTGAAAGAAACTGAACCGGACGAGCTTCTGAATGCCATTCGCACCGTTCATCGAGGTCAGAAGTATATTCCGCCCGATGTGGGCGCAAAGCTGGTACAGCGCCTCAGCAATCCAGAACTGAGTGAACGAGAACTGGCGGTACTCCGCTCACTGGCTCAGGGGATGAGTAATGCCGATATTGCGGCTGCTTTGAGCATCGGTGAAGGCACTGTCAAATCTCATGTTAATCGGATTTTAAATAAATTGGATGTGAGCGATCGAACTCAAGCTGTGATTGTTGCCGTTAAACGCGGCATTGTCAGTTTGTAGGATGTACTTTCGATCGAGTTAAGAGTCTAACTTAAGTTAGAGCCGGCCTTCTACTTTGCGATCGCATAGTTACTCTATCAATTTGCACTGTAAAAAATTTAACTTGCTATAGGCGACAGCTTGAAGGCGACCACCTATATTGAATTTATGCAAACAGTCATGCAAATGGATCGAGCAAGTAAATTGCACGGTTCTATGCTTGATACAAATATAAAAAGATGAGCGACGATCATAGCCACAGTTCCTTGCTTGTACCACCTTCAACTCAAGATTGGATTCAAGGTATTCTGAGCGCCAAAGTAGTACTGGTGATGTATGGAGACTATCAAGACCCTAGAAGTGCAGACGTTTACAAACTAATTAAAGCGATCAAACGAGAGTTTAGTGCTGCTTTTGGAGAAGATTATTTATGCTTCATCTTCCGTCATTTTCCACAAGCGCAGATTTATTCCCATGCTCAACGGGCAGCCCAAGCAGCCCAAGCAGCCGCCGCCCAAGGACAGTTTTGGTTAATGAGCGATACTTTGTTTGACCATCAACAAAGGTTGGAGAATGGTTATCTTGTCGAGTACGCCAATGATTTAGGGCTTGACATTCCTCAATTTCTCAAAGAGTTGTCTAAACAAGTGCATATTGATCGCATCAATGAAGACATTGATGGCGGAATACAGAGTGGAGTGACGACTGCCCCAGCCCTGTTTATCAATGGAAGTCGGTATATTGGGCACTGGAACACGACAGAGTTGATGGTAGCCATGATTGCTGCAAGCCATTAAGTTCCCCGATCTTTGCTCCCAATTCACATCTGACTTGCCTGTAAGTGCTGTAGGCTATCAAATTTTGATAGCTAGATTTTGCCTGTTTCACTGAACAAAACTGTCGCTTTTTAAACCATGCCAAAAACTGAATTCCTTTGTATTAATTTAGTCAATTGCAGATCAGTATTTCATTGAGGATAGTTCTATGTATGACACGTTTACTAATACAAGGTAAGAATGATTTTGGGCATGAAGGTACACCTCAGACTGATTCTCTTAGCGACTCCTCAGTTAATCATGCCCTGATTGCGATCGCGCAAGAAGTCACTGAGTTGCTGAGACAAACTTACCCGATTCAGACTGATGAAATTAAAACAGGAGAAATAGAATGATACTGCAAGATAAAGTGGCGTTAGTCACCGGAGGCACATCGGGAATTGGCAGAGCAACCGCGATCGCTTATGCCCAGCAACAGGCAAAGGTAGTGGTGGTGGGCCGTCGAATTGACGAAGGTGAAGAAACGGTTCGACTGATTCAAGAAGCTGGCGGAGAGGCAATTTTTGTGCAAGCAGATGTCACGAAAGAAGCTGATGTTCAAGCAATGGTTGATAAAGCAGTTGACGTTTTTGGTCGGTTAGATATTGCTTTTAACAATGCAGGAATAATCGGCGAAAATTCCTCATTAGTTGAGCAAACGGAAGCTGAATACGATCGCATTATGAACGTCAATGTCAAAGGCGTTTGGTTGTCGATGAAGCATGAAATTGCTCAGATGTTAAAACAGGGAAGTGGTGCGATCGTCAATACATCATCTGGGGCTGGAGTCGTTGCAGTTCTTACCCAACCCCTCTATACCGCGAGTAAACATGCAGTAGTAGGCTTAACAAAAGCGGCCGCGCTCCAATATGCCAAAGCAGGTATTCGCATCAATGTCGTTGCACCAGCAGCAATCGAAACAGATATGTTTGAAGCAGCTACAGGTGGGCAGGATGAGGTCAAAGCTTACATAACAGGACTCCACCCGATCGGACGAGTTGGAACATCGCTTGAAGTTGCAAATGCAGTTCTGTTTTTATCATCTGACCTGGCATCGTTCATAACAGGTGAAACGTTGATGGTAGATGGTGGGTATGTAGCGCAGTAGTCGATCGGCACTGCAAAATATTGCAGTGCTTAAATGCGCAATGGCTAGTTTTTGCCTGTTTTGTTGAGCAAATTGCCAATCTTTGAACCATGCTAACCATTACAACGCCAACCCTTGAAGCCAAGCGCAAAGGCCTAACGCACACACGATTACAGCAAGTACTCGGCTATATTTGTACTCACCTTGATCGAGATTTGTCACTGACTGAGCTTGCAGAATTGATCAATATTAGCCCAACTTACTTTGCGACTTTGTTTAAGCAAGCAATGGGAATTTCTCCCCGTCAATACGTGATTCAACAGCGCGTGGAACAGGCAAAGTTGATGCTATCGAAAACAGATTTGGCGATCGCAGACATTGCCCTACAAGTAGGCTTCTCCAGTCAAAGCCATTTGACGCAGCACATCAAGCGATTCACGGGAAAGACCCCCAAGCAGATTCGTTAGCACCATAGGAATCTGAAAGAAACCGAGCCTTGGAACTCAATACATTGAAATTAAATTAGGCAAGAATCTGAAGCAGCAACAGAATTAAGATTGTATCTTTGTCCACAGCATCAACCAAGAATGGATCGTACAAAAATGAGTATTCAGCAATTAATCACGCCTGAAAAGCATGACTTAGGTGGGTTTAGCGTACAGCGCATCTTACCGAGTGAAACCCTAAAAATGGTTGGACCTTTCATCTTTTTTGATCACTTAGGCCCAGCTATTTTCCCAGCTGGAAAAGGCGTCGATGTTAGACCCCATCCACACATCAATTTAGCAACGGTTACCTATTTGTTTGAAGGAAGCCTCCTGCATAGAGATAGTCTAGGTACAGTACAAGAGATTTTTCCGGGCGAGGTGAACTGGATGACAGCGGGCAAAGGTATTGTTCATTCTGAGCGATCGCCCGAGAGCTTTAGAGAGAAAGAATCCACTCTCCACGGCATTCAGACCTGGATTGCCCTCCCCGAATTCGCTGAAGAAGTTGAACCCAGCTTTTCACATTATCCGGAGACTGATTTACCGAGGTGGATTCAAACAGGCACCAGCGCGACCTTGATCGCCGGTAGCTACCAGTCTCACCAATCACCCGTTAAAACCTACTCTGCTACTCTTTACCTAGCGCTCGTTTTCACAGAGGGTAGTCAATTTCAGCTAGCGCCAACAGAAGGTTTAGAAAGGGCCGTTTATAGCGTCACATCTGGCCTATTCGTAAATGGAAAGCCGTTAGAGCCATATCGTTTAGCCGTTTTAGCGCCGGATGAATCAGTAGATATCCGGGCGGAGGCTGAGGCAAAAGCAATGATTATCGGCGGGGCACCAGTAGGCGATCGCATAAAGTACTGGAACTTTGTGTCGAGCCGCTCAGCGCGTATCGAGCAGGCAAAACGAGATTGGCAAGACCGCCGATTCCCAGCGGTTCCCGGTGAAACTGAATTCATTCCGCTCCCTGAAAATTCAGATCGCGGTAGTAGCGTGACCCCTCTGAGCTGACGATGATTAAGCGTTTTTTGCTGAGCAAGAGAACAGCCGCTTAACTTGTACAGCAAGGCTTTCTACTATTTCGGATTAAATCTATTTCATTGGCAAAACGCTTGGGAAATGACATGGAAGTTGGAATTGACAGTTTTGCCTCGGTTGGAACGAGTGAGAATGGCGAAACGGCGGATGCCACGCAGTCTGTCGCCGAACTGCTGGAGAGAATACAGCAGGCGGATCGTTCCGGCTTGGATATCTTTGGTATCGGCGAGCATCATCGGCATGAATTTTTAGATTCGGCAAACGCGGTTATTCTCGCTGCTGCCGCCGCACGCACCGAGCGCATCCGTCTGACCAGCGCAGTTACGGTGCTAAGCGCGGCTGACCCGGTGCGCGTGTTTCAACAATTTGCCACGCTCGATTTGATTTCAAAAGGTCGCGCCGAAATGGTTGTCGGGCGCGGTTCGTTCACCGAAGCCTTTCCGCTATTCGGATTTAGTCTCGGCGATTACGACGAAATTTTTGCTGAAAAGCTCAAACTCTTGCTCAAAATTCGGGACAATGAAACGGTCAATTGGTCGGGCAAATTTCGCCCCGCGCTGGAAAACCAAGCGATTTATCCGCGTCCGCTGCAAAAGCCGTTTCCCATCTGGCTCGGGGTCGGTGGTACACCGCAATCTTTCCGCCGCGCCGGAATGCTTGGACTGCCACTTGTGGTTGCCATTATCGGCGGCGAAACGCATCGCTTTCGCTCGCTCATAGATTTATACCGCGATGCCGGAGAGTACGCCGGACACGCGCCCGAAACGTTGAAAGTTTCATTGCATTCAATCGGTTATGTCGCCGACACGACCGAGCAAGCCGTTGAAGAATTCTTTCCGGGCTACGCTGAAACCTTCACTAGAATTGGCAGAGAGAGAGGCTGGCCGCCCGTTACGCGCGCCGCTTTTGACGCACAGCGCGGCGCGACCGGCGCGTTATTGGTCGGCAGTCCCGAAGAAGTGGCGGAGAAAATCCGCCGTCACAGCGAATCGCTCGGCGGCATTTCACGAGTAACTTTTCAAATGGACAACGCGCAGATGAATCACGCCCAACTGATGCGCTCCATTGAACTGATTGGAATGCAAATGTCGCCACTCTTGAATGATTCTTTACAACAACCCCTCCAGTGACCTCTGGTGGACATTAATACATGAGTTTTCCTCGTTCTAAATTAAGGAGGGCTAGCACAGATGAAATCTATGAAAGCAGCTGTATTAACTGCGTTTGGTGATGCTGAGAAGTTTGAGATTCAAACGGTTCCCACACCAACACTGAAGGCGAATCAGGTGTTAGTCAGAGTTTGTGCAACCTCGATTAACCCAGTCGATTACCAAACTCGTCGTGGTGATTACAAGGAACTGGTTCAATTACCCGCCATCCTTGGCGTCGATGTTTCAGGGGTGATTGAGGCAATTGGCGAAGCTGTGACTGATTTCAAGGTGGGAGACAACGTGTATTACTCGCCGCAAATTTTTGGAGAATTTGGTAGCTACGCTCAGTATCATGTGGCTGATGCAGCGATTGTTGCATTGAAGCCTGCAAATCTATCGCACATTGAAGCAGCTTCTTTTCCGCTTGCAGGCGGAACGGCTTGGGACTGTCTAGTGACTAGGGGCAATCTACAAGTTGGTGAAACAGTTCTCATCCATGCGGGTGCGGGTGGAGTGGGTTCGATCGCAGTTCAACTCGCCAAAGCGATCGGAGCATACGTTTTTGCGACGTGCAGTGCTAGAAACCAAGATTTCGTGACAGAACTGGGCGCAGATCGGGTGATTGATTACAAAAATGAAGATTACGTAGAAGTCATTCGTCAAGAAACAAATGGACTGGGTGTGGATTTAGTTCTAGATACGATTGGCGGAGAAACAATTCAGCGTAGTCTAGAAATCATTCGTCCCTTTGGTAGGCTTACGAGCATTGTAGACATTGCAATACCGCAATCGCTTCTTGAAGCATGGGGAAAAAATCTGACGATTCATTTTGTTTTTTCACCTCAGTACCGAGCAAAATTAGAGGCTTTGACAAAACTCATCGAGCGCCATCAGCTTCGACCAGTGATTGATTCAGTATTTTCTTGGGATCAAATCGTTCTGGCACATCAGCGTCTAGAGCAGGGCGGAACACGGGGCAAAATTGTGCTGAAGTTTACAGAAAATTAGACCAGCTTCACGGTGTTGGTAATGGCTCAACGGATCGGATCTTGATTTTGTGCTAAAGGTCAATCTTGATTGAGACAGGAGAAACAGAATAATACTGCAAAATCAAGTGGCGTTAGTTACCAGTTGTCATTCTCTATCTTGGCATTGTCTTTACCAGTATTCTGATGTCTCTAGAGATTAAATCAATGGCAGTTTTGAAACAATTTGGGATTCTATTTGTGTTGGGCATTGCGGGCATCGCGATGGTTACGATTACGTCGATTCCATTAGTTGAGCAACAGTTGGCGAAACTGTCTCCAGAAATACTGGCAACAGTCCCGCCACTGTGGGTTTTAATACTCCTACAAGGACTACAGCTTACAGTTCTACTGGCAATCAGCATTCTGATTGGAATTGGCTGTGCCTATCGCGTTGGATTACGCTCACATTTGATTGACTACTGGGTACTTCATACCTCTAAGATTCCATATTCTCTCATTGAGATGAAATTGAGCTTGGGTGTGGGTGCAGCGACAATGATCATTCTCCTGTTGCTTGATCGGTTCATGAAACATGCTCTACCTGAAGCGTTACAGGCATCCAATAACACAGAACCGAATTGGCTGAGTTCACTTACAGCAATGCTTTATGGCGGCATCACTGAGGAAATTCTGATGCGCTGGGGCTTAATGTCGCTGCTTGTTTGGGTAGCGTGGAAAGTCTTAAAACAAGGTATTACGTTGCCAAGCCAAGGAATATATCAAGGTGCGATTGTGCTAGCAGCGCTGGTATTTGGGCTTTTACACCTGCCCGCAACTGCCGCGATAGTTCCACTCACTCCGCTTGTGGTTATCCGAGCGATATTACTCAATGGGATTGCTGGCATTGCTTTTGGTTGGCTCTTTTGGCAATACTCACTTGAGGCTGCGATGTTATCCCACGTCAGCTTTCATGCCTTTTCCTTTGCTCTTAGCCTTTTGCTAGCAAGATTTGTCTGAGCTTTCTTCTAAAGCGATTTCACGATCATTTCAAGAGAGAACAACCGGACTTAGATTTTAGGAGAAATAGAATGATACTTCAGGATAAAGTGGCGCTTGTCACTGGCGGAACTTCAGGAATTGGCAGAGCAACCGCGATCGCTTATGCCCAGCAACAGGCAAAGGTAGTGGTGGTGGGTCGTCGAATGGATGAAGGTGAAGAAACAGTTCGATTGATCAAAGAAGCTGGCAGAGAGGCTGTTTTTGTGCAAGCAGATGTCACGAAAGAAGCCGACGTTAAAGCAATGGTTGATAAAGCGGTTGGCGTTTTTGGTCGGTTAGATATTGCCTTTAATAATGCAGGAATAATCGGCGAAAATCCCTCATTGATTGAGCAGACGGAAGCAGAATATGCTCACACGATGAACGTCAATGTTAAAGGTGTTTGGTTGTCGATGAGATATGAAATCGCTCAGATGTTGAAACAGGGAAGTGGTGCGATCGTTAATATGACATCTGCGCTTGGAGTCGTTGCACTTCCTAACATACTTCTCTACACCGCGAGTAAACATGCGGTCGTAGGCTTAACAAAAGCGGCTGCCCTCCAATATGCCAAAGCGGGTGTTCGCATCAATGTCGTTGCACCAGGGTCAATCCAAACAGATTTGTTTGAAGCCTCTACAGATGAAGCCAGAGCTTACTTAGCAGGACTTCACCCGATCGGACGGGCTGGCACACCGCTTGAAGTTGCAAATGCAGTCCTGTTTTTATCATCTGACCTGGCATCGTTCATAACAGGTGAAACGTTGATGATAGATGGTGGATATTTAGCGCAGTAGTCGAAAGGCAGTGCGAAATGTTTAATACAGCACTTCAAGCGACTCACTAAAGCAACACTGAAATCGGTTCGCTAATTTCATAGGAAACTCCATAGGAATCTGCAAGAAGTTGAGTGTTGGAACTGACTACACTCAAGTGAAATAAGACAAAGAGAACTTAGGAGTTGATGATTATATCTAAAGTTGGAGAGCAGAAAAAGATGATGAACCAAAACAAAGAGATTTACGAGTGCGTCATTGTCGGTGGTGGTTCCGCTGGACTCAGTGCGGCACTGCTTTTAGGCAGAAGTTGCCGTCGAGTATTAGGGCGTGTTTTAAAACCCTTTGGAACGATTAGCTAGCCTAGATCTGATGGGTTCAGCCTCCTTCCATGATTCTTCCTCCAAATTCAATTCACCGTCGGGGTGACTTAAACGAGTCGCAATGGCAACGACTCAGATGT
>DATNPL010000097.1:0-3336 GCA_036703255.1 Coleofasciculaceae cyanobacterium
CATCTGAGTCGTTGCCATTGCGACTCGTTTAAGTCACCCCGACGGTGAATTGAATTTGGAGGAAGAATCATGGAAGGAGGCTGAACCCATCAGATCTAGGCTAGCTAATCGTTCCAAAGGGTTTTAAAACACGCCCTAGTATTAGAAAATTAGGCTGCTATCTGATGAATAAACGTCGAAGTCGCAGTGTTCGGGCAACGCCAGAAGGGATTGAACGGATTGAAACCGAGAAACGCAGGTTAAAACTGACTCTTGGCGCAATTGTGGAATCTGCGAATGTCTCTTCTGATACGCTGGGGCGCTTGATGAGGGGAGACAAGATCGATCGCAATTCGATCCGCGATATTGTTGCCGTTCTGAACTTGAAACCGACAGATATCGTTGAGCCAGAAGAATGGAGTCCTGAATTTCAAATCGAGGCAAAGCAGCCTGCTGCTAGCGCGTCAAACACGCAAGGAGCTAGTACCAGGACTATGATGAACCCTCTTCAATCCTCAGATCTGACGGTGAATTCCGTCGCCAAACCGGATTTGACTTTTTACGTCGATCGCTCTCCCGTTGAAACAACCTGCTTTACGTCGATCGAAATTCCAGGTGCGTTATTGCGAATCAAAGCGCCTCAGCAGATGGGTAAAACTGCTTTAACTAATCGCATCCTCTGGCAAGCAACTCAACTCGGCTATCAAACGGCTTACCTAAGCTTTCAACTGGCAACTGATTCAGTCTTGGAAGACCTAGATACGTTTCTTAAATGGTTCTGTGCTGTAATCACCCGCGAGCTAGGGTTAAGCAACCAACTGGAACAATACTGGGAAGCGATATTTGCCTCCAGTTTCAACACTACGATCTACTTTCAGGATTACCTGCTGGCCCAGATTCAGGCTCCGCTAGTACTGATATTAGATAATACCGATCGCGTCTTTGAACACGCTAAAATTGCTGATGATTTCTGCCGACTATTACGGAGTTGGTATGATCAATCAAACCGGGGCGATCGCGCCAGTCAGATCTGGCAGAAGCTGCGGCTGGTGATCGTTCATGCGACAGAGATCTACAGCGCATTGGACATTAATGCATCACCGTTAGCAGGCGTTGGCATTGTCGTAGATTTACCTGAATTTAGCGAAGCACAGGTGCAAAATTTAGCACAGAGACACGGATTGGATTGGGATGCTGCTGAAGTCAAAAAAATAACACACCTAGTTGGAGGACATCCCTATCTGGTAAGACTGTCCCTAGAAAAAATTCAGCATAAGAAAATGATGCTGGATCAGATCCTTGAAACTGCACCGACGGAAACCGGAATTTATAATAGCCATTTACGCCAACTCTTGAGTAATTTAGAACAATCACAAGAACTAGTTGCGGCGTTCAAGTCTGTTGTGGCAACTGAAGATCCTGTGCCTTTGAAACCTGCTCAGGCATTTAAACTCTACAGTATGGGATTAGTACAGCTAGAGGGAAATCAGGCAAAGCCCCGCTGTTTGTTGTATCGTCAGTATTTCCGTAATTGCTTGAGCACTTAATGTTTAAGCTCATTAACTAGCGGTGCAAAAGGAGAAGGGAGCCAATGGTTTATAACGGTCAGCAGTATCGCTATCAAGTTGGAGTCACGCTTCCTCCCGATGCACCGAGTTATGTGGTGCGACAGGCAGATAAGGATCTATATGAAGGCTTAAAAGCAGGTGACTTCTGCTATGTCCTCAATTCCAGACAAATGGGTAAGTCAAGTCTGGAAGTCCGTGCCCGAAAACGGCTGGAGGCAGAAGGTTATGCCTGTACGCTGATCGATCTTTCTGCGATCGGATCTCAGCAAGTCACCGCAGATCAATGGTACGCAACGCTGGCGAAAAAACTGGCAGATAGCTTTGATCTGGAGTTTCGTCTGTCTTCCTGGTGGCAAGAACGACTGACCGTAACCCCATTAGCTCGGCTAGAGGAATTCATTGAAAAGGTGCTGCTGGCGCAAGTGCAGTCCCATATCGTGATCATGGTCGATGAGATTGATAGCATTCTCAGCCTCAATTTCCCTACAGATGACTTTTTCGCCTTCATTCGCGCCTGTTATAACCTGCGGAACGAAAAACCGGAATACCAGCGTTTAACTTTTGTGCTGATTGGAGTGGCTACCCCATCTGATTTGATTGCTGATCGCGAACGCACTCCTTTTAATCTGGGCCGGGCGATCGAGCTACATGGATTTCGTTCGGCTGAGGTGCAGCCCTTGCTTTGGGGCCTGGAAGGTCATGTGCAGAATCCGGCTAAAGTGCTGGAGGAAATTCTCAACTGGACGGGTGGACAACCATTCCTGACTCAAAAGCTTTGCCGTTTGCTCATCGAAACCGAAACGGAGCTAGGCGATTCTGCAGATGAGGCGCAAGGGATAGAACACCTGGTGCGATCGCGCGTCATTACCAATTGGGAAGCACAGGATGAGCCAGAACACCTGAAAACAATTCGCAATCGTCTGTTTCGGGACAAGCAGTTAACGGGTCGCTTACTGGGACTCTATCAGCAAATTCTGGAGCAGGAACAAATTAAATCCGATGATAGTTTTGAGCAAGCGGAACTGCGGTTGTCGGGTTTGGTGGTGAAGCAAAACGGATTTCTCAAGGTCTATAATCCTATCTACAGAGCAGTTTTTAACGAACAGTGGGTGCAGGAAGTCTTGGCAGAATTGCGTCCCTATGAGGAAGCATTGAATGCCTGGTTTGCGTCAGGTTGCAAAGATGAGTCGCGTCTACTGCGCGGTAAGGCATTGCTGGACGCGCTGGAGTGGGCAGAGGGTAAACAACTCAGCGAGGAAGACAAGCAGTTCTTAACTAGCAGTCAGGTTGTTGCGGAACGGCTTACCCGCGAAACGTCAGAGTTAATTGCTCAGCAAGCGCGAACAGAAGTGGCAAAAGTTCTGGAGACGTTTGCACCACAGTTAGAACAGGTTGCCAGTCGTCCCTCGGCTGTGATTCAAGAAGTGCAAGCCTGGGCAGGATCACAGCCTTCCCTGACGCGACAACTCTATCAGGCGTTAATTACTGAATTTGCCCATGCACCGATTCCGGAACATGAGGAGGTAAGGCAGGTTGAACAGTTAGTCCAGACCCATCTGATTCAGGATTGGGAAACCCAGGAGGCAGCTGAACATCTGCGGACGGTGCGTGATTCGCTGCTTGGAGATGAAAAGTGTGTTGAGTTATTGCAATAGTCCGGACAGTTTTGGAAGGGGAAAAATCGGGCTATGTAGACAAAAAGCTACCTCTCAGTTTAGGGTGCAGATATTGAAAACTAGCACCTGAGAAATAGCAGTATGGATATTCTACAAGCCCTCTTGTCCAAAAT
>DATNPL010000107.1:0-31406 GCA_036703255.1 Coleofasciculaceae cyanobacterium
ACAAAATCTTTGCAATGGCCTGAATGTGTTGGTCAAGTGCGATTTTTTCTTCCCGGGTCATTGGCAGGTGCTCCACGAACAACAAGAACCTCATCATCTTACAGGTCTTATTTTTCTCTGCAAAAGGGTGACATGCTCCCACTTTGAATTGCCTCAATCACGCTAGTTTGTAAGTCGTCTGGCTGCCAGGGTTTTGCAATGTAACGAAACAGTTTTGCTTCTCGGATGGCATTGCTGACCGCTTCTAGATCAGCCTGTCCACTAATCATAATGTTGAGCGTATGCGGCGATCGAGTATGAATTTCTCGTAATAACTGATCGCCCTTAATATCCGGCATGATGTAGTCAACCAGCACTAAGGCCACTTCATAGTCTTCTTTCTGTAACTCTATAATCAGTTCTAAAGCTTCTTCTCCACCCTCAGCGGTTTCAATTAGGCAAGAATCTCCTATCACACGTTTTAGTTCTATCTTTAAACTTTCTAAAACCGTTGGTTCATCATCCACACATATAATGACAGGCTTACTCATAGCTATACTTGCTCTAAATAAATGTTCTAATCAATGCCCTTTCTAAAAAATGGATGGATGAAGCTTTAGAAGAGGCTCGTTGTGCTAACCGAGAAGCAACCCAATGAAAGTATTGAATGACAGGGAAGCAGATTAAAGGACAAGGTGGAGAATCTCTCCTGCTAATTTATCCTGCTGAAGTTCCGCTGAGGCGATCGGATTCAACTAGCCATTTGCTGCCTCTCGCAGCCGCTCCACATCGCGCATGGGTGGGGCACCAAATAGCCGCTTGTACTCCCGGTTGAAGTGTGAGGCATCGTCATACCCTACTCGGTAAGCGGCACTGCTAGCGTCTAGATTTTCTCCCAGCATCAGACGACGCGCTTCCTGAAGCCGCAGCTGCTTCTGAAACTGCAACGGACTCATAGCCGTAACCGACTTAAAGTGATGGTGAAAGCCTGAGACACTCATGCCCAGCTCACGGGCGATCGTTTCGATCCGCAGCGGCTGATTGAAGTCTTGACGCAGGCGATCGACGGCTCTAGCAATCTGGTGGGTAGAGCCACCCAGAACTGCAATATGACGCAGCCGATTTCCCTGTTCTCCCATCAGGAGTCGATAAATGATTTCCCGCTTAATTAGGGGTGCAAGCACAGGCGCTTCAGCCGGAGCATCGAGCAGCCTGACGAGCCGGACTACAGCATCCAGCAGATTTGCGTCTAATGGACTGACATCGATCGCTTTTATATCAGCACGGCTGCGTGATGAGGAATGCCCTGCCTCGACCATGACTGAGCCAACTAGTGCGGGATCGAGATCGAGGCGCAGGCTTAAGTACGGCTGCGCCGGAGACGCTTCCAGAATTTGGCTGGCGATCGGCAGTTCAACCGTCCCCAACAGGTAATGCATTGGGTCGTACTGAAAGCGATCGCTGCCCAGAAAAACTTCTTTGCTGCCCTGCGCAATTACACAAAAGGCAGGAATAGAGACGCTGTGAACGCATTCTGAAGGCGAGGAGGCGCGGTTGAAGTGCAATCCTTGCAGCGGCTCGATCGCCCCATCCTGACGAATCGCCTGGGCAATCCGCTCAGTCAGTTCTTCTCTGTGAGCTTGCGCTCTGTCTGCCTCGCGCTGTGCCTGCGGGTTGTTGATTAAAACGATATTGGATGTTTTGCTCGTTTTGGCAACGTTCATGTTTAAGTTTGCAGGATTGTACAAAAATCTTAGACGATCGTTCTATTGCTTGTCCTGAAAAATCCCTAAGATGAAGCTAAAGCAAGGAAAAATGATTTTAGCTTCTTGCAGGCCTCCTGGATTTTTATTCAAGCAAACACTCAAGTTTAGTTGAACCAGCGATGCGCCTGCTAGCTACCGAAACGGCATCCAGTTACGGAATTTGAACAAATGAACATTGATATCAAACGCAGTGGTTCTCAGCCTTCTGCCAAAGGATCGAACGAGTATTTTACGGGCATAGTACGGGTGGATTGGCTGGAACAGGTCAGCGACCAGCAATACGAAGGAATGCCTTAATGCTTGTGAAGTGGTTTCCCATCAAGGGGAAAAACTGGCAGAAGAGAATGCTAATTTGGGTTCTCGCCGTAGCGATGTCTCTGAGTTATTCAGCCTGCCGTGCTGACAACAGGGTGTCTAGCAGTGCCTCATCGCAAATGCCGACTGAAGTATTACCCCAGCAGCTAAACAGTATGAAGATCAACATCAAGGCCGGAAACCAAGTTGTTACAGCCACGTTGATTGACAGCAAAACGACTCAGGATTTTGTTGCCCTGCTGCCTTTAACGCTGACGTTAGAAGATTACGCCAGTACCGAAAAAGTCAGCAATTTATCAAACAGATTATCTACAGAAGATGCGCCTCCAGGCAGCGATCCGTCTGTTGGAGATATTGCGTATTACGCCCCCTGGGGAAATTTGGCGATCTATTACCGGGATTTTGGCTACTCAAACGGACTCGTGATCCTCGGAAAAATAGACGGTGGTATCGAGGCATTGACTGGGCCTGGTTCTGTAGAAGTAACGATCGAGCGAATTTAGTAGAAATGTCAAAGGAGATAGCGTTGAGATGCACATCCTTGACTCCACGACTCGGCAAGCGATCGCAAAAATCGCGATGCAAACATCCTGAATGAGCATGCAGAATGCACAACTTTATCAACCATAGGAAGTGATTGAAATGAACAATCAACATTCAAACTTGAAAAAGAATAGTTTGTCCAGGTTAGGGCGACGAGAGTTTGCGCTGGCGAGTGCGGGACTCATTGCAGCACCATTGCTGTCGAGCACCGCCCAGGCGCAGACGAAGCAATCCGACCCACCTGTGCCCACCAGCAATGCGGCGGACAACAATGCGGCAACTGGCAGCGCGGCTCCCGCAGCAAACAGTCTGGCGTGGGATAAGACTTTTCCTAAGAGCGATCGCGTAGCTCACCAAAAAGTCTCTTTTTACAACCGTTTAGGCATCACTCTGGTCGCAGATCTGTATGTTCCGAAGAATCTTGACCGCTCTCGTCGGCATCCTGCTCTTGTGGTCGGGCACCCCTTCGGCGGCGTCAAGGAACAAACGTCCGGTCTTTATGCTCAGACGATGGCCGATCGCGGCTTCATTACCCTGGCTCATGATGCCTCCTATAACGGCGAAAGCGGTGGTCAACCGCATTTCATCGCCTCCCCGGAAGCCTTCGTTGAGGACTTTAGCGCCGCCGTAGATTTCCTGGGCTGCAACCCTCTAGTTGACCGTAACCGCATCGGCGTTATCGGCGTTTGCGGCAGCGGTGGCTTTGGATTGGCGGCGGCTGAAATCGATCCTCGCATCAAGGCGATCGCTACTGTCAGCATGTATGACATCGGCCAAGCTCAGCGGCAGGGACTGGCCGAGAGTCTGGACACAGCCGCGCTCAAAGACTCCTTAGAAAAAATTGCGGCGCAACGCTGGGTAGAGGTGGATGGCGCAGAGCGGGCGATGAATATTGGCACGCCCGAAGCCATCACGGAACGTTCATCGGCGATCGATCAAGAGTTCTACGATTACTACCGCATGCCGCGCGGTCAACACCCGCGATCGACAACGGCGATGTCGGTCACCAGCAGTGCCCCTCTGATGCAGGCTTGGTCATTCGAGCATCTCGACTGGATTTCCCCTCGTCCAGTTTTGTTCATCACCGGAGACCAGGCGCATTCCCGCATCTTCAGTGAGCAGGCTTTCACAAAAGCGTCAGAACCGAAGGAACTCCATATCGTTCCTGGATCTGGGCATGTTGACCTCTATGACCGAGTGAATCTCATTCCGTGGGATAAGCTTCAGTCCTTTTTCACGCGGTATCTGAGCGAATAGGTGAGCAACGGGTAAGAGCCATAGGAGAAAATATGCCAAAACCATCGCATGGAAATTTTGTCGGCAAAGTTGCGATCGCCACCTTCACCGCTAACGGTGATGACTTATATTGCCATACAGGAGATACTTAACGGCAAGCCTGTGGACTGGATGGAACAGGTCAGCGACGAACGATACCAACCACTAAACCAATCACTAAACGTTAACCAATAGGAGCATTAATCCATGTACAACGCCAAAGCTTATTCCGCAGCCAGTGCAACCTCACCGCTGGCATCTGACACGATCGCACGGCGCGACCCAACCGATCAGGACGTACAGATCGAAATCCTCTTCTGCGGCATCTGCCACTCCGACGTCCATTCGGTACGTGACGAGTGGAGCGATTTCATGTCCACAACCTACCCGATCGTGCCTGGTCATGAAATCGTCGGTCGGGTCACTCAGGTCGGTTCAGCAGTCACCAAGTTCAAGTCCGGCGATCTAGTGGGAGTCGGCTGCATGGTTGATTCGGACGGGGTTTGTCCCAATTGCAAAGCGGGTTTTGAGCAGTTTTGCCAAAATACAGTCTTCACCTACAACTCCCCAGACAAGCACAAGACCGCTCCGGTTACCTATGGTGGCTACTCCAATAGCGTCGTTGTCGATGAACGCTTCGTGCTGCGCGTTCCCACCAACCTCGATTTGGCTGGAGTGGCACCCCTCCTCTGCGCCGGGATCACCACCTATTCGCCCCTGCATCACTGGGGTGTCACCGAGGGCAAGAAAGTGGGTGTAGTCGGTCTGGGTGGACTGGGACACATGGGGGTGAAAATTGCTCATGCCCTCGGTGCCCACGTCGTCGTCTTTACCACCTCACCCGGCAAGACGGAAGATGCGCTTCGCCTCGGTGCTGATGAAGTGGTCGTCTCCCGCAATGCCGACGAAATGCAGAAGCACGCGGGTAGTTTCGATTTCATCCTCGATACCGTCTCTGCCAAGCACGACATTAACGCCTATCTCAATCTGCTTCGTCTCGACGGCAACATCACCCTGGTTGGCGCACCTGAGAAGCCTCTAGAGATTGCGGCATTTAGCTTGATCACGGGTCGTCGCAGTCTCTCCGGCTCTATGATCGGCGGCATTGCCGAAACGCAGGAGATGCTCGATTTTTGCGGTGAACATAACATCACTGCCGATGTCGAAGTTATTCCCATTCAAAAGGTCAATGAAGCCTACGATCGCCTGCTCAAATCTGATGTGAAGTACCGCTTCGTGATTGATATGGCATCGCTTAAATCTGAATAGCTGGAGTGAAGTAACTGGAGAAAAAAAGCAAACGCGCAAACTTGAAAATAGTAACCTAGAAGTCTCGGCGAGCAGCTTCGCTGTGCCGAAGGCACAGCGAAGCTGCTCGGGGCTGAACTATGCCTACAGCAACACGCTCGACAAACAACAATAAGATCTCTCTCTGCTTCAATTTCCATAGAAGGTGGCGCTACCTTCTTTTATACTGCTAAAGTGTATGGTTCTTTCACCAGGGAAGAATGGATGGGTGAAGCACTCAAACCCTATCGCGATCGTGATTAGATTCGATCGAAGAGGTTGCTGGAACCATTCAGGATTTGATCGGTAAAGGCAAAATTCAACATTGGGGGCTTGCAGAAGCGGGTGTTCAGACCATTCGACGGAGTAATCAAGCCCTCGCTTGACTGAAGCTAATTCTCCAAAAGATGAGCGCTGTGACAACCGTACCTACGATGAAGCCCAGAGCCGATCCGTTGCCATCTCTCAACCCCACACTAACGGCTTGAATCACTTTTATGGTCAGCAGCCAACCGAGGCTGCCCGCCATTACTCCAGCCAGACAATTCAGCAAAAATTGATCCCACTGGACTGAAGATGTGGCTCTCTGGAGTGCCCATCCCCCTAAGCAGCCGCTAAACCCACCTGCTAGCCCGCCGATGGCAAACCATCTAAAAACAAAGTCGGACATGCTGGCATCATCAAGCGTTGATTCCAAATGCCAGCCCGCCCCCATCCAAATCAATAAAGTCGGGAGTAGAAAGAACCATGTTTTTTGTACGAGGGGCAAGAGCAAGGATGCACTCAGCCTATGGCGGTCTGAATGCGTATGGCGGTTTGCGTGAGATGACCTCGATGACTTAGGTTTGGTGGACTTAGGCTTGGCGCTGGGTGACGATCGCCTGGGCTGGCTTCCTGAAGGGGGCGATGCTGTTCGAGGCGTTGGCAGTGGCGGGGAAGAGATGTGAGGCAGGGATGGATAAACCCAAAGTCTCCGATGGGCATAAAGTCTGGGAATCAAGGCTGACGAAATTTTGCGTACCTCGATCGCATTGCAGCCTAAGTTGTAGGCTTCTTCATAAGAGAGTCCTGCCCCCAAAGCATCATAAAACCCGACCGCAAATTCGACCGCTGTTTCATCCCCAATATCTTGACTCATGCCAACCACATAGGGAATGTATTCACTAATAGCCAATGCTTGCACTTCTGAATAGCAGGCATTGAGAACAACACACTCGACCTTATTTTGAAACGATCGAAATAAATTAGCGAGTGCTTGAGTGCTAAACAAATGGGTTTCGCCGTTCTCGTCTTCTACGGCTAAGCCATTCTCGCCATGACCATGACCGCAAAAATGAACGATACCCGGTTTGTCATCCAGTAAAGCCCGTCGAATATCTCTGACTCTGATCGCCGAATGCTTTTTTGAGATAAATTGATCACGGTGCTGCGATCGCAACAAACTATCGCAAATCTCTCGACCTTCCAAGTCCAGTCGCAGGCGTGCAGTATCGGTAGGGTTAGCTGCCAGAATCAAGATTGTCTTTTGAGGAGTCCGATCATTCATTCGGATTTTAGTTAATAGAGATCAGATGGCTCTGTGGATAGGTTCAGTGCGGCAGGTTACGGAGGCTCGAGCGACAATCGGTGATTCGTGTCTGATTTAGGTGTCTGGTAACAAGGCTACATAGTATTGATTATGCTACTGATACGATGTTCTGACATAATCTAGAGCTTTAATTTTTTGAGCGCCAGCTTTCATTTTTATTTTGCCTAAACAGTGCTTTACTAAAATAAGAAAAAATAGTATCAATAGCGTAAGCGTAGAGATGCTTATGGCTCAGTTAAGGTCATAAGTGTTGTAAACACCTGTCGTGAATCTTGATCATCAGGGGCTAATTATGCGTCTTTCCCTTGCAGCATTCTCAGTGATTCCAGCTTTGCTGTTGGCTCAGTTGCCATTGCCCAGCGCCAAGGCACAGCAAAGCAATCAGCTTGCGGCGCACGCTAAGCCTGCCGTAGTGCGAATTCTAACAGGATGCTCTGGGGTATACCGCGACATGCGCACCTATGACGAGTATCCCTTCATACATAATCCGCAGGGGAGAAAAATGAGCCTCGGGCAGTATAGCTCTGGAACTGGTTTTTTCATCAGCTCGGATGGCTATCTCGTTACCAATGCTCATGTGGTGGAAAACTCACCAGGTAGCGAACAGCAGTGTAAAGACATTCTTAGGCGCAATTTAACAGACAAACTTATTAAAGATGAAGGCTTGGCAAAAGAGACGATCGACAGCCTGCTTAACAGAAAACAGATCTTGCTATCTGAGGTGTACTACGCCAACTATGTGATCTTGCCTAACACCAATGCAGATAATAAGCTAGAGCCGTTTCTTTACGAGATAAAAGAGCGAGGCTCTGCGGGAGATAAGGGGGGCAAGGATGTTGCGATCTTAAAGATTGAAGTAAAAAACGCGCCTGTCTTACCGTTACTTTCCTCAGCTCCGTCGCAATCTCAACCGATCGTTGTCATCGGCTATCCAGGAGCAGCGGATATTAACACCAGCGCAAATTCTACATCGCTACTTGAGGCAACCATTACAGAGGGCATTGTTTCCAATCCCAACAAAACGCTTGAGAATGGCTCATCTGTCCTCCAGGTTGATGTACGCGTAGAGCCAGGTAGTTCAGGCAGCCCTGTTCTGAATGAACAAGGAGAAGTGATTGGAATTATTGCACTGAACAGCGTAGCAGATGGGGGAGCTAGCCGTATTCCTTTTGCGATTCCCACGAGTACGATTCAGGAGTATGCGAGAGCCTCTGGTGCTGTCAATCAGATGGGGCTAGTTGACTCTACCTATCGTGAAGGCTTAGAGCGGTTTCTGCAAAAAGATTATGCAGGCGCGAAGATCAAGTTTCAATCTGTTATTTCCCTCTTTCCACAGCATTCAGAGGCAAATCGCTTAATTCGTGAAACTGACCAAAAGATTTCTGAAATGACCAGCACCAATACAAGCCTGCCCTTGGTGGCAGGATTGGGCGTTGCTGTGGCCGGACTGCTGGCGGCTTACTTCATTGTGCGACGCCGATCCGCTGCACCTGTTTTGGCGGGCGACCTGTCAGGAATAGCGCTGGAAGATGACGTTGACACAAGATTTGTGCGGAATCAGCGATCGAGCAAATCGACCGCTCAGCCCATGACTGTTCTCAGCTCAGAGCGCCGCCAACCCGCCACGGTCATAGCGCTACAGCCCTCCCTAGAGCTAAAAAATGCTCAAGAAGAAGAGGTACATTTTGTTCTGCGGAAAGATCGCCATCAATTAGGACGCGATCGCACCTGGGCTGATCTCAAAGTTCCTGATGAGGGCTGGGAAGTTCTTTCTAAGCGCCACGCCACCCTTGAGAGAGACGGGGAAGGCTACCGAATTTATGATGGCGATCGCAAAGGCAATTTCAGCACCAATGGCATTGCTGTGAATGGCCTGCTGATTAGCCCTGAAGGGCACTTGCTAAAAGATGGCGATCGGCTCACAATTGGTCAAGATCCCCATAATCAAGTCGATATTGTTTATCATACGGTCAGCCGTTCTTCTGCTCCTCGCTCTGAAGCAAGCTATAGAGATGGTAACGGTTAGTTAAATCTACTGTTAGCGATCGTTACCCGAATGAAATTGATCTTTCGAGGCAAACTCCTAGACCGACGCTACCGAGTTCTACGAACCTTGGCAAAAGGCGGGTTTGGCGAGACTTATGTAGCTGAAGATACACGTCTTCCAGGTAATCCTCAATGTGTTGTCAAGCACTTGAAGCCCAGCAGCAGCAACACGCTATTGCTGGAAAACGCCAAGCGTCTGTTTCTAATTGAGGCAGAAACGCTGCAAAAACTGGGAAAGCACGACCAAATTCCGCAGCTTCTTGCCTACTTTGAAGAAAATCGCGAATTTTATCTAGTTCAAGAGTTAATTCAGGGACATACCTTAACCCGAGAATTGACACCGGGTCGAGTCTGGACAGAGCCACAAGTTTATCGATTGCTGTGGGAGATTCTGGGCATTTTGTCCTTTATCCATCGTCACGATGTTATTCACAGAGACATTAAGCCCGATAACCTGATTCGGCGGCGACCCGATCAAAAGTTCGTATTGGTAGACTTTGGCACGGTTAAGCAAAGTGTTGCCAATCAAGGTCAGTCCAACACCACCATCATTGCTGGAACCCCAGGCTATATGCCAACTGAGCAGGGTCGGGGTAAGCCTCGTCCCAGCAGCGATATCTATGCGTTAGGAATTATTGGCATTCAAGCACTCACGGGTTTAAAGCCTTCTGAACTGCAAGAAGATCTGGCTACAGGAGAACTGCTGTGGCGACCTTGGGCAAGCTGTAGCGAGGAGATCGCCACTATTTTAGAGAAGATGGTGCGCTATCACTTCAAGGAGCGCTACACCTCTGCCGAAGATGCGCTGCAAGACTTAGAGCCTTTGATGGATCAGGAGCCAGCGATCGCTGAACTTGAGACTGAGTTATGGGTGCAACCGAGGGCGGCAGACTCTGTGGAAGCTGTAGAGTTAGATCTACCCTCTGCCCCAACCCTCCTGTCTCAACCCTCTGCTGAAGCGGCGACGGCGCTCTCTTTGCCGCTCATGGAATCATTGGCTGCAACCTCGTCTGAGCCATCTGCTAAGGCAGAAACGCCGCTGTCTGGTGAAGTGACAGAGCTGGAAACGAATGTTGAGACTGTCATTGAGACGAACATTCCGACCGTTGTAGAAGCAGCGGCTGCAACCTCTGAGCTATCTGAACTCACCGATCTTTCCCCAGCGGCAGAGACAGCAGAACCCGTTCAGACTCTGCTGTCTCTGCCGTTGCCAGACAAAGGCTCTGAGGGCAAAGCTCCTGAATTACTCGCGTTAGCTTCTCCTGATCTCCAATCTGATCCTCCTCAAGCCGACCTTCCCCAGGCTGCTTCTTTCGAGGCTGATTCTGAACAGAATGGCTCTGTTCAGAGTGAAGGTGCTCTAACTCTGCTTTCCCAGCCTGCGAAATCTTCTCAGCCTGTGCAGCCGCCAGCGATCGCCACCCCTACGGCCACAGTTCTTTCTCCCTCGCCTGCGGCTGGCTCTCCTGCCTCACCTGTGCCAGATCCCGCCCCTGTGCCGCCTGCGACTCGCCAATGGCGCTGGATTGTAATCGGTGGAGGAATTGCGATCGCTGCCCTGCTGGGTGGCTCGGTCTACTGGTTCCAGCAGCGTCAGGCTTATCTGAGCGCTCAAGCTGCTCTGGAGGCAGTACAGTCGTCGAAGCTGGCGGGTCGCTATCAAGACTGTATTCAGCAGGCGAAAGCGGTTCTGAGCGGCTATGCAGATCTACAGACGCAATCACAGACGCTGCTGGGTGAGTGCTTATTGGCGCAAGCCAAGACCTTGGCAGGAGAGCGCAAATTTAAGGATGCGATCGCCCAAGTTACCCAAGTCTCTGCCGATTTTCCTGTCTACGCCGAAGCGCAAACGCTTATGAGCCAGTGGGCTGAAGAAATACTTCAAACTGCGACAAACGCCTATCGCAAAGGAAATTTGAAGGAGGCAGAAGCGATCGTCAAAGCCATTCCAGCCGATGCTGCCCTGGCGCAAGAGGCACAGCAGAGCTTAGACCAATGGCGATCGGAATGGAATAAAAATGAAGCCCTGCTCAAAACAGCACAGCAAGCGCTAGACAAAAAGCAGTGGGATAATGCCTTAGCAGAGACGGCCAAACTCCGACTGCTGAACCAGCCCGTTCCTCAGAACAGCCTCTATTGGAAAGCTAAAATAGAGCCGATCGCCACGAAAGCCGAACGAGAAATTGCTGCCGCAGAAGCTGCACGATTAGAAGCTGCACGATCGCAGCCTATATCAAACAGTCCAGTCTACTCTGGTGAGGCACCCTCAGGCGATTCAGGCAGTCCACAATGGCATCAGAGCGATCCTTCACCGCCTGTGAGTGCCCCATCCCGCAGCTGGCCCACAGAGCAGCGCTGAGTTTGCTTATTCAGATGAGATAAAGACTTTAATCGTACCGTCGGCGCTACCCAGGGCAAAAGTTCGGCCATCTGGACTAAAGGCCGCAGATAGAACGCGCTTTTCATTTTCAAGGAAATTGCGAACTAATTCTCCCGTCTGCACGTTCCAGATTTTCACAGTGCGATCGAGACTGCCGCTAATCAGCGTTTGGCCGCTGGGACTAAATGCCACTGCATTAATGTAATCTGTGTGTCCTTGCAGCGGTTGATCCATTTGCCGACCCTGCAAATTCCACAGTCGCACCGTATTGCGGTCAGCCCCATTGCGCGTGATGGGCGCATTTGCCGCCGCATCAGGACTAAAAGCGATCGCTTGTCCATCGGGACTAAAGGCAATGGCATAGATGGCGCTGGCATAGCGCCCAAGCGATCGCAATAAGTCTCCCGTAGTCCAGTCCCATAAATCAACCGTCATCCCCAGGCCTGTGCTGGCCAGAAGGTTTCCGTTGGGCTGGAAGGCGATCGCTTGAATAAATTGTTCGGTCACAATCTGCTGGTGAAGCGTGCCATCTGGCACATTCCACAGCCGGATAGTCTTATCGCCACTCCCGCTGGCTAAGATGCGGCTATCGGGGCTAAAAGCCACCGAGGTGACAAGATTTTCATGCTCAGAAAAAGTCTTGAGGAGTTCCCCCGTCTGCCAATTCCATAGCCTGACGCTGCCATCTAGACAGCCAGCGGCTAAAAATCGTCCATCAGGGCTAAAGGCGATCGCATTGATTTGATCTGAGCTTTGAGCCAGCGATCGTTCCAATGCTTCTGCTTTCAAGTTCCAAATCTTGATTGTTTTATCGGCACTGCCACTGGCAAAAAATTGACCATTGGGACTAAAGGCCACAGAGCGCACAGGGGCAGAATGTCCTCCTTGATCCTTAGTAATGGTGACTAGGGTGACGGTTCCAGGCTGCCAAGACGGGTCGGCAACCTGCGGCGGCGGAGTAGCCTGAACTGGAGTAGCCTGAGCTAGAGTCAAGGAGAGGTGCATCTGACCTAACCCAGGCTGATGTGGTGAGGTAAGCCTGGAGTGGGCAGAGGCTGAAACACAAAAGACGGCCCACAGATGCAGAGAGGTATAGACAGTGGCAAAGACAGAGGCAGAAACAGAGGCGGCAACAGGGGTGATTCTGCTCAAAGACATGGCCGCACCAGAGTAAATCTACGTTCGCCATTTTCCCGGTTTTTGTGGCGATTGCCAATACTGATCTCAACTCTGGTTGCAAACCTCCAATGTTGCAACCAGAGTTGCAACCTCCAATATTGACAGCCCAAAACGATGAGCCGGAGTAGACCCGGAAGAGACATAGCCAATACCTTGACGATCGCCAAGGCACTAGCCTCCGGCTGGCTGTCCCTTACAAAAGTTAAGACATCCCCCCCGAGGGGATGCTATCCTAAAGTTCAGAGTCAGGCTTAAACTGCTGCTCTACCCTACACAACGGCGCAGAGAATGGCGCAGAAAGAGAGGTTAAAACCGTGGTCGCAACCCCAGAAAAACTGCAACTCCAAGAAATCCAGACTCCTGACTCAGCCTCTGATACAGGAACCGATCGCGTTGCTGTATTGCTCATGGGCTATGGCGAAGTGGAAAGTTACGAAGACTTTGCCAACTATAACGAGCAGGCGCTAAACCTGCTCACCGCCAAATTTGCTCCTGTGCCCACTTGGGTATACCCCCCCCTGGCAAAGCTGCTGGCTATGTTTGACTTGCATGAGTGGAGCCACCAGCATGGCAACTTTATTTCGCCCCACAATGCCATTTTTGAACAGCAGCGGGCAGGGATTGAAAGCCATTTGAAAGAGAAATGGGGCGATCGCATCAAGGTTTTCAAAGCTTTTAACTTTTGTGCCCCCTTCCTGCCCGAGCAGGTTTTGGCTGAGGTCAAAGCCGAAGGATTCGACAAGCTGCTGATTTATCCGCTGCTAGTTGTAGACTCTATCTTCACCAGCGGCATTGCCGTTGAGCAGGTCAACAAGGCTCTGTCGAAGCTGTGGAATGGCGCTGAGCACTGGGTCAAAGGGATTCGCTACATTCCCTCTTTCTACAATGAGCCAGCCTATATTGATCTGATGGCAGACATGGTGCATCAGAAAATCGTCAAAGATTTGGCGGTGGCGCATCTGCCGTCTCAAACGGCGATCGTTTTGATGAATCACGGCTGTCCGCACAAGGCGAAGGGGTTCACCTCCGGTATTGACGAAAGTCAGGCTCTGTACGAGCGCGTGCGCGAAAAGCTGATCAACCGCTACCCGCTAATTTCGGTGGGCTGGCTCAATCACCAAACGCCCCTGATCGAATGGACGCAGCCCAATGCAGACTTGGCGGCGCGCAACCTGATTGATCTAGGTGCAACAGCGCTCGTCTTTATGCCGATCGGCTTTGCCACCGAAAATCACGAAACGCTGCTGGATGTCGATCACATCATTCATGACTTGCGCCGCAAGCACCCTGACGTCACCTACGTACAGATGCCCTGCGTCAACGATCATCACGACTTTTTGCACATGGCAGCAGATTGGGCCGATGAGCATATCGCAGCGCTCCTGTCTGAGCAGGCTGTGGCGGTGAATCCGGCATTGGCGATCGCCCAAGCGCAAAGCCACGGTCACGATCATGGGCACGGCCACGATCACGGGCACTCTCACGATCATGGCCATAGTCACGATCACGGCAACGGTGGGCATCATCACCATTAGGATCTAGGGATTAAATCAAACCCAATAGTTTTTTGAAAGGTCGGCATTGCCGACCTTTTTTTGCGCTGCCTATAGGTCGAGACCTATAGGTTGACGTTTTCAGGTTCATCTATCTGCGATCCCAATGCTCGCCCAATAGCCTAACTGACCGAGCCTGGATGGGGCTATGAACGCTCCCAGAACTTAGCAGCTCCGCTATTCTATGAGCCGCAACGGGACACGAAAATAGATAGCCCTGCGCTTGCTCACAGCCGATCGCCCGCAAACAGTCCAACTGCTCTACAGTCTCAACGCCTTCTGCAACAACACTGATGCCCAACTTATGCGCCAAAACCGTGATGGCCTCGACAATCGCAGAATTCTCGCCGCTTGTGCCAAGGTGACTGATAAACGATCGATTTTTAGCGTAGTTACGGGAAAGCGTTGTAGGTAGCTGAGCGAGGAATATCCTGTTCCAAAGTCATCAATGCTGAGATTAACCCCATGATTGCGTAGCCGCCTCAGCTTAAACCGGGTTGCCTCTGTGTGGCTCATAAACAGGCTTTCAGTAATTTCTAGCTTGAGATATTGAGGCTGAAGATCGGTTTCGCTGAGGATGCAGTCGATCTGTTCTAGCAAGTCTGATTGCAAGAACTGCTTGCAAGATAGATTGACGTTGATCACCATCATCTGGCAGCTTTCATATTGCTGCTGCCAAATTTTCATCTGCTGACAGGCCTGCCGCAGTGCCCACCAACCCAGTGTAATAATTAACCCAGTTTCTTCAGCGATCGGAATAAACTCCACCGGAGACACCATGCCCAACGTGGGATGATGCCAGCGCAACAGGGCTTCAAATCCGGCAATTTTCTGAGTTGAAACATCCAAAATCGGCTGGTAGTATACCTCTAATTCTTGCCGTTCCAGCGCCCAGCGTAAGTCCGTTTCCAGTTGCAGCCGCTTCACAGCTTCGGTATGCATTTGGGCATTAAAGATTTCATACCCGGCTTTTCCTTTGGCCTTGGCGTGATACATGGCAATATCAGCGTTGCGTAAATAAGCCTCTGGATTTTCAGCCCCGCCGTTGCTCAGGGCAATGCCAATACTGGTGCTGATAAAGACTTCGTTGCCATCCACCGTAAAAGGACGCTGCAACTCTTGCAAAATACGTTCTGCAACATGGGCTGCATCGGCAGGAGTGACAATAGGATTCAGCAGAATCATAAATTCATCACCGCCAAAGCGGGCTAACAAATCGTAGGTGCGTGTGCAGTCAATGAGTCGTTTGGTCACGGCAATCAGCAGCTGATCGCCTGCCAGGTGCCCTAAGCTATCGTTTACCAGCTTGAAATAATCTAAATCGAGAAAAAGAACGGCAAACTGGCAGCTTTCAGCTGTATTGCTGCCCACCTTACTACCTACTTTGCTACCCATCAGGCTACCTGTAGGGTATCCAGCCTGTCTTTCTGGCTGCCCCTGCTGTTCTGTGTGCTGGTTTAGATGCTGTTCCAATGCAAGCTGAGCGTTGCCCGTTGCGGCCTGATAGTCATAACGAGCGATCGCTTCTTCTAGCCTTACCTTAAAGGCCGTTGCGTTGAGCAAGCCCGTCAGCGCATCATGGTGGGCATTGTGCTCTAGCTGCGTAAAGGAGGTCTGAAGATGACCTGCCATGCGGTTAAAGGCTTTTGCCAGCAGCGCCAGCTCATGAGACTGAGGTTCTGAAACCATCTGCTGCCAACTGCCTCGAGACAAAGCTTCGGCCGCCTCAATCATGTGCAAAATTTGCTTGACGAGGAGGCGCGATGTCATCATGCCGATGAGAGTCGCGATCGCCAGAGAGGCTAAGCAAAGCAAGATCGTTGTGCGCGTGTTGGCGTTAATGACTTCCATGAAGTCTGACTCTGGCACGACCACTACAATCAGCCAGTCCAAACCGCTGCGATCGCTCCAGGGCGTAACCCGGACAAATTGGCGGATGCCGTTGAGATCAAACTGAAACTGCTGACTGGTTGTGATTTGACTCAGATCGCGATTGAGACGGCCGAGGTGCTGGTTTAAGTATTGACTGGTGGCCTGAACCAGTGGCTGAGAACTCTCTGTGGCCTTTAGGCGCTGCGCCACACCCTTGACCACCTTAAAGGGTTTCTCCAAACCAGAACTGGCGACGAGCAAGCCATCTCGCTCTAGAATAAAAGTCTGGCTGGCGGGACTAAGCTTGAAGTCATGGAGAAAGGTACCGATCTGCGACAGGATTAAATCAACGCCGATGACGCCAACGAGACGCGTCTCGTCATAAATGGGATAGCTAGAAGAAATCGAGAGGATGGGCTTATCATCCCACTGGTAAATCTCGCTCCACACGGGATGTTTAGCTTTGACGGCAGCAGCATACCAAGCTTCAAGCTGTACAGGTTCAGGCATCTCCTCAGTGGTCTGCAAGCGGCTGCGGTTGCCTTGCCCATCTGTTTCGTAAATCGACATTATGGCAGTATTGGCTCGGGTGGTTTCGTTGATCAACAGCTTGCCATTGTCCAAGCGCTCAACGCCGATAAAGTCCTCTTGGGGCGAGGCAAAGTTGATGTATCCCACATCAAAGATCTGCATTTGCTTCCAAAAGAAGCGTCCGGTCGTTTTTAGATCTTGTAAATCGAGCAGCCCTAGCTCAATAGCATCTGCGTTAACCTGATTAATCTGCTGAGGTACAGCAAGATAGCAGTCAAGATGAGAAGCAATGCGATCGCCCGATTCTAGTCGCAGGCGATCGGCAAGCTCGTTTACGGCTTTCTGCCCATTGCGGAGCGAAACCCACCCCGTCAGCCCTACGGCTGCAAAAATCTGCAAGACAAAAGGAATAACTAGAATCAGGTGTAGCGATACCTTACGAGTGGGGTAGCTCTTGGGAGAAACATCCATGCAGACAAAACAGGGGGCTAAGAATGATAAATGCGCCCGAGTGTTCTCATAGTTCCTTACGGAAACAGGCGATCGCACCCGTGTTCTCCTCATAGCTGAATAAGTTCAGCAAGGTGGCTGAAGTGCCTGAGACTAAACGCGACCGGATGCCGATCGCCGTTGAAAGGCACCATGACCGGGATGCCCCAGCCAATCGTCACCCGCTACGACCAGCTTGCCGCGCAAAAAGACTTTCTCAACTTTGCCAGTTACCTTGCGCCCTTCATAGAGGGTGTAGTCGGCGTTGGAGTGATGCGTACTGGCGCTGAGGGTGTGAACCTTAAGCGGGTCGAATAGCACCAGATCGGCATCGCTGCCCACGGCGATCGTGCCTTTGCGGGGGAACAGCCCAAACATTTTGGCAGGAGCCGTGGCCGTGAGCTGCACAAAGCGATTGATTGAAATTCTGCCCATGCCCACGCCGCCGTCAAACATCAGGGGCAAGCGAAACTCTACGCCCGGTGCGCCGTTGGGAATGCGCTCAAAGTTGTCATGGCCGAGCTGCTTAGAGCGATGGATGCCGTAAGGATTTTCGTTGAAGCAAAAAGGGCAGTGATCGGTCGAGACGATTTGCAGGTCGTCAAACTTGAGTCCGCGCCAGAGGGCATCCTGGCAATCATGCTCGCGCAAGGGCGGCGTCATGACAAATTTGGCGGGTTCAAAATCGGGGCGATCGTATTCTTCAATGCTGAGAAACAGGTAGTGGGGACAGGTTTCGGCAAAGGCGGAAATACCGCGATCGCGGGCTTCCACCACTTCTTCTAAAGCCTCTTTTGCCGATAGATGCACCAGATAAACCGGAACTTCGGCCAGCTCAGCGAGGCGAATGGCGCGATGGCTGGCTTCTGCTTCCATAATGCGGGGCCGCGTCAGGGCATGAAATTTGGGGGAGGTGTTGCCTTGTGCTAGCGCCTCTTCAATCAGCACCTGAATCACGCTGCCGTTTTCGGCATGGATGTTGATCATGCCGCCGTGGTTCCCGACCCGCCGCATGGCCTTAAAGATGCCCGCATCATCCACCATCAGCACGCCGGGATAGGCCATGAACATTTTGAAACTCGAAATGCCGTCCCGATCGATCAGATCCGGCAGCTCTGCCAGGGTGTCGGGCGTGATGTCTGTCAGAATGATGTGAAAGCTATAGTCTACGCAAGCTTTGGGCTGTGCCACTGCAAGGCGGCGATCGAGCGCCTGTTTGGGCGTTTCGCCCTTTTGCTGTAGCGCAAAGTCTACGATCGTCGTGGTGCCGCCAAAGGCTGCCGATCGCGTTCCGGTTTCGAAGGTGTCGCAGGTGATGGCATCACCCAAGGGAAACTCCATATGGGTATGCACATCCACACCACCTGGAATCACCAATAGCCCTGCCGCGTCATGCACGATTGCCGCCTCTGCGGGAATATTGCGGGCGATCGCCTCAATCTGCCCATTTCTCACCAGCACATCCGCTACATAGTCATCTACAGCGGTGACAATGCGTCCGCCCTTAATCAACACATCTTCCATCATTTCTCCTCAGACCCAAACTGCTGCCTGACAACCTACTACATTTGGGGGCAAACAATAGATCAATTGCGAACTTATTTAGAAGCTGTCATTTGTTTTAATGGGGCAGTACTGCTGTGGGAGAGAGGCGATCGCCATGCATATCCGGGATGCTCTGGAGTCTGATTTACCTGCGATTATCGAGATCTATAATGCCGCTATCCCCTCTCGGATTGCGACTGCCGATCTGGAGCCAATTACGGTAGAGAGCCGCCGTGCCTGGTTTCGGCAATACAATCCTGACAAACGGCCTCTGTGGGTTTTAGAGGCGAATGACGAAATTGCCGCCTGGCTCAGCCTTTCCTCTTTTTATGCGGGGCGACCTGCCTACAATGCCACCGCCGAAATTAGCATTTACATCGCGCCACAACATCAGCGGCAGGGCTACGGCAAATACTTGGTGAAGCAGCTCATTGCAGTCTGCCCCAAATTAGGGGTGACGACTCTCCTGGCCATGTATTTTGATCACAATCTGGGTAGCCAATGCCTGTTTGAGGGGCTAGGCTTTCAGCCGCAGGGGCATCTGACCAACATCGCCGTGCTGGATGGACAGCACCGAGGGCTGATCATCGCAGCGCTCAAAGTTGGCGCTCCGCCAGCTGCTTGAAACCTACCACTTGAAGCATTTCCCAATCCTCACGATTAGCTCTTTGTATGGCTAGGCACTGTTTGCCGCCTTGCGACAGGGTAAAAACCAGGTAACATTAAAAGTGAGTCAACCATACAACAGCAGCCATTGTGTTTGTCCTTCACGGTTACGAATATCTTCTGGGATTCGTGATTGTTTGTAGCCTGGTGTGTGCTGCGGCAATCATCCTCTCCACCCTGCTCTCTCCTCGTCGAACGGGTGTAGAGCGGCGCACCACCTATGAATCGGGCATGGAGCCATTGGGCGCAGCCTGGATTCAGTTCAACATCCGCTACTACATGTTTGCCCTAGTATTCGTCATCTTTGACGTAGAAACCGTGTTTCTCTATCCCTGGGCGGTGGCGTTTAGCCAGCTTGGTCTGCTGGCATTTATTGAAGCCCTAATTTTTATCGGCATTTTACTTATCGGCCTGGTCTACGCTTGGCGCAAAGGAGCACTTGAATGGTCATGAACCCTCCAACTTCTGGCGATATGGCCGAGAAGCTGTTAAATCCGATCGGTCGTCCTCAGGTGACCCAAGACTTATCAGAAAACGTGATTTTGACCACGGTAGATGACCTGCACAACTGGGCACGCCTTTCTAGCCTCTGGCCAATGCTGTACGGCACTGCCTGCTGCTTTATCGAATTTGCGGCGCTGATTGGCTCCCGCTTTGACTTCGATCGCTTTGGTCTGCTGCCCCGCTCTACCCCCCGTCAGGCTGACCTGATCATTACGGCGGGCACAGTAACCATGAAAATGGCTCCGGCGCTGGTGCGGCTGTATGAGCAAATGCCTGATCCCAAGTATGTGATCGCTATGGGAGCCTGCACCATCACAGGTGGCATGTTTAGCATGGACTCGCCTTCGGCAGTACGCGGCGTAGACAAACTGATCCCGGTGGATGTCTATATCCCAGGCTGCCCCCCTCGCCCGGAAGCCATTATTGATGCCATCATCAAGCTACGCAAAAAAATCTCGAATGAATCGCTGGCCGAGCGGGGTACCTTTAGCCAAACCCACCGCTATTACAGTACTGCTCACAGCATGAAGCCCGTGCCCGATATTCTGACTGGGAAGTATATGCAAGCGGCTGAACGCCAAGCGCCGCCGAAGGAACTGATGGAAGCAATGGGTATGCCCATGTCGCCAGAGTTGCAGTCAGAGAAGGAGGTTGTCGATCGTGGCTGAAGAAAATCAGGCTCCTGAAGCTGCTCCTGAAACCGCTATTGTTGAGGCGGGCAAAACTTCCAAATGGCTAACCGCCAATGATTTTGAGCATGAAGTGCTAGAGGCCGACCATGTTGGCGTTGAGGTGCTGAAGGTCGATCGCGATTTTCTTCTGCCTTTTTGCACAGCGCTGTCTGCCTACGGGTTTAACTGTCTGCAATGTCAGGCTGCGTATGATACGGGGCCTGGGGACGAATTGGTTAGCACCTATCATCTGATCAAACTGAGCGACAATGCCGATCGCCCTGAAGAAGTGCGGATTAAGGTATTTTTGCCGAGAGAAGATCCCAGAGTGCCGTCGGTCTACTGGATCTGGAAAGGAGCCGACTGGCAAGAGCGCGAAAGCTATGACATGTACGGCATCATCTACGAAGGCCATCCCAACCTGAAGCGGCTGCTCATGCCGGAAGACTGGGTCGGCTGGCCGCTCCGGAAAGACTACATTTCGCCTGATTTCTACGAGCTTCAAGACGCTTACTAAAGAAGAGCGCTTTAGAGGAAGCGATTTTTTAGGGTTTTGTGGCACGCCACAAAACCCTAATTTATGGGTTATGGCAGTAGATATATGAAAGTCGCGAGTGAGGTTGCAAAGGCTAACTGTTGTCGCTACATTTTGCCGTCAGGCTGCTGGAGTCGATGTAGGAGCGCAACCTGGAATTAACCTCTAAGGCTAAGCCTGAAAACGTCTGAGGAAATACCACCCAATACGGTTGAATGACGAGGTTTGCTTGTAGCCTAGAGCTTTGGAGATGTTTTATTTATTTGGCTATGGCAACAATCCACTTTAAGGGCAAGTCCTACGTCCAAAATCACCACCTGACCCTCAAGTACCATCATTTGGTGCCAAATTCTGATGCCAGCCTGACAGGCAAAATCAGCCTCCACGATAATCTGATCATCCACGGCGACAACCTGCTTGCTCTCAAAGTCCTGTTGCCGACCTATGCAGGCAAGGTGAAATGTGTCTACATTGACCCACCCTACAGCTTATGAAGACCTAGCAAAGTATATGTTTTACACTGCTACGGGGGATGAATTTGATCCTACAAAGATTGACCCCGATCGCAATTTTATTGGTGAAAACAAAGACTTTGAGGTCTATCTGCTCTATCAGCCCGACCTTAATTATTTGCGTTCCACATCGCTGGATTTAGACAAAGCAGAAAAGCTAGGATTGCCTGAACCCAATTGTAAGAAACGGTTGGTCTTTGCGCCGATGAAATATTTGGATACTGACACCTTAGAACGGTATCGCATTGAATACTGTCAGCTTCCCTTTGAAATTTATAAATTCAAGGAGTAGGAGGTTGCTCGCTATGTGATTGCAAGGAAATCAAGGCAATGCCAAGAAAGATTCGAGAACTGAAGCAGTTGTTACGCAAGGTAGGGTTTCAAGAGCTTCCCGGCAAAGGGAGTCATACGAACTGGATACATCCACTCTATGCAGGCAAAATAACGGTTTCTGGAAAAGAGAGTGCAGATGCTAAACCCTATCAGGAAAAAGAGGTTTTAAGGGCAATTCAGGAAGTGGAGGATAACCAAGATGACGGACAGACTTAAGTATCAAATGGTGATTCAGTGGTCAGAAGAGGATAGCTGTTTCCTGGTCGGCTTTCCTGACTTTATAGGGCAGCAGTGGCGCACCCACGGCGAAACCTATGAAGAAGCGGTTACCCAAGGAATTGAAGCCCTCGAATCGTTGGTCTTGGCATACCAAGCCTCTGGAGAACCTTTGCCTGAGCCTAGTACAATTTGCGCTGTCGCCTAAATTATCACGATGCAACTCAAAGACTACCAAAAACACTACATCAATGAGGTGAAGGTTTACCTTGAGCATTTAGCTGGGTTCTGCGCCAAGTATGAAAAAGCTCTTGCCATTGATCCAGACATGGCATTCGACTTTACGCGCAAAGCCTGGGAAAAAGCGAAAGGGGGGACTACCTTTCAAAGCGCGATCCACCATGACAAGAAGAATGGTTTGGGTGAGCCACTGCCCAATTTCTGTATCAAGGTGCCTACGGGAGGCGGCAAAACTCTGTTGGCAATCCATGCGATCGGCTTGATCAACTAGAAGAAACGCTACGCAGAGTTGTTCGCGCAGAACTTGAGCGCATCGAGCTGTGAGGTGCTACAAGACAGTCTGCTTGGCGTTCAAGGTTTTTGCAGCAGATGATTTGAGCTGTTAGGCGTAGCGAATCCCTGCCTTATCAAGCCGATCGAGGGCTTCTTGGAGGCGATCGCAATCGGCAATCAGGCTAATGCGCACATAGCCTTCACCGCCTGACCCAAAGGCATTTCCGGGTGTCACCACGACGCCAGTCTGCTGAAGCACCGACAGCGCAAAATCTGTAGAGCCAATGCCAGGAGGGCAGGCTACCCAGAGGTACATCGTGGCTCTGGGTTTTGGCACATCCCACCCTAGCTTGGCGAGGCCGTCAATCAAAAAATCGCGTCGGGTGCGGTAGCGATCCTGGACGGCATGCAGATAGACATCGGGCAGGTTCAGCGCTGTCTGAGCTGCCGTTTGCAGGGCAGCAAAAATGCCGTAGTCTAGGTTGGTTTTTAGCGTCCGTAAGCCCTGGATAATGTGCCGATTGCCCACGACAAAGCCGACCCGCCAGCCCGCCATGTTATAGGTTTTAGACATGGTGTGGAATTCTACGCCAATGTCCTTGGCACCCGGAATCTCTAATAGACTGGTGGGCTGATAGCCATCAAACGCCAGCTCAGCGTAGGCTTGGTCATGCACCAGCATGATCTCATGCCGACGGGCAAAGGCGACCATCTCCTCAAAAAACTCGCGGGGCGCAACGGCAGCAGTCGGATTGCTGGGATAGTTGAAGTAGAGAATTTTTGCCTGTTGCGCGATCGCATCTGGAATCGCCGCCAGATCGATCAGCCAGTCGTTTTCGGGCTTGAGGATCAGCGGATAAATTTTGCCTCCTGCAATCAGAGGCCCTCGGAAATGCGCCGGATAGGAAGGGCTAGGCACCAGCACCAAATCGCCCGGATTGACATAGGCGATCGCCAAATGCGCCAATCCCTCTTTTGAACCCAGCAGCGGCAACGCTTCGCCATCTGGATCAAGCGCCACATTGTAACGGCGGTAATACCAGTCGGTGATGGCGCGCCGGAAGTCAGCCGTGCCCTCAAAGGGCGGATAGCCATGATTGGCAGAATCTTGTAGAGCGGCGATCGCTGCATCCACAATTGGCTGCGGGGTGGCTCCATCCGGATTGCCCATGCCCAGATCAATCAAATCTAGCCCTTGCTCTCTCGCTCGCGCCTTCAGCTCATCTAGACGGGCAAAGACGTAGGGAGGAAGACTTCGTAGGCGATCGGCAGGGGTAATCCAGTCTAAGTTCATGCTGCAAAAGAAGTGAAAAAATTAAGGAAGATCATCTAGCGGTCTAGCGGCCTAGATTTTGTAAGCTAACCCAGGCTCAGGTCTGTTCAGGCTGGAGCTGTCCCAATGGCATAGATTCCAAGGCTCCAGAGCTGCGGGTGGCAGAAGCGGTCGTTGAAACCATCGCCCCCATCAGATGCTCTGGCGTAACGGCAAAGGGCAAATGGTGAATATCCGAGCCGGAACGACAGGCAAACACAGCCGCCTGATGCAGCTCTGCCAGGGTAATCTCCCCTAGCCCCAAATCATTGAGGCTTTGGGGCAAACCCAGCTCACCATAAAACTTAAGCAACTGCTGCCGCGCCGTTTCGGCCAAGAGGCTGCTCTGCATCAGCTCTTCGAGACGCAGCTGCACCAGAATACCGTAGGCAACTTTTTCGCCATGCAGTACGCCATGACTTTGAGGAAGCTGCGTCAAGCCATTATGCACAGCATGAGCGGCCACCGTGCGGCACTGCGCCCCGCCTAAACCGCCAATCACCCCGGCTAGCAGCACCGTTGCATCGACCACTTCGCGCCAAGCCCCACTTCCCGGAGCTTGCAGCGCCGCCGCTGATTTTTGAAACAGCAGATCCCGCAGCACTCTAGCCTGCTGCACCGCCGCAATGATGAGCGTTTGCTCAGAATGGCCGCTGCTAACCGAAGCCTCATACCACTTAGCCAGGGCGTCGCCAATACCCGCCACCAGCGTTCGGCGGGAGGCGGTCTGCATCAAGTCATAGTCGAGAATCAGCAAATCAGGACATTTGACCAGGCTGACATCATACAAAAATGCGCCCTGCTCAGAATACACATTCGAGAGAGCCGTCCAAGCGGCACAGGTGGCACCCGAAGTCGGAACTGTGACGACAGGTAAGTTGCAGCGATGCGCCACCAGTTTCGCCATATCCAAAGCCTTGCCGCCGCCTACCCCGATAATTAGGTCTGCCTGATGATGGGCTACGGCTTCTAGCAGGTCTGCCAACCCGGCCTCGCTGCAATCCGACCCATAGGAGGCTTGCGCGATCGCCAACCCCTGCAAGGCCGGAGCGAGAAAAGGCTGCGCCGCCGCTAAAGTGCGATCGCCCCCCACAATCAAAGGCCGTTTGCCCAGACGGGCGATCGCCGTTGCGGCCTGTGCCAAAATTCCTGCGCCGCGCATCACCTGCGCTGGAGCCACAGCCAAAACAGGCAGAAGAGCAGCGGTAGACCCATTAGCCAGCAGTGCATCAGTCATAGTCAGAGGATTTTTATCAAGATCCACAAAAGAGATTGAAGCGAAGTCAAGTTATTTTGACTACACTTGCTATTCTATCTAACCCTATATTCCATCCAACCCTGCATTTTAGCTAAGGATCGCAAATTAATGAATCTGGAATAGTTTTTTGGAAGTCCCGCACGGGACTTCCAAAAAACTATTCGGTTTTATTTTGTGTGCGATCCTAACTATCTGCCAAGGTTTTTGCGAGAGAGGGAGGCAGCTTGACTAGATTTTCCGAGAAGATTTTAATCTCCATCTGATCATCTTCCCGATCGAACAGCGATCGCTTCACCTGACCCAGAACTAAAGGCTGCGTTACTCCTGGCTCTGGATGCACAACTGCCCTGGCACGAATCGTGAGCTGTTGCCGTCCTCGACTCAGCCGCCCCACCGAGAACAGATCGCTGGCCGCCTGCCGCAGCGTGGCATCTAGCTCTGTCGCGGTAATGGTTGCAGGCACCACGATCACGGCCTGATCGGCTCCTGAGTCAAATACCGTCAGAAACCGCACGGCTCCGGGCACTGCCGTGCGGGTAAAGGGCACGACGCTGAGGGCAAACAGCCCCACCGTCAACACAATGCTGAAGCCCGTGATGCCCACCAGGCGAAACCGAATGCCCCATTTAAATAGAAATCCGAGTCCGGCGATCGTGCCAAATACCAGCGTGGCGATGCCGACCCATTGAGCGTAGAGTTGAAATGCAGCGGGAGTAAGCATAGAAGAAAATGAATGAAGGGGCTATAGGAAAGAAGAGGGCGATCGCCAGACTCTACTCATTGCTCACTGCTGCGGGCTGAGCGGCTTCGGAGGATTCTAGGGCGGCTTTGAGGGTGTGCCAGGAGAGATTGGCGCATTTGATCCGCACGGGGAATTGGGCGACGCCCTGCATCACGTTGAGCTTACGCAACTCTTGCGGAAATTCAGCTTCGCCCCGCATCATAGACTGAAAGCACTGCACCATTTCTAGCGCCTCGGCCGTAGTTTTGCCGCGTAGCGCATCTGCCATCAAATCGGCGGATGCCAGGGCAATGGCGCAACCCTCGCCCTCAAATTTCACATCTTCAATCCGATCGCCCAACGCATTTAGCTGTACCGTTAGCTCGATCGTGTCACCGCAGGAAGGATTGTGCCCCTTTTGGTAGCGATCGATCGGGTTTGCCTTGCCACGATTGCGGGGCTTTTTATAGCGCTCCAAAATCACCTGTTGGTAGAGATCGCGCAAGTTATCCAATGCCATAATCCAATGCGAGCCGTAGATTCGCTGAGCTTCATCTCCATCCTATCAGCGAGGAGGAGATGATCGACATGGCATCTCTGGGCAGGCGCTGGATGAAGGCATCTGTGTGACGCAGTGCCCTCCACAAATCTTCCTGTCCTGTGGCTACGAGATCTATGAAAGATCTTTTACAGGGCTTGCTCAACTTCGATCGGCTGAGACGAGCCGTGAGACGAGCCGTGATAAGTTGCTACCAGATCAGCGGCTTGATCAACCGCATCTGGATAAAACAGACGCGCAAACTGACGATATTTCCCGGAAGCCACCATTCCGCCCCAGCAATGCAGCAGGTGGGCTTCAAGCTTGCCTGAGATGGCAGATTCAGCATCCTTTGGAGAAATATTGTAAGTTTTTGGCAGTTTCATCACAGGCACCTGGGTGGTATACAAGGCTCTGACCAACGCCAGCTGATCATGTTTCCGAAATTTTTGCCACTCTCGGTGCCACTGCTCAAATAGCGTCTGAACGGCAACGGTATCTCGCCAAAGCATGACGCCGCTATTGAACTGCACAGTATTTCCAGGCACCTGCTGCAACGTATAGGTTTTCTCTTCTTGAGCGATGTGATCGCAGAGAATCACCATTGGCAGGCGATCGGCCACCATCGCCAGATCGCCGTGAGCCAGGTAGCTCCACAAATCATGGATGGGCTGAAGCGGCAGAATATCTGCATCTAGGAAAAGGGTTTCTTGATAAGGGCTAAGGGTACTTAAACGGGTTTTAATCTGTCTGGATGAAAAAGTGTAAGCATCGGTTTCTGCCGTAAGAGATTCTGCTGTAAGAAAGTCGGGCGTCAGAAATTTGGGCGTAATTTGATAGGTATAGAGGGGTAAAAATTTGAGTAGGGGCTGATCTGAGATAAGGGTGATGGGTATTTGAGGTTCCTGCTGACGCAATGCTATGGCGCTAATTAAGGCCGCTTCAAGATAGGCCGTGTGGGTTGCGCCACAATAAACGACTCCTCGACTATTCATAAAAAATATCCTGAACCACTGACGCTTATTATTTCAGAGATAGTCCCTTAGCACGGTGATGTTCTAGACGGTGTTACCCATTAGGCTTTTATTTTGAGGGTTTTGTGCTCATGGGGCGCAAATCTCTGATTTGGCGTTCAGCCTGAAAACCACTGCCAGCTCTGCCTTTGCCGCCTACCTTTCTAGACCAGGGAGAGCGGCAGCTTGCTAAAATGAAGAGCAGAGATTTTTGGGGTATCGTGAATTGAAAAAGAAACACACCAACGCTCTGCTCCTGGCGCTGTTGAATTCTTTGGCCGATTATGATGGACAAGTTCCAGAAGCGGCTTTGAGCATATTAGATGAGTTGCAGCAGCGATCGGATACGCTACCGCCGCTCTATGCCGATGTGTTTGGGCTGTTTCCCTCAGCAACTTGCGCAGATTTGGTGCAGCATATTGATTCTCTAACGCAAGACCAGGTGGCGATCGCTAGCTATGCGTTTCAAATTTTTCGCTCCTATGAGCAGATGCTAAAAATTGACACGACCCACATGGCTCCTGAGCAGAAAGCAGCCTGCGAGGCGCAGATGGAACGAATTCGGTTTTTGGTGAACCGTGCCAAATCGGCAATGGTAGAAACCGCAGAAGATAAAACCGACGCTGTTTAGGCTGAGTTTAATTTTTTTTTCAGAGGAACCTGCGCCCTGCATCACTCAAAAAAACTCAAAAAAGCTGGACTTCAAGGGTTCTTTACGCCTTCAAAGTCCAGCTTTTTGCAGAAATAAGGGCGATCGCCCTATCACCCAAATCTGCGCCGCCAAAATCTGAGCTGTAATGTTTCGTTTTTTCATTTCAGCGGGTGAATTTTGAAAAATGCAGGTTAGTTTGGATGAATTCGCCTGAATTTACTGGGAACAAAGGAATTACACATGGTGAGGAAGTCTTTGTTGACTGCTGGTTTGAGTGCTGCGATCGCCTCTCTGTCGCTTTGCACCATTAGCCAATCGGTCAATGCCGAAACGCCAAATGCAGCGGCTGTACCCGTTGTACCCCCTGCTCAAGCTGCCCAGCCCATTCAAGTTGCACAGCTTTTTTATCCCCCTGCTACAGATGACCATCAGGTTTTGATGGTGGTAGGGCATGGGCAAATCAGCCGACCTGCTGATAAAGCCTCGATTGAATTGATCGTGCTGAGCTACGATGTCTCTACGTTTGACCCCTATGCCGTTCCTGATCCCAGCGCGGCGGAAAACTCATCCCCTGAGCCACCTCAAATTCCACCTTTGACTGAGGAGATGCTTGATCCGATCGTCTCAGCACTCGTCTCGGCGGGTATTCCTGCTAGCGATATCAAAATAACGCTGGGTACTGAGCCTAACCCCGGCTCTTATAACTATTACGGTGAAGGGAGTGCTGCGATCGCTTTTGAGGTCGATCGACCCACGAGCGATCGGGTTGAAGCGATTATGACTACCGCTCAAGAGGCCGCAGGCGATCAGCTTTATCTTCAGGATCGCTATATTGGCTATGTCACCAATAGCTGTGACGATCTAGAGGCTAAAGCCTATGTTGCAGCAGTAGCCGATGCCCGCGATCGCGCTCAGATTTTGGCTGCTGCGATGGATGTCGAGTTGAGTGAAGTGCCTTCGGTGGCAGAGTCAGTGCCTCTGACGCCAGGTATCTCATACCCCTATCCTTCTCCCTGCGATTTGGCAGATCTGCCGCCAGCCGCAGCCTATGGTTACTCTACCCTTACTTACTACGATCCGGCGGCTCCGGTAGAGGTCACGCTTCAGCGCGATTTGTATGTTACCTATCCGGTACGGCGACGCTAGATGGCTTGATTCTTTGAGGGTTGGGCGATCGCCCAACCCTCTCGCGTGAATCGTTGTATGGCTCTGTCGCACAACAATTCACGCCTTTAAAAAGCAGTCGCGCAAAAAATCTATTAAAGCTGAGAAAGGCTAAAAAAATCTGCCTTAAGACAGCGACAGAGATCGAACGCAAGTGCTATTAATTTAGGATTAGAGGTCTGCCCATGAGCATAGACCTCTAACCTGATTAAAACACGGTGCTACCCATGCCTCAAAATATAGAACCTGCTAATAAAACAGAATATGTAAGGGGTCATGCCCAGTCACTGAGATATACCCTAAATCGAATCATGGTGATGGTCGCGCAGTTGATTCTTGCGGGACTGTTACTGAACTTGATTATTCAAGCTTTTAGTCTGAATGCAGAAACGGGTGTCAGAAGTTTAGCAGCAACTGTATTACCGTTGCTGGTGACAGGATATATCTCTTTTTCTAACCGATCGCCCGATAAACCTAAGAATGTTCTGAGATTGCCTCACGGTATGCTCAATATCATTCCCTTTGTGTTGTCTGCCATCTGGATGATTTTCCTGATGCTGTTCACAAGGTATACGGTACTTTACTTTAATCGGTCTGTTCCCCTAGGCGAAGTGGCATTATCGATTACCCTCAGCCTGTTCATATTGGTAGCGGATCAAATCCCCTTTAAGTCTCTGGTGGGCTGTGCTTACGGCATCATTTCAGGGTTGCTAATCTATGTCTTGATTTTTGGCTTAGCTTTCTGAAGCTAGCGGGGTAATCAATCCATCAATGCTGACACGATTTTTTTGCTGCTGATAGGTTTGAATCCCGGCTTCTCCTTTCCGGATAGCCCATTGCACCATCTCTTCTCGCTGCTGCTGATACTCAAATAACGGCACTCCTGTCCCGCAAGAGGTTTGGATGCGATCGATCTCTGCAATAAAGATTTGCCGCGTTCCGGGCAGGTTGGAGAATAAAGGGTAGACCGTATCCCAGTCGGGAGAATTGGGGAGAATAGTGCGTCCCTGACCAAAGAGGCGCAGAATAAGCGGTTTACCCTGAAGGGCGCAAAACATGAAGGTGATGCGCCCATTTTCTTGCAGATGGGCTGAGGTTTCGTTGCCACTGCCCGTCAGATCAAGGTAGGCAACCTGGTGGGGCGACAGGATGCGAAAGCTATCTAGTCCCTTGGGGGAGAGGTTAATATGTCCGGTATCGCTAAGTGGGGCAGTCGCGACAAAAAAGATCTGCTGGACGGCAATAAATTTTTGAAGCTCGTCGGTGATGTGGTCAAAGACTTTAGCCATGCTCTTTTCAAAAACGGGTGCTAAAACAGTGAGGATTAGAACTGCTTGTTTCTCTGGAATTGTAATCTTTTTGAGTGTCAGCGCATCAGTTTTGGCAAGACCGATTAACCCTGATCGAAGACCCGTTTCTCCTGAATCTGATCTGGATCGCGCCTTCCGAATTGCTGTTCATGCTGCTGGTGCCGCAGATTTTGATACGGCTATCATCAACTACCAGAGAGCGGCAAATTTGGCTGAAGATGAGTGCGATCGCCAACATGCTGAGGCTGGCATTCAAGCGGCAACGGAGGTGAAGAATCGAATAAGAGATGGGGCAAATAGTCTATTGACTCAAGAATTTTGGAACCGACTACAACATTTAGCCTTACCACTACCCTGCACAACTCAAAGGTAACTGGGGTTTAATTCAAAGTGGCGATCGCCAATCTATTTGAATCTCTATAAAGTAATATAACTCAGCGCTTTGTTTGCGTCACGAATCCAAGTTATTAAAGATGAACAGATTTTTGCAACTGCGGACAACCTGGATTTATCTGGGAATTTTTGGGCTTAGCATCATCTATATGTTTGTGATAGCAAGAGAAAATCTTTTTCCTCTTTTAGGTATCTCAGGAATAGTCGCGGCTGCTATTGGGTTTTTCTGTGGAGTTGCTGCTGTAGCTGGGCGGCGATCGCTTAAAGCCAGCGCTATCATCTCTATAAAAGTATTTTTAGGGGCTATGTTTGGCTCACAAGTGGGTTTAGCGTTTGGCGGTTTTTGTGCAGAGATAGGGCTATTGGGTCCCTGGTCTCTTCCAGATACTGGAGCAGTTAATGTCGGAGGAATGGTTTTTGTGCTAATGATCTGGATAGCTGGATTAATTATAGGAGGGTTGTGGGCTGCTTTTGCCGCTTTTTCGTACTCCGCAAGATCTAGGTAAAGAATGGAGCGATCGCGCTATTACCGTAAGGTTGTCCAAGGCAAGATCTCAGGTAAGTGTACTTCAGAATTAAATTGGTGAATGAGACTAGTGGAGGCAGAGCTGCTTGACTGACAAAACTAAGAAACCGGAATGCGGCTGAGGACGATAAATTCGCGCTTGAAGGAATCCTCACGTTGTCGCATGGAGGCAATGGCAGGTTGAGGGTCAGGCAGGCTGGATAAGAACTGAAAAACTTGAA
>DATNPL010000119.1:0-2413 GCA_036703255.1 Coleofasciculaceae cyanobacterium
TTCAAGTTTTTCAGTTCTTATCCAGCCTGCCTGACCCTCAACCTGCCATTGCCTCCATGCGACAACGTGAGGATTCCTTCAAGCGCGAATTTATCGTCCTCAGCCGCATTCCGGTTTCTTAGTTTTGTCAGTCAAGCAGCCTCTCCCCCATAAAGATGCCCATAGGAACATTATGGATAAGAAGACCATTTTGGTCGTCGAAGACGAAGTTGTCATCGCCATGAACTTGAAGGCGACGCTAATTGATCTGGGTCATGAGGTGCCAGAGATCATCACCTCTGGCGAGGCAGCCATCCAAAAAGCGCTGGAGATGTGCCCCGATCTGGTCTTAATAGATATTCACCTCAATGGGACTGTAGATGGCATTGCTGCCGCCGCCGTTATCACTGAAGCCCTAGATATTCCGGTGATTTATTTAATCGCCTACACCGATGAAGAAACCCTCCAGCAGGCTGGCCTCACCATACCCTTTGGCTACATTCTTAAACCTTTTGAGGCTAGAGAACTGCGCGCCAACATCGAGATTGCCGTCTATAAACATAGTCTCGAAAAAACCGCCAACGAACATCGCCAATGGTTGATCGCCGTCTTAAACAGCATTAGCGAAGGAGTCGCCGCCAGTGACCCCAACGGCCTGATTAAGTTTATGAACCCGGTCGCCGAAGCCCTAACCGGCTGGTCTCAAGCCGACGCCATTGGGCGATCGCCTGCCGAGGTCTTTCATTTTCTAAATAAAGTGACGCGTAACCTGGTCGATAATCCCCTCCTGAAGTCGCTACACAAAGACCACACTGTGTACTTACCAGAAAATACCCTGCTGCGCTCCAAGCAGGGGCGTGAAATTGCGGTTGAAGACAGCGCGGCTCCCATCTACAACGACCGAGGCCACCTGGAGGGGGCTGTGATGGTGATGCACGACAGCACCGAACAGCGGCGCATAGAGGCTCATCTAGAGCACAACGCCCTGCATGACAACCTGACCCAGCTGCCTAATCGCACCCTGTTTCTAAATCGCTTACAGCAGGCGATCGATCGGTCGCGGCGATCGCCTGAGTTTGGCTTTGCCATCATGCTAATTGATCTCGATCGCTTCAAAAACATCAACGACACCCTGGGGCACCTAGTTGGCGACCAGTTGTTGGTAGAAATTGCCCCTAGATTGCAGACCCAGCTGCGCAGCATCGATACCGTGGCTCGTTTTGGCGGCGACGAATTTGTCGTGCTGCTAGAAGACATTACCGATATAGCCATCGCCTGCCGCACCGCAGAGCGCATTTTAACCGAGATCAAGACCCCGTTCTTAATCAGCCACCACGAACTGTTGATTACCGCCAGCATTGGTATTGTGCTGAATTCAATTCCCTTCGAGCAGACCACCGATCTCCTGCGCAATGCCGATATTGCTATGTATCGGGCCAAAGAACGGGGGCGCGGTAACTACGAGATCTTCGATACGGTCATGCACGGTCGGGCTCGCATACTCATGCAGCGAGAGCATGCCCTCAGTTGTGCGATCGCCCACAACGAACTCGTGGTGCACTATCAGCCCATCGTTTCTTTGGCCACCCACGAGGTCATCAGCCTAGAAGCTCTGGTGCGCTGGCAAAAGCCCGATGAGGCGCTGATGTATCCAGACCAGTTCGTTACCCTGGCTGAAGAGATGGGCATCATCACCACCCTTGATCTGTGGGTGCTCAAGGAAGCCTGCCAGCAGCTACAAGCGTGGCAACAGATGGGAGTCGGGGCATGGGTCTTAGCCGATAACCACTTGGCCAGACGAGCCAACAGCCCCGATCCAGCCCCAATCCTGTCGATCAATGTCAACCTCTCGTGCAAACACTTTGATCAAAAAAATCTAGTAGAGATCTTCGCCCGCATTCTGCAAGATACCGGCCTCAGCGGTCACCATTTGAAGCTAGAAATTACAGAGAGCGTATTTATTAAAAATGCCAAAGAAGCGGCAACCATGCTCAAGCAGCTCAAGCAGCTCAACGTACAAATTTGCCTAGACGATTTTGGCACCGGCTATTCATCGTTTAGCTATCTGCATCAGTTCCCCATTGATATTGTCAAAATCGATCGTTCCTTTATTCAAGACATTGGCACTGATGCTGAAAAGCTCGCCATTGTGCGAGCTATGGTGGGTCTTTGCCATACCCTGGGCATGGCGGTGACCGCCGAGGGCATCGAAACCCCCCAGCAGCGAGATATTTTGCAAGATTTGGGCTGTGAGTTTGGCCAGGGCTACCTGTTTGCCAGGGCCACCGATGGAGCAACCATTACTCGTGGGCTGGCTAGCTCTGGCTCTAAGGGTTTGGCAACAGTTTGAGGTGCAGAAAACGACGCTGAGAGCCTTGGGAGCACTGGTTGTCTAGGCAGCAAAAATGGCGCGATTTGCAAATGAGTGGCATTT
>DATNPL010000201.1:0-3438 GCA_036703255.1 Coleofasciculaceae cyanobacterium
AACTGTATTTTTGAGGGAATTCCTAACAGTAATTCCCTATAACCCTGATTTTATCGTAGGGTCTGGCGTTGACCGCAGTGAGTCGAAAAACTCCCAAACCCAGGCACAGTATGCGCTGTAAATTCTCGGACAAGTCTATTGAGCAAAAGATTCTGGAACAGGTCGCTGCGGAATATAGTTGATGAATCCCTTAGAAATCCCGCCTTGGGTGTTTATTGTTGAACCCTATGAAGGCGAGAGTTTAAGCCACTTTTTAGGACGTTTTCGCCGTGCTAACCGTGCGGCAGTAAATGAGCTGGGACAGAAGAGTGGGCTGGGAGCTGTTCTGGGGCGCTGGGAGAAATTTCTCCTTAATCCATTCCCTGCTCAAAAACAGTTAGAGGCTTTAGCAACTGTGGTTCGAGTAGATGCCGATCGCCTGCGATTAATGCTACCACCACAGGGAACTGGCATGAAGCATGAACCTATTCGCCTATGTGCGGCTTGTTATGTTGAGGAGCCGTATCATCGTCTGGAGTGGCAGTTTAAAGAGACAAGAGGATGCGATCGCCATCAGCTCCGCCTGCTCTCAGAATGCCCAAACTGTGGAGCAAGGTTTGCCATTCCGGCTTTATGGGTTGAGGGTGCTTGTCAGCGATGTTTAATCCGCTTCTCAGAAATGGCGGGTCGTCAAAAGGCGTTTTGAGGGTTGGGCATCAAGTTTTGATGGCGCGTTCTCTGACCCATTGCTCAAATAGGGGAATTTCAATCCGATCGCTTCCTGCTGAAGAAATACCGTTTCCGTGGGTTTTTTCAATGACGTGATAGCGTAATAAGCGGCTGTGGGCTGCGGCAGTGGTTACGTCGATCGCTGTGGTCTACAGTATGAGTTCTGAAAGCAGCAGTTTCCAATTTTTCAATGGTAGGAATATCTCCATGACAAGGGCGATCGCTCATCTGGTGCTGAGCTGCGATCGCTTCTGCTCTAGTCAGAGCCTATCCGGAAACCTCCTCAAACCCTTGATATTCCGTGGGCAAAATAGGGTTTTCGGATAGGCTCTCAAAACAGTAGGTAGGCAGTCCGTTATCTAGTCCAATACTGTACTACCAAATCAATATGAAGCTGTACATGACCGTAGGGTGAGCATTGCCTCCCTAAATCTGCAAGAGGCAGTTGTGAGAGGCAATCGCTTCGTTGATCCATGCGATTCCAGCTTGGGAGCGATCGAGTGCTTAGGAGTATAGTGAGTTCTCCTGTGCCAATAAAGCTTTGCCGCGATCGCCTAGTTTTTTGATCTGTTGCTCTAGCTTTTGCAGAGCCATTGGGGAGGGGGTAGTGTGTCCATTTTCCCAGCGGCTAACGGCCTGGAAGGAGACACCCAGGTGAGCGGCAAACTTCTCCTGAGAGAGGTTGAGCTGTTGCCGCAGTTGGCGAACGAGCCGTCCGATCTGGGGTTGTTGGGCAACCAAGGTTGGTCGAGGCATGACAGTGCTCCCAAAGTGAGCCAAACGGTATATAGGGCAGTATAACTGAGGCTACAAGGGACAGCGTTTCGCTGCTAGGGTCATTCTAGTTTTGCCAGATTGGGGAAATGGCCTGAAGAATTCTGAGACTGGGGGTATCTGAAGGTATAACAGATGTAATAGCCAGCCCCCACGCTTGAGACGACTTTTGGTTGAATGACCCAACGGCTTGATCAGCTTCTGCAATGCTGCACGGTAAAAATTGCTGTCCCTGGACAGGGATGGGGAACTGGATTCTTTGTGGCACCCGGATGGATTCTCACCTGTGCCCATGTTGTAAAAGTGCTGGAGCTAGGAGCTACGGCTGAGATTTGCTGGCAGCAAGAACAGTTTGCGACAGCGGCAGTGGTGAAGCGCATCCCAGCTTTTGATCTGGCGCTGTTGCAATGCTCACTGCCTGAAGGGGTTGATCTGCCTTGTGTCCATCTGGGAGAAGCGTTTCAGCCCAATAATGATCTCTACAGCTTTGGCTACCCAGATAGCTTTCCCCAAGGCGCATCGGTGACAGGACTGTGTGAAGGAGAGGCGATCGAGGCTAATTCTCCCCTAATCCTGTTCAAGTTGGCTCAGGTGCGTCCGGGTTTGAGTGGTGCGCCACTGCTGAACCTCCGTACTGGAGAAGTCTGCGGCATGGTCAAATTTACCAGGGATCGATCGCTTGATTTGGGCGGTGGGGCGATTCCGACAGCGGTGATTTGGGCGCAGATGCCGGAGTTGAGGGAACAGCAGCAGCAGTTTCATGGGGGCGATCGACGGTGGAGCGATTTAGCAGCAAAGTTGTCTAGTGCTGAGGTGATCAGTCAAATCAATTTGGGTGGCACGAACTTTCAAACGCAGACGGGAGCCGATAACACCAACTTTCTGGGGGGTGAGCATCAGCACATCAATGAATCTGTTAAACAGAGCGTTTTTAGTGGAGTTCAAGCAGGTGGCAATATCACAACTGGCGATATCCATCTGACCATTGTTCAGTCTTCAGCGGAGCCGCAATCGAAGCCGCTGCTGGGTGTGCCCTTTCCGAGAGTGCGATTGCCAGAGAACTATGTCGATCGCCCGGAGGCTGTGAAGGCAGTGAAAGAAAAGCTGCTGGCAGAGGGCGATCGCACCCTAGTGGTGAGTGCCATTTCAGGGCTAGGGGGACTGGGTAAATCGGTATTGGTGACCGCATTGGTGCTGGATCAGCAGGTGCAGCAGCGATTTGAGGATGGCATCCTGTGGGTAACGCTAGGGCAGAATCCAGACCTACAGACGATGCTAGGGGAATGGATTCGAGAGTTGGACAAGTCGCGGGAGGCGTTTAGCGCCGAAAGGTTGGAGTCGGCATCCCGGCATCTGGATAGTCTGCTAGCTGAGCGGCGGATGTTGCTAGTGGTGGATGATGTGTGGAATGCAGCCGATGCGGAGTGGTTCCGGGTGGGGGGTGCAGGCTGTCGGGTATTAGTGACAACGCGAGAGGCACAGATTGAGGGAGCGGATTACTCCCCCCTGTCTGTGATGACGGAAGCAGAAGCGAGCGCGCTGGTGCAGAAGAAGTTGGGGCAACAGTGGCGATCGGAGCAGGAAGCAGAGGTAAAAGCCTTTGCCAAGTTGCTGGGCTATTTGCCATTGGCATTGGATTTGGCAACCAATCAGGTGCAGGATGGACTGACCTGGGCAGAATTGCGATCGGAGTTTGAAGTAGAGCGACGAGCCGTTGCCTTGGAGGTGTTGGATTCGTCGGAAGCATGGGAACGGCTAGGGCGTGTCATCAATTAGTAATAGACTAGAGATAGCAAGACCAGAGATAGCAAGACCAGAGAAGAAGCCAGTAGAGCAGGAATGATGACCCGACGCTATGCGCTGCGAGATGACCAGTGGGAGCGGATCAAAGACTTACTACCCGGACGTGAGGGCACAGTCGGTGTGACAGCCAAAGACAATCGGTTGTTTGTCGAA
>DATNPL010000006.1:0-19899 GCA_036703255.1 Coleofasciculaceae cyanobacterium
TTCAAGTTTTTCAGTTCTTATCCAGCCTGCCTGACCCTCAACCTGCCATTGCCTCCATGCGACAACGTGAGGATTCCTTCAAGCGCGAATTTATCGTCCTCAGCCGCATTCCGGTTTCTTAGTTTTGTCAGTCAAGCAGCCAGATCCACTAGGTTCCCAGATCTGGTTAGGTTCAGGCCAATGAAGCCTTTCGTGAGCTAGTTCTAGCATCTCGGACTGTGACATAATCTCAAGCTAAGGATTATGGAATCAACGACCCCGCCGCAAGCAGCGGGGTATGGAACCCGTTTTGCTCGTCAGCCAATGGCTGACATTGCAAGCTTGAAGTTTCGCCGCAGAGCGGCGGGGAATTGACCCCTACTAGATTAAATAAGACCGGACATCATCACCCTTGTGGCTTGGCAGTGTAGTTCCATTTTGGTAGGTGCTCATCGAACACAATCTCCATTGTTTGCTTGAACTCTTCGGTAACTTTCCGCCCGGTTTGATAAACGTTGTCCAGAACCGTTGCAAAGACAGTTAGCCCGGTTTGTGTCTTCGCTTTTGCCATCAGGTCTTTGACGATTTCGACACTTTCAAAGATGACACCTTGGCACACGCGTGTGAGATGAGGAAATAAACGGTGTTCGATGGGATTGTATTTTGAGGTGTAGGGGGGATAGTGAGCAATGCGAATCTCAAGATTGAGGTCGTTGACCAACTGTTGCAAATCCTGCTTAAACAAGTACTGCCGTGAACTATTGCTGCCGCCCCTATCACAGAGCAACAGGATTGACGTTGCCGTGGGATAGTGATGTTGCCCATGCTTCAGCCACCAATCGCGAATGGCATCACAGGCAAATTCACCCGTGTCATGACTGGTGCCGATGTGTAGATAGCCCGTGTTGAGTTTTAGGTCATACAAGCCATGAGGAATCGCAACCCCTGTTGCCAGAGATTTCCAATCATGGTCAAAGACTGCAATCGCTTCGTCTTGGGTATACACTCGTCCATCACGATAAAGTTGCCCAATTAGCTCTCTTTTTTTGTGTCCATACTCAACACTGGATTGCCCGCGCCTTGATACTGGGTTTTGAGTTGTTCAATGTTCTCAAATTGCTCGTTGCGTTGCGGGTGCCCTCCAGTCGCCAAGCGCTTTTGGGCTTTCCGCTTGCGATAGTTGTGTTTCTCTAGCAATTGGTCTACCACCGTCACACTGACGTTAATCCCTTTTGCGTTCAACAACCTGGCAATCTCGTGCCGTGTGAGATTCGTCCACTTGACGGTTTCATCCATCGCTGAGCCTGCCGTATGTTTGGCAATCACGCTCAAAAAGGACTCATCGAGTCCAGCGATCGTTGCCAATGCAGCTTTACGCCCTCCTCCAGCGCGCCGAACTCGACTCTGGCTCAACGCCTCTTGTTGTTCCAACTCCCGTTTCCCTAACTGCATCGCCTCATCATCACACGCCAACAGTTGACTGATGTAGCTCAGTCCACCCCAGCCTAATTTCAAAGCTTCTACCGCCGCATACCGACGGCGATCCTTCTCCGATAAGGAGTGGTAAAACCGTTGCATCTGTTGTTCGACTTCAATCGGATAACATTGCATCGCATCACAGCAAAAGGATAGATTCTTCTCAGTCTAACCTCTTTCCTGCCTCTCTCCGGTGTTATTTAATCCATGATCCTAAGTCGCACTCAAGAGTAGCTCATTAAACCAAATATCCTCTCAACCTTTCAGATTGTTTCAGGCGTTCAGATTAAAGCTACTTATAAGATAAAATATCATCTTAGCAACAGATTCCAGTCAAACGTATTATAAATTTGACTAAAAGTAATACGTCATACTTAGTTTTACCGTATGCCTCTTATCGAAGGTTTCACGCGACCCGAAACACTGGCATTGACTGAAACTACGTCAAACCGCCTCCAATACTTAGAAATGAAGGGACTTGTCATACCTGAACGGATAAGCAGGTCTCGCAAACCCACAGTTATTTACACTTGGGAACAGATTCTAGAGATTCGGGCAATAAAGCATCTGCGGCAAGAAATTTCGCTCCAGGCTGTCCGGAAAATAGTTGAATTCCTGAACGAAAGCGGATTTGACGATAGCTTAAGAGATAAACAGCTTGTTGTGATAGACGATGAGGTTTTTTGGATTCGGCAAGACTGGAAGGATTTCCCAGAGAAAATGCCTTTTGCAATGAAGGTGGCAGGCAGCAATAGCAAAAATATAGGTCAATACGTCTTACTTGTGATCCCCACTTTGACAGAGATAGTCAACGAAGTTTGGGACGCTGCAAGAAAATCAGAGGTTATCGATTTCGACAGTTTCAAGCAAAGAGCGAAGGCGCAATACACTAAGATTGCTTCAGGCTAAACTTTTCTGCGATCGCTTGACCAACAACTTTGAATAACGACCTCATTAACAAAGTCAACGCTAATTTGCATCTGTATACTAACAGATAAGCTTTTGGCTACGTCCCCGCCGAGGCTTGAGCTGCATAATACAAGAGCATCAGGCTCTGCTGAACCGAGATGAAAAGGTGATAATAGTCTTGATTCTTCCAAAAATGACGATCGAGAGCGATGACTATGAACGCGCAAGTAGCCGATCAGCCCACCGAAAGCTATCAAGGACAGTTTGGAGAATTTACGATCACAGAGAGCGATCGCCAGGGCGTCAGAATTTATCGAGCCGGACTGCTGGTGGCGGCGATAAGCTTTGCCATCGGCGTGGCGCTGGTGCTGTGGCAGACCAATAGTCCAACCAGTTCAGCGGTGCTGGTGGTGCTAACGCCCCTTTACACGCTCTTTGCCGGAGCGCTGGCGGTCAGCCTGATCACCATTCATATTTACATGGGGGTGCTGCATCGGGCGCTACAAGCCTTCTGGGTAATTGGGGCGATCGCCGCGATCGGGGTGGCGCACTTTAACCCAGAACCCTTTGCCCTGACGGTCTATCAGCAACCCCTGACGATTTTGGGAATTGGCTTCACCTTTGCGGCGCTAACCGGAATTTTCTTCAAAGAAGCCTTTTGTTTCAATCGCCTAGAAACCAAGTTTCTCACCTTCCTGGTTCCTGGGCTGCTGCTGGGACACCTGACGGGAGTTTTGCCGATCGCCCTAGAAAAAGGGCTATTGGCAGCCTGGGCAGTTTTGTTTGTGATTTTTGCCCTCCGCAAGACGGTTCAAGCCATCCCCGATGATATTGGGGATAAAAGCGTGTTTGAGTACCTCAAACATCAGCCGTCCTAAGAGCTTGCCCTTCTATGAGTGGCATCGATCGTGAGATCGTTCTCGATTTCAGGTATACGGCCAAGCATCTACCTGATACATCACGGGTAACGCAACTGCTAGAGCGAGGCAGAGCGGCTCACGTTTTCAATGATGCAGCCACAATGGAAAGAGTTGCTCAAACCATTATGGAGAGAGGAGAATTTATAGGAGTCATTCGAGGCTACGAGCGTTACGGATTGGTTTTCGCAGAGGCTATTGGTTATAGAATTGGCCCCGACGATCGCTCAAGCACTCCGTTATTTTATGGAGAGATAAAGATTGATGCAGAAAATCGATACCACGTCATTCCCCGTACTCGACCCAGCCAAGCGTGATTGGGATTTTGTCGAAATCTGGATTGACCCAATCTTGTTTCCCCCTTACATTTTGATGATGCTGAGTGATTCAGCAGGCTGTTGCCATGTTTACGATCCAGCTGAAGGCTACAAAATTGTGTTTAGCAGTGTAACTTACAGTGAAGCTCAAAATTGGCTACTGGAGGATGAATATGAGCCAATTGAAGGGCGGCTTGCGGCATCGGATCTGTAATTCAGCAGCATATTCTTAAGTTATTAACTTGGCAATCATGAAACTGCCTTGATGAAAGCTTTTTTGTTGCCGGGTTAATATTTCTGTGAAGAGTCAAGCCGCTGACCTTGATTCAGGTGTGCCTTACAGGTGTGCCGTTATATGAAATTGATTCTCCATCGCAGATGACACTATCGCCAGTCTTGGGTGCGTTTCTCATTCTCATTGTCTGCCCGATCTTGGGGGGCTTGCCACTAATCGCCTGGATCACCCAAGCCTTGGCCCAGCGCCAGCTCACCCAACTCGGCACAGGCAATATCAGCGTTTCGGCAGCCTTTTACCACGGCGGCCAAACGGCAGGCATTCTGGCTGTGCTGTCAGAAGCGTTAAAAGGCATTGCAGCCGTTTTGCTCGCCCGCTATTGTTTCCCCAATAGCCCCGTCTGGGAATTAATTGCGCTGATGGCGCTGGTCATAGGTCGCTATGCCTGGGGTAAAGGCGCAGGCACCACCAACGTGGTTTGGGGTTTTGTGCTGCATGACTGGGTGACGGCAAGCTGGGTGTTTTTGCTGGGCGGCGTAGGGTTTACGCTGCTACGCGAACGCCAGTGGGGACGCATTGGCGTGCTAGTGCTGCTGCCAATGGTGGTGGCTGTGCTGCATCCTGGGCAGGGCGATCGCATTTTTGCCACCATGCTACTCAGTCTGCTAATGGCTGCAATCTATCAGCGAATTCCTGACGACCTCGATTTATCCTCCGATACCGCCAGCAGCGACTCCCGTAAAATGTTTCAGTTTTTTCGAGGCGATCGCGCCTTGCTTTCGCTAGATAAACCCTTAGATGCCGCCAAGGTGGGCAACAAAGCCGCCAATTTGTCGCAGTTGCGCCGCTGGGGCTATCCGGTGCCGATCGGTTGGGTGATTCCGCCAGGAGATGATCCGGCTCCTTTGATTGAGATGCTGCATCCCAGTCCTGAAATTCCTCTGGTGGTGCGGTCTTCAGCGATCGGTGAAGATTCAGAAACGGCCTCGGCAGCCGGACAATATGACTCGATTCTCTATGTCACCAGTCAAGAGGCTTTAGAGCAGGCGATTCTGCGCTGCCTTGCTTCCTACAATGACGAGAGCGCCATCCGCTACCGTCAAGACAAGAGCATTGCCGATGGAGCAATGGCGGTCGTGGTGCAAATCCAGGTGCAGGGCGTGTTCTCGGGGGTGGCCTTTAGCCGCGATCCGATCGCCCGTCAGGGAGATGCGGTGGTGGTGGAAGGTTTGCCCGGACTGGCGACGGAAGTCGTCTCTGGACAGGTGACTCCAGAGATGTACCGCGTCTGGATTCGGGAAGAGATTGACAGCAAAGCCTATGCCCAGCCCATCTCAGATTCCAGCCCGCTGTCCCCTAGCTGGCGCATGCCCGACTGGGTTGATTTCGACCTGGAAGGCACAGGCGATTTGCCGCCGCGATTGGTTAAGCAGGTGGCGTTTTTAGCCCGCCATATTGAAAAGCAATACCACGGCATTCCCCAAGATATTGAATGGAGCTACGACGGCCAGCATCTCTGGTTACTGCAAGCCCGACCGATTACCACGCTCTTGCCCATCTGGACGCGCAAAATTGCCGCTGAGGTGATTCCGGGCTACATCCATCCGCTCACCTGGTCGATTAATCGGCCTTTGACCTGCGGAGCCTGGGGTGATTTGTTCACGCTCGTACTGGGCGATCGCGCCACAGGGCTAGATTTTACCGAAACTGCGACCCTGCACCATGCCGCCGCTTACTTCAACGCCTCTCTGCTAGGACAGCTGTTTTTGCGGATGGGACTACCGTCCGAGAGCCTAGAGTTTTTGACGCGTGGAGCCAAGTTTAGCAAGCCACCCCTGCGATCGACCCTGCGAAACGCGCCGGGTTTACTCAGGCTCCTACAACGAGAGCTGCGGCTGCGGCAAGACTTTAACCAAGACTGGCAGAAGGTCTTCCAGCCTGGAATGGCGGCTTTGGCAGAGCAGACATTGGATCAAGCCGCCGATCGCCTTTCTGCCGCCGATCTATTGCAGCGCATTGAGCAAATCCTGACGCTGCTGCGCCGCGTCACCTACTACAGCATTCTGGCTCCTCTCAGTGCTGCCCTGCGTCAGGCGATGCTCTCAGTGCCTGAGACTGCACTGGACAACAGCCAAACCCCCGAAGTGGCCTCAATGCGATCGCTTCAGGCTCTAGCCACCCAAGCCCGTGCTGCCCTACCCGACTGGGACAAGTCTTCTGAGACGCTGTGGACTGACCTAGCGGCAACGGCTCAGGGGCAAGAAGTTCTGAGAGCGTTCGATTGCTTTTTGTCAGACTATGGCTACCTTAGCGATGTTGCGACCGATATTGCCGTACCCAACTGGAAAGAAGATCCGGGTGCCGCAAAAGCCCTGTTTACCCAACTGCTGCTCAATCCCGTAACGCCTGCGCCGCCCACGGCGGCTTCCGGCTGGAAACATCGCCAGGTGCAGCAACGGCTCGACCTTAAGGGGCAAGTCACCGCCCTCTACAGCAAGCTATTGGCAGAGCTACGCTGGAGCTTCTTGGCGCTAGAGCAGCAAGGCTTAGCGGCAGGCTGGCTAACGCAGACCGGAGACATCTTCTTTCTCAAGTATGCCGAGATCGAAGCCTGGATTGCGGCACCTAAACATGACCTGCAACAGCAGCTGGCGCAAAAAATTGAGGCACGACGACTCCAGCTTCAGCGCGATCGCCAGCTTACCCCGCCTCAGTTGGTCTATGGCAACGACCCGCCGAGGGCAAAGGATGACAGCCGCCCGATCGTCTTTGCGGCATCGAGCCGACAGCTCCACGGCATTGGCGCGAGTCCGGGACAGGCAGAGGGGCGGGTTGTGGTCTTGCAAAGTCTGCAAACCTACCCTGAAGTAAACCGTGACATTATTCTCGTAATTCCCTATGCCGATTCTGGCTGGGCACCGTTGCTGGCTCAGGCGGGCGGACTGATTACCGAAGTGGGTGGGCAGCTCTCTCATGGGGCGATCGTTGCCCGTGAGTACGGCATCCCGGCTGTAATGAACATTGCCCATGCGACCCAGCGCTTGCAGGATGGACAGCGGGTGCGGATTGACGGGCAGCAAGGCATTGTGGAAATTTTGCCATAACAAGTTTTGTAAGCCTGCATCTCTCAAAAGTTACACTTCATTGCGAAATGAAATACCGATAAACGCAGATATGTTAAGTTCAATACCGTTGCTTTACATCACTGAGTCCTGGAAAGAGGGATAACACTTTGATCGCCAACCTTCAACCCCTACCTGATTCTTCAAATCGTGAAGACCTGAGTGACTACGTTGCTCACCTTCAGCTTCACATGGCGTTACAGGCGCGCAACCTAGTTCCAACTTTGACCAAAACTGCTGGCAGTCGGGAACAGTTGCTTCATCAAACCCAGGCTGACTTCGAGAAATTTGTATCTCGTCAGGCGCTTTAAAAAATAAAGCCATTGCGACCCAAGACGGTATAAAATATATCCTACTTAGATTTAGTTTCGACCTTGTGTATGGGCAGAGCCATTGGCTCTGCCTTTTTCATTGAGCATGGACTCAACTAGAGTTTTTTGCCGAACTTTCGTTTCAGGTCTTCTAAAGAAAGCGACTGACTGTCCGATCGCGTTTCGGGCTGCTTGTCTTGAGGTTTTGAGGTTTGCGGTTTTGCCGATTGGGGTTTTGCGTGAGGCTTTACCGATTGAGCGTTAGGCTGCGGCTTTGTAGACACGGGCTGTTGCCGCTCCTTGCTGCCTGCCGATCGCTCTCCTGTTCGCATTGTTAGGCTGATGCGCTTCAGTTTTTCATCCACTTCCAAGACACGCACCTTCACCACCTGCCCAACTTTGACAATCAGCTTTGGGTCGCTGACAAAGCGATCGGCCAACTGCGACACATGCACCAAGCCATCTTGATGTACGCCGATATCTACAAATGCGCCAAAGTTTGCCACGTTGGTAATCACGCCCTCTAGCTCCATGTCGGGCTTGAGATCGCCAATTTCCTTGATGCCTTCTCTAAAAGTGGCGTATTTGAATTCGGCGCGGGGGTCACGCCCTGGTTTTTCTAGCTCTGCCAAAATATCGCGCAGGGTGGGTTCCCCGATCGTCTCCGTTACGTATTTTTTGAGATCGTTTTTTTGTATCTTCTCTGCGACTTGAGTAATCTGAGTTAGAGGCACGCTGAGATCTTTGGCAATCGCCTCTACCACACCATAGCTTTCGGGGTGGACTGCCGTATTGTCGAGCGGATTTTTGCCGTTGCGAATGCGGAGAAACCCTGCTGCCTGCTCGAAGGCTTTAGGCCCCAGCTTCGGCACCTTCAGCAGCTCCCGCCGACTGCCAAATGCGCCGTTTTGATTGCGATAGGCGACGATGTTGTTGGCGACTGCTGCTGAAATGCCCGACACAAAAGTAAGCAGCTCTTTGGAGGCCATATTTAAATCCACGCCTACATAGTTGACGCAGCTTTCTACCGTTTCATCCAGCTTTTTCTTCAACAACTTCTGATCCACATCATGTTGGTATTGCCCCACGCCGATCGACTTGGGGTCAATCTTTACCAGCTCTGCCAGCGGATCTTGCAGCCGCCGACCGATGCTGATGGCTCCCCGCACGGTGATGTCTTGATCGGGAAACTCAGCGATCGCCACGTCACTTGCCGAGTAAATCGATGCGCCCGACTCATTAACGATGACTTTAATCGGCTTGCGCTCCATATCCTGCAAGACCTCGGCCACAAACTCATCGGTTTCGCGTCCGGCGGTGCCATTACCGATCGCAATTAACTCAATCTGATATTTCTCGATCAGCTTTTTGATCGCTAGTCCCGCCTGCACCCGCTGAGCTGCCGCCTGATGCGGAAACACCGTCTGATATTCCAGAAACTTACCCGTCTGATCTAAAGCCGCTACTTTGCATCCGGTGCGGAATCCGGGGTCGATCGCCAAGGTCGGCTTCATGCCTGCCGGAGAAGAGAGCAACAGCTCCCGCAGGTTGGTTTCAAACGTAGTAATCGATTCCACATCGGCTTCTAGCTTTTTGGCTGCCCGAACTTCGCCAATCAGCGAGGTTTTCATCAGCCGATTAAAGGCATCCTTTAGCATCTCGCGGTAAAAGTCGCGGATGGGGCGCTGCTTGCTGTGGATCTCTTCCGATTCCAAATAGCCCAAGACCGCCGCTTCATCAAATTGCAGATCAAATTCCAAAATGCCCTCTGCCTCGCCGCGACAAAGCGCCAGCAGGTTGTGTGGGGCGATCGCTTTCACTTTGGCCTGATATTGCCGATACATCTCAAACTTGGTGGAGCCTTCGGGGTGATCGGGCTTGAGCTGCGACACAAACAGACCCGACTCTAGCAGATGCTCCCGGATGTGCGATCGCAAGTGTGCCTGGTCAGCCACGGCTTCGGCCAGAATATCGGCGGCTCCCTTCAGCGCCTCTTCGGCAGTCTTCACGCCCTGAGTTTCAGAGACATACTTTGCGGCTTCTGGCTCTAGCGGCGTGGCAGCAGCACTTGGCTGATTCAGGGCTTTGATCCAATCCGCCAGCGGCTGCAAGCCTTTTTCACGGGCGATCGTCGCTCTTGTGCGCCGTTTCGGACGGTAGGGCAAATACAGATCTTCTAGCTCGTTTTTTTGCAGGGATTGCGCGATCGCTTGCTCTAGCTCTGCCGTTAGCTTGCCCTGATCGGCGATCGATTTGAGAATCACTGCCTTGCGCTCTTCTAGCTCGGTCAGGTAGGTGAAGCGATCGAGCAAATCTCGCAACTGAATCTCGTTCATCTCTCCGGTACGTTCTTTGCGATAGCGGGCGATAAAAGGAACGGTCGCGCCTTCATCGAACAATTGCAGAGCGCTTTCGACCTGATGGGGGGTGAGGGAAAGCTCGGTTGCCAGTAGCTGAGGAATGTTTAGCATGACGGAGTCTAGCAGTTGAACGCATTCCGTATCGTAACCTATTACAACTAATCTATTTTTCTACTGACAAAGCGACTGCAATGTCATTGTGAAGGGTTGCGATCGCATTGTGTTTGGTCGCTATGGCATTGTTAGCTCTGCAATTGAATGTTGAACGATGACAATGGGATTGTAGAAGGGGCGATCGGATTGTAGAGGGTGACGATCGGGTGGGAGAGCTGTTAAAACTGAGGGGCGGCCGTCTGTCAAGAGTTTTGTGGAATTGAAGACTGATTCTGCGAAATTAAGTAGGGAGTGCTCGATAGTTAATTGCCATCGCAACTCTTAATCTTTCAGTCTTACCCTCACAACAACCAGCTTACTTTTACGATGGGAAATATTGACCCTAGTCTTGCGAAGAGGGCTGTGAGTAACGCCTTTGAAAAATTTGGTAGTACACGAAGACTCTCTGAACCCAATGAATCTGAAACTCGATGTGAACTTATTGATCAAATCCTTACAGCAATTGGGTGGGAACCTGGTGATTTTGCTCGAGAGGTAAGTACTGGAACAGGGGACTACGTAGACTACGAACTTCCTCGTTCGATCCATCCAACGCTTGTTATTGAAGCAAAGCGGTCTGGTGCATCATTTGCACTTGATGAAACTAAAGGTGAGTCTGAGCGAACTCTAGCCCTAAAAACACTTCTAAAGAATGGCGGGAAGTCACTCAAAGATGCATTAAAGCAAGCTGCTGGATACTGTAACGATCGAGCCATACCCTACGCTTGCGTTACAAATGGCTACCAGTGGTTATTCTTTCGTGGTCTTAGTAGTGAAGCACAAAGCTGGAATGATGGACGCGTTATTATTTTTCCATCTTCTGAAGCACTTGTTGCTAACTTTGACGATTTTTTGGCATGTTTAGCACCTCATAAGATTGTTTCGTCAGAATTGCCTCAACGACTTGCACGCCCGACAACTCAAGAAATTCCGCGTTCTATTATTCCTCTGGAAAATCTTAATCTTAGGAGGAAATCTGCATCAGCTAACTCACTTGATATTAGACGGGCTATTGGGCAACAGTTCTTTGCACAGATTCATGGCAGTGATCGGACTAAAATGCTTGAACATTGCTACGTAGAACCAGGGGGACGACCAGATTTTAATCATAGTCTTCAACGATTACTAGCCGATACTCTTTCAAGTGATGTAGTAGGAGAAGAAGAGCTTTATCAAGGTAATACTAAAGAATTTGCTGAAAAGTTACAAAGCCTAGATATTTCAGGAGCCATTAATCATCCAATTCTTGTCGTAGGAAATGTGGGTGTTGGTAAAACCACCTTTCTTTATCGCACGCTTGATACTTTGCGTGAAGTTCCTGCTGACGCGGCAGCAGATGAAAAAAACACAGGCTATAAGATGAAGGGCAATGCTGCAATGTTTGCGTATGTTGATTTAGAAAATCAAGGGAATCTTGAGTCTTTTGATGATCAGGAAGTTCAACGACAAACGGCAACGATAGTACTGGAAAGACTGGTTCAATCAGCTATCACTACTCTCAAAAAGCGCTCTGATATTTCAGAGAATGCGCGCAGTGAAGCAGATCCAAACAATGAAACAACACTGCGGACAATGTTGCGTAGCACTCTTTCTAAAGAACGCAATATTGCAGAAGGTTATTTCAATCGGAATCCAGAAAAGTGGGAAGATAAAGAATACGAGATAATCCAAGAGTATCGGCGAGATACAATCACATTTTTGATTCACTATATTCGCCATCTTCGGGCACGTTTCAAACGACGGGATGACTTAAAATATCCAATTCTTCTAGTCCTTGATAATCTTGATCAAGCTTCTAGCCAATATCAACGCTGTGTTTATAGTCTTGCCCTTCGTCTTGCTAAAGAGACTCCAGCAGTTACTATTGTCAGTATTCGTGAAGATACGTTCAGTGATGGTCGTCAGCCAAAAGGATTTTTGAGTTCCAGTCCATTAGAATTTGTATTTCATGTTCAAGCCCCCGCTCTTGATCAGCTATTACGAGGGCGTATTAAATATATTCATCATGGAATAAAATATAATAAGCTCCCTAAGGGACTTAGAAATGCATCAGAAGAAATTGCTAAAGTAGTTGACATTCTTACTAATGGACTTGTCAATCCTCCACGAAATGGACTTGAAGTAATATCTGCCTTGTCAGGACATAATATACGCTCTGCACTAAGCATTGTGCGCGAATTTATATCAGGAACTACATTTTTAGCATCCACTCCGGAACCAACGGTTGAATACCTGCTAGAAGCGCTCATTGCAACGGCTCAGCAACTGGATCACCAGCTTGATCTGAAGAAACTTTTTGATGCGGAGCCGCATGTACCACCCTTTCATGAGCTTCGCCTCCGCCTATTAGGTTATTACAGCTATGCTTACGAAATGCATCCGGATAGAAGTTTCTTAGAAGATACAGAATCCGTCATTGCAAAATTTGCAGCTTGGGGCTATCCAGTACACAGCGTAGAGCAGGCACTCCATGCACTTTGCTCTCAAGGATTACTTACTCCAACTAGGCAAGAAAATCTTAGAAAGCTCTCCCCACGCATAAGCCTTAGCTCAATTGGTTACGCACACATTGCACGTCTTGCTCCCCAAAAAGTCTATCGCACAGCAATGGCACTGATTAGCCGTTGGTACGATAGAGATCTTGCATATGAATTTATTCGTCAGGCAGAAAAAGCAGGAACTGAAGATGGTACTTCGCTAGGCGACATAGTTGCAGCCAATGCCGTTGCAGTTTTTGAAGCTTACTTAGGAGCAGCTAGAGTTCAAGAGGATCAACTCCTATCAGAGAAGTTCTCTACACAGCCTTGGGTACAAGAAACGTTGTCGCGCTCAAATTCATGGAATGCTAATCCGCTAATAGGCAACCAACCTAGTCAAGGAAAATCAACTCAAGGGAGTTTAACAATTGAACAGTTATCGCTTAATGTTTCACCTCAACCTGAACGATTACCACGCTTGCCACGCGATCTAAAACTAAACTCTTCCGTTTGGGTACCTAGAATTCTTTGGGCGCTCGAATATGCGGCTATAAATCGATGTGGTTCACTAACTGCTGCACAAATTGCAAAGATTCTTACTGAGGAAGGTGATATGGATATACCAAATACAAATGTTGCGCGTGCATTTCGGGAATTTAGCGGAGATCCTGGTATCGAGATTTGCTTTACCCGTCATGGCAAACGCTACTCAATAACCAATGAAGGTTCTGCCATTATTCGGAGTTGCATTCAGTCAGAGTATAATGATGATAATAAATTAAACGAGAGAAGTACTTAAGTAATTCATGAAGTTAATAAACTAAAACAGTTAAACTCTTGGCGATAAGCTCAATTTTCTTCCATTCCGAGAATCCATACTTAGCATTGGCGCGTGTTGTTAAACTATAGGTAACATCTAGTGTGTTATGAGTACTCATGAAGTCGATCGAAGAACTAACCGAAGAACTCTTATCTCTACCCAGTGCGTCTAGAGCGCTTCTCGCTGAGAAACTGGTAGAAAGCTTAGAATTCGATACTGATCCAGCGATTCAGTCAGCATGGACAGTGGCAGCAAAGCGACGACGGAATGAAGTGAGAAATGGCAGCGTCCAAACTATTGCTGGAGATGATGCTTTAGCTCAGGTGAGGCAGCTTCTTGAGTAATGAAATATGTCTTTCACCCTGAAGCGCTAGCTGAATACGCTGAAGCTGTCCAATATTACACGCAGCAACGTACAGAAGTCGCACAAGCATTCATCGATGCAGTTGAAAACGCAGTCTATCGCATCCGAGAATCGCCCACCCGCTGGCAGATAATTGACGAAGACATTCGGCGCTGCCTCACCCAAAAGTTTCCTTACGGCGTTTTGTATACGATCGAGCCAGACTCCATCCTCATTCTTGCTGTCATGCATTGCAGCCGAGAACCAGGATACTGGAAAAATCGGAGATAGGCTCCATCCCCCAACGCATCGATTGAGAGATATTTCAGAGGGGCGATCCGGTTGGTGAGGGCGGCGTAATACTGCATGGCGATCGGGCAAAAGATTACAATTTAGAATGAGCGTGTAACTCGAACTGCACGTAAGTTGAGGTATCTCATGAATCAAAAATTAGTCGAATCTTTAGCTCAAATCATTCTCTCCCTGTCTCCCGAAGAGTGACATCTGCTAGAAAACAAAATTCAGCCATCCTCAAATTTGTAACAGATTTCTGATTTAGAACATTGACTAGAAAGCTTTGAAGCCAAATATCATATGCCATCAGAGCTTTTTTATCAGCAGTTCCAATCCGGTGAACTTGGAGACTCAATTGATTTCTTCGAGTGGAACACCTACTACGAAATGTGAAATGCTGCTCAAGCGAAAGTATCCTAGAGCTGATGGATTTACATCAGTATATTTCTGACGTCAAAACCAAGCTGAACAATAGCCCCATCGTGTCATTGATCGAAATTGTGGATGAGCGAGTTCTATTAAATCGGGGTTACTTTCGCGCTCGACTAACGCTGACCAATGCAGATTTCCTTGAGATTGCTGAATCGTTCACCCTTCAAGGCGATCGCCCCATGACGCTAGATTATCGTTACCAATGGATGGATGGTTCCAAGCAAGTCCTCAAAAGACGTTGGGATAGCGTTAAGCATTTTCCAAATCTGCCCAATTTTCCCCATCATGGTCACATTGGCTCAGAGTCGAATGTTGAAACTGGACAGTCCCGAAATACCTTGGAGCGCTATCCTGACGCTTAAATCTTTGGTATTTGGATTGGACACAGCGCTGTTCACCGCTTCGGTTTTCGCACCCTTACGACATCCGCATGATGATTGGGAATGTAAATGCTAACCGAGAAGCGATCGGTTGGATTTGAGTTGCACCCTTACCAGCCAATTTGTGTAGGAGCGATCGGCTCAATATCGGGGTCATAACCGCCAACCTGATTGGTACGCAGCACCCAAATCGATGCACCCTGCTCCAAAAACAGTTTGGCGATCGTTTCACTCGCCAGACGCGGCAGCAGCGTTCGCCAGCTAATCAGCCCCATGCGAATATTTTGGAACGCATCTTCTTCCGGGCTAATTCCCAAAGTGGCGTTTTGCTCATCCAGACTCGGGATATTAGAATTCTGCCAATCGGCACGAGCTGTGCCAAAGGGCATTAGCTCTCGCCGCAGAGTTTTACTCAACTTGGCAATCTGCTGAAATTGCTGCTCCTGCACTGGATTTTGGCGCAGCCGTTCCTGAAGATCAGGGTTAGATTTCACCATGTTCTGCACCTGTTTGAGGGCGGCATAGAGCGCCTGATTAGAATCTTGAGAGCAGTTGTGGGCAGCCCCCACATAAGTGCCACCCGTGCCGTCGCCAATGCGATAGCGGGCAGTCATCACTTCAAGCTGGGCAATCAGGCTATCAAGTACCGATCGCTTACAGCCCTGCATCCTGCCCTGATGAGCATCCTGAATTCGATAGTCTTCAGTCAGCGCATCCATCCGAATCAGCAGATCACAAACAGGCCGTCTGCCCAGCCAGCCAAACTGTCTATCGCCCAAGAACCGATTCAAGGCGATCGTGCCTGCCGTGATGCCATCGATGTTGTGGGTATAAACCTGGTGATACTCAATGTCAAACATCAGCTCATCCGCCAGCGGCTCTTGCACCACCGTCGCCACCCCATAGGCAAAATGCCCAAAGAAAATAGGCGAACTGGCCGCAGGTTCTTTCTTCTTCCCTCCAATACCGCCATAGACATGGATCAGGAGGGCGCGATCGCCTGCTTCCCAGAGGGTGAGCGGCGAAGAATCTTCGGCAGGGCTAGAAGGGCACAGCAATACCGATCGCAGGGTGCCCTTCGTGCTGTCTTTCCAGGTTTGCTGCCTCAGATAGTTCCAGGCGGCATTTTTACCCACAATGATCTGATCGGGCTGAAGGCGCAAGAGCTGACGCGGCGCGATCGCCTGCACCACAAACATCCCCGAATCATCCTTAGCGCCATAGATATACCAGCCCATGACATTAGCAGGCGATCGGGTAATGTTTTGGGTGGTCGAAGGAGAACTGCCGTGGTGTTGATCAAAGACAGGCTGCGGAATATAAATTGTTTCTCTGAGTCCCTCAAATTGGCGAGAAGCGCGATCGAAATGCACCACTCGAAACAGTTCTAGTCGATTCTTTACATCCGTTATCTGGCTATCTTCTAGCGGCTCTAAGATCTTGACCAAGCCATAAAATCTTCCGGTAATCTGGACGGGATCATGAGCGATCGAGAGAATCATCGCAGCAGAACCCGCCTTTTCTCGATCGGATACCACAACCGGATCTTTAAGCCGCACAATCACATCATCTTCAGGGCGTGAACCCGCCAGAGATTCTAGTGGCCCAACCTGATGCCAATGGTCAATCCGGTAAGGATGGACGTTACCCTGCATTTGGCTATAGCTGGCATCTTCGCTAAAATGCACATCCTTCGTCACCGCCCGCAGATACGATCGCACTTGAGGTTCACGGCTCCAGCGCAAAATCACCCGCTGCCCGACCCAATGCTGGTATTCTGGCGGCGCATGATGAATCTCTAGAAAAACGCCCCGCACCTGCAATCGCTGCTCTCTGGTAGGCAAAATTAGCCGACCCATCCAGGGGGCGATCGGTCGGTAATATTCTGGATCAACCGATTGCTGAAGGGGATAGGTGCTAGGACGATTAAACGGAGACTGCTGATAGCGATCGTAGTTGCTTAGGCGCATCTGCTGCGTCGCTTGCGCCAGCGGCGACCTGTCTTGAATGATGTCAGAAATGATCTGAACAGTCTGCTGAAGGTACGTGCGACCATCCGGCAAAAGCGCCCGATCGCCATAAGGCCCATCTGCGCCGTTATGCCCCACCTGCTTGCCCAGAGAGATCAGGCTGATTTTGCCCCGCCGCTTGGCTCGATTCCAGTAAGACAGGGCAAACAGTTTCCAGCGTCTGGGAAACATCACCGCGCCGACCTTCTCGATCAAATCTTGGCCGCCTACCAGGTGATAGAGATGCTCTAGCTGCAAAACATTGTGATTGCCGCTAATTACCCCAGACAGCGAGATTAGCTCAATGGGCGCTTTGAGCGATCGCCGCAGATAAGGCGCTGCCCCCACCGCCATTTGTCCGCCGCCGCTGTAGCCAATCAGCGTAATCGGGATACCGGGCTGGTAGCCGTGGTTCATCAGACTATTGTGAATGATCTGCGCCGTGCCCTGGTTATAGATCGGGCCATAGCGTTGATCGGCTGCAACGCTAACAATCAGAATATTGCGAATGTTAATCGTGGCAGCCAGTAGTGCCCCCATTAGGCCGCCTCGAGGATTCATTTGTAGGCGATCGGCCAGTCTCCAAAAAAATGCCATCAGTCGATCTTCGGTCAGCGGTCTGTTCAGCACCGAGTAAGACATGATGCCCTTAATCAGCACAATGTTGTCGGGCATATCGAGCGCCAACGCATCCAAAAATTTCTCGACCTCTGGCAAATAGGCAAACCGCGCTTGCGAAATACCGTCTAGATAAACGACATACCGCGTTACATCCAGCTCAGTCGGAAACGGCTCGACCAGGCTACCGGGATTCTGGGTCGTCTCAATTTCATCGCCATACCAGCCCGCCCACCAACCTAGCGCCTCTAGCGGCGCAAAAAAGCCAGCCACCAGAATAGAAATCAGTGTAATGACAATCAGATTGGCAAAAACATGCCAGGTCGCCCCCAAGGCGATCGCTAAGCTGTGCAAAAAGACAGGCAGCACCGGAAAGATCAGGGCACTCAAAAGCGCCACAAATCCAGCGCCAGCCCAGATGAATTTTTTGGGCGATCGTTGACTCATGGGCATTTCTCCAGGACGTGGGGGGACTCACAAGTTTTATCGGTGGGGTAGCCCCTGAGTGAGACTTTTAATTGAAGCAAGTTTTTCACAATCGCAGATCTGCTGCCTTGCTCAAGCATTAGACCTTACCAAAACATTAGGGGCGATCCTTGCTAGAGTTAACCACCTGTGCGGCTCTACGGGCAACAAGCTGCTCTAAATCCTTCAGGTTAGTCACCAAATTTACACCTGCGGCCGTATTGGTGAGCCAGCGCCCTAATCCCGCCAGCGGTCGTCCGATCGTCCGTTGTAGACCTTCAAACACTGCCCAACCCAGAACGCCACAGCCGAATGCTTGCCATAGATCCAACCCCAGCGCCGCCTTCAAACCCGTCAAAAAAGCCAGAAAGCTCCAGATGGAGAGCAGCGTCGAAATCGGTAGCCCCAAATAAGGCAAGGCGATCGAAAAACTAAAGATCAGAGGCGCATAGGACAGCCCAAGCGTGCGAATGACTGCGGGTAAAGTCTGCCAGCCGCCCCGAAACAGCAAAATGCTCGCCAGCCAAGTGCTGAGCGCCCAAAACACATAGCCAAAGGCAAACAAAAGGGCTGACATCAGCAGACTCAAAATGAAGCGTAGCGGCCTCACCCGGTTGATAAACAGCACAATGCCCTGCCCGATCGCCTGAGAGAATCCAGCCATGAAGGCCACCAGCAGCGCCGCCTGACTGCTCTGAGGCAAAACCTGAATCTGCTGAAAAGCCTCAGCTTTGAGCGATAAAGCGCCAAATATCAGCGATACCAAATGGGCGATCGCGGTTTCTGCCATAAACCCATAACGCTATAAATTTTTCACACTTATCAATTTCGCATGAAAACTAAATTTCTTGTCAAAACGAAACAGGGGGCGTTTTCACGCCCCCTGTTTGATGAGAACCATTCAATTGAGATCTTGTTTACAAAATTTGTTTTGGAAGGCGTGCGCCTCTCAAAATAAATTTCGTAGCCGAATTAAGCATTTGGCTGGCGATCGTTACCAAAGTGCCCGAACGGGAGCCTGCTGCTGAGCAGGAGCTGTCTGCTGGGTCGTTGTGGTCGTGGTTTGCGCTGAGCGGCTAGGCGTGGTGGTCGTTGTGACAGGATTTGTCTCGTTCGGCGTGGTGCTGCGCTGCTGAATCACAGTGGTTTGAGACGAAGTGGTGCTACGGCTCGTTGTGCCAGAAGTTTGAGCTTCTGTAGATTGAGTTCCTGTAGATTGTTGGATTCCTGTAGATTGGGCAGAGTCAGAGTTAGTTTCGGTGTTAGTTTCGGTTTCCGAGGCTTGCGTATCATCAACTCCTTCTTGCGCCACACAGGAATCATAGAGGCGCTCAGTGCCCACCTCTACGAATGCCTCTTCGCCTCGGGTGTAAAGGGTTGTTTCACCGTCAGAATAGCGGGCACCAGAGCCAGTAGCCACTGGGGTAAGCATCAGCGTTTCGTCAGCCAAAACGACACGAGCGCCCTCAGGCATATACTCAGCCTGAAAGGTTTTATCTTCATCGCATAGATAAGTAACAGTACCTTCCTGAGCTTGAGCAGGGAAAGCAGCGATCGCCATCGGCAGCAGGGTAGCGGGGATCAGGTGCAAGATTGACCGAGTAAGATTCATAATTTTTACGTCCTTGTATTTAAGTTCAAAAAATTTGGATGGGTAAAGTCTTGTTCAAGTAGCCCAGTCTGTTATCAGGATTCCACAGCATATAAACTACCACAGCCCTTCCTCAGACATAATGCCCCTCAAGAGAGAAATCCTCAGCATTTTCTCAGTTATCTGTTAAGTGTTTCTCAGATAGCTCTCACGGGATATTCAGCGATCCGCCCGATTCTAGAGAAGTCAGAGAAAACACTCCTTATTCACAGGTGAACTATGAAGCGCTTTATCCTTTTGTCGATCGCAACTTTGGCTCTTGCGGGTTTTGGTGGCCAAGCTCTCGCAGCTTCTGGAGATGGCGGTTTCTGCAATCAAACCTCCGCTGCGGTTTGCCCCAGCAAGTAAACTGACTTCACACGATGTAACGCTACATCACGCTACAGTCGCATCACACAACAGATTATCCCCACCGAAGTGATCAGTCTTCGGTGGGGATTCTCAACATTCCCACTGCTCGTCTCTTGGCAAAGCCTTTTTTATCGGATTAAGCTACAGCCATCCTAGATAGGAGATGAACAGTAGCCGTACATAAAAGCCTTGGGAAAAGCAAAGATTTGGCAATGGGTAAAGAGGTGAAACAGAAACTTGACTGACCCAAACTGTTTGCACAAACGGGCATATTTGCGAA